>NZ_PEOG01000163.1 GCF_002761755.1 Roseateles chitinivorans
GCCTTCGGCCGTCGTCGCGGTGAAGGCGAGGACCTGGCGCCGGACATCGTGCGCCTGCGCGACGTGCCCTGCGACCTGCATGCCGACATCGACATCGCCGGACCCCGCGACGCGGTGGACATCCTGGCCGAGGTCTACGACCGCTGCGCGCGCCACATCGCGCGCGCCGCCGTCTCGCGCACGCTGGACGAGCTGCTGCGCGAGGGCCGGTCGCTGGAGGACATCTACACCGGTCCGGCGCCGCGACATGGCTTCATCGAGGACGCACCGCCATCGGAGGCCGGCCATGCGGCCGAACGGCTGTTCCTGTCCGACCTGACGGCCGTCGTGCTGGCGGTGCCGGGCGTTGTCGACGCGCGCGTGATCGCGCTGCGGGCCGAGGGCCGCGAAGCGACGGCCGGCTCGGTCGAGTGGCGCGGCGATGA
>NZ_PEOG01000164.1 GCF_002761755.1 Roseateles chitinivorans
CAGCATGGACGATGGCCTTGATCTTGTCTTGGTGCTCGTAGGAGTAGTGAAAGGCCAGACAAGCCCCCCAGTCGTGGCCCACAAAGATGATTTTCTTTGGAAGGTTCAGCAGCTCGAACCAAGCGGTGAGGTACTTGTAGTGATCCAGGAGGCGATATGAGCCATTCCCGCTCTTGCCGGACTTACCCATTCCGATCAGATCAGGGATGATGCATCTAGCCACGGGCTCGATGTGAGGCACGACGTGCCTCCACAGGTAGCTGGAGGCAGCGTTACCATGCAGAAAAATCACGGCGTTCTCGGCGTGCTTCTCGGAATCATAGTAGTTGATGAAGGAGTCCAGCACGTTCATTTGCTTGCAGCGAGCCCACCACTGAGGCCCAGTGATCATGCGTTTGCGTTGCTCGGGGTCGTACACCTTGGAAGCCATGGCGGCCGCTGAGAATCTCTTTGTCAGCTGTTGCACAGTCGACACGCGGTTTCTCTCGCGTTTCAGCATATTGAAAGGCGTGTTTTTCGCCTTTTTCCCTCGTGACATCGCTACAGTCGACCAACCCGATGGCCGGGCGAGGGGCA
>NZ_PEOG01000165.1 GCF_002761755.1 Roseateles chitinivorans
CGATGACGAGGTGCTCAACACCTTTGCCGCCGTGGGAGAACCGACCGAGGCCGGGGCCGCGGTTGTCACCAGATTCGCCGGACTGGTCGATCGTTTCACGCTGCTCACGCCGTACCCGCTGGGCGATGAGGCGGCGGCGGCGATCGTTGCCGGTGCACGCGCCGCCACCGCGCGGGCTTAGGGCTCAGTCGCGTTTTCCGACGAACTGCGCCAGTGCCGCCATGTTGGGCGGCGCGCCGAGCAACTCCTCCAGGAGTGCGTCTTCGCGCGCCAGCGCCGCACGCACCGCCTCCACGTGCGGCGCGGTGAGCGTGCGTTTGACAGCGATCAGACTCGAGATCGGGTGACTGGCAAGCAGTTCCGGCTTGCGGTTGGTGGCGACCACCTTGTTGTTGCTGGAGGCGCTCTTCTTGGTCACGTCGTCCTCACTACCTACGTACGTACAGCCGCAGTGTCACATACGCGGTGACACCGGACATCGCGAGTCCGAGGAACAACATCCAGGGTGCGCTGTAGTAGAGGATGTCTGCGTAGTCGACCTTGGCGATCAGATTGGCTTGATAGAACTGGTCGAGCGCCTTCTC
>NZ_PEOG01000166.1 GCF_002761755.1 Roseateles chitinivorans
CAGGTGCAACGGATACCGGCGGGCGCGTTCGCCGCCCAGCCATTCGGCCGGCTCGTACCAGCGGGGGTGGCCCGCACAGTCGTCGTAACCGAAGCTGTCGATGTCCTCGGAGAAGATCTCGATGCGTCCGCTCGGTGTGCCCAGCGGATGTGCCTGCGGGTCAGCGCGGAAGTCCTCGAACAGCGTCAGTCCGGTGTCGGTGGGCAGCTCCACGTGGCCCGCGGCCCAGAACTCGGCGAAGCTCGGGACCGCGAAATCCAGCCCGGCAGCCCATTTCTCGTACAGATGCACGAGCCATTCCCACGCCGTGCGGCCCTCGGTGAACTGCTCGCCGAAGCCCAGTCGTTCGGCGAGCGCCGAGAATGTCGTGTAATCGTCGCGGGAGTCGGCGTACGGTTCGGCCAACTGCGGCATGGCCACCAGCAGCGGATCGTTCTTGGAACCCGAGAAGTCGTTGCGCTCGAACGACGTTGTCGACGGCACGACGATGTCGGCGTGCTTGGCCATCGCCGTCCAGTACGGATCGTGCACCACGATGGTGTCCACGCGGCCCAGCGCGCGGCGCAGCCGCGGGATGTTCTGGTGGTGGTGGAACGGATTGCCGCCCGACCAGTAC
>NZ_PEOG01000167.1 GCF_002761755.1 Roseateles chitinivorans
GTTTCGGCTAAACTATCATCGGCAGTATCAAGGCCTAGTGTTTCAATAATATCCTGCATAGAAGCGCGAATACGCTCATACTTATCGCTATCGCTTAAGCTGTTCTCGCGCATAGGCGTTTCTAAACCGGCATCAATTAGTGCCTTGCGAACCTTATCTGCATCATTTCGGCTCATTGTAATCTCCAAAAAGCGTTATATTTTTAGCGGCCAAGCGCTTATTTATTTCTCAACAATTGCTTGTTCAATAACAAACTCGCCTTGTTTTCGTGATGTGGCTTTGGCAAAGCCTTTTGCCTGCAATATATCCATAGTTTCCTGCAACATGTATTGATTGCCACACAGCATAAGCCGATCATGTTCTGAATTAAGGGGGGCTAGGTTCAGTGTAGCGGTCAGCTCACCTGTTCTTAGTAGTTCAGTAATGCGTTTTTGGTGCGCCGCAAACATAAACGGCTCGCGAGTAACGCATGGGTAGTAAAGCAACTTTTTAGCAACTTCCGCGCCAAAAAACTCATTTTGCGGAAGCTCATTAGTAATGGTTTCTCGATAGG
>NZ_PEOG01000168.1 GCF_002761755.1 Roseateles chitinivorans
GCTGTATGTCGCTGTGCTCCAATACATCGACGCGCCGCTGTGGGTCGCCGACCCCACCATCGACGGCTTTGCCGAGGCCCTGCCCCGCTGGCTCGGTGGCGGCACCGACGGCGACCGCTACGTCAACTCGTCGGAGGACGGCGCGATCATCGACTTCCGCGACAACGTGCTGTGGGTCGCGACAGACAACGCACGCACGCAGATCAACAACGCGCTGCACGTGGACGCGGGACCGCCCGCGAACCTCTTCGAAGGTGCGGTCACGCTGTCGGTGGGCGCGGGAGGCACCGCAGTGCGCCTCGTCGAGGGCGCGGCGCTCGCACCCTTCGGCCTGATCCCGGTGGCGCAGGGTCTCGCGACCTCGGCCACCACCGGTGACAACACCGCGCTGTATGTCGCTGTGCTCCAATACATCGACGCGCCGCTGTGGGTCGCCGACCCCGCGATCGACAGCGTGGCCAAGGTGCTCCCCCGCTCGCTCGGCGGCGTCACCGACGGCAACCACAACGTGTCCTCTGACCTCGACGGCGCGGTGGTCAAG
>NZ_PEOG01000169.1 GCF_002761755.1 Roseateles chitinivorans
CGGCCTCGTTCTGCAGGTCGGCCACCAGGTCCGCGAGTTCGCCGAGCGTCGTGGCCTTCATCGCGGCGCTGAGCCGGTCGCGGTGCTCCTCCATGGACAGCTGACCCTCGGCCATCGCACTGTCCAGCACTTTGCAGGTGTCGTTGCGATCGCTGTCTTTGGCCCGTGTCATGGACGTCTGCCGCGTTGCCACGACCAAGATCGGATTAGCTGTGACGCGGTCGCGCCTCGGTGTCCGACGGGCCGACGTACTCTGGTCAACGTGCGATTGCAGAGACAGGTGGTGGACTACGCCCTGCGGCGGAGGTCCCTGCTGGCCGAGGTGTACTCCGGGCGAACCGGGGTGTCGGAAGTCTGCGACGCGAATCCCTATCTACTGCGCGCCGCGAAGTTCCACGGCAAGCAGAGCTCGGTGATGTGCCCGATCTGCCGGAAAGAACAGCTGACCCTGGTGTCGTGGGTCTTCGGCGAGCATCTGGGCCCGGTCTCCGGGTCGGCGCGCACGGCCGAGGAGCTGGTGTTGCTCGCCAGCCGCT
>NZ_PEOG01000170.1 GCF_002761755.1 Roseateles chitinivorans
TGGGCAATGAAAAAATGATGGCTATCAACACCAAAGCTGGTGCCGGTAAAAATCAGTTTGGTGTTAAAATGGGTGATATCAGGAATATAGCCAAGAAGTTAAAGATCAATCATGAACTGGGTTTACAGTTATGGAATGCAGGTAATATTGAAGCACAATTTTTGGCCATACTGATCATGAAACCTGATCTCCTCAGTGCACAGCAGTTGGATGCTATGGTACAACAAATTGATTTTACGCATGTGGCAGACTGGTTTAGTTCTTATATCTTGAAAGATCATCCGGCCAAAGAAGAACTACGAATAAAATGGCTAAAGTCTAAAAATAAATGGGCCTTACGTGCCGGTTGGAGTTTGATGGCTGGTAAAATTGCCAGAGATGCCGATGGATTGGATATAGATGCTTTGTTAAAACAATTACATAAAGAAATGCCCAAGGCAGAACCCGAAGTACAATGGACCATGAATTTTGCATTGGCATATATCGGTATATATCACCCTATTTATCGAAAACAGGCTTTGA
>NZ_PEOG01000021.1 GCF_002761755.1 Roseateles chitinivorans
GCCGGTCAGGCCCTCCGGCGAGGCCGCACCGGCCCTCGCGAGGTCCGCGGCCGATGCGTCGCCGCCAGCGCCTTCGGGCACCGGCGCGGATGCGGGCGTCGCGCCGGAAGGCGCGGGCGGCGGGAGGTCGTCGCGGGGATCGCTCATCGGATTACAGGCTGATCGCCACGCTGAAGTGCAGGCGCCATTTGTCCACCAGGTTGCCCTTGGCGAAGTCGAAGCGCAGCACGCCGACCGGGCTGCGATAGCGCAGGCCGGTGCCGTAGGCCCAGGCAGGGTGGTAGTCGCCCCAGTTCTGCGCGGCCTGGCCGGCGTCGAGGAACAGCGCGCCCATCAGTTGCGGAATGCGGGGCGTGAGGGGATGCGAGACCTCGACGCTGCCGTTGAGCAGCACGCGGCCGCCGGTCTGCGCGCCGGTGGAGTTGACCGGGCCCAGGTCGTTGTAGCCGTAGCCGCGCACGCTGTCGTCGCCGCCGGTGCGGAAGCGCAGCGCCTCGGGCAGGCCCAGCTTGCCCTTGGCCAGGATCTGGCCGCCTTCCAGGCGGGTCGAGAACAGCCAGCGCCCCGACAGCGGCGTGTACCAGAACACCTTGCCGGTGGCGCGCGCGAACGGCCCATTCTTTTCCGACGAGCTGTCGGCCCAGCCGCCGCCGACCGTCATCGTCGCGCTCCAGCCCTTGGTCGGCAGCACCCGCGAGTCCAGCCGGCGCCAGGTCATCTGCTGGTTCAACGAGACCGCGCCGGCCACCGTCGTCGGGATGTCGGGCTTGTGTTCCCAGGCGCGCAGCACCTCGATGTAGGTCAGCCGGTCCTCGGGCTCGGTCTCCTTGGCATAGCCGAGCCGCGTGCTCAGGTTGAGGTTGACCTGGTCGTTGTCGTCGATGCGCTCGACCTTCACCAGCGCCAGGCTGCGCTGCATGTTGGGCTGCGGGTGGGAGCTGATCTCGGTGTCCAGCGCCTGGCGCACGCGCGAGAGCTCGAGCTTGCTGCGCTCGCGGATGTTCAGGCCGAAGGGCTTGCGGTGCGTGTACTCGATGCTGGTGCTGGGACCGTCGACGGTCCGGTAACCGACGCCCAGGGTCACCTGCTGGCGCGCCGCCTCGCGGATCTTGACGGTGACCGGCACCTCCACCGTCTCCGCGCCGGGCGGCGGGCTGACGCTCTCGGGCTGGATCTCGACGCTGGCGCTGTCGAACAGCTGCGTGCCCAGCAGCCGCTCCTGGAAGTCGAGCAGCAGCTTCTCGTTGTAGGGCTGATGCAGCTTGTAGCCGGCGAGGCGGCGCACGCTGTCCTCGGGCTGGTGCTTCAGGCCCTCGACCGTCAGCTCGCCCAGGGTGAACAGCGGTCCGCTTTCCAGCGTCACGGCGATGTCGACCTGGTTGTCGTCGGCCTGCACCACGGCCTCGGTGTGGGTCATTCGCGCCAGCGGATAGCCCTGCGCGCGGGCGCGGGTCAGCAGCGCGTTCTTGGCCGCCGCCCAGTCGCCCTGGCTGAAGCCGGTCTGCGGCTGCAGCAGCCAGCTCTGGGTCAGCGTGCGCTCGAGCGCGGTGGCGAGCTTGTCGCCGCGCTCCGAGGCGACCTTGAGCGGCCCCTCGATGCGCAGGTCCATCTGGCGCACCAGCGCCCGCGGGCCGGTGTCCACCACCAGGCGCAGGTTGCGGACGCCGTCGCTCAGGTCGCCCACCTCCTCGGTCTTGACCTTGGCGTTGAAGTAGCCGGCGGTCTCCAGCAGCTTGGTCGCCTGCTCGGGCGCGACGGCGGCGAGCCGGCGCAGCTCGGCGGCGGTCAGGCGCATGTCTTCGGGCGTGTCGCGGAAGCGGGCCAGGTCCAGGTGCTGCATCAGCAGCGAGCGCAGTTCCGGCGGCGCGTCGACGGTCAGCTCGTAGGCGGAGATCCGCCGCCGCGTGACGTTGGGATTGGCGTCGTCCGGTTCCTCGGCGGCGGCGACCTTGAGTTCGGCCTTGCGGTCGGTGGGCAGCAAGGAACAGCCGCCCAGCATCGCGCCCGCCGCGCCGATCGCCACGATCGGCAGCAGGCGACGCAGGACCCGGAGGAGCGAGGGCGTCGGTGTCGTCGCCGTCATCGGTTGAGCACGCGCATCGCCTGTTCGAGGCCGCCCATGGTGAGCGGCATCATGCGTTGCTGCATCAGCTGCTGGATCAGCGAGATGCTCTGGCGGTACTGCCAGACTCCGGCCGGCTCCGGGTTGATCCAGACGTGCCTGGTGAAGTGGTTCGTCAGCCGTTGCAGCCATTCGGCGCCGGCTTCCTCGTTGTTGTATTCGACGCTGCCGCCGGGCTGCAGGATCTCGTAAGGGCTCATCGTGGCGTCGCCGACGAAGATCAGCTTGTAGTCGCGGTTGTACTTGTGGATCAGGTCCCAGGTCGAGGTCTTCTCGCTGAAGCGCCGCCGGTTGTTCTTCCAGACGAAGTCGTAGACGCAGTTGTGGAAGTAGAAGAACTCCAGGTGCTTGAACTCGCTCTTGACCGCGGAGAACAGTTCCTCGACGCGATGCACGTGCTCGTCCATCGTGCCGCCGACGTCCATCAGCAGCAGCAGCTTCACCTTGTTGTGGCGCTCCGGGATCATCCGGATGTCCAGCATGCCGGCGTTGGCGGCGGTCTTGTGGATGGTGTCGTCCAGGTCGAGTTCGAGGTCGGAGCCCTCACGGGCGAAGCGCCGCAGCCGCCGCAGCGCGACCTTGATGTTGCGGGTGCCCAGCTCGATGCCGTCGTCGTAGTCCTTGTAGGCGCGCTGCTCCCAGACCTTGACCGCGCTGCGCTGGCCGCCGGGACCGCCGATGCGGACACCGCGCGGATTGACGCCGCCGTTGCCGAAGGGGCTGGTGCCGCCGGTACCGATCCAGCGGCTGCCGCCTTCATGGCGCTCCTGCTGTTCCTCCAGGCGCTGGCGCAGCGTGTCCATCAGTTCGTCCCAGTCCAGGGCCTTGAGCTGGGCGAGCTGCTCGGGCGTGAGCTCGCGCTCGAGCTGCCGGGTCAGCCATTCCTGGGGCAGCGCCTTGAACAGGTCGCCCATCAGCTCGACGCCCTTGAAGTAGGCGGCGAAGGCGCGGTCGAACTTGTCGAACAGGGCCTCGTCCTTGACGAGCGCGGTGCGGGCGAGCGCGTAGAACTTGTCGACCGTCGGGCCGCTGCCGCCTTCGGCGGAGTCGTCGAGCACGCCGGCCTTCATGGCCTCGAGCAGGGTCAGGTACTCCTTGACGGAGACGGGCAGCTTGGCGGCGCGCAGCGTGTAGAAGAACTGGATCAGCATGGGCCTCCCCCTGAACTCCGGGGCATCCGGGCATTATCCATGCCGGTTGACCGGTCCGCGGGCGTAGCATCGGCGGCACGCAGGGGTCCGCGGCCGCGGGACCGCGGAGCTTCCAACGTTGGGATCGGGTGCATGGATCACGGGCAAGGCCACGGCGACGACAACGCCGAAGTCGAGGCGATGCTGCAGGCGCTGTACGGCGCGGTGCGCGAGGAGCGCGGCCGCTGGGTCGGCAGCTACGAGAACTACCGGCTGACCAGCGCGTTCCAGCCGGTCTACGGCTATCCCCATCGCCGGCCGGTCGGCTATGAGGGCCTGATCCGGGTCGAGGACGACCGCGGCCGGCCCATCACGCCGGTCACCGCCTTCGAGGGCGTCGGCAATTTCGACCAGCAGGTCTGGCTCGATCGCCTGTGCCGGCTGCTGCACGTCCACAACTTCGTCGCGCAGGAGCAGCCGGACTGCTGGCTGTTCCTGAACATCCATCCGGCTGTCTTCAACCATGCCGCGCTGCAGGTGCGGATGCTGGCGCGGGCGGTGGAGGTCGTCCACCAGCTCGGCCTGCCCACGCACCGGCTCGTGTTCGAGGTCACCGAGGACGTCATGGCCCGCGACGACTCCTTCGAGGACGCGGTCGAGGCGGCGCGCGCGACCGGCTGCCTGCTGGCGCTGGACGACTTCGGCGTGGGTCACTCCAACTTCGACCGCATCTGGCGCATCCGGCCGGAGATCGTCAAGCTGGACCGCTCGTTGCTGAAGCGCTCGCGCGGGTCGCGGCGCATGGCGCGGGCGCTGTCGCAGATGGTGGCGCTGCTGCATGACTGCGGCTCGCTGGTGCTGCTGGAAGGCATCGAGACGACCGAGGACGCGCAGCTTGCGATGGACGCGGACGTGGACCTGGTGCAGGGCTTCGCCTTCGGGCATCCGGCGCCGTTCCTGCGCGACGAGGAGGGCGTGTCCGCGCTCGAGGACGTCTGGGGCCTGTTCAACGAGCGCCAGGCGCGGCGGCAGCGCGACCACCTGGACCGGCTGATGCCCTTCCGCACGGCGCTGGCGCTGGCGCTGGGGCCGCTGCAGCAGGGCCGGCCGCTGGCCGAGGCCTGCCAGGCCTTCCTGAAGCTGGAAGGCGCGCAGATGTGCTACCTGCTCGACGAGGAGGGCCGCGAACTGGGCCCGCGCGCGGCGCCTGCCTCCGGTCCGGCCGAGACCGATCCGCGCTTCCTGCCGATGGAGCGCGCCGGCGATGCGCGCTGGGCGCGCCGCCCGTACTTCCGCCGCGCGGTCGAGACGGTCGGCGAGATCCAGGTCACCCGCCCCTACCTGAGCCTGCACGGCGCCCGGATGTGCGTGACGGTCTCGGTGGCCTACCGGCAGGACGGCCGGCTGCGGGTGCTGTGCGGCGACCTGGACTGGGACGAGGGGTGAGCCGGCGTCATCGCGCCTGCAGCACGCCGAGTCGATAGGGGAGGTGGTCGTAGACCGCCGTCGACCCCGGGTCGACGCCCTGGTAGAGGTACTGCATGTTGCAGGCGTTGATGGTCAGGGTTTCGTCGTAGCCGGCGCGGATCATTTCGCCGTGGCTGATGTCGTTGGTCCATCGGGGACCGTCGAACGAGACATTCGCGGCGCCCGCGAAGGGGGCTGACTGCTTGTCGGCCAACGCCTTCCATGGGCCGTCCAGGCTGGTCGCCGTCCAGGCACGGAAGTAACGCGGCCCATAGGCCTCGACCAGCAGCAGGTACTGCTCGCGCCCTTCGACCTTGTATACGTTGCTCGCTTCGAACAGGTTGGCCTCCTGGTCCGACATGACGACCTCATAGCCCGAGAAGTTCGGGAAGTTGCCGATGGGCGTCTTGGAGCGGTACAGCTTGCCGTTGTCCGCGGAGAAGAACAGGTGGCAGTTCTCGCTGTCGCAGATGACCCAGTAGTCGAGCGCCTTGGGCGGCCCTCCGGTCAGCAGCGGCTGGGGCGCGGTCCAGCCGTCCGGATTGGCGATGTCGGTGTTGGTGGAGTACTTGGCGCCCCACTGCGAAATCAGGTACCACTTCTTGTGGGGGCGGAAGTAGAAGACCTGCGGCGCCACGGCATCACCTGCCGGTTTGCCGGCCAGCGGCACCTGCACCGCGCTCCCGGCCTTGGAGAAGTCGCTGAAGTTCAGGTAGACCGCGCTCCAGGCGTTCCTCGACGTATCGAAGACCGTTGCGAAGACGTGATAGAGATTGTTGTAGCGAACGATCGTCGGATCCTTGATGGACACGAAGTCGGTCGAACGCGGCGCAATCAGCGGCGGCGTGGACACCCATGAAAACGTGGCGGGGAGATCGCAGGCCGCGGGCGCCGGTGCAGGCGCCGGTGCAGGTGCCGGAGCTGGAGCTGGAGCTGGTGCCGGTGCCGGTGCCGGTGCTGGTGCTGGTGCTGGTGCCGGTGCCGGTGCCGGTGCCGGTGCCGGTGCTGGCGATGGCGATGGAGATGGCGCCGGTGCTGGTGCAGGTGCAGGTGCAGGTGCCGGTGCAGGTGCAGGTGCCGGTGCCGGCGCTGCACCGGGCGTCGGCGCGGGCGAGATGGCGGTCGACGCCGGAGTGGAGCCGCCGTCGCTCCCGCCGCCACAGGCCGTCAGCAGGAACGGCGCCAGCGCGCAGCCTGCGATGGCCGCCGACAGACGCCGGACGACCAGGGAAGAGAGAGGGTTCGATCGACGACGGGCCATGGCGGATCGGGATGAGGTTCAGGCGAGGGCGGAGCGATTCAGGCGGGACGGGCGGCTAGTTGGCTTTCCCGACGAAGGTCGTGAGGCCGCGCGCCAGCGGAGCGGTGAACCGGCCTTGAGCGACGGGAATCGATGCCGGGACCTGCTGCGACGCCGATCCGAGCGACAGGTTGCCGTCGGTGCCGATGGCCCCCAGGGGCGTGTCGGCCGTCACGTAGGCCGCCACGGCGCTGCCATCCGCGCCCGGGACGGAGAAGGTGCGCGTCGTGGCGCCGCCCGAGTTGGCGACGACGACCGCGAAGTCCCCGGTGGCGGGCTGCTTGAAGGCGGTGACCAGCACCCCCGACACGCTGCCGTCGACGCCGATCCGCACCCAGCCCGGTCGCACGAAGCGCGCATAGTGGCCGAGGGCGAAGAGCCGCTTGGTCAGCTGGAAGTCGCCCTTCTTGCCGATCAGGCCTTCGTTGTCGTCGTTGATGCCGTTGAGCCACCAGTAGTGCCAGGCGCTGGCATTCCCCGAGGTGATGGCCTCGTTGATCCATCCGCCCACCTTCAGCGCGTTGGCGATGGAGGGATCGAAGGCCTCGAACGAGGATTGCTCGGTCTCCCACAGGGGCTTGTCCAGCGGCTGGTAGGGCCTGACGCCGCCGTACTGGTGGGTCGCGTAGATGCCGACGTAGCCGCGGGCGACGGGATCGGCCTTGATCGCCGAGGCATAGCTCCAGAGCTTGTCCCACGACGCCGATTCCGGCGCGAGGATCTTCGGCGGCGAGGGCAGGTTCAGCGCGGCCACCGCCGCCCCGAGCCGGCCGACGAAGGCCGCCATGTCGGGAAAGCTGTACAGGCACATGTCGTACTTGCCGTCCGTCTCGAAGTCCGGTTCGTTCTGGGCGGAGATCGCGTACAGCGGGCTGCCGACATTGCCGTTGAAGTTGGTCACGAAGGAGGCCAGGGTGGTGGCCCAGGTGGCATAGGCATCGCTGCGCAAGGACCCCGAGTTGCGGTCCCCGGTCGTTTTCAGGCTCGCCGGCGGCGACCACGGGGCAGCCCAGACCCGGGCGCCGCGCGCGATGGCCAGCTTGGCGTTGTTCCACGTCGAGAAGGTGCCGCCATCCTGGTTGATGCCCATGCGCAGCAGCGAGAGGCCGATGCCTGAGGTGGGACTGAAGAAGAGGTCGGCCTGCGCGTTGGTCAACGGGCCATGCCAGGCGTCGGAGGCGCCGAAGCCGTCCATGGTCTGGTGCAGGTCGGTCCACTTCAGCGCGAAGTCGGCCGCGGATGAGGGCGGTGGCGCCGGAGCGGGAGCCGGTGCGGGAGCTGGAGCTGGCGATGGTGCCGGCGCAGGTGAGGGTGCTGGCGCAGGCGAGGGCGCCGGCGCAGGTGAGGCTGCTGGCGCAGGCGAGGGTGCCGGCGCAGGCGAGGGCGCCGGCGCAGGCGAGGGGGCCGGCGCAGGCGAGGGGGCTGGTGCAGGCGAGGGTGCCGGCGCAGGCGAGGGTGCTGGCGCAGGCGAGGGCGCCGGTGCCGGCGAGGTGGGCGTGCCGGCCGTCGAAGGGGACGGCGCGGAGCCGCTATCCCCTCCGCCGCCGCCGCAGGCCGTGAGTGCGGAGGCGACCAGAAGGCTGATCAAGGAGAGCGAAGGCGTGGAGGCGTGACGGACGGGCATGCGTGCTTGGGTGGAACGGTGCGACGCGCGGCATGCTACGGAGGCTTCCCTTTCGAAACATCACCAACCCGGCCCGGCTCGGTGCAACTGTTTCCGGACGCGGGACCGGGGTCCGCGCACGTTCGGCGGCCGAGGGCGGCCGCCCGCGGCGTGTCATCCCGCGATGGACGCCTGTCGGGCGAGGTCTCGCCCATCACGGGGACCGCCCGGCGAGGCGGCGTGCGTGGCCCGCTGCGATACCCCTTTTACGTTCTCTTGCGGTATCGCGAGGTACGCCGACAACAGGGTCGGGCCTTGCCTGTCAGCCGCGCCGCCGCTTCCCGCCAGCGCCCGCACCGTCATGTCTCTTGAGCCAGTCGAAGAACTCGCCGTACCAGAGCTTCGAGTTGCGCGGCTTCATGACCCAGTGGTTCTCATCCGGGAACCAGACCAGGCGTGCGGCGATGCCCTGCGCCTTCAGCGTGTTGTAGTAGGCCAGGCCCTGCGCGTCGGGCACGCGGTAGTCCAGCTGGCCATGGATGACCAGCGTCGGCGTGTTGAAGTGCTGCGCATAGCCGATGGGGCTCTGCGACGCGACCTTGGCCGGATCCTTCCAGTAGGCCGTGCCCAGTTCCTTGGCGTGCCAGAGATAGGCATCGTTCGCGAACATCGCCGTCCAGTCGTAGCAGCCCGCATGGCAGACATAGGCCTGGTAGCGGCCGGCCGGCACATGGCCGTTCATCCACGCGACCATGTAGCCGCCGTAGCTGCCGCCGGTCGCGAAGACCCGCTTCGGATCGGCCCAGGGTTGCTGGAGCAGCAGGTCGGTCGCGCGCTCGACATCTTCCAGTTCGAGCTCGCCCCAGCGGCCGGTGATCGAGTCGGCGAAGCGGTTGCCGAAGCTCGACGAGCCGTGGTAATTCACGCAGGCGACCACATAGCCCGCCGATGCCATCGCCTGATGGTTCCAGCGCCAGTGCCAGCTGTCGCCCATCGCGGTGTGCGGGCCGCCGTGGATCAGGTGCATCAGCGGCGCCTTGGCCTTCTTCTTCGGATCGAAGCCGGGCGGGTAGTAGAGCCACATCTGCACCGGCTCGCCGAGCGCGCCCTCGTACCAGCGTTCCTCGACCGCGCCGAAGGCCAGCGTCGACAGCGCCGCGTCGTTGAAGGACTCGATCCGGTGCAGCACCTGGTCCTGGGCATCGCCTTCCCGGTCGACGACGGACAGCCGCGGCGGGAAGCTCGCGCTGTCATGCAGCACGACCAGCGTGCCGGCCTCCAGCGCGAAGGCGCCGACATGGCCGCCCTCGCACAGCGGGAAGGCATGCAGCGTCTTGACGTCGAAGCGATAGAGATGGCGGCGGCCGCGCTCCTCGGCGCAGAAGAGCACGCCCAGGTCGTCCTCGTCCCAGCGCAGCGGCGCGGCGACCTCCTGGTCCCAGTCCTCGGACAGCACCGCCCAGTGGCCGTGGGTGTCCAGCACCGCCAACTGCTGCGGCATCGTGTGCTTCAGGCCCTGATGGCAGGCAATGAAGGCGATGTGCTGGCCGGCATGGCTGTAGACCGGGGCGACGAAGTCCCAGGCCGGCTCGCGCAGCAGCACCTGCGCGCGGCCGGAGCGCACCTCGATCTCGGCCAGCGCGTTGCGGTGCTCCAGCGTCTTGGGCGTGTTGGGGTCGAAGCTGAAGACGATGCGGCGGCCATCGGGCGAGATGTCGAAGCTGTCGGCATCGGGCTCGGCGCGGCTCAGTTCGTAGTCGGTACCTTCGAAGAGGTCGCGCACCTTTCCGCTGTCGAGGTCGACGACATGCAGGTGCGGCACCCGGCCCATCGGCAGCGCATGGTCCCAGAAGCGGTAGAAGCCCTCTTCGGTGACGTAGGCCGAGTCCTTGCGGTCCTTCTCGGCCTTGCGGCGTTCGGCCTGCGCGGCCTGGCCCCGGAGCGCGGGATCGACCCAGGACACGAAGGCCAGACGCTTCCCGTCCGGGAACCACTTGAAGGCCTCGACGCCGAACGGCATCCGGGTCACGCGGCGGGCCTCGCCGCCATCGGGCGGGATCAGGTACAGCTGCGGGGCCTCGTCCTTGTCGCCTTCCTGGTCACGGCGCGCGATGAAGGCGACGAGGTCGCCCTGCGGGCTCCAGCGCGGCTGGCCGTCCTTCTCGCCGGCCGAGGTCAGCGGACGCGGGTCGCCGCCCAGCGTGGAGAGCAGCCACAGCGAGGTCGCGCCCCGGTTCTTCTCCATGTCGAAGCGCGTCACCGGCACGACGGCCTGCGCGCCGTCCGGCGACAGGCTCGGCGCGCCGACACGGGCCAGCGCCCAGAGGGCGTCCGCGTCGAAGGTCTTCAGCGCCGCTTTCGGGCCGGCGGCCTTCGAGGACTGCTTCGCCCGCGCCGTCACCGCCGGCGCGGTCGCGGTCTTCGTCGCCGGGCGCTTGCGGGGCGCGGCCTTGCCGGGCGCGGTGTTCCTGGAGGCGGTCTTCTTGGTCGCGGTCGGCATCAGGCGCTCCGGGGCTTGTCGAGTTGCCACTGCAGGTGGTTGCGGACGGTCGGCCATTCGGCCGCGGTGATGCTGTAGACGCAGGTGTCGCGCAGCGTGCCGTCAGGCATGCGCAGGTGCGAGCGCAGGATGCCGTCGAGCTGCGCGCCCAGCCGCTCGATCGCGCGGCGGCTCTGCGTGTTCAGGCGATGGGTGCGGAACTCCACCGCGATGCAATCCAGCGTCTCGAACGCATGCTGCAGCAGCAGCAGCTTGCATTGCGTGTTCAGGGCGCTGCGCTGGCAGGAGGCGCGGGTCCAGGTGGAGCCGATCTCGACGCGGCGGTTGGCCGCGTCGATGTGCATGTAGGTCGTCATGCCGGCGGCGCGGCCCTGGGCATCGAAGACTGCAAAGGGATTCATCGAGCCGGCGTCGCGCAGGCCGAGCCGTCGTTCGATCTCCGCGGCCATGCGCTCGGGCGCCGGCACGCTGGTGTACCAGAGCTTCCACAGCGCGCCGTCGTCGGCCGCTTCGGCGAGCGCCTCGCGATGGGCGGGCGACAGCGGCTCGAGCCGCGCATGCGGGCCGGTCAGCGTGACCGGCGCGGTGAAGGGATTGGAGGCGGTCATTCGATCGGGCCGACCGGCGGCCGGCGGTGGGAGGAAAGGAGCGGGCGCTCAGCCCTTGCCGCCGAGCAGCAGCCGGCGCAGCAGCCAGCGGCAGCCGCCCATGCCGGCCAGGATGGTGAGCAGGCCCAGGATCTGCGTCGTGCCCCAGCCGGGCGCGCCGATGAATTCCCAGCCCAGCGCGCGGCCGAGCAGCAGGCCGATCACGCCGCCGCCGACGAAGCCGAGCGCGTCGGCCAGCGCGGCGCGCCAGGCGGCGTTGAAGTCTTGGCTCATCGCGGCGGCCTCAGCGGTTGCGGCTCTGCATGTAGACGAGCTTCTCGAACAGGGTCAGGTCCTGCTCGTTCTTCAGCAGCGCGCCCACCAGCGGCGGGATCGCGACCTTGTCGTCCTGCGTCTGCAGCGCCTCGGCCGGGATGTCCTCGGCCAGCAGCAGCTTGAGCCAGTCGATCAGCTCCGAGGTCGAGGGCTTCTTCTTCAGCCCCGGCAGCTTGCGCACGTCGTAGAAGGTCTTGAGCGCCGCGGCCAGCAGTTCCTTCTTGAGGCCGGGGAAGTGGACGTCGACGATGGCCTGCATCGTGTCGGCCTCGGGGAACTTGATGTAGTGGAAGAAGCAGCGGCGCAGGAAGGCGTCGGGCAGCTCCTTCTCGTTGTTGGAGGTGATGAACACCAGCGGCCGGTGCTTGGCGCGGACCCACTCGCGGGTCTCGTAGACGTAGAACTCCATCCGGTCGAGCTCGCGCAGCAGGTCGTTGGGGAACTCGATGTCGGCCTTGTCGATCTCGTCGATCAGCAGCGCCACCGGCGTGTCCGAGGCGAAGGCCTGCCACAGCGTGCCCTGGACGATGTAGTTCGAGATGTCCCGCACCTTGTCGTCGCCGAGCTGGCTGTCGCGCAGGCGCGAGACGGCGTCGTACTCGTACAGGCCCTGCTGCGCCTTGGTCGTGCTCTTCACATGCCATTGCAGCAGCGGCAGTCCCAGCGACTTGGCGACCTCCTCGGCCAGCAGCGTCTTGCCGGTGCCCGGTTCGCCCTTGACCAGCAGCGGCCGCTTCAGCGTGATGGCCGCGTTGACCGCCAGCATCAGATCCGGCGTGGCGACGTAGTCCTGGGAACCTTTGAATTTCATGAGGGGTTTCTCTAGCGCAGCGGTGAAAACCAGTATATAGGGCCCCCCCTATAATCGCGCCGCCCCAAATCCTCGAAGATCGGGACCATGAGAAGACAACTGCAGATCTCCCTCGCGTTGATGCTGGCCGGAAGTGCGTTTGTTGTATCCGCTCAGTCCAACGCCCCTTCGTCGCCCGCGCCGGGACAAGCGCCGGCCGCGAACCCACCCGCCACGGCAACACCTGGCCCCCAGGCGCCGGTGCAGGCCAAGGTGGCCATGTGCATCGGCTGCCATGGCATCCCGGGCTACCAGGCGACCTTCCCCGAGGTCCACAAGGTCCCGATGATCGCGGGCCAGAACGCCAAGTACATCGCCGCCTCGCTGGCCGCTTATGCCAAGGGCGATCGCAAGCATCCGACGATGCGCGGCATCGCGCTGCCGCTGGGCGACAAGGACATCGCCGAGATCTCCGAGTACTACGCCGGCCTGGCCCCGGTCGAGCCGGTGCCGGCGACGGTCGAGGCACCGGCCGACGTGAAGAAGCTGCTCGACAAGGGCGCCTGCGCCAGCTGTCATGGCGCCAACTTCAGCAAGCCGATCGACGGCACCTATCCGAAGATCGCCGGCCAGCATGCCGACTACCTGTACGTCGCGCTGAAGTCCTACCAGATCCAGGGCAAGCCGTATCACGGCCGCAGCAACGCGGTGATGGCCGGCCAGGTGAAGCAGTTCACCCACGCGGAACTCAAGACGCTGGCCCAATACCTGGCGAGCCTCCCGTCCGAACTCCGTACAGTCCCGCAGTCCCGGTTCCGCTGAACCGTGGCACGCTGAGGCCGCGGCCCCGGGCCGCGGCGGAGCGTCCATCGCAACCGCCCCATGGGGCGGTTTTTTCATGCTTGTCTGACTGTGCGTGCGCCGGGGAGGGCGCCATACTGTGTTGTCCTGGACGAAAACGCCAGTCATGCTGAAGAAGATTCCCACATCGGAGGTCAGGCTGGGCATGTACCTGCAAGGGATGGAAGGCTCCTGGCTGTCCCATCCGTTCTGGAAGACCAAGTTCGTCCTGACCGAGGCGGAGGATCTCCAGGCCCTGAAGGCGAGCGGCGTGCCGTTCTGCTGGATCGATGCCTCCAAGGGCCTGGACGTGGCGCCGCCCGTCCCGGCGGCAGCGCCGGCCGTGACAGGAGCGCCTCAGGCGCCCGCCGTGGTGGCGGCCGCGCCGCGGCTGGAACTGGGGACCGCGCCGGCATCGATGGGCGAGGAACTCGAGCGCGCATCGCAGGTCATGCAGCGCTCCAAGCGCGCGGTGATGAACCTGTTCGGCGAGGCCCGGCTGGGCAAGGCGATCGACGCCGAGCAATGCCTGCCCCTGGTGGCCGAAGTGGCCAGTTCTGTCGAGCGCAATCCGTCGGCGCTGATCAGCCTGGCGCGGCTCAAGACCAAGGACGACTACACCTATATGCATTCGGTGGCGGTGTGCGCGCTGATGGTGTCGCTGTCCCGCCAGATGGGCCTGGACGAGGCGAAGACACGCGAGGCCGGACTGGCCGGGCTGCTGCACGACGTCGGCAAGATGGCGATGCCCCTGAACGTGCTGAACAAGCCGGGCGCGCTGACCGATGCCGAGTTCGCGATCATGCGGGACCATCCGACGCGTGGCTACGAGATGCTCAAGGAGGGCACCTCGGTGCCCGAAGCGGCGCTGGACGTCGCCCTGCGGCATCACGAGAAGATGGATGGCAGCGGCTACCCCGGCAAGCTCGCCGGCGAGCAGATCAGCCTGCTCTCCCGCATGGGCGCGGTGTGCGACGTCTACGACGCGATCACCTCGAACCGGCCCTACAAGAACGCGTGGGATCCGGCGTCCTCGCTGGCGCGGATGGCGCAGTGGACCGGCCACTTCGACCCGCGCGTGTTCCAGGCCTTCGTCAAGTGCGTGGGCATCTATCCGGTCGGCACGCTGGTGAAGCTGCAGTCGGGCAAGCTGGCGGTGGTGCTGGAGCAGAACGCGACCGCGCTGACGGCACCCCGGGTGCGGGTGTTCTATTCGACCAAGTCGCAGATGCCGATCCCGACGCAGGTCCTGGACCTGTCCTCGCCCGGGGCGACGGATCGCATCATCGGCCGCGAGGATCCGGCCACCTGGGGCTTCCAGAAGCTGGACGAGCTCTGGCAGGCGCCGGCGGCGTGAGCGGCGAGAGCGGCGAGAGCGGGGTGAGCGGGGTGAGCGGGGTGAGCGGCGAACCCCGTCGCCCCGTCGGGAAAGCCCCCGACCGCCGCTGAGCGGCAGCTGCCTACACTCGCCCGACATCGGACGGACGTCGGGAGAGCGGGATGACGCGAAGGCTCATGCTGATGGCGCTGTGCGCCAGCGTGCTCGCAGGGCTGGCCGGCGCGTCGGCGGCGCAGACGCTGCGCTGGGCCAGTCAGGGCGATGCCCAGACCATGGACCCGCACTCGCAGAACGAGAGCCTGACCAACGGGATGAACTCGCAGGTCTACGAGCGCCTCACCGCTCGCGACAGGCAGCTCAGGCTCGTGCCGGGCCTGGCCACCGAGTGGACGCAGCTCAGCCCGCTGGTCTGGCGCTTCAAGCTGCGGCCCAATGTCCGGTTCCACGACGGCTCGCCCTTCACCGCGGACGATGTCGTCTTCTCGCTGCAGCGCGCCAAGGCGCCGACCTCGCAGCTCGCGGTCTACGCCAACGCGGTGGGCACCGCCCGCAAGATCGACGAGCTCACCGTCGAGATCACCCAGCCGCGCTTCAACCCGATCTTCCTGCAGCACCTGGACCTGCTCTTCATCATGAGCAAGTCCTGGAGCGAGCAGCACAAGGTCACGCGGCCGCTCAGCTTCAAGGACAACGAGGAGAGCCACGCCAGCTTCAACGCCAACGGCACCGGGCCCTTCATGCTGGTGCGGCGGCAACCCGGCATCCGCACCGTCTACAAGCGCAACCCGAACTGGTGGGGCCGTTTCGAAGGCAATGTGCAGGAGGTCCAGTTCACGCCGATCTCCAACGACGCGACGCGGCTGGCCGCGCTGGTGTCGGGCGAGATCGACCTGCTGCTGGACCCCGCGCCGCGCGACGTGCCGCGGCTGCGGGCCACGCCCGGGGTGCAGGTGCTGGAGGGGCTCGAGAACCGGCTGGTCTTCATCGGCATGGACCAGGCGCGGGAGACGCTGGTGTACGGCCGCTCGCCCAACGGCCGGAACCCGTTCCAGGACCTGCGGGTGCGCCGCGCGATGTACCAGGCCATCGACATCGAGGCGATCCACAAGCGCCTGATGAACGGGCTGTCGCAACCCACCGGCGGCCTCACGCCGTCGCCGCTCGGCGCCTACGGCGATCCGGCGCTCGAGACGCGCCTGCCGTTCGACCTCGCCGCCGCGCGCAAGGCGATGGCCGACGCTGGCTATGGCGACGGTTTCGAGGTCACGCTGGACTGCCCCAACAACCGCTATGTCAACGACGAGGGCATCTGCCTGGCGCTCGCGTCGATGTGGGCGCAGATCAAGGTGAAGGTGAAGGTCAACGCGATGCCGCGGGTGCTCTATTTCCCCCGGCTGGAGCGCTACGAGACCAGCCTCTACCTGATGGGCTGGGGCGGCGCGATCACCGATGCCGAGACCATCCTCACCCCGGTCTACCGCAGCGATGACAAGTCCTCCGGTGCCGGCTTCTACAACTACGGCCGCTCGCGGAACCCGAAGTTCGACCAGCTCGCGGCCGCCTCCTCGGTCGAGGCGGATCCGGTCAGGCGCGAACAGCTCATCAAGGCCGCGCTGCAGGAGTACAGGGAGCAGCTGCATGTCCTGCCGCTGCACCGGCAGGCCGCGCCCTGGGCGGTGCGCCAGGGGGTGCAGGCGGTGCACCGCGCCGACAACTGGCTGGACTACGCCTGGATCACGGTGCCGAAGTAGGCGGTCCTTCCGCCCGGGCGGCGGTGCGGATGCGCCTAACATCCGCGCCCATGACCGCGCCTTCCGAGATCCTCCCCGTGCCGGCCGGCAAGCCCGGCCCGGCCGTCGACAAGCAATGGCTGGCCCGCCTGCGCGCCGACTACCGCCTCGACCGGGGGCGCAGCGTCGTCAGCCATGAGCACGACGGGCCGCTGCGCCTGCTGAAGAGCCTCTATCCGGAGGGCGAGGCCATCTGCCACAGCGTGCTTGTTCATCCGCCCAGCGGGCTGGTCGGCGGCGACACGCTGGACATCGCGGTGACGGTCGGCGACGGCGCCCATGCGCTGGTGACCACGCCGGGTGCGACGCGCTTCTACCGCAGTCCGACCGGCGCGTCGGCCAGGCAGTGCGTTCAGGCGACGCTGGGCGACGGCGCGCGGCTGGAATGGCTGCCGCTCGAGGCGATCGCCTACCCGGGCTGTGAAGCGGTCAACGAGGCGCGCTTCACCCTCGCGCCGACGGCGGAGCTGCTGGCCTGGGACATCACGGCGCTCGGGCTGCCCGGCGCGGGACAGCCGTTCTCGAGTGGTCGCTTCCTGCAGCACCTGGAAATTCCCGGTGTCTGGCTGGAGCGCGGCCGGCTCGATGCGGGCGATGCGCTGTTGATGGAAGGCGACCTCGGCCTGGCCGGGCAGCGTTGCCTGGGAACGCTGGTCTTCGCCGCCGGCGCGGCGCTCGGACGCGATCGCCGTGAACGGGCGCTGGACGCGGTGCGCGCGCTGATCGACGCCGACCCGCTGCGCGCAAGCGCCGGCGCGACTGCCGCGCAGGACGACGTGCTGGTGGTGCGGGTGCTGGGACCGGTGGTCGAGCCGGTCGCGCTGCTGCTGCGGCGTTGCTGGGCCGTCTGGCGCCAGGCCCTGTGGGGCCTGGATGGCACCCCGCCCCGCCTCTGGGCGATGTAGGCGGGCCCTCGCCGCCGGGGGCCGCATCCCTCGGAGAGGGGACGGCGGTTCATGTCGGTGTGGCAACGATGTCTCAGACAGGTAGCCAGCGCCCCGGCGCTGCGCTTAGCATGGCCGCTCCACGTCCGGTCTCCAGGGAGGTGATCGAATGGCTTCACGTACCGCTTCGTGCAGTTGCGGCCAATTGAAGATCGTGGTGCAGGGAGAGCCGTTGGGAACCGGCCTCTGCCACTGCCTGGCGTGCCAGCGCCGCACGGGCAGTGTCTTCGCGACGCTGGCGGCCTTTGCCGAGCCCTACGAGGTCATCGGCATCGCGACCGAATTCATACGCGCCGGCGATCAGGGGGCGCGATTCCGATTCCACTTCTGCCCGGTCTGCGGCAGCACCGTCTTCCACACGGAGGAGGGGGTCGAAGGATCGGTCGGCGTGGCGGTGGGCGGATTCGGAGATCCGGACTTCCCGCCACCGCAGGACTCGGTCTACACCTGCCGGATGCACGGCTGGGTCCGGCTGCCCCAGGACGTCCGGGCCTACGACCGCGACCCGATGTAGCGCCGCGGCGCTGACCGCATCGATCCCGGGCACCGCGCCTTCGCCATGACTCGTCGGCGAGGCGCCCGGGCCGATGGGGCGGGATTCAGCGGCTCCCGGCGGCCTCAGGCGGCCAGGCGCAGGTCGGGGCGAACGATCTCGGCATCGGCCACCGGGCGCAGCGGCTGCGCCAGTCGCAGCAGGTGGCCCGGCTCGCTCAGGAAGCGCATGCGCTCGGCGTTGCTCATCGCGTCGACGGCGCCAGGCTGCGCGCTCAACTGGTCCAGGCGCTGGCGACGCACCTGGGCGCGCATGCCCTGGCCCACGTCGCGGCGGCCCATCGCCTCGGCCGCCAGCGCCGTCAGGCGACGGCTGGCGAGCAGGTCGGCGAAGCCGGGGAGGTGACGTTCCTGGCGGCCATAGGCCCAGGCGTTGCGCAGGACGGTCGGGGTCTGGCTCTCTTCGGGGATCAGCAGCAGGCCGGCGCCGCGCATGCGTTCGCCCAGGCGGGCGCGGCTGGACAGCACGGTGATCGGCGCGGCCAGCAGCAGCGGCAGTGCGATCGGCGCGATCCAGATCAGCGTCGACGGGCTGAGCGCGCCGATGGCCGCGGCGATCACGGCGGTGATCACGCTGATGCGGCCGTAGGCGGCGAAGGCCTCGCGCCAGGAGACGTCCTCGGCGGCACGGGGAGGCGACTTCCAGTCCAGCGAGATGCCGGTCAACGCGACCACGCAGAAGATCGAATGGGCGACCATGCGCAGCGGCGCCTGCAGCAGCGACATGCCGGCCTCGGTGGCGCAGGAGGCCAGCAGCTTGAACGCGCCGCCGTACTGCGACTGCTCGCCGCGCAGGATCAGCGCGGCCACCGACAGCAGGCGCGGCAGCACCAGCATGCCGATCGTGCCCAGCCACAGCGCTGCCACGCCCGGCGCCAGCGAGCCGTCTTCCATGAAGGGCTGGAAGGCCTCGTTGCCGCCGACGTTCCACAGCAGCACGCCCAGGCCGACGTACAGCAGCCACAGCGGCGCGGCCAGGTAGGACAGCGCACCGGTCACCAGCATCGCGCGGTGCACGCCGTGCAGGCCGGGCTCGGCGATCAGGCCGGCGTTCTGGATGTTGCCCTGGCACCAGCGGCGGTCGCGCTGGAGTTCGGCCAGCAGGTGCGGCGGCTGCTGCTCATAGGAGCCCGGCAGGTCGGCGACCAGCCACACCTGGTAGCCGGCGCGGCGCATCAGGGCGGCCTCGACGAAGTCGTGCGACATGATCTCCTTGCCCCGCAGCGGGGCCAGGGCGCAGTGCTTCATGAAGGGCTCGACGCGGATGATCGCGTTGTGGCCCCAGTAGTGCGCCTCGCCGAGCTGCCAGTACTGCATGCCGGCGGCGAACAGGCGGCCGGTCACGCGGCTCGCGAACTGCTGTGCGCGGGCATGCGGCGTGTCGTGGCCGCAGACCTGGTTGGCGGCCTGCAGGATGCCGGCGCGCGGATGCTTCTCCATCAGGCGCACCAGGCCCAGCAGGCAGTCGCCGCTCATGACGCTGTCGGCATCCAGCACCACCATGTAGCGGTAGTTGCGGCCCCAGCGGCGGCAGAAGTCGGCGACGTTGCCCGCCTTCTTCTTCACCCGGCGCTGGCGCCAGCGGTAGTGGATGCGGCCCCGGCCGGCGAACTGCGCGCGCAGTTCGGCCCAGGCGGCCAGCTCCTGCGTGCGGCGCTCGGGGTCGGAGCTGTCGGACAGGATGTAGACGTCGAACAGGCGCAGCGCGCCGGCCGCGGCCAGCGATTCGCAGCTGGCGCGCAGGCCGGCGAAGACGGTGGTGACGTCCTCGTTGCAGATCGGCATGACCAGGGCGGTCCGGGCATCGGCGCCGAGCGGCTCGTTGCCGGCGTCCTTGATCGAGATCGCGTGACGGTCGCCGCGCAGCATCACCCAGAAGCCCATCACCGCGGTGACGCAGCCGGCGCTGACCCAGGCGAACAGCAGCGCGAACAGCGCCAGGTGCACGCACTGCAGCGCGAAGGCCCAGGGATCGCTGGCCCAGCCGTTGTGGGTCTGCCAGAGCACGCTGGTGGCCAGCGCGGTGGCGCCGGCGATCGACAGCTTCAGCGCATTGCGCCGGTTCCGGGCCGCGGTCTCCCAGGCCTGGGGCGGCTCGGAGGCCGGCAGCGACTCGACCGGCGGCGTGCGCTGACCCCAGGGGCGCGGCACCATCGCACCGCGCTTGATGGCCGGCGCGCTCGGGCCGACCGGACCGGGGGCCGAGGCGGCGGGATGAAGGGCGGAATGCGTCATGTCGGGCTCCTTCACTGGGGAGGAAGAATCAGGCTCCAGGTCTCGGTGAGGACCTGCTGCTTCGTCTGGAGGAAACCGCGCAGCTCGGTCGACTGACCGGGGCGCAACTGCTTGATGCGGACGGCCATGCGCCAGCCGCCGGTCACCGGGTTCGGATAGGCGTTGACCTCGGTCACCTCGCCGTTGGCGTTGGTGCTGGCGATGGCCTTGACCTCGGCGCCGGCTGGCAGTGCGGCGAGCGAAGGGCCTTCGAAGTCCACGATGAACTGCTGCTCGTTCTTGTCGAGCTTGGCGTAGCTGTAGCCGGTGCGGGTCTGCACCGCCCAGGCGCCGGGCGGGCGCTGCTGCTGCTCGCCCTGCAGGTGCAGGCGATAGCTGTAGTCCAGCGGCTGGCCGGGGGCCGGCTGCCTGGCGGGCACCCAGTACGCGACGATGTTGTCGTGCGTCTCGTCGGGCGTGTGCAGCGACATCAGCTCCACGCGGCCCGGGCCCCAGTCGCTGGTCGGCTCGACCCAGGCGGAAGGCCGCATCTCATAGCGCGCCTCGGTGTCCTCGTAGCTGGCGAAGCGGCGGTCGCGCTGCATCAGGCCGAAGCCCTTCACGCCCGGGAGCGTGAACGAGGTGGTCAGCGTGCCATTCGGATTGATCAGCGGGCGCCAGATCCATTCGCCGCTGCTGCTGGCCACCATCAGGCCGTCGCTGTCATGCACCTCGGGCCGGAAGTCGCCCTTCTGCGGCTGGTTCTCGCCGAAGAGGTACATCGAGGTCAGCGGCGCCAGCGCCAGCGTCGCCACCGGGGCGCGCATGAACAGGCGCACCCGGGTCTCGACGACGGTCTCGGCGCCGGGCTTGATGACGAAGGTGTAGGCACCGCTGGCGCGTTGCGAGTCCATCAGCGCGTGCACGGTCAGCGTCTTCGCGTCGGCGCCGGGCCGCTCGATCCAGAACTCGCTGAAGCGCGGGAATTCCTCGCCCTTGCCGCCGACGGTATCGATGGCCAGGCCGCGCGCCGACAGCCCGTAATGCTGGTTGGCGCCCAGCACGCGGAAGTAGCTCGCGCCCAGGAAGACGGCGAGCTCGTCCTTGTACTTGTCGTTGTTGAGGTGGTAATGCGCGCGGAAGCCGGCGTAGCCGACGTCGCCCCACTTGCGCGGCGAGAGCTGGCTGTTCTTGCCGTAGTCGAAGTCCTCGCGCTTGAACGGGACCGGCCGGGCCTGCCCGCCGACGATCTCGTTGATGCGCACCGCCTGGGTCTGGTAGTGGCCCAGGTGGAAGAACATCAGCTCGAAGGGCAGTTGCTCCTGGCGCCACAGCGCGCGCTCCGGCTTGAAGCGGATGTCGCGCATCTGGTCGTAGTTGAGGTTCTTCAACTCGGCCGGCAGGTTGTCCGGCGGCGCGACGTAGGGCTTGGCCGCCAATGCCTTGGCGCGCTCGGCGATCTCGTCGAAGCCGAAGGCCTGCGCGGCGGATGCCGCGGCCAGCAGGGCGGCACCGACGGCCAGCCCGATGAACGATCCGATCCACCGACGTTGGTCAGCCTGGCGGCGAGCGCTGGTCGCCGGGATGCGGGCCTGAGGGGTGAGGGCGTGAATAGTTCGCATGTGGCAGGCCCTTCTGCAAGGCCCGTGCCATCGGCGATTCCCTATTCATATCAACAACTTACGCGTTTTGTGCGCTGCCGCACCCTGGATTTTCTGTCGCCGCGCGGCGACGCGCATGGCGAGTTTTTCTGCAAGTTGTTGATTTTGAACGAATTTTCTTGTCGCTATTCGGCGACAGGCCCTTCCGACCGGAACATCGACGGCTCCAGTCCGTTGCGCTGCAGCAAGCGGTAGAACTCGGTCCGGTTGCGGTCGGCAAGCCGCGCGGCATCGGCGACGTTGCCATCGGTGAGCTTGAGCAGGCCGACCAGGTACTCCCGCTCGAAACGCTGTCGCGCTTCCGCGTAAGGAAGTACTTCGACGCTGGGCGAACGCAGCGCGCGCTGCACCAGTGAGAGCGGGATCAGCGGCGAGGTCGCCAGCGCGCTCACCTGCTCGACGACGTTGTGGAGCTGGCGCACATTGCCCGGCCAGGAGGCCATCGTGAGCGCCTTCAGCGCATCGGGCGCGAAGCCGTTGAGGCGCTTGTCGTACTTCAGCGCGAGCTTCTGCAGGAAGTGCTGCGCCAGCAACGGGATGTCCTCGCGGCGCTCGGCCAGGCTGGGCAGCGTCAGGCTGACGACATTGAGGCGGTAATAGAGGTCCTCGCGGAACTGGCCCTCGGCCAGCGCCGCCTCCAGGTCGCGGTGGGTGGCGGAGAGGATGCGCACGTCGATCGGCACCGATGCGCTGGCGCCGACCGGGCGCACCTGGTGTTCCTGCAGCACCCGCAGCAGCTTGACCTGCAGCGGCAGCGGCATGTCGCCGATTTCGTCGAGCAGCAGCGTGCCGCCGTCGGCGGCCTGGAAGAGCCCCCGGTGGTTGGCCAGTGCGCCGGTGAACGCGCCCTTGACGTGACCGAACAGCTCGGATTCCAGCAGCGGCTCCGGGATCGCGCCGCAGTTGACGGCGACGAAGGGCCGCTTGGCGCGCGGGCTGGCGGCATGGATGGCGCGGGCCAGCAGTTCCTTGCCGGAGCCGCTCTCGCCGCGGATCAGCACCGGGGCCTGCGAGGCCGCGACCAGGCGCGCCTCGGCCAGCACCTCGGCCATCACGTTGGAGCGGCTGACGATCGCCTCCCGCCAGGCCTGGTCGGGGCTGTCGTCCTGGTGGACCGCGGTGAGGGTCAGGGCTTGCGCGATGGTGTCCAGCAGCGCGCGGCCGTCGAAGGGCTTGGTCAGGTAGGTGTAGACGCCCTGCGCGGTGGCGGCGACGGCGTCCGGGATGGTGCCGTGTGCCGTCAGCAGGATCACCGGCAGCGCCGGATGGCGCTCGCGGATGGTGTTGAACAGCGCCAGGCCGTCCATGCCGGGCAATTGCACGTCGCTGAGCACCAGCGCGGGCCGTTGCACTTCCATCTGCGCCAGCGCGGCTTCGGCGCTGGCGACAGCGGTGACGTCGTAGCCGGCCGCCTCCAGCCGCATCGACAGCAGCTTCAGCAGGTCGGCGTCGTCGTCGACGATCAGCAGTCGGGCGCCGCCGCTCATTGGAGCCCCTCGTCCGCAGCAAGCCGCGGCCAGTCCCCCGAGGGGACGCGAGCTTGCTTGGGGCGGCCCTGCGCTGCGCTCGAGCGCGCCCCTCGTCCGCGGCAAGCCGCGGCCGGTCCCCCGAGGGGACCTGAGCTTGCTCGGGAACGGCCCAGCGCTGCGCTCGAGTGCGCCCCTCGTCCGCGGCAAGCCGCGGCCGGTCCCCCGAGGGGACGCGAGCTGGCTCGGGAACGGCCCTGCGCTGCGCTCATGGCTTGTCGAGCGCCGAGCGCGGCCCGCCGAGGCTGCGTTCGATCGCCTTGAGCGCCTCGAGCTTGCGGTTCGCCTCGTCGAGCCGGCGTTGCAGGTCGTCCCGGACCTGCTTCGATTTCTCCAGTTCGCCTTCCATGCGCCGCTGCTCGGCGACGCGGTCGGCGAGGAACTGGGCGATGGGACGCCACTCGTTGGCCTCGGGTCGGGCGTCGCGCAGCACCTGGTCGAGCAGCGTCTGGGCGCGGAAGGTCTCGCCGTTGTTGTGGCTGAACATCAGCGCAAGCGCCAGCTGCACCGCGTTGCCGGGCGGCAGCGAGGCGTCGTCGCGCGGCGCGACTTCCTGGCCGAGCTCGAGCGGGCTGAGCTGGCGCAGGCGGTCGTTGGCGTTGAGCACGATGCGGGCCGCGTTGTCGGTGGGCGCCACGACGGGCACCTGCACCGGCACCTCGACGCGGACCTCCTTGACGATGGTGCGGGGCGGCTGCTGCGCGCAGCCCGCCGCCAGCAGGGCGACGGCGACGGCGGCAAGCGGGACCCGAGGCCGCGCGCTCAGGCGTTGAGGGACTTCAAGGACCGTGGCGTGTGGGCGCATGGCAGCGTGATTCTGAAATGTGCGCCCTGGTCGGCGGGCAGCAGGTCGATGTGACCGCCATGGGCGGCGATGTACTCCGTGACGATGGACAGGCCGATGCCGGTGCCCTTGAGGGCATCGTCGGGCTGGCGTTCGCCGCGATAGAAGGGCTCGAAGATGCGGGCCTGGTCCGCCGGCGCGACGCCCGGGCCGTCGTCGCGCAAGTCGATGGTGAGCTGGCCGCCCTGGCGCGCGAGGTCGATGTCGACGTGGCCGCCGGGCGGGGCGAAGCGTATCGCATTGGAGAGCAGGTTGCCGACCGCGGCCGCGATCTTGGCCGGGTCGACCTCCGCTTCGAGCGGGCCGCCAGACAGACGGACCTGCAATCCGCGTGCCTGCCATTGCAGCCGCTGGTGGTCGATCGTGCCCTGGATCAGGGACATCAGCTCGGTGCGCTGCGGCTTGAGGTCGCGGGCCTCGAAGGCCGCGGCATTGAAGCGCAGCAGGTCCTCGATCTGGCGCTGCAGCACGGCGGTGTTGTCGCGCAGGATGCGGGCGACCTCCTTCTGCTTGTCGTTGAGCGGCCCGGCGACCTCGTCCTCGAGCAGCGCGGTGCCCTCGCGCAGCGCGGCCAGCGGCGTCTTGAGCTCATGGGAGACATGCCGCAGGAAACGCGCCTTGTCGGCATCGAGCTCCGCCAGCCGCAGGCGCAGCCAGTCCAGCCGCTGTCCCAGCGAGCGCAGGTCGGCGGGGCCGGGGATCTCGATGCGGTCGTCGAGCCGGTTCTCGCCCAGGCCGGCGATGGCGCGCTCCAGGCGGCGCAGCGGGCGGGTCAGGAAGATGCCGAACACCAGCGACAGCAGCGCGGCCACGGCGATTGCGCCGAGCACCTGCTGACCGAGCAGCACACGGCCGTTCTCGAGCTTGTCCTGCAGCACCCGATTGCTCGTCTCGGCATGGCGGCGGACGTCCTCGGCCAGCCCGCCCGTCAGGCCGCCGAGCTCGCGAAAGCGCGTCATCAGCTCGGTTTCGCGCTTGCGCGCATTGGCGGGCAGCGCGCGCGGACTGTCCATCAGCGCGCGGATCTCGTCGAGCTTGCGCTTCCAGGCCACCAGCGGCGCGGACGTCAGCCCCTGCGCGCGCAGCAGTTCGAGCACCCGTTCGGCGTCGTCCGCATCCTCCTCGAAGCGCCGGCGCAGGGCCTGGTCCTCCAGCACCGCGTACTGGCGGGCGGCGCGTTCCATGCTGACGCCGCGATCGCCGAGCTGCTGCACCTCGCCGCTCATGCGCGCGGCGCGCACCACCGCCTCGCGGCTTTGCATCGTCAGCCGTTCCAGCGTCAGCAGGCCGCCCAGCGAGGCGGCGGCGAGCAGGCCCGCGATCGACAGGAAGCCGATCAGCAGCATCTGGCGGAAGGACATGCGGTGGAGGCTGAACATCGGCCGGCATGTTAGCGGCGGCCTCGCGCTCCCCGCGGCGCGCGGGCCGGCGGATACGGATGGATACTCCGGCGGCCATGAACCTGCACCGCGTCGATCTCGTCTCGCTGTCGCTCTTCGCCCTGGTG
This sequence comes from Roseateles chitinivorans, assembly GCF_002761755.1. Lineage (GTDB taxonomy): Bacteria > Pseudomonadota > Gammaproteobacteria > Burkholderiales > Burkholderiaceae_C > Roseateles > Roseateles chitinivorans. Next base: position 25,053 of record NZ_PEOG01000021.1, read on the forward strand.
GCGCGCACCGGCAGCATCAGCCAGGGCGCGGCGCTGGCGGCGCTGGCGGTCGGCGCGGCGAGCAGGCGTCTCAGCGACCTGGAGCACTCGCTGGGCACGACGCTGCTGGAGCGGCATTCGCGCGGCGTCACCCTGACCGAGGCGGGGCTGGCGCTGCAGCGGCATGCGCAGCGCATCCTCAGCGACGTGGACCAGATGACGGCCGACCTGTCGGACTACGCGTCGGGCCTGACCGGCGTGGTGCGGCTGTGGGCCAACACCTCGGCGGTGACGCAGTTCCTGCCGGCGCAGGTCTCGGCCTTCGTGCGCGACAACCCGCGCATCCGGATCGAGCTGGAAGAGGCGGACAGCCACGAGATCGTGGTCGCCGTCCTCGATGGCCGGGCGGACCTGGGCATCTTCGCCGACCGCACGCCGGCGCTCGGACTGCACGTCCTTAACTACCGCCAGGACCGGCTGGTGCTGGTGGCGCCGGCCGGACATCCGCTGACCCGGCGCAAGGCGGTGCGGTGGGAGCAGGCGGTCGAGTACGACTTCGTGACGCTGGCCAAGGCCACCTCGCTGCACAAGCGATTGGAGATGGAGACCGAGGCGCTGGGTCGGCGCCTGAAGAACCGGATTCAGGTGCGCAGCTTCGACGCGATGTGCCGGATGGTGGCGGCGGGCATGGGCATCGCGGTGCTGCCCGACGCGGCGGTCGAGCCGCTGCTCAAGCCGCTGGACCTGCGCCGCGTCGCGCTCGACGAGCCCTGGTCCGCACGCACGCTGCTCATCGGCGTGCGCGACCTCGACGCGCTGCCGCGGCATGTGCGGGTGTTCATCGATCACCTGTGTTCGGCGCCTTGAGAAGCCAGGGCCCCGGTGAGGTGGGCTGCGTCGGCTTCTCTCATGAAGCGGAAGAAATCTGCCTGTTGGAAGCGTGAAAAGCGAACTAACGGCGTTATTCTGCCGCTTGTGATAGTTGACTTGTCGGTTTATGACCGGCAGTATTGTGCCGATAGTGAATTAAAAGATAGTCAATCGGCGTAAATGTGCCGTTTATGGTGAGATAAATGCCTGTGCTGCTGAGCGACGATGACATCGAGCGAGAGATCGGCGAGAAGGTCCGAGCCCTCCGACTTCAACGCAACCTGGACCAAGCCACGGTGGCGGAGCAATCCGGCATCAGCGTCCGCGCCTTGCGCAACCTCGAGAAGGGGGCCGGCTCGACCCTACGCACCCTGCTGGTGGTGATGCGCGCGTTGGGACGCGAGCACTGGTTCGAGTCCATGGCGCCGGTGGCGACGATCAATCCGCTGAGCCTGCCTCGCAAGAGCGCGCAGAGACAACGGGCGACCGCCACGAGCGTGAAGCAGGCCCAGGAAGCGAGTCGCAAATTGACATTCCTGGCCAAGCGTCGCGCGGCCATCAAGTAGCGTTCCGTTCCCATGCCCTACGTTCCCGTCGATCGTGTCGAAGTCCACCTGTGGGGCCTGCTCGTGGGCGTCGCGGCGCTCGATCCTGCTTACGGGTTCTACGCGTTCGCATACGACCCGGCGTTTCGCGACATCGGCATCGACTTGGCCCCGCTCCACATGCCGCTCCATGGGCAGGAGGTTTTCCTCTTTCCGGACCTTCCGATCAATACGTACAAGCGCTTGCCGGCCCTGTTGGCCGATGCCTTGCCCGATGACTTCGGCAATGCGCTGATCAACAGCTACATGGCCGGGCAGGGGGTTTCGCCGTCGGAGGTCACGGCGCTGGACCGGTTGGCCTACATGGGCAGCCGAGCCATGGGGGCGCTGACCTTCAAGCCAGCACGAGGCCCTCGAGCCCGACTGTCGAGTGCCATCGACATGCGCAAGCTGGTGACAGCCGCCCGGGAGGCCGTGCATGGCGCGATCGATGACGACGAGCACACCAATGCCGCGTTGCGTTCGATCATCGATGTCGGCACGTCGGCGGGAGGGGCCCGGGCCAAGGCGGTGGTGGCCGTCCACCCCGAATCGAAGGAACTTCGCTCCGGACAGGTGGACGCGCCCCCCGGCTTCGAGCACTGGCTGCTGAAGTTCGATGGCGTCGGGGTGGACAAGGAGCTGGGGGCTTCCCAGAACTATGGGCGCATCGAGTTCGCTTATCACCTGATGGCCTGTGCCGCCGGTATCCAGATGAGCGAATGCGACCTCCTCGAGGAGAACGGCCGCGCTCACTTCATGACCCGGCGTTTCGATCGTCACGGAAGTTCCGGCCGTCACCACATCCAGACCTTGTGCGCGATGCAGCACCTTGACTACAAGCTCAAGGGCGTCCACGCCTACGAGCAGTTCTTCTTGACGATGGCGCAGCTCGGCCTGCCCTATGAGGACCGGGTGGAAGGCTTCCGGCGCATGGTCTTCAATGTCGCCGGCATGAACTGCGACGACCATGTGAAGAACCTGAGCTTTCTGCTCCCGGAGGACGACCCGGCCTGGCGACTGGCCCCCGCGTACGACCTCACCTTCGCACACAACCCGCAAGGGGAGTGGACGCATCAGCACCTCATGTCGGTGAACGGGAAGTTCAAGCAGATTGAACGGGCCGACCTGCTGAGCGTCGCCGACCGATTCGGCATCCGCCGCGCCGACCGTCTGATCGATGAAGTCCAGGAGGCTGTCCAGTTGTGGCCGGTCTATGCCGATGCCGCCGGGGTTCCGGACGCGGAGATCGCCTTCATCGAACGCCAACTGGTCCGGCTCACCTAGGGGCAACCCCAACCCGCTTTCGCGATCGGTGAAAGCTGGCGCCGCCACTCCCGCCTTCCGCTTCGTCGCGGACCTTCCCAGAATCCGCTCCCATCACCAGGAGACCACGGACCATGGATGGATTGCAGGCGCTGCAGGGATTGCGTGTCGTCGAGATGGGCCAGCTCATCGCCGGCCCCTTCGCCGGCAAGACGCTGGGCGACTTCGGCGCCGACGTCGTCAAGATCGAGGCCCCCGGCAGCGGTGACCCGCTGCGCAACTGGCGGATGCTGCAGGACGGCACCTCGGTGTGGTGGCAGGTCCAGTCGCGCAACAAGCGCTCGATCGCGCTGGACCTGCGCCAGAAGGACGGCCAGGACATCGCCCGCCAGCTGATCGCCGAAGCCGATGTGCTGATCGAAAACTTCCGCCCCGGCACGCTCGAGGGCTGGGGCATGTCCTATGAGGAACTCGCCAAGGCCAATCCCGGCCTGATCATGTTGCGCATCAGCGGCTATGGCCAGACCGGCCCGTACCGCGACCTGCCGGGCTTCGGCATGATCGGCGAGGCGATGGGCGGCCTGCGCCACCTGACCGGCGAGCCGGGCCGGGTGCCGGTGCGATGCGGGATCTCGATCGGCGACACGCTGGCCGCGCTGCACGGCACGATCGGCGTGCTGACCGCGCTCTATCACCGCAAGGTCAATGGCGGCCGCGGCCAGGTCATCGACATGGCGCTGACCGAGGCGGTCCTCAACGTGATGGAGAGCCTGATTCCCGAGTACAGCGCCTTCGGCGCCGTGCGGGGACCGGCCGGCTCGGCGCTGCCGGGCATCGCGCCGTCCAACGCCTACCTCTGTGCCGATGGCGTCGTGCTGATCGCCGGCAATGGCGATTCGATCTTCAAGCGGCTGATGCAGGTCATCGGCCGGGAGGACCTGGGCCAGGACGAGGCGCTCGCCAACAACGCCGGACGCGTCGCGCGTGTCGAGGAGATCGACGCCGCGATCGGCGCCTGGGCGGCGACGCGCACCGTCGAGGAGGTGCTGACGCCGCTGGCGGCGGCGAGCGTGCCCGCGGGCCGTGTCTACACCGCCAAGGACATCGTCGAGGACCCGCACTTCCGGGCGCGCGACATGATCCTGCGGCAGCAGACCCGCGACGGTCATGAGATCGAGGTGCCGGGCATCGTGCCCAAGCTGATGGGCACGCCGGGCGCGGTGCGCCGCGCCGCGCCCCGGCTGGGCGGCGACACGGACGAGGTGCTGCGCGAGATCGGTCTCACCGCCGAGCAGATCGCCGCGCTGCGCGAACGCAAGATCGTTGCCTGAGGCGCCGCGATGACGACTGCCTCCCCCATGTCCGCCGTCGCCCCGCGCGCGAGCGCCGACGTCTGGAACGGCGCCGGACGCCGCCTGTTCATGCAGGACGTCGGCCTGCGCGACGGCCTGCAGGCCGAGGCGGTCTTCGTGCCGACCGCCGACAAGATCGCGCTCGTCGACGCGCTGTCCGAGGCCGGCCTGGCCAAGATCGAGGTCACCGCCTTCGTCTCGCCGAAGGCGATCCCGGCGCTGGCCGACGCCTCGGAGGTCATGCACGGCATCACCCGCCGACCCGGCGTGGTCTACACGGTGCTGGTGCCCAATGTCCGCGGCGCCGAGCGCGCGATCGAGGCGCGCGCCGACGAGCTCAACCTGGTGATGTCCGCCAGCGAGAGCCACAACCTGGCCAACCTGCGCATGACGCGGGCGCAGTCCTTCGCCGGGCTGGCCGAGGTCGCCGCGATGGCGCACCGGGCTGCCGCCGCGGTGAACGTGTCGCTGTCCTGCGCCTTCGGTTGCCCGATGGAAGGCGACGTGCCGGTGCAGACCGTGCTCGGCTGGTGCGGTCATTTCGTCGAGCAGCTCGGCGCGCGCGGCGTGACGCTGTGCGACACCACCGGCATGGCCTACCCGACGCAGGTCGTCGCGCTGGTGCGGGCCTTCCGCGAGCGCTGGCCCGGCACCGAGTTGACGCTGCACTTCCACAACACGCGCGGCATGGGCCTGGCCAATGTGATCGCGGCGATGGACGCGGGTGCCGACCGCTTCGACGCGTCGCTCGGTGGTCTGGGAGGCTGTCCCTACGCGCCGGGCGCGACCGGCAATGTCTGCACCGAGGAGATCGTGCATGCGCTGCAGTGCATGGGCTGCGACACCGGCGTGGACCTTGAGCGGCTGATCGCCGCCGCGAAGCGCCTGCCGCCGCTGATCGGCCACGCGGTGCCGAGCCAGATCGTCAGCGCCGGGCGCAGGCTCGACCTGCATCCGCGGCCACGCGACTTCGAGTCGATCCGCGAGCGCGCGCTGGCCCGCGACGTCTGACGGCCCCAGCCCGAGGACCCTCGAGGACGTCCGAGCATGCGTCCGCCCCCGGTTCCCTTTCGACCTCAATGACAACGCCGCCACGAGCGGTCCCTTCCGGAGACAAGCCATGAACCCGATCCGCCGCCGCGTCACCGCGGTCGCCACCGCCGCCGCCCTGGCGGCCAGTACGGCCGCGCTGCTCGCGCCCCTGCGTGTCGCGCAGGCGCAGACGCCGTATCCCAACAAGCCGATCACGATGCTGGTGGGCGCCGCCCCGGGCGGCACGACGGACATCGCCGCCCGCATGCTCGCCGAGCCGCTGGGCAAGGCGCTGGGCCAGACGGTGGTCGTCGACAACCGCTCGGGTGCCAGCGGCGCGCTCGCCGCCGTCGCGACCCGGCGCGCCGAGCCGGACGGCTACACGATCCTGATGCAGTACTCCGGCTACCACGTGATCACGCCGCACCTCCAGAAGGCCGCCTGGGAGCTGAAGGACCTGCGCCCCGTCGCCAATGTGCTGACCGCGCCGCAGCTGATCGTCGTCCGCGAGGGCGTGCCGGCGAAGACCGTTGCCGAGCTGGTCGCGCATGCGAAGAAGAACCCCGGCAAGCTGACCTTCGCCTCTTCGGGCAACGGCTCGCTGCAGCACGTCACCGGGGTGATGCTGGAGCAGCAGGCAGGCATCGAGCTGGTCCATGTCCCTTACAAGGGCACCGGCCCGGCGCTGCAGGATCTGCTGGGCGGTCAAGTCGACCTGACCTTCGGTACGCCGCCGCCGTTCATGCCCTTCATCGCGTCGGGCAAGCTGCGCGCGGTGGCCGTGACCGGCAAGGAGCGTCTGTCGTCGCTGCCTGACGTGCCGACGGCGTCGCAGGCCGGCCTGCCGCACTTGGACGCGGGGTCGTGGTTCGCCGTCTTCGCGCCGGCGAAGACGCCGCAGGCGGTCGTCGACAAGCTGACCGCCGAGATCCAGAAGATCCTGGCCACGCCCGAGTTCAGGAAGAAGGCGGCCGAGCTGGGCGCCACCGCGGACTACATGGATCCGCGGCAGTTGCAGGCGCACGCGGACGCGGAGTTCGAGCGCTGGGGCAAGGTGATCAAGGCGGCGAAGATCCAGGCGGATTGAGGCGACGGGGCAAGCGCCCCGCTGCCGGACCCACGAGCGAAGCCGGCCGTCCCGGGAGGGATGGGCCGGCTTTGCGCTTTCCGAATCGCCCCGACGCGTGGGTCCACGTTTTGACGGAATCGCACTCGCTCCGGTCTCGTGCGAGGAACCCGGTCATTCGAGTGGGCAACTGACGCCCCCGCAATGTGAGCGCAGTCCGGGATCGGCCCGGCATTGCTCTCCCGGGAGCCCACATGTCCTTGCCCAGAGAAATCTCCAAATGCTTGATCGCCGGCGCGGCATTCCTTTCCTCGAGTGCTGGCGCGGCACCGGTGATCAGCATCGGATCGATGTTCGACTATCTGGCGCCGGAGAAGAGCACGCTGCTGAAGCAGGTTCGCAATACCGGCGAATCGACGGCCTTCGTCAAGGTGTCGATCAGCGAGATCATTTATCGGGAAGGGGGCGACAGCGAAGAGCGCCCGGTGGACCTCAAGAGCCTCGGCACCGGTGGCGTCGGGTTGATGGCCAGTCCCATGCGATTGATCGTCCCGGCCGGCGGCGTGCAGGCCACTCGACTGCTGTTTCGCGGCGAGCGTGACGTCGAGCGCCACTACCGCGTGCGATTCATTCCCGTGCTGCCCGACCTCGGCGACGGCTTCGCACTGCCAGACGCCCAGCGCGAGCAATACAAGGACGAATTGCAGGCGGGGGTGAATGTCCTCACCGGCTACGGCGCGATCACGATCGTGCGGCCTCGGGCAGTTCATTTCGATACCCGGATCGACAAGGCCACCGACCAGGTGGTCGTCCGTAATCAAGGCAACAGCACGATCGTGCTGGACGCCCTCGTGCTGTGCGATGAATCGCAGCAGCACTGCGATTCCCCGGTTGTCCGCCACGTCCGTCCAGGCGCGGATCTGCCGCTGCACAGACGTGCCGGGCAAATCGTTCAATTCACGCTCGTGGAAGGAGACAAGAGAAAGCCAATCAACATCGAGTAATCAAACCGCCTCACTTCTTCAATTCATTCACAAGACATTCCATTCCATGTTCAATCCCGTTCGATTCTTCAAGTCCGCCGTCGCTGCTGCCGCCTTCGCCGCTGCGTCGACTGCTGCAATGGCGGAAACCAAGGATCTGTCGATCGCGGTTTTCGCCGAGATCCCGACGGCGACCTTCTACGTCACCGCCTCGCCGACCTGGAATGCCTCCGAGATCCAGAGCTTCGGCTACTCCAACGGCGCCCTGCAGCCGATGAGCCGATCGTTGGAGATCAAAAGCACGATCGGTGCCGTCCGGGCCTACCTGCTGACCACGGCCGAACTTCTAGGCGCAGCCAACAAGAAGATCGGCATCGATGTCGTGATCAACGGCAAGACGCTGAATGTGGGCAGTTCGCAGACGGTCGAAGTCCTGGACAAGGCCACGGCGGCAACCGGCAAGCGGGTGTCCGTGACGCTGACCCCGAGTACGGCGACGTCGACGCCGGGCACCTACAACGGCCAAGTCGCGATGGTGTTCGATTCCACCATCTGATCTGAATCTGATCTGAGACGGGGGGGCGCTTCGGCGCCCCTTTCAACGCCATTCCCATGACGTATTCCAAAGGGCGGGTCCTCCCGCTTGCATTCGCCGTGACGCTGGCCTGGGCGGCGGCGGGCACGGTCCGGGCACAAGACGAGCTGTCGCTGGCGGCGCAGGCGAAGCTGCTGCCCGAGGAGTTCAAGGAGCACTTCTTCGATGTGCCGCTCGCCATGCGCGTGGAGGTCGATGGCAAACCGCTGTCGGATGCGATGGGCGTCCTGACGGCGGAGGGGCGGGTGCAGCTCATTGAATGGATCAAGGACGCTGGCGGCACGTCGGCGGAGGACCAGACGCGCTGGCTTCATTTCCTGAAGGAGCCGCGATCGCTCGGGAACTGCGAGCGCGAGTGCGAAGGCGTCGTCGCGGTGGCCTACAGCCTGCAGACCTCGACGCTGTCCATCCTGACCGCGCGGGCGGAACGGGTCGCCACCGACGACCGGTACCACCAGTTGCCTGACGGCGGAAGTCATGGGCTGATGCTGCACAACTCGCTGAATGTGGCGGGTGGCAAGGACCAGCCATTCTCCGGACGTTATTCGGTGGATGCGATCGGCAGTGCCGGCCAATGGACGGGCGTGGGCACCTTCCTGGCTTCGCGCAGGGGGGCGGCCCCGGGGGCGCGGCAGCAGGTCCTGTCTCGTCTGTACTTCCAGCGTGAGATGGAAGGCGCGTTCATTCGTGGCGGGCTGTTCGTGCCGGACTTCCAGGGACGGGTCCGCGCGCCGCGTGCGCCCGATGGATTGCCGGACGCGACCCTTGGCGTCATGGTCGGCACGTCCGACGCCCTGGAGGTCGCGCAGGCCATGCCGAGCATGGCGCCGCTGCATGTGACGGCCAGCCGGCAGGGCGTCGTGGAGCTGCTTCGAGACGGATTGCTGATCTACACGCAGCCGGTGGATGCGGGCCTTCAGGCGATCAATACCCGGACGCTCCCGACCGGCATCTATGAGGTGGAGGTCCGCCTCATCGAGGACGGAAAGCTCGCCTCCACGCGCAAGGACCTGATCTACAAGCCGACAGCTTGGGCCGATACCGCTCGCCCTTGGCGCTACGCCTTGTTTGCCGGTCAGGAACGCGAACTGGCCGGTGGTCACGCCGGCGCTGCGAGGGCACTGACCGCCGGGGGCGCGGTGAACTATCTGGTGCATCCGCGCCTGGTCGTCGGCGGTGCCTTGCAACAAGCGGGGGCGAGGCGCTCTGTCGCGGCCTCCTTGGACTGGACAGCGGCGGACGTCGTTCAGCTGTACCTCGGCGCGTCGCACTCCACCGAACGCGGCGCCGGCATCGACGTGCAGGCCATGTACCGCTACGACGGCGGGACGCTGACGGGGAGCCACAACGCCAGCCGGCTTCGGCTGCATCAGGGATGGCCTGCGACGGTCAGCCATCGGCGGCAAGCCAACAGCTCGCTGACCTGGACCCACCAGTGGGCATCCAGCACACGCCTCACCGGGCACCTGGCGCGTGCGGAGGGGGTGTCTCCCGGGACCGGCATCGATCTGGGTCTCACGCATCAGCGCAAGCTGTTTGGCACCGAGGCTCACATCACCGTGTCGCTCTTCGATCGGCCCATGAGCCACTGGATCGGACGGCGCGACCGCGGCGTGACTCTCACCCTCAGCATGTCCCTGGGCGAGGGAAGTCGCGGCTACAGCATGAGCACCGGCGTCCGGTCGGATGCCCTGGGGCGCCGCGATGTCCATGCCAGCGTCGGCGTTCGGCAGAGCCTGTCCGGATCCTACCTGACCCACGTCAGCGGCTCGGCGTCGTTCGATCGGCATGGCGTCGGGCTCAGCGGCGCGGCCGCAGTGCAGCACGACCTGGTCGAGGGCGACATCTTCCTGCAGCGTTCGTCGATGAACCGCGGCTGGAGCGGCGGCGCCAACCTCAGCAGTTCGCTCGCCGTCGCCGCCGGCGGCGTGGCGATGTCCGGCCAGCCCCAGGCCGCATCGGCCGACACGGGCGTGATCATCGACGTCGACAGCGACATGCCCGAAGCCGCCTTGTGGGCGCAGGACAACCAGGGGATCGGTGTGCCCCTGCATCCCGGACGGAATTTCGTGCCGGTCACCGCGTACCGGTCGGGAAATCTGCAGCTGGACTTCGACGCTGTCTCTGCCCCTTCGGCCGCCGTGCAACCAGCCCTGCTGGCCTATCACCTGAACAAGGGCGGGGTCGGCTTTCGCACCGTCCGCGTGATGAGGACGATGACCGTCATTGGCCGCTTGATCGATCAGGACGGTCAACCGGCCAAGGGCGGGCGTGTGGACAACCACGCCGGGCAGGCGGTCACCGAGGTGGATGGCATGTTCTCGCTCGAAGTGAGCGAGCGCGATCCCGTGTTGAGGATCCGGCATGCCAGCGCCGGCGAGTGCCGGGTGATGCTCGGACAGAGCCTGGCCCGCCGCGATGGCGACGCATTGCTCCTGGGCGACGTGTCGTGCCCGACGGACCCCAATGCCCACGTGTCAGCGACCCCAGGTCGCCAAGGCGGATGAAGCCCCCCAGATGATTTCCAAACGAATCGCGCGTGGCCCGATGTCGCCACATCCCTGCTTGAAGCCTGCGTCGGGCGCTGTCGCGCTGCTGTGGAAGGTCGTAGTTGCCGTGGCAGTGTCGAGTGGTCCTGCCGTCCAGGCGGCTGACGTGACCATCAAGGCCGAATACAACGCCCGCGCTTCCACCTCGTGGCAGGTGCAGTTCCAGGACACGACGCCGCAATCGCCGATCTGCACCACTGCGTCGAGCATGTGCCAGCGGAGGAAGTTCACCGATTTCCCCCTGGGCACGGTGAACTACCGCGACATGCGACCGGATGCACCCCGCGAGGAGTGGCTCTACTTCCGCTTTCCGAGTGCCTTCAGGGAGGTGCCGGTTGTCGACTCGCTCTCCGGGCGCCGCGCCGTGGTCAAGTTCCGGGTGACGTCATACGTCGGCAGGTACCGGACCGCGGCGCCTCATGACTACCTCCAGTTCTGGGAGTACTTGCCCTTTGGCAGCGCCGCGCTGGGTCCTTGCAACCTGCTGGTGGGGAGCATGAATCCTTCGGATGTCATGTGGATCTGGGATGTGCCGGTGGAGTCGCCGCAGACCTCGTGTGCCATCAAGCCGAAGACCACCATCCCGGCCGGCACGTTCCAGATTCCGGACGGACATGGGGTGGGCTACGAACTGGTGACGCCAGACCCGCGCTCGATGCGGAATGGCACCTATGTCGGCAAGCTGGACTACACGATCGGCCCGGGAGGCGACTTCGATTTCGGTCTCAGTGCCTTGCCGTCGCGATCCAGGATCGAAGTGGCCTTTGAGCTGAAGGTCCGCGCCGACCTGTATGTGCTGATGGCCGACGGCAATCGGAGAGCGGTGCTGGAGCCTCCGATGGGATGGACGGCCTGGGCCGCGGGAGGGGCTGCGCCACAGCAACTGAGGCGGGACCTCGGCTTCGAGATCTTCGTCGGGGCCCCATTCACCGTCACGCTCAGCTGTGCCTCGGCGGTCGGCGACCGCTGCACTCTGGCCAATGGCGGGAACAGCCGGGTGCCGTACTCGGTGCTGATGACGATCCCCGGCGTCTACAACTTCCCTGCGGCAGAGCCTGTGGAGCGAATGGAGCTGCTCGTCAACCAGCCCGTGCTCATGAGGATGTTCAGCGGCTACATGAGCAACATCAGGTCGAAGCTGCACGTCGAGGCGCGCAAGGACAGCGTCGACGAGATGCTGAAGCACCCCGGCAGCAAGTACAACGATGTGTTCACGCTGACGTTCAACGCGGCGCTCTGACCGCCGGCGGGCGCCCCGGCGACCCCGTGCCGATGGGCGGCGGGCCGTCGTCCGGACGACCGACCTCAGATCGCCACCAGTCCCCGGATCTCCGCCGTCTGCATCGCCGCGTTGTCGCCCCGCGCGATGACGCTGCCGCGCTCCAGCACGAGGAACTCGTCGGCCAGCTCGGCGGCGAAGTCGTAGTACTGCTCGCACAGCAGGATCGCGACCGGGTGGCCGTCGAGGCCCTCGTCGGCGAGCCGCCGGATCACCCGGCCGATGTCCTTGATGATGCTCGGCTGGATGCCCTCGGTCGGCTCGTCCAGGATCAGCAGCCGCGGCGACGCCGCCAGCGCCCGCGCGATTGCGAGCTGCTGCTGCTGACCGCCCGACAGATCGCCGCCGCGGCGCTTGAGCATCTGCTTGAGCACCGGGAACAGCGCGTAAAGGTGCTCCGGCACCGGCGTGCCGCCGGGCTTGCTCGCCAGGCCCATGCGCAGGTTCTCCTCGACGGTCAGCCGCGCGAAGATCTCCCGCCCCTGCGGCACGTAGCCGATGCCGGCGCGCGCGCGCTGATAGGGCGTGGCGTGCGAGATGTCCTTGCCCGCCAGCGACACCGTGCCGGCCCGGATCGGCACCAGCCCCATCAGGCTCTTGAGCAGGCTGGTCTTGCCCACGCCATTGCGGCCGAGCAGCACCGTGATGCGCCCCGGCGTCGCGCTCACCGACACGTCGCGCAGGATGTGCGAGCCACCGTAGTACTGGTGGATGCCGCGTGCCGCGAGCATCGGCGCAGGCGCCGCGTCGTCGCCCGGCGCCGCCGCGGTCCGTTCCTGAAGGTCAGCGTCCAAGGTACACCTCGATCACGCGTTCATCGGCCTGCACCTGCGCCAGCGAGCCCTCGGCCAGCACCGAGCCCTCGGCCAGCACCGTCACCTTCTCGGCGATGCGGTCGACGAAGCCCATGTCGTGCTCGACGACCACGATGCTGTGGCGCCCCTTCAGCGTCAGGATCAGTTCCGCGGTGCGTTCCGTTTCCTGGTCGGTCATGCCCGCTACCGGTTCATCCAGCAGCAGCAGCTTCGGGTCCTGCACCAGCAGCATGCCGATCTCCAGCCATTGCTTCTGCCCGTGGCTGAGCAGTCCGGCGGCGCGCGTCATCTGGTCCTGCAGGCGGATCAACATCAGCACCTCGGCGAGCCGGTCCCTTTGCTCGCCGCTGAGCACCCCCCACAGCGACGCGCTCAGCGCCCGCGATCCCTGCAGCGCCAGCTCCAGGTTCTCGTACACGCTGAGCGCCTCGAACACCGTGGGTCGCTGGAACTTCCGGCCGATGCCGAGCTGCGCGATCTGCGCCTCGCTGTGGCGCAGCAGGTCGATGGTGCCGCCGAAGAAGACAGTGCCCCGGTCCGGCCGCGTCTTGCCGGTGATGATGTCCATCATCGTGGTCTTGCCGGCGCCGTTCGGGCCGATGATGCAGCGCAGCTCGCCCGGCGAGATGTCGATGGAGAGGCCGTTGATCGCGCGGAAGCCGTCGAAGCTGACGTGCACGTCCTCCAGGTAGAGGATGCGGCCGTGCGCCAGGTCCAGCTGGCCCGGCAGGACGACGCGGCCGTAGCCGGGGCCGCTCGCGGCGCGCAGGCGCTCGCCGCCTTGCTCGAGCAGGTCGGGACTCATGCGGAGGACTCCTTCTTCCGGCCCAGCTTGCGCTTGACCAGCCCGGCGATGCCGTCGGGCATGAACAGCGTGACCGCCACGAACAGCGCGCCCAGCAGGTAGAGCCAGAACTCCGGCGCCACCTGGGTGAGCCAGCTCTTGGCGCCGTTGACCGCGAACGCGCCGGCGATCGGGCCGGCCAGCGTGCCGCGTCCGCCGACCGCGGCCCACACGGCGATCTCGATCGAATTGGCGACGCTCATCTCGCCGGGATTGATGATGCCGACCTGTGGCACATACAGCGCGCCGGCCAGGCCGCAGATCAATGCGGAGAGCACCCAGGCCGCCAGCTTGTAGGGCAGCGGCGAATAGCCGCAGAACATCAGGCGCGACTCGGCGTCGCGCACCGCGCTGAGCACGCGGCCGAACTTGGCGCGCGTCAGCCAGCGCAGGCCGAGGTAGCAGCCGACCAACGCGACGGCGCTCAGCACGAACAGCGTCATCCGCATCCCTGGCGTGGTGATCGACAGGCCCAGCAGGCGCTTGAAATCGGTGAAGCCGTTGTTGCCGCCGAAGCCGGTCTCATTGCGGAAGAACAGCAGCATCGCGGCGTAGGTCATCGCCTGCGTGATGATCGAGAAGTACACGCCCTTGATGCGCGAGCGGAAGGCGAAGAAGCCGAAGACGAAGGCGATGCCGCCGGGCACGAGCAGCACCAGCAGCATCGTGGCGAGGAAGCTGTCGCTGAGCGCCCAGTGCCAGGGCAGCTCCTTCCAGTCGAGGAAGACCATGAAGTCGGGGAGCGTGCTGCGGTACTGGCCGTCGGTGCCGATCTGGCGCATCAGGTACATGCCCATCGCGTAGCCGCCCAGCGCGAAGTAGAGCCCGTGGCCCAGCGACAGGATGCCGGCGAAGCCCCAGATCAGGTCCATCGCCAGCGCGCACATCGCATAGCAGCAGAACTTGCCGAGCAGGCTGATCCAGTAGCCGTCCAGGTGCAGCGGACTGTCCGGCGGCACCAGCAGGTTGAGCGCCGGCACGACGACGCAGGCCAGCGCCAGCGCGGCGAACACGGCGAGCCAGCCGGCCCGGCCGAGCAGGGCCGGGCGCTGGGGCAGCACCAGCGATGGAGCGACCGGGGCGGCGGCCGGAGCGGCGGCCGGAAGAGGGAAGGCGGTCATGGCGGAGTCCGGGCGCATCTCAGGTCTCCTGGGCGCGGCCCTTGACCGCGAACAGGCCCTGCGGCCGCTTCTGGATGAAGACGATGATGAAGAGCAGCACGGCGATCTTGGCCAGCACCGCGCCGACGACGCCCTCGAGCGCCTTGTTGGCCAGCCCCAGGCCCAGTGCCGCGAGCACGGTGCCCGCCAGTTGGCCGACCCCGCCCAGCACGACGACCATGAAGGCGTCGACGATGTAGCTCTGGCCGAGGTCCGGGCCGACGTTGCCGACCTGGCTCAGCGCGCAGCCGGCCAGGCCCGCCAGGCCGGAGCCGAGCGCGAAGGCGTAGGTGTCCACGCGCGCGGTGGGCACGCCCATGCAGGAGGCGATCGGGCGATTCTGGGTGACGGCGCGGACGAAGAGACCGAGCCGCGTGCGGGCGATCAACAGCGACATGCCGCCCAGCACCACCAGCGCGAAGCCGATGATCACGAGCCGGTTGGTCGGCAGGGCGAGTCCCGGCAGCAGCGCGAGCGAGCCGCCCATCCACGCGGGGCTCTCCACGGCGACGTTCTGAGCCCCGAAGAGCGAGCGCACCGCCTGCATCAACACCAGGCTCAGCCCCCAGGTGGCGAGCAGCGTTTCCAGCGGCCGGCCATAGAGCCAGCGGATGACCGTCCGCTCCAGCGCCGCGCCGACCAGCGCCGAGGCGAGGAAGGCGGCGGGCATGGCGACGATCAGGTAGGCGTCGAACCAGGCCGGTGCCCATTGGCGGAAGGCGACCTGCACCAGGTAGGTCGCATAGGCGCCGATCATCATCAGCTCGCCATGGGCCATGTTGATCACGCCCATCAGGCCATAGGTGATGGCCAGGCCCAGCGCGACCAGCAGCAGGATGCTGGCCAGGCTGATGCCGGTGAACAGCGCGCCCAGGCGCTCGCCCCAGGCCAGCGTGTCCTCGACGGCGCGCAGCGAGCGCTGCAGCGCGCGCTTGACGTCGGGGTCCTGTTCCTCGGCGAGGCGTTGATTCAGCAGCAGCCGGGTTTCGGGGCTGTGGGATTCGCCGAGTTGCTTCGCGGCATCCAGGCGCTTGCTGCGGTCGGGACTCGCCGCGAGGGCGGCGGCGCGCGCGAGCTTCAGCGCGTCGAGGATCGCGGTGTCGCGCTCCTTGGCGATCGCCCCGTCGAGCAGGGCGACGCGTGAATCGTCGCCGCCGGCGTCGAGCAACGCCTTCGCGGCGGCGAGGCGCGCGGCCCTGTCCGGGCTGGACAGGCGCAGCGCGGCCAGCGCGCCGTCGAGTTCGCCGCGCAGGCGGTTGTTGAGCATCACGTCCTCGAGCGAGGACAAGGCATCGGGAGCGATGGCGACCGCCGCGCCGGTGGCGGCATCGGTGACGCCGGCCTCCGAGGCGATCAGCACGCGCTGGTCGGGGCCGATCTTGAGGCGTTCCTCCGACAGCGCCTGCAGCAGCGCGGCGGTGCGGTCGTCCGGCGCCGCGACCAGCCGGCCGATCGCGGCGATGCGATCGTCGGTCTCGCCCTGCGCCACGGACAGCGCCTGCGCCTGCGTCACCGCATGCGCCGGCGGCGCGAGGAGGGCGATGGCCAGCGACAGTCCGAGGAGCAGGGCGGCCCGCATCACTTCTTCGCCGGTTCGTCGGGCTTGCCCTCGTTGCCCGCGATGTACGGGCTCCAGGGCTTGGCCTTCACGGGGGCGGGCGTCTTCCACACGACGTTGAACTGGCCGTCGGCGCGGATCTCGCCGATGAACACCGACTTGTGCAGATGGTGGTTCTTCTCATCCATCTTGGACGTGATGCCCGATGGCGCCGTGAACGTCTGCCCGGCCATGGCCGCGATGACCTTGTCGACGTCGGTCGACTTGGCCTTCTCGACGGCCTGCTTCCACATGTTGATGCCGATGTAGGTCGCCTCCATCGGATCGTTGGTCAGCGGCTTGTCCTTGTGGCCCGGGATGTTCTTCGCCTTCGCATACGTCGACCACTTCTTGATGAAGGCATCGTTGGTCGGATTCTTGATCGACATGAAGTAGTTCCACGCCGCCAGGTGGCCGACCAGCGGCTTGGTGTCCACGCCGCGCAGTTCCTCCTCGCCGACCGAGAACGCGACCACCGGCACATCCTTGGCCTTCAGCCCCGCATTGCCCAGTTCCTTGTAGAAGGGCACGTTGGAATCGCCGTTGATCGTCGACACGACCGCGGTCTTGCCGCCGGCCGAGAACTTCTTGATGTCCGCGACGATGGTCTGGTAATCGCTGTGGCCGAAGGGGGTGTACTTCTCGTCGATGTCGCTGTCCTTCACGCCCTTGCTCTTCAGGTAGGCGCGCAGGATCTTGTTGGTGGTGCGGGGGTAGACGTAGTCGGTGCCCAGCAGCACCCAGCGCTTGGCGCCGCCGCCGTCCTTGGACATCAGGTAGTCGACCGCCGGGATCGCCTGCTGGTTCGGCGCGGCGCCGGTGTAGAAGACGTTCTTGCTGAGTTCCTCGCCCTCGTACTGGACCGGATAGAAGAGCAGGCCGTTGAGCTCCTCGACCACCGGCAGCACCGACTTGCGCGACACCGAGGTCCAGCAGCCGAAGATCACCGCCACCTTGTCCTGCGTCAGCAGCTGGCGGGTCTTCTCGGCGAAGAGCGGCCAGTTCGACGCGGGGTCGACCACCACCGGTTCCAGCTTCTTGCCCAGCACGCCGCCCTTGGCGTTGATCTCGTCGATCGCCATCAGGACGGTGTCCTTGAGCACGGTCTCGGAGATCGCCATCGTGCCGGAGAGGCTGTGCAGCACGCCGACCTTGATGGTGTCGGCGGCGAAGGCGGGCAGGGCGGCGAGGTTCAGGCCAGCCAGCGCGCCGGCGACGGCCAGCGTCTTGAGCGTGAAGCGGCGGGGGGCTTTGGGATGCGAGGACATGGGGAGCTCCGTTGGATGAAGAGGAGGTCAGCGGGACTTCACAGGACTTCGGGAAGTGACCGGATGCTAGGAAGCCGGGCCGGCTCGGCATATACGGCACATGGCGTATGCGCGGCGGCGGGTGCCGGTGCCGGGTGCGGTGACCGGTCGTAACACCTCGAAGAATCGTGCGTGCACCATCGGGAAAGCCCTGCCGTTGAGGCAACATCCGGCTCCCTCCCAGGAGCGCGGCCGCGGGCTGCGGGAGGAGGACCCGATCCCCGACTCCGGACAACAGGAAAGAAACAGGAGCAGAGCGATGAATGCGATGGCGATGAGTTCGACCTCCATGCCGGCCCGGCGGCCGGACCGCGCGTTGGCGCGATGGCTGCTGGCGGTGCTGACGCTGCTGGCGACGATGCTGACCGGAAGCTCCGCCTGGGCCAGGGACGACGGCGACTGGCAGATCCTGAATGCGCGCTACGGCACGCCGCAGCACAACATCGACGTCACCGACCAGTTGAAGGAACTGGCCCGGCGCGACGACCGCGTGCGGGTGACCAACGGGCTCTTCGGCGACGACCCGGACGTCGGGCGCACGAAGGTGCTGCGCATCTATGCGCGCAACCGCGATGGCGGCAGCCGCGTGTTCGAGTTCCGCGAGGGCAGCGTCATCGACGGCAACGACTTCACCGGCTGGCGGCGCGGCGACTGGGGCCAGGGCGGCAGCGGTGGCTGGGACGGTCCCGGCGGCAATGACGACGGTGCCTACGCGATCCTCGGCGCGCGCTATGGCGTGCCCGAAGCCAGCATCGACGTCACCGGCCGCCTGCGCGAGCTGGCACGCCGCGACGCGAAGGTGCGGGTGACCAACGACCTGTTCCGCGACGACCCGGCGGTCGGCCGTACGAAGATGCTGCGCATCTACGCCCGCGACCGCAGCGGCCAGGTGCGTACCTTCGACTACCGCGAGGGCGCCTGGATCGACGGCAGCCAGTTCACCGGCTGGGGCCGCGGCGACTGGGGGCAGGGCGGCTGGAATGGCGGCTGGGACGGCCGACCCGGCAGCTACAACCCCGACGGCTACGGCCCGGTCCAGGAGCGGCTGTACATCGTGCGCGCCACCTACGGCAGCGGCGGCCGCGCCGTGGATGTGACGGACCGCCTGCGTTCGATCAGCCGTGGCGGCATCCTCGATGTGCGCGTCGACAACGACCTGTTCGGCGGCGACCCGGCCTATGGCGAGCAGAAGACGCTTCGCGTGACCTTCACGCTGGGCCGTGGCCGCCAGCAGACCCGCGAGGTGCGCGAGGGCGACCGGATCCGGCTGCCTTGAGGCGCCCACCGCTTCCTCATCGCACGGTGGCCCGGCTGCCGTGGTGATCGTCGACTGAAGAACGAAGGCCCTGCGGGGCCTTCGTCGTTTCAGACCATCGTCGACCGGTGCGCGCCCAAGCCGGCCATCGCGCCGTCCGACACCGCCAGCGTGACACTGCCAGCCGCGCGGGCGGCGTCACCGCAGGCAAAGACCTTGGGCACGCTGGTGTCCTGCATCGGCCCGACCTTGATGAACGGTCCCATCGGACCCTCCTCCATCGCACAACCGAGCTGCGCGGCGATCGGGCTCGACAGCGAGGTCCGCGGCTGCGTGAACAGTCCGCTCATCGCCAGTGTCCGGCCGTCCTGCAGCACCACGTCGGCGTGCCCCTCAATGCGCGCGATCGGCGTGGGCTCCACGCGCGTGCCGCGCCGCGCGAAGGCGTCGAGCTCCTCGTCGCCGGGCGCATAGGTCCCGTTCAGGAAGAGCGTCGGCTCGCCCCAGTCCGGCAGCATCAATCCGTGGTGCTGCGCCAGGGGAGAGGCCGCGATGATGCCGATCCGCCCCCGGTCCATCTCGTAGCCATGGCAATACGGGCAGTGGAAGACGCTGCGCCCCCAGCGCTCCGCGAGGCCCGGTACCGGTGGCAGCTCGTCGCGGACGCCGAGGGCGAGGATCAGGCGTCCGGCGCTGACCGTCACCGCCCCGACACGGAATTCCAGCCGGCCGTCCGCCGCCACGCGCGCGTCTTCGGCCAGTCCGTCCAGCCACTGCACGCTGGGATAGCGACGCAGCTGGGTCCGTGCCTCTTCAGCGATCGCGCCCGGCGCGCGGCCGTCCTGCGTCAGGAAGCCATGGGCGTGGCCATGATGGTCGTCCACGCACTGGTTGCGGCGCCGGCCCGCATCGACGACCAGCACCTGTCGGCGAGCCCGGGCGAGTTGCAGCGCCGCGGCCAGGCCGGCATAGCTGCCGCCGATGACGGCGAAGTCACTCTTCATGAAGATGCTCCTCGAGTCGATGGGGTGCGTGGCCGAGCTCGACCCTGCGCCGGTGGAAGTCGCGGGACAGGGTGGACAGCGTCACCGCCCCCAGACGCTTCAGCAGCAGGGCCTCCGCTTCCTGCACGGCACTGCCGAGCGCGGTGTTGACGGCCTGGGCGACCAGGCATTCCGGATGCTCCTCGCGGAAGCCGAGCGACACCAGCGACGGCGCGCCGAGCGCCTCATGCACATCGCGCAGCGTGACGCGATCCAGCGGACAGGAAAGCACCCAGCCGCCACCATGCCCCTTGGCCGAGGCGACGAAACCGGCCTCGCGCAAGCCGCCCATCAGGCGCCGCAGCGCGACGGGATGGGTCTGCATCGCGGCGGCGAGCGCTTCCGAGGTGGCGGGGCCATCCCCCTCGGCCATGTGCAGCAGCACATGCAGGACATCGGACAGTTGGCTGTTGGATTTCATGCAACATTATGAGTTGCATGAGAAAGACCCTGAGGGCCGGACGGCTTCCCCCCGGGATCACACCTCCCACTGCGGATGCATCTCCCGCACCCGCATCAGCGCCATCGCGGCGGCCGCGGTGCGGGTCTCCACGCCGAGCTTGGCGTGGACGCGTTCCAGGTGCTTCTTCACCGTGGCGGGGCTGGCGCCGAGGATCTCGCCGATGTCGCGATTGATCTTGCCCTTGACGACCCAGTACAGCACCTCGGCCTCGCGCGCGGTGAGGCTGAACGCCAGCCCCAGCGAGCGGATCACCGCCGCGTCCGAGACCTCGCGCATGACGATCAGCCAGTCGCCGCCCGCCGCCGCGATCGATCCGGCGGCCGTTTCCATCCCCGCTCCCGCGCCGTTCGCCTCCTCGCCGCCGATGCAGTGATGCAGCCGGAAACTCAGGCGCCGCGCGCCGAGCTCGGCGCACAGGCGCTGCGGTTCCTGGGCGGGCGCGCCGTCGGCCGGGGCATGGCGCGCCATGTCGTCGAGCGTCTTGCGCAGCCACGTCAGCACCGGTGCCGGCGTCTGCGGTGCCACCGTGCCGAAGTAGAGCTGCAGCAGCTCGCGCGCCAGCGGGGTCTGCCACAGCAGCCGGCCCGAGGAGGCCCGCACCGCGATGCTCGCGTAGCCGAAGGCATCCAGCGCCTGCCGGGTCTGGCGGGCCTGGCGCGCGCCCTGCAGATGCACCTGCATGCGCGCCAGCACCGCGCGCGGATCCAGCGGCTTGGTCACGTAGTCGACACCGCCGGCCTGCAGCGCGGCGACGAGATGCTCGGTCTCCGTCAGCCCCGTCATGAAGACGATCGGGATGTGCGCCGTCGACGGATCGGCCTTCAGCCGCCGCGCGACCTCGAAGCCGTCCATCCCCGGCATCATCGCGTCCAGCAGCACGATGTCGGGCCGTCCCTGCCGGGCGCAGGCCAGCGCCGCCTCGCCATTCGTCGCCGCCAGCACCGTGTAGCCGTGCTCGTCCAGCGCGTCGTGCAGCAGCGAGAGGTTGTCCGGCACGTCGTCGACCATCAGGACACGATCGCCCTGCTGCTGGTCGAGCAGCGTCGCCACGGCGGAAGGAAGCGCGGAGTTCATCTCGGGTCACCCAACTCGGTCGGTTTCGGGAGGTCCTCGCCGCGCGACAGTCCGCGCAACATCGCCTCGAACTGGAATTGGCGCGCCAGCATCCGCTGCGCGTCGCAGAATCCGCGCCAGGCCGGCTCGACCGCCTCGATCGCATCGAGCTGCTGCAGCACCCCGCGGTAGTAGCCCAGCTGCAGTGCCTCGCGCAATCCCGCCAGGCGGGCCGGCGGCGGCATCTCGACCGGCGCGGCCACCGTGGCGGCGGCGCCCGGGACTGCGGGCTGCGGCACGGCAGGGTCCGGCGCGGCCCGCCAGGCCAGCGACAGCCGCTCGGTCAGCCAGTCCAGCAGCAGCTCATGCCGCACCGGCTTGAGGATGAAATCGCGCGCGGCGATGCCGGCATCGTTGTCCTGCCCGCGCTCGAACGCATTGGCCGACACCACCGCCACCGCCGGTGCCTGCACGCCCAGGTCGCCGAGCATCCGCCGCAGGCGCCGGATCGTCTCCCAGCCGTCGATGCCCGGCATCGCCAGGTCCATCAGCACCGCGTCCGGCACCCAGCCGGCGGCGACCAGGTCCAGCGCGTCGTGGCCGCTGCACGCCTCGCGCACGGTGAAGCCCAGCGGCTCCAGCAGCTCGATCAGCAGCTGTCGATCATCCGATTCGTTGTCGACCACCAGCACCCGCGGCGACGGACCGTCCAGGCCGATGCGCTCCTTGGCGACGCGCCGCATGCGCGGCGTGTCCCAGATGCGGCCGTGCATCTCCGGCAGGAACAGCCGCACCCGGAAGGTCGACCCCTGGCCCGGCGTGCTTGTCGCCGACATCTCGCCGCCCATCAACTCGGTCAGCATCTTCGCAATGGTCAGCCCCAGCCCCGCGCCCGGCGCGCCACCGGCGCCGCTGGTCCCGCGCGCGAAGGGCTCGAAGATGCGCGCCAGCTCCGTGGCATCCATGCCGGGGCCGGTGTCGGCAATCTCCAGCGTCGCCATTTCGCGACCGTGCCGCGCACGCAGCGTGACCTCGCCCGCGGTGGTGAACTTGATCGCGTTGCCCAGCAGGTTGATGAGGATCTGCCGCAGCCGCTGCTCGTCGGCGCGTACCCAGCCGGGCAGCGCGCCCTGCGGCTCGAAACGGAAGCGCAGCCCCTTGGCCGCGGCTTGTGGCTCGAACATGTCGGCCAGCTCGCGCAGCAGTTCGTCGAAGCGGACCGGCCCCGGCTCCAGGCTCAGCCGGCCGGCCTCGATGCGGGCGATGTCCAGCGTGCCGTCGATCAGCTGCATCAGGTGCTCGCCGCCGCGCTTGATGACCTGCACCGCCTGGCGCCGCTGCGGTGGCAGCGCCGCGTCCGCCGCCATCAGCTGGGCGTAGCCCAGGATGCTGTTCAGCGGC
The DNA here is from genome assembly GCF_002761755.1 of Roseateles chitinivorans. Classification (GTDB taxonomy): domain Bacteria; phylum Pseudomonadota; class Gammaproteobacteria; order Burkholderiales; family Burkholderiaceae_C; genus Roseateles; species Roseateles chitinivorans. The sequence continues at coordinate 47,546 of NZ_PEOG01000021.1, forward strand.
GTGCGCAGCTCATGGCTGATCGTGCTGATGTAGCGGCTCTTGGCCTGGTTGGCTGCCTCGGCCGCGGCCTGCGCGCGCTCGGCCTGCAGCCGGGCCCCCTGCAGCGCCTCGTCGGTGCGGCGGTGGGAATCGATCTCACGCATCAGCGCCTGCGTCTGGCGCTTGGATTCCTCCTGTGCGACCTCGCGGCTCTGATGGGCCAGCACCAGCCACCACGCCACCGTGCCGGCCACCAGCAGCAGCGCGAAGAAGGCCTTCAGCAGGCCCGCGCGCACGCTCGCCCGCAAGGCGTCCTGCGCCGCGGCGTCGATCAGCGGCACCTGCGGCAGCTGCTGCAGTTGCTGGTGGTAGAGCAGGCCGAACAGCGTCGCCAGCAGCGGCGTGATGACCAGCATCAGCAGCAGGTAGTGGCCGAGCCCGGTGTCGATGTAGGGCCAGCCGCGGCGCGGCAGCACCCGGCGCAGCGCGCCCGACCACTGCGCCGAGAGGCTGGCGTGGGGCTTGCACAGGTCGCCGCAGCGCGCGTCCAGCGTGCAGCACAGCGAGCAGATCGACCCGCGGTAGGCCGGGCAGTGGGCCATGTCGGGGCCTTCATAGTCGCGCTCGCAGATCACGCAGCGGCGCACGCCCTCGGTGTCGCCCGAACGGATCTCGGCAAGCGGGCGGGCCAGGTAGTAGCGGCCCCGGGTGAGCCAGGCGATCAGCGGCGCGCTGACGAGGGACGTCACCATCGCGATCGCCGCCGACCAGGCCTGCGCCAGCGCGCCCATCAGGCCCAGGTGCGCCGCCACCGAGAGCACCGAGGCCAGCGCCATCGCGCCCACGCCGACCGGATTCACGTCGTACAGGTGGGCGCGCTTGAACTCGATGCCAGGGGGCGACAGTCCCAGCGGCTTGTTGATCACCAGGTCCGCCACGACGGCCATGATCCACGCAATCGCGACATTGGCGTAAAGGCCCAGCACATGGCCCAGCGCCTCGAAGACGTTCATCGACATCAGCATGAACGCGATCAGCGTGTTGAACACGACCCACACCACCCGTCCCGGATGGCTGTGGGTCAGCCGCGAGAAGAAGTTGCTCCAGGCCAGCGACCCCGCGTAGGCGTTGGTGACGTTGATCTTGAGCTGCGAGACGACGACGAACAGCGCCGTCACCGCCACCGCCCAGCCGTACTGGGGGAAGACGTACTCGTAGGCGGCCAGGTACATCTGGTTGGGATCGACCGCGCGTTCCGCCGGCACCGCATGGCTGACCGCCAGGTAGGCCAGCAGTGCGCCGCCCAGCATCTTCAGCACGCCCAGCACGATCCAGCCCGGGCCGCCGGCCAGCACCGCCGCCCACCAGCCCAGCCGGTTCGCGGCGGTCTGGCGCGGCATGAAGCGCAGGTAGTCGGCCTGCTCGCCCATCTGGGTGATCAGTGCCACGCCGACGGTCAGTGCCGCACCGAAGGCGTGCGGGTCGAAGGCGGCGGTCCCCGATTGCGACCCAATCTGGGTCGTGATGCCATCGAATGCACCAGGATGAAGCCATCCCACCCAGGCGAAGGGCAGCACCAGCAGCGCCAGCCACAGCGGCTGGGTCCACAGCTGCAGCCGGCTGATGGCGGAGATGCCGTGGGTCACCAGCGGGATCACGACCAGCGCGCACAGCAGGTAGCCCCACTGCGGCGGGATGTCCAGCGCCAGTTCCAGCGCGTAGGCCATCACCGCCGCCTCGAGCGCGAAGAAGATGAAGGTGAAGCTCGCGTAGATCAGCGAGGTCAGCGTCGAGCCGATGTAGCCGAAGCCGGCGCCGCGCGTCAGCAGGTCCATGTCGACGCCGTGCCGCGCCGCGTAGACGCTGATCGGCAATCCGGCCAGGAAGATGATCAGGCCGGTGGCCAGGATGGCCAGCGCGGCGTTGGTCCAGCCGTACTGCAGCAGCAGCGTCGCGCCGACCGCCTCCAGGATCAGGAAGGAGGCCGCACCGAAGGCGGTGTTGGCCACGCGCCAGCTGGTCCAGCGCCGGAAGCGCTGCGGCGTGTAGCGCAGCGCGTAGTCCTCCAGCGTCTCGCGGGCGACCCAGGCGTTGTAGTCCCGCCGCAGCTTGATGATGTGCTGCGGGGCGTCCTGAAGGGCGGGCGGCGTGTCCATGGTGGGGCGCTGGAGAAATGCATGAAACATGCCGGCCCCGCCGACTTGGGGGCCTCGCTCCGCCCTCCCGGCGAGCGGCAGGGGGCGTCGCACCGGCATGGGGCTTGCTAGAGATCCGGTCGAGACAAAGGGGGGCGCTTCGCTCGCCCCCGACGCCGACCATGGAACTCACGCCCCGAGAAAAGGACAAGCTGCTGATCTTCACCGCCGCCTTGCTCGCCGAGCGGCGCAAGGCCAAGGGCCTGAAGCTCAACTACCCCGAGGCCGTGGCCTACCTCAGCGCCGCCGTGATGGAGGGCGCCCGCGAGGGCAAGACCGTCGCGCAGATGATGAAGGCCGGCCGCGAGCTGCTCACCCGCGACGACGTCATGGACGGCGTGGCCGAGATGATCCCCGACATCCAGGTCGAGGCCACCTTCCCCGACGGCACCAAGCTCGTCACCGTCCATCAACCGATTCCCTGACCGATCGCCAGATCGCGGGCGCCAACCGGTGCCCTCGGTGATCGACCGACCGACGACCCAGGCGATCGCCGACCGGAGCAACGCATCGATCGCCGGCCCGACCGCCCGACGACTTCTCCAAGGACCGAGATGACCTCACGCTTCCAACGCACCGCCTCCCTCGCCGATGCCGCCGTGACCGCGGCGCAGGCGCTCGCCCTGACGGTGGCCGCCGTGCTGCCGGTGTTCGTCTTCGCGCACACCGGCGACGGCCTGCTGCACGAGCATGGCGCGCCGACCGCTGGTGCCGCCTTCGCCGCGGGCTTCACCCATCCGTTCACCGGCCTGGACCACCTCGCCGCGATGCTGGCCGTGGGGCTGTGGAGCGCGCTCACGCAGACCGGACGGCGCATGCTGGCCGCGCCGTTCGCCTTCGCCGGGCTGCTGCTGATCGGCGCAATGGCCGGCCTGTGGCTGGGCACCGAAGGCCTGGTCGTGCCGGGCGTCGAGCCGACGGTCGCGGCCTCGGTGCTGACGCTGGGCCTTGTCGCGGCGTCTCGCTGGCGACTCGGCGCCACCGCGTCGGCCGCGCTGGTCGGCGTGTTCGCCGTCTTCCACGGCCTGGCGCATGGTGCCGAACTCGAAGGCGGTGCGGCGCTGGCCGGCATGGTCGTGGCGACGGCGTTGCTGCATGCGGCCGGTCTGGCGCTCGGCCTGCGGCTGCGGGCGCTCGCGCCGGTCTGGTCCCGGACGGCCGGCGGCGCGATCGCGCTGCTGGGCCTGGGCCTGCTGACGCGCATGGTGATCGCATGATTCCCGGCGAACTGCTGACCGACGCCGGCGAGCTGGAGCTCAATCCCGGCCGCCGCACGCTGGTACTCACGGTGGTCAACGCCGCGGACCGCCCGATCCAGGTCGGCTCGCATTACCACTTCGCCGAGACCAACGCCGCCTTGAGCTTCGACCGCGAGGCCGCGCGCGGCATGCGCCTGAACATCGCGTCCGGCACCGCCGTGCGCTTCGAGCCCGGCCAGCAACGCACCGTCGAGCTGGTCGACATCGCCGGACTGCGGGAGATCTGGGGATTCCGCGGCCTGATCCAGGGAGCGCTGTGATGGCCCGCATCGGCAAACGCGCCTATGCCGAGATGTTCGGCCCGACCGTCGGTGATCGCGTCCGCCTCGCCGACACGGCCCTCGTCGTCGAGGTCGAGGATGACCTGACGCTGCGCGCCGGCGGCTACGGCGAGGAAGTGAAGTTCGGCGGTGGCAAGACCATCCGCGACGGCATGGCGCAGTCGCAGCGCACGCGGGCGCAGGGCGCCGTCGACACGGTGCTGACCAATGCGCTGATCCTGGACCACTGGGGCATCGTCAAGGCCGACATCGGCCTGAAGGACCACCGCATCGTCGCCATCGGCAAGGCCGGCAATCCGGACACGCAACCGGGCGTCGACATCGTCATCGGCCCCGGCACCGAGGTCATCGCCTGCGAGGGCGCCATCGTCACCGCCGGCGCGATCGACTCCCACATCCACTTCATCTGCCCGCAACAGATCGAGGAGGCGCTCGCCAGCGGGGTGACGACGATGCTGGGCGGCGGCACCGGGCCGGCGACCGGCACCTTCGCCACCACCTGCACGCCGGGTCCCTGGCACATCGAGCGGATGCTGCAGGCGGCCGATGCTTTCCCGATGAACCTGGGCTTCCTCGGCAAGGGCAACGCGAGCCGGCCCGAGGCGCTGGTCGAGCAGATCGAGGCCGGCGCGATCGGCCTGAAGCTGCACGAGGACTGGGGCACGACGCCGGCGGCGATCTCCAACTGCCTGGATGTGGCCGAAGCCACCGACACGCAGGTCGCCATCCACACCGACACTCTCAACGAGAGCGGCTTCGTCGAGGACACGGTCGCTGCCTTCAAGGGCCGCACGATCCACACCTTCCACACCGAAGGCGCCGGCGGCGGCCATGCCCCGGACATCCTCAAGGTGGTGGGCGAGGCCAACGTGCTGCCCAGCTCGACCAACCCGACGCGGCCGTACACGATCAACACGCTCGACGAGCACGTCGACATGCTGATGGTCTGCCATCACCTGGACCCGGCGATCGCCGAGGACCTGGCCTTCGCCGAGAGCCGCATCCGCAAGGAGACCATCGCGGCGGAGGACATCCTGCACGACCTGGGCGCGATCAGCATGTTCAGCTCGGACTCGCAGGCGATGGGGCGCGTCGGCGAAGTGATCCTGCGCTGCTGGCAGACCGCCCACAAGATGAAGCAGCAGCGCGGCGCGCTGCCTGGCGACACCGAGCGCCACGACAACGCCCGGGTGAAGCGCTATGTCGCCAAGCTCGCCATCAACCCGGCGATCGCGCATGGCATCAGCCATGAGGTCGGCAGCATCGAGGTCGGCAAGTGGGCCGACCTGGTGATCTGGAAGCCCGCCTTCTTCGGCGTGAAGCCGTCGCTGATCCTGAAGGGCGGTGTCATCGCGATGGCCGCGATGGGCGATCCGAATGCCTCGATCCCGACGCCGCAGCCGGTGCATTACCGGCCGATGTTCGGCAGCTTCGGCGGCTCGCTGGCGCGGGCTTCGCTGAGCTTCGTGTCGCAGGCGGCGATCGCGGCGGGCGCGCCGGGCCGCTACCGGCTGGCCAAGACCGCGGTGGCGGTGAAGGGCATCCGCGGCGTGGGCAAGAAGGACATGGTCCACAATGCCTACGCCCCGCGGATGGAGATCGATCCCCAGACCTACGCGGTGCGCGCCGACGGCCTGCTGCTGCACTGCGAGCCCGCCTCGGTGCTTCCGATGGCGCAGCGCTACTTCCTGTTCTGAATGATCCAAGTCTCCAAACTGCTCGCGCGCGGCGCGGGCCTGGCGCCGGTGCTGCTCAAGCGCGCCGCCTCCGTCACGCTCGACTGGGACACGCGCCAGAAGAGCCGGTTCCAGGCGACCGACAGCCAGGGCCGCGAGCTGGGGGTCTTCCTGCCGCGCGGCACCGCGGTGCGCGGAGGCGACGTGCTGGTGGCCGAAGACGGCTCGCTGGTGCGCGTGATCGCGGCGCCGCAGCCGCTGCTGCGCATCACCGCCTGCGCGACGCACGGATCGCCGTTCGATCTGGTCCGCGCGGCCTATCACCTCGGCAATCGCCATGTGCAGATCGAGCTCCAGCCCGATCACCTCAAGATCGAGCCCGACCATGTGCTCGCCGACATGCTGCGCGCGATGCACCTGATCGTGACCGAGGTCGAGGAGGGCTTCGAGCCCGAGGGCGGCGCGTACAGCGCGGGCGGTCATGGACACGCGCATGGCCACCACCATGAGCACGACCATGAGCACGACCATGCCCATGCCCATGGCCACGGCCATGATCATTCGCGCGACCAGGCCCGCTCGCAGGTCTCCGCGCCGGCGGCGGTCGGCCGCAAGACCATGGCGATCCAGGCCGCGCCGGCACCGCATGTCCACGGGCCGGGTTGCGGCCATGACCACTCCCATGACCACGAATCCGGTCACTCGCATTCCCACGCCCACGGCCACAAGCACGACCACTGATCCGGTCCCGCCGCTGCTGCGGCTGGTCTGGCTCGCGTCGCCGGCGCTGCCGATCGGGGCGTTCTCCTACTCGGAGGGGCTGGAGGCGGCGGTCGAGCAGGGCCGGGTTCACGACGATGCGAGCGCCGGCGAGTGGCTGAGCCAGCAACTGCGGCTGCTCGCGCGCGGTGACCTCGCGGCGATCGCGCAGGGCGTCGCCGCCTGGCGGGCTGGCGACGCCTCCACGCTGCGCGAGCTGGCCCGCTGGCTGCGGATGACACGCGACGGGGCCGAGGCGCGGCTGCAGTCCGAGCAGATGGGCCAGTCGCTGCTCGTCTGGTTGCGCGGCCAGCCGATGGCCACCCCGGCGCAGCTGGCGCTGCTGGTCGACTGCGGCGAAGGCAGGCCCGTCCACCATGCCTTCGTCATGGCGCTCGCGTTGTCGACGATCGACGTGCCCGTCGAGCAGGCGCTGCAGGCGCAGGCCTTCGGCTGGGCCGAGAACCAGGTCCAGGCCGCGCTGAAAGCCGTGCCGCTGGGCCAGACGGCCGGCCAGCGCGTGTTGACGCGCCTGGCGGCCGAGATCCCCGTCGCGGTGGCCGAGGCCATCGCCACGCCGCCCGCGCGGCGCCAGCTCTTCGCGCCGATGCTGTCCATCCTCGCGGCGCGCCACGAAACCCAATATTCCCGACTGTTCCGATCATGAGCACCACCACGCCCCACGCCTCGCCGCTGCACCATGTGCCCGGTCGCACGAAGACGCTGCCACCGCTGCGGGTGGGCATCGGTGGCCCGGTCGGCTCCGGCAAGACGACGCTGCTGGAGATGCTGTGCAAGGCGATGCGGGACCGTTGGGACCTGGTCGCCATCACCAACGACATCTACACCAAGGAGGACCAGCGCCTGCTGACCATCAGCGGCGCGCTGCCTGCCGAGCGGATCATGGGTGTCGAGACCGGTGGCTGCCCGCACACGGCGATCCGCGAGGACGCGTCGATCAACCTCGAGGCGATCGACCGCATGCTGGCGCAGTTCCCCGATGCGGACGTCGTCTTCATCGAGTCCGGCGGCGACAACCTGGCCGCGACCTTCAGCCCCGAGCTGAGCGACCTGACGATCTACGTGATCGACGTGGCCGCCGGCGAGAAGATCCCGCGCAAGGGCGGCCCCGGCATCACGAAGAGCGACCTGTTCGTGATCAACAAGACCGACCTGGCGCCGCATGTCGGCGCCAACCTCGAGGTGATGGAAGCGGACACGAAGCGCATGCGGCCGACGCGGCCCTTCGTGATGACCAACCTCAAGACGCTGAGCGGGCTCGACGAGGTGGTCGCATTCATCGAGTGCAAGGGGATGCTCGGCAGCCGCTGATGCGCTGATGCGCCAAGGCGATGCGGCCGCGCCGGTCCGTCCGGAGGGCGCGGCGCCTCGCCCGGCATCGAATTCCACGTCCGCATCCGGCCAGACATCGCGCGGGCGCAGCGGAAGACTCCGGTCTCATCACCACGACCGGAGCTCCCGCGATGCATGCCCCTCTCCATCCCTTCCAACTGACCGGCCAGGTCGCGCTCATCACTGGCGCCAGCAGCGGCATCGGCCGCGCGACCGCCCGGCTGTTCGCCGGTGCCGGCGCGGCCGTCGTCGTCGGCGCGCGGCGCCGGACGGAACTCGACACGCTGGTCGCGGAGATCGAGGCGTCCGGCGGCCACGCCGCCGCGCTGGCCGGCGACGTGCGCGACGAGTCCTATGCGCAGGCGCTGGTCGCGCTGGCGCGCTCGCGTTTCGGCGGGCTGGACATCGCCTTCAACAATGCAGGCACGCTCGGAGCGCTCGGGCCGACGCCGGAGGTCTCGATCGACGACTGGCGCGAGGCGGTCGACGTCAACCTGACCGGCGCCTTCCTCGGCGCGAAGCACCAGTTGCCGGCCCTGCGCGAGCGGGGCGGCGGCGCGCTCATCTTCACTTCGACCTTCGTCGGCCACACCGCCGGCTTCCCGGGCACTGCCTGCTACGCGGCGAGCAAGTCCGGCCTGATCGGGCTGACACAGGCCCTGGCCGTCGAGGTGGCGGCGGACGGCATCCGTGTCAACGCGCTGCTGCCCGGCGGCACGGACACGCCCTTGGCGCATGCGATGAACGGCACGCCGGAGCAGATGGCGGCCGTCGCCGCGCTGCATGCGCTCGGCCGCATCGCTCAGCCGGAGGAGCTCGCCCGCGCGGCGCTGTTCCTCGCATCGCCGGCGTCCTCCTTCATGACCGGCGCCGCGATGCTGGTCGACGGCGGTGTGTCGATCCGCAAGGTCTGATCGCCGCGTGCGCTCGCAGCCTGGCCAGTGACAAAAAAGCCGCCGCTCGCGATCGCGGGCGGCGGCCGAAGGGGACCGAGCCGGGCTCGCACCCACCCGAGGGCCGAGCCGATGGGGGTGGACTCAGGCCACCTGCGGCGTCACCCCGCCGCCGTCCTTGCCCTGGGCGTCGTCGTCGTCATGCCCGCGCGCCGCGGGCTTGGCGCCCTTGCGATTGGCCAGGAGAAAGGCGATGAACTGCCAGGCGATGAAGACCGCGATGATGCCCAGCAGCGTCGCGCTGATCGGGCGCTGCACGAAGACATCGAAATGGCCGCGGCTGATCAGCATCGCCCGCCGGAAGTTCTCCTCCAGCATCGGGCCGAGGATGAAGCCCAGCATCAATGGCGCCGGGTCCATGTCCAGCCGCATGAAGATGTAGCCGGCCAGGCCGAAGGCCGCGGTGACGAAGATGTCGTCCAGGTTGTTGTTGACGCTGAAGGTGCCGATGCAGCAGAAGAACAGGATCGACGGGAACAGCACGTTGTACGGGATCTTGAAGACCGACAGCCAGTAGCGCACCAGCGGCACGTTCAGCACGACCAGGAACACGTTGCCCACCCACATCGAGGCGACCAGGCCCCAGAAGATGTCGGGGTGCCCGCCGATCATGTTGGGCCCCGGCTGGATGCCCTTGATGATGAACGCGGCCATCATCAGCGCCATCACCGGGTTCTCCGGAATGCCGATGCTCATCAGCGGGATGAAGCTGGTGCGCGCCGCCGATTCGTCCGCCGCGGCCTGGCCGGCCACGCCTTCGATGGCGCCGTCGCCGATCTCATGGCGGTACTTGCTGACCTTCTTGTCCACCGCATAGGCGGCGAACTGAGCGATCGTCGGACCGCCGCCGGGCAGGATGCCCAGCACCGATCCCACGATCGAGCCGCGCAGCGCGCTCGGGATGATCCGCTTGAACTCGGGCCAGGTCGGCATCAGGTGGATCTTGCCGTTGAAGGGGGTGCGCTCGTTCTTCGCGTCCAGGTTCTTGGAGATCTCGGCGATGCCGAAGCAGCCCAGCGCGATGCTGACCAGGCCGACGCCTTCGGCCAGGAAGGGCATGTCGAAGGTGTAGCGCTCCATGCCGGAGTTGACGTCGGTGCCGATCTGGCCGAACAGCACGCCGATCAGGCACATCGCCAGGCCATTGAGCAGGCTGCCCGTGGTCACGAAGCTCACGCACAGGAAGCCCAGCAGCATCAGCGCGCAATAGTCGGCCGGACCGAAGAGGAAGGCCACTTCGCCCAGCGTCGGTGCCAGGCAGGCCAGCACGACGATCGCGACCGTGCCGCCGATGAAGCTCGAGATGCCCGCGGTGAAGAGCGCCAGGCCCGTCTTCCCCTTCAAGGTCATCTGGTAGCCGTCGATGCAGGCCACGATGGAGCTCGCATGCGGGATCTTCATCGTGATCGCGCTGACGCTGTCACCGTACTGCGCGCCGTAGTAGATGCCGGCGAGCATGATCAGCGCGCCGTTGACCGGGATCGAATAGGTCAGCGGCAGCAGCACGCTGATCGTGGCCAGCGGGCCCAGGCCGGGCAGCAGGCCGACGAGCGTGCCCACGACGCAGCCGATCGCGCAGAACATCAGGTTCTGCCAGGTCAGCGCGTGCTCGAAGCCGAAGGCGAGGTTGTGGAGGATGTCCATGGCCGGGTCCTTAGAGCAGCGGCAGGTTGAGGCCGAGGAACTTCTGGAAGATGAAGGCGATCGCCAGCAGGCCGACCGAGATCACCAGGTTGCGCTTCCACGAATAGTTGCTGCCCGCGGCGGTGGCGATGAACACCATGACCACGATGCCGGCCGACATGTTGAGGAAGCGCGAGACCAGCGAGAAGGCGCACAGCGCCGCCAGGATCAGGCCGATGTTCCGGACCTTGAAGTCCAGGCCGGGGCCGCCCGCGACGACGCCGCGCACGATGGTGGCCAGCGCCACCAGGCCCAGCAGGATGCTGATCATCAGCGGGAACAGGCCGGGACCGGCATGGTCCATGCGGCCGATGGGATAACGCAGCGCGCCCAGTCCGAAGAACAGGGCCACCGCGGCGAGGAACAAGCCTCTCGCAAGCGATCGATTGAGGGTCATGAGACACACCGGGAGGTCCGAGATGTGCCCATGGTTCCGATCGAGGCGGCCCGTGTCGTACGCGTTTCTGCGCAGCGACCGGCCTTCGACGGGGTCCCGACAGGTTCAGGACAGCTTCAAGTTAAGACCGCGTTGGATCGGCGTTTCCTGCGCGTTCCGGCGCCGTCGACGGCGGGTCGGAATGTCGTTGCGGCGTCACGCGGGATAGCCCTCGCTGCGGCCCAGGTCGAAGGCGCCGACGACGCGGTTGAGCTGGCTGGCGTGGTCGTCGAGCGTCGTCGCGGCGGACGCCGACTCGACCACCAGGGCGGCGTTGCGCTGGGTCATCTCGTCGAGCTGCGTGACCGCGGCATCGATGCGGCCAAAGTCGCGCCGCTGCTCGCCGGCGGCATCGGCGATGTCGTTGATCAGCGCGGCCACGCGCTGCACCGAGGTCACGATGTCGCCCATGGTGCGGCCCGCCTCCTGCACCAGCGTCGCGCCGCTGCCCACCTGCTCGGTGGAGGCGCCGATCAGGGTCTTGATCTCCTTGGCCGCCTGCGCGGAGCGCTGCGCGAGCGTGCGCACCTCCGCCGCCACCACCGCGAAGCCGCGGCCCTGTTCACCGGCGCGTGCGGCCTCGACTGCCGCGTTCAGCGCCAGGATGTTGGTCTGGAAGGCCAGGCCGTCGATGACGCCGATGATGTCGGCGATCCGGCCGGAGGCGCGATGGATCTCCTCCATCGTCGACACGACGCGGGTGACCGCGCTGCCGCCGGCATCGGCGACCCGCATCGCCTGGTCGGACAGCTCGCGGGCCTGCTGTGCGGCCTCGGCGGTGTGACGCACCGTCGCGGCGAGTTGCTGCACCGAGGCAGCGGTCTCCTGCAGGCTGGCCGCCGCCTGCTCGGTGCGGCCCGAGAGGTCGGTGTTGCCCGCGGCGATCTGCGTCGAGGCGCTGCCGATGTGCTGCGCCGCTTCCCGCACCCGCGCCATCGCCGCGTTCAGGCGCTGCAGCGAGTCCTTGATCTTGAGGCCGGCCGGCGTGCTCGCCTTCACATGGGCGACGTCGAGCGCGAGGCGATCGTCGCGGCTGCCCAGCGCGCGGACCAGGTCATGCAGCTCCAGCCCTTCCTTGGTGTTGCGCCGCATGTGGGCGGCCATCACCAGCTCGATGCCGGTCTGGGCGACGACATAGGCGGCGTGCAGCAGGATGCGGCCGAAGTCGGGCTCGCTCAGGCAGTAGGTCCCGAAGCCGGCGGCGAGCAGGCGATCGAAAAGCAGATGGTGCACGGCGAACAGCGCCGCGCCCAGCAGCAGCACCTTCCAGTCGCGGTACATCAGCAGGTAGGCCAGCGTGACGAAGACGCCGAAGTGCAGCTCCACCATGCCGCCGCCCAGATGGATGTGCAGCATCACCATCAGCGCCTGCGCGGTGGTGAGCGTCATGCGGGTGGCGGTGGCGCCCGGCGCCGCCGCGTAGGCCAGACCGGCGATGGCCAGCAGCGCGGTGCCGAGGCCCGTCGCCAGCCCGAACTGCGCATAACGCCAGCCCAGCCCCAGCGCGAGCAGCCAGCTGACCGCCAGGATCAGCAGCATCGCGCGATCGCAGGCAGCGTAGATCTTGCGGAAACCGGTCAGTCCGGCAGGATGTCCCATCATTGCTCTCCCTCGAGGCGTGGCGGCGGTTTCTCTCGGGATGACGACCGCTCTGACCACGCGGTCGCATGTTCGTTTCAGGATGTGTCAGCGGGCTTGGTGGAAACGCCGAGACGCCACAGGTCCCGCGCGACGGAATTCACGACAGGGTCGCGCCCGTGTCCGTGCCCGTGCCCGTGCCCGTGCCCGTGCCCGTGCCCGTGCCCGTGCCGCTCCCCGCCTTGGCGCGCGGGCCCGCGATCGCAAACACCTGCTCGCGCAGCCAGCGCTGGGCCGCATGGCCGTGGTTGCGCTCATGCCAGACCATGGCGATGTCGAAGCCGTCGATCGGCAGCGGCGGCGGCAGCACCTGCAGGCCGGCGGCCTGGCCCTTGACCAGGCGCTCGGGCACCAGGGCGACCAGGTCGGAGCGGCCGACGATGCCGGGCACGAAAAGGAAGGACGCCGCCGAGAGCACGACCTGGCGCGTCAGGCCCAGGCCGGCGAGCGCCTGGTCCACCGGCGTGCTGAATGCGCCGCCCGCTGGCGAGACGACGATCTGCTCCAGCTTCGCGAAGGCCTTGGCGGTGAGCCGGCCGGTGACGGCGGGATGGCCGCGCCGCGCGATGAGGACGTAGCGCTCATGGAACAGCGGGCGCAGCCGCAGGCTGTCCGCCGCCTCGATCGGCTGCATCAGGCCCAGGTCGACATCGCCGCGCGCCATCTGGGCGGCGTGCTGGTGCGGATCCAGATGCCGGACGGCGATCCGCACGCCGGGCGCCTCGCGTCGCAGCCGCAGCACCAGCGGCCGCAGCACCGACGCCTGCAGGTAGTCCGAGGCGGCGATCGTCACCGTCAGCTCGGCGCTGCCCGGGTCGAAGTGCAGATGCGAGGTCGCGACCCCGCGGACCTGGTCCAGCGCCAGACGCAGCGGCTCGAACAGTGACAGCGCCTTGGCGGTCGGCGTCATGCCGCGCTGCGCCGGCAGCAGCAGCGGGTCGTCGAAGACGTCGCGCAGGCGGCTGAGCTGGGCGCTGACCGCCGGCTGGCTGAGGCCCAGGCGGGTGGCGGCCTTGGTGACATTGCGCTCGGTCAGCAGCGCCTCGAGCGTCACGAGCAGGTTGAGGTCGAGCCGGCTGGTATCCATGCGATGGATAGTAGGGTAGAGAAGACATGATTTCACGGATGGCGATGCAGTCGCCACACTGCGCTCATTCCTGATTTCCGGAGCCCGACATGACGACCCGCCCCGCCCAAACCCCTGCCATCCCCGCCGCCGATGCGGTCGACCCCAAGACCGTACTGATCGTCCATGCGCATCCCGAGCCGACGTCGCTGACGCGCACGCTGGTGGGCGTCGCCGCGGAGACCCTGGGCTCGGCCGGGCATGTGGTGCTGCAATCCGACCTCTACGCGATGGGCTGGCGCGCGGTGTACGACGAGACCGACTTCCCGGTGCGCGCCGACGCGACGCGCCTGAACTTCGTGCGCGAGTCCGGCCATGCCTTCGAGCACGGTCATCAACCGGCCGACGTCGTCGAGGAGCAGCGCAAGCTGCTGGCGGCGGACCTGGTGATCCTGCAATTCCCGCTGTGGTGGTTCGGCATGCCGGCCATCATGAAAGGCTGGATCGACCGCGTCTGGGCCTACGGCCTGGCCTATGGCCGGCACGGACAGGGCAATCGCTTCCGATACGGTGAAGGTGGCCTCGCGGGTCGGCGCGCGATGGTCTCGGTGACGACGGGCGGGCCGGCGGTGGATTACTCGCCGCGCGGGATCAACGGCCCGATCGATCAACTGCTGTTCCCGATCACCCACGGCACCTTGTTCTATCCCGGCATGTCGGTGCTGAAGACCCATGCGGTGCACGGCGCGGGCCGGATGACGCCCGAGGATGTCGCCGCGGTCACGGCGGCGTGGCGCCAGCGGCTGGCGGGCATCTTCGACGAAGCTCCGATCGCTTTCCGCGCCCAGAACGGCGGCGACTACCCGGACGGTCATGTGCTCGACGAGGCGATCGCGCCCGGGGTGACCGGCTTCGCCGCGCACATCGCGGCCTGAGGACGCGCGTCCGTCGGCGACCGGACCGTCGCGACCCGCCAGGGCGGATCAGTCGCCCAGCGCCTGCGTCGACGCGAGCGCCTGCAGCAGCCGTTGAAGGTGCGGCGGCGCGGCCGGCTCTTCGAACTGGAGAGAGGTGCCCGCGGGCAGCAGGTAGAAGGCGAGGTTCTCGAGGGCGACGACGGTGGCGTCCGTCGCGCCGGGCGCGGGATCGCGCCGGTCGCTGACGCGCGCGCCATCGATGAGGGTCACCGCGCCGCTGCCGACCACCCGGGCGCCGATGCCAGGCTGGATCAGCAGTGCGGTGTCCTCGTCGAGCCCCACGCCCAGCCGGCGCGGATCCAGCGAAACCAGTTGCAGCAGCCGTGCATGGCGCTTGCGCTGGGCGAAGTGCTGGTCGATCACCAGGGCCGGCATCAGGCCGAGGGCGCGATGCAGCGCCTGCGGCGGGCCGGCGAATTGCTCGTTGAGGTCGCCCACCGGCATGTGGGCACCGAGCGCCGAGGCGCCCGCGCTGGTCCCCGCGACCGCGAGCGTGCCCGCGCGGTGGCGTTCGCGGATCAGCGCATGCAGGGGGGTGTCGCCGATGACGTCGAGCAGGCGCTCCTGGTCACCGCCGGTCATGAACAGCAGGTCGGCCGTTCGCACTGCCTCCAGCGCGTCGGCCGCGCCAGCGGCCTCGCGATCGCGCGGATCGAGCCAGGTCGGCGTCGCGCCGAGCGCCCGGAAGGCGGGCTCGTACTGGGACCAGAGCAGGTCGGGCTCGCCGCTGGCGGTGCTCAGCACGACGACCCGCAGCGGCGCCGAATGCGCACGGTCGCGCTGGCAGGCCGCGATCAGCTCGCGCAACACGATGCCGGGCGTCAGCCGGTCCTCGTTGCCGCCGATGAGGGCGAGCAGGGCAGCGCGCTCCGAAACTCCTCGCGATTCCATGACGCTCAATGCGGTTCCGTGGGGTAAAGGGAATGGTCGCGATCCCACCACACGAGGTGGAAGTGCGCCTGCACGATGTACCCCCATGCACGTCGCTTCTGGCCACCGAAGCGGAAGCGGAACACCGAGTCGAACTGGTCGAGTTCAAGATGGCGCCAACGATCCTGTGCTTCTTCAATCAGGTCGCCGATCTCGTGCGCGTGATGCATCTTGTGACCTGTCCCGGAGCTTTGCCGATCGATCTCACCCCAGGTAAGGGCGGCGAAATCGCGCATCGGCGGGAGAATCGTGTCGCTCCATTCCGCCTCGGTCCAGGCCCGGGGTTCGCCCCATGACCAATGGTCTTTCAGATCCGCGCGCGTCGTGCACCAGGTCATGCGCATATCGAAACGGCTGCCGTCTTCCCGGGACCTGGGGCGCCGGTCCGCGGGTAGCGCGCGCGCCAACTGCGGCGCGAGGCGCGGCGACTGGTCGTTGGCAGGTGCTTGCGAAAGCCGAGGGGTGTCCAGTTTCACGACCCTGGCCAGCAACCCCGGCTTGCTGGCTTCAAACCTGGCCTGGGCCTCGACCTTCTTGCGCTCGCGCGTTTCGCTTTTCCTGCCCATGGGGCGTTTACTCGATCAGAGGGCTGAGTAGTACTCGTGCATCGCGCCCTGGCTGATCACACTTGTCGACGGAGCACCGATGGGCGCATCGCCACGGGCCAGTTTCCAAGGGTCTTCCTGATGTGTCAGGTTGCTGAGCCACTGCGCTGTCTTGTCACCGTAGAACGCAAGCACGCGCTCAATGTTGTCCCGCTCGGCTTCGGTCAGGGCGGTGCTGTCGGCATCCGCAAACAGAGACGCACTGACCTTGAACAAACCACGATGCTTCTGATAGAGGCTGGGC
Organism: Roseateles chitinivorans; assembly: GCF_002761755.1. GTDB lineage: Bacteria > Pseudomonadota > Gammaproteobacteria > Burkholderiales > Burkholderiaceae_C > Roseateles > Roseateles chitinivorans. Next base: position 63,580 of record NZ_PEOG01000021.1, read on the forward strand.
AGCACAGGACCGTTGGCCCAGGCCTGGAAATCCTCCGAAAAGAGAGGCGATTCGTCCCAGACCAGATTCCATGCCTGGGCGTAGTACATGAGCTTCTGCAGCTTCATGGCAGACACCTCGCCGGTGCGCTCGGTGATGTACTTGGCGACGTCAAGGGTGGAGGCCATCAGAGAACTCCTCGCAAGCGGACAGCAGCTGCGGATGAATCGGGAGGGTGGCGGAAGCGGTGAGATTCGAACTCACGGACGGTTGCCCGTCGCTGGTTTTCAAGACCAGTGCCTTAAACCACTCGGCCACGCTTCCTCCGGGTCGGCCGACAAGCTCGCGGCCGACGGCTCCATGCACAGGAGAAGCCGCGATTCTAAGCGTGACAGCACTGCTCGCCGACGAACGACGCTCAGCCCGCTCCCGGCTTCCTCGCCTGCACGCAGGGCACCTGGATGATTTCCTGCACCTGACCATCGGCCACGCGCGCCGCCGTCAGCGCGCCGCCCCAGACGCAGCCGGTGTCCAGCGCCAGCAGGTCCGGCCGCTGCACCAGCCCCAGCGTGGACCAGTGCCCGAACGCGATCGGCTCGCCGGCCGTGCGCCGCTGCGGCACGTCGAACCAGGGCATGAAGCCCTCCGGCGCGGTGCCCAGCCCTTCCTTGGTCTTGAAGTCCAGCCGGCCCCTGGCGTTGCAGAAGCGGATCCGCGTCAGCACATTGATGATGAAGCGCAGCCGCGGCGCGCCCGTCAGGTCGTCGCTCCAGCGGTCGGGCTCATTGCCGTACATCTGCGGCAGGAAGTCCGCCAGCTCCGGTCCGCGAAGCAGCGCGTGCACTTCCTCGGCCAGGGTCAGGACCTGCGCAGCATCCCACTGCGGCACCACCCCGGCGTGCACCATCAGCCAGCCTTGCGCCCGCGCCGCCAGCCGCTGCCGGCGCAGCCACTCCAGCAGCGCCTCGCGGTCCGGTGCCTGCAGGATCGCGTCCAGGGTGTCCCCCTTGTGCGGGGCGCGCACGCCGGCGGCGGTGGCGAGCAGATGCAGGTCGTGATTGCCCAGCAGGCACTGCGCCGCGTCGCCCAGCGACTGCAGGCGGCGCAGCGTCGTCAGGGAATCGGGGCCGCGGTTGACCAAGTCCCCCAACAGGTGGAGGCGGTCGCGGGACGGGGAGAAGTCGATCTTTTCCAGCAGGCGCGCGAGCGCGTCGCAGCAGCCCTGGAGATCGCCGATGAGGTAATGCATACGGGGATTTTGCGGTGTCGATGTCACACCAGCTCTGCTAACCTTGCCGACCTTGTGTTTTGGGCGCGACTCGGGGTTTTCACCCGGTCCGCGCTGTCAATGGATACCGCCCTAGTCCTCTTCCTGATACTGCTCAACGGATTGTTCGCCATGTCGGAGATGGCCCTCACGGCCGCCCGCAAGGCACGCTTGCAAGTGATGGTGGAGAGTGGCGAGGCAGGCGCGCAGGCCGCGATGGACCTGCACGAGAACCCCACCAAGTTCCTGTCCACCGTCCAGATCGGGATCACCTCCATCGGCGTGCTCAACGGCATCGTCGGCGAGGCCGCCTTCTCCGGGCCGCTGGCCGAGGTGCTGCGCGCCCACACCCCGCTCAGCGAGCGCGCCGCCGACATCACCGCCACCGGCCTGGTCGTGCTGGTGCTGACCTTCGTGACCATCATCTTCGGCGAGCTGGTGCCCAAGCGCCTGGGCCAGATGTTCCCGGAGAACGTCGCGCGCCTGGTCGCGCCGCCGATGGAGGTCATGTCGCTGATCACGCGGCCCTTCGTCAAGCTGCTGAGCTTCTGCACCGAGTTCACGCTGAAGCTGCTGGGCATGGGCGGCCGCGCCAACCGCGCGGTGACCGAGGAGGAGATCGCCGCCAGCCTCGAGGAAGGCCGCGATGCCGGCGTGATCGAGGAACACGAGCACCAGATGGTGCGCAACGTGTTCCGGCTGGACGAGCGCCAGATCGGCTCGATGATGATCCCGCGCGCCGAGATCGCCTGGCTGGACGCGACCGATCGCGCCGAGCAGGTGCTGCAGATCCTGCGGGCGCATGGCTACAGCCGCTATCCGGTCTGCCGTGGCGGCCTGCACGACGTGGTCGGCACGGTGAGCGCGCAGAACCTGCTGGCGCGCACGCTGGCCGGCGAGGCGCTGGACCTGTCCACTGGCCTGGAGCCGCCGGTGTTCGTGCCCGAGACGCTGTCGGGCATGGAGCTGCTCGCGCACATGCGGGGCACCGACACGCCGCTGGCCTTCGTCGTCGACGAGTACGGCGAAGTGCAGGGCGTGGTCGCGATGCGCGACGTGCTGGAAGCGATCGCGGGCGAGTTCAACTCGTCCGACGGCGAGGATGCCTGGGCGGTCCAGCGCGAGGACGGCAGCTGGCTGATGGACGGCCTGATCCCCGTCACCGAGCTGAAGGACCGGCTGGACTTGAAGGAACTGCCCGAGGAGGACCGTGGGCGCTACAACACCCTGGCCGGCATGGTGATGCTGCTGCTCGGGCGCTTGCCGCGCACGGCCGATGTGGTGGAGTGGGACGCGTGGAGATTCGAGGTGGTCGACCTCGACGGCAAGCGTGTGGACAAGGTGCTGGTCTCGCGACTGGCGGACGATGGAGTGAATCAATGAGCAACCCCCCGATGTATGAAAACCTGGTCCCGGTGGACCGGGTGCAGCACAAGAACACGCGCATGAAGATCGGCGCGCCGGTGCTGGATCGCGTGACCCAGCTGAACTCGCTGTTCGTCGCCGTGGCCGAGTTCGCCGATGCGAGCCTCGAGTACCCGGTGGTGTTCGTGCGAGTCGGCCAGGCCGCCGAAGGCCAGCGCCCGGCGATCGCGCCGCTGGCGGTGTTCGGCCTGAAGCAGGGCAGCAACCTGTTCGTCAAGGACGGCCAGTGGACCGGCCGCTATGTCCCGGCCTACGTGCGCCGCTGGCCCTTCGCGATGGCCCGCATCGAGGAGAACGGCACCGACATGGCGCTGTGCCTGGACATGGGTTCCGGCGCGTTCTCCGAGACCGACGGCGAGCCGCTCTTCAAGGAAGATGGCGAGGCCACCGAGCTGCTGCTCAACGCCAAGCAGTTCTGCGAGGACTTCGAGCGCGAGGCGGAGCGCACCCGCCAGGCCTGCGAGCTGCTGCAGGACCTGGACCTGCTGCAGGACATGCGCTTCGAGGCGCAACTGCCCAGCGGCGAGAAGCTGGATGTCGACGGCTTCATGACCATCAACGAGAAGGCCCTGGCCGAGCTGCCCGACGCAAAGATCGTCGAGCTGCATCGCAACGGCCTGCTCGAGGTCATCACGATGCATCGCCTGTCGCTGCGCCTGATGAGCCGTCTGGCCCAGATGTACGTGCCGGCCAACTGATCGCCGCCCGCTGCGAGCGGGCGAACACCGGCTGAGGCAAACCCGGAGCGGGTTTGCTTGAGTACGGCGTACGCGCAAGCCTCGATAGCATCCACGCCCCGAGAGGACGTTGGATGCTGTTCGAGGCTTTTTTGTCGTCCACCGCGATGGAATCGGTGTTCTCGCCGACCGCGGTGGTCCAGTCGATGATGGATGTGGAGGCCGCGCTCGCTCGGGCCGCAGCGCGCGCGGGCATGATCCCGGCGCCGGCGGCGCAGGCGATCGCCAGCCTCTGTCGCGCCGAACTCTATGACGTGCCGTCGCTCGTGGCGGCCGCGCCGCGCAGCGGCAACCTGGCCTTGCCGGTGGTGCAGCGGCTGCGCGAGACGGTCGCGCTGTTCGACCCGTCGGCCGCGGTCTATGTGCATCGCGGCGCCTCCGCCCAGGACCTGATCGACACCGCGATGGTGCTGCGCACGCGCGAGGCGCTGCGCCTGATCGACGACGACCTCCAGCAGCTGTGCGCCCGGCTGCTCGACCTGGCCGAGCGGCATGCCGCCGTGCCGATGCTGGGCCGCACGATGATGCAGCCGGCGCAGGTGATCAGCCTGCGCTTCAAGCTGATGAACTGGCTGATGCCGCTGCTGCGCAGCGCCGAGCGGCTGCGCGAGCAGGGAGAGGCCTCGCTGCTGCTGCAACTGGGCGGCGCGGTCGGCACGCTCGATGCGATGGGCGACCGGGCCGAGGACATGCTGGCGGCCGTGGCCGCCGAGCTGTCGCTGCCGCTGCCCGAGATGTGCTGGCACACCCAACGCGACCGCTGGTTGCGCCTGGGCATGGAAGTGGGCCTGCTGTGCGGCAACCTGGGCAAACTGGCGCAGGACTTCGCGCTGATGGCACAGGCGGAGGTCGACGAGCTCAATGAGCCGCCCGGGGAGGGCTACGGCGCCTGCCTGTCGATGCCGCACAAGAAGAACCCGGTGGCCGCCCTGCAGGCGATGGCGGCGGTCCAGCGCGCGCCGCAGCGCGTCGCCGGCTTGATGGGCTGCATGACGCCGGAACACGAGCGCGGCCTGGGGCAGCACCAGGCGGAACTCGCGGAATGGAGCGCTCTGATGGGCGGCGCCCACCTCGCGGTGCAGGCACTGAACCGCGCGCTGGCCGAGCCGGTGCTGCGGACCGACCGGATGCGAGCACATGTCCTCGAGCGCCAGGGGCTGGTCGCGAGCGAGCGGCTGGAGCACCTGCTCATGCCGCGCCTGGGCCGGCAACGCACCGGTGCCATCGTCCGCGACCTGATCAGCCGGGTGCGACTGGGGCAGGGGACGCTGGAGCAACTGCTGCTCGCGGCGATCGACGTCGGCGACCTGCCTCCGACCGCGCTGTCGTCCGAGGAACTGGCGGCGATGTTCGACCTGGATGCGATCGCGGCTCAGGCGGACGCGCGCGTTGACGGGCTGATGGCTGACGCGCGGCGGCGTCTTGACGGCCTCGCTGCGACGCCTTGGCCATGAAGCAACGCGATACGAACTTCTCGGTCGTTGGGCGAGCGGGACGCGCGCGAAGCGACAAATATCCCTATTCATTCCAAGGGTTTCTGCAAAAAAGTCAGGGTGGTTTGTCCCCTGAATTCGGCATCTGAACGCGGCGCATTTGGTTACACCTGCAACAAGCAGACGGCCGGGAGGCCGGTCCAAAGGGCGAAGGGGATTCCGCGAGACCGAACTGCGGTGAGGGTTGGTGCCGGTTTCCGATGGGGTGCCCGCTATGTAACCGAATTCCCTCAAATGCGGGGTTTCGCCCTGGCAAGGGATTGACCAGGGCCCGAACCCGGGACAGACCCGTAAGGTCAGGTTCGCATTTGTTATCTATCGTAGCGCCCGGCAGTAATTACTTTGAGTGGGCCATAGACTCGCCCTTGATAACCAAGCAGTCTGGAGTTGGGAATGAGCGACGAATCTCCCCTGTCGAGCATCGAACTGGAAGCACCGGCAAGCCCTTTGCAGGCGCTGCAATCCGTTCGCGCGGAGATTCCGTTCGTCCGGTCCGATTCGGTGGAGCTCGTCACGCGCGAGACCGCTTATGGCCGCATCGAGATCCGTGCACTGATGGAGGGCGCTGGCCATTCCCTGCTCGAACGTCGCTACGCGTCACGGGGTTACAGGCTGAGCCGTTCCGCCGACGTGACGCTGGGCGCTTATTGGGAGGGCCGGCTGGTCTCGACCCTGGGATTGCGGCGCGACAGCGGCAACCTCGCCGCCGACCAGAGCTTCCCGCAGGAAATGGCCGGCATGCGCCAGCAGGGCTGGCAGCTGTGCGAATTCACCCGCCTGGCCGCGGATCCGGAAGGCCCGTCCAAGCTGGTCCTGGCCAGCCTGTTCCATCTGGCTTACCTGCATGCCGCCCACCATTGGGGGGCCGAGTTCCTGGTGATCGAGGTCAATCCCCGTCACAAGGCCTTCTATCGCCGGATGCTGGACTTCCAGCCGCACGGCGAGGAGCGCCTGCATCGCAGCGTCGGCGCGCCTGCGGTGCTGATGAGCCTGTCGCTCGCCTATGGCGCGAGCAAGGTCCGCCAGTACGGCGGCACGCTGAATGAGGACGAAGGGCGCTCCCGCACCCTGTTCCCCTATTTCTTCTCGATCGACGACGAACCCGAACTGCTGAGCAAGCTCGCGGACGTCTACGGCTACGACGCGTGAGCGTCGACCGCGACCTTTCCCTCAGGCTTCCAGCCAGTGCAGGCTGAACCAGCGTTGCTCGTCGGTCCAGTGGGCTGACGGCCGGAAGCCCGCTTCCCGCGCCAGCGCCTGGAAGCTCTCGACGCTGTACTTGTACGAGTTCTCCGTGTGGAGGCTTTCCCCCGGCACCAGCGTGTAGCGCCGGCCCTGCAGCTGCAGGTGCTGCTCGCCACGGGGCAGCAGGTGCATCTCGATGCGGTGCTTGCGCGGGTCGTAGAACGCGTAATGGTCGAAGCCCGCGGGATCGCACTCCAGGCCCAGCGCGCGCTGCGCATGCCGCAGCAGGTTGAGGTTGAAGCGCGCGGTCACGCCCTGCGCGTCGTTGTAGGCCGCATGCAGGCGCGCCGGATCCTTGATCAGGTCGACACCGATCAGCAGCGCACCGCCGTCGAGCTCCTCACGCAGCAGGCGCAGGAACTCGAGCGCCTCCTTCGGATCGAAGTTGCCGATGCTCGAGCCCGGGAAGAAGCCGATGCGCCGGCCATCGGGCGGCGCATCGGGCAGCACATGGGGACGGGTGAAGTCCGCCACCACCGGCAGGATGCGCAGCGAAGGATGCTCGCGTTGCAGCGCCTCGCAAGCCGCGAGCAGGTGCGGACCGGAGATGTCCACCGGCACGAAGCTGTGGGGCCGCGTCGCCCGCTCCAGCAGCAGGCGCACCTTCACCAGCGCGCCGGCGCCGTACTCGATCAGCTGCGCGCCGGGACCCATGCGGTCGGCGAAGTCGCCGGCATGGCGGCGCAGCAACGCCAGTTCGGTGCGGGTCGGGTAGTACTCGGGCAACTCGCAGATCTGCTCGAAGAGCGTCGAGCCCTGTGCGTCATAGAAGTACTTGGGAGAGATCGTGTGCTCGGGGCCGGCCAGCGCGGCATGAAGGTCCTCGGCGAAGCTGCTCATGCGTGGGTCTCCGCGCGCGGACGCGCATCGCGGGCCAGTCGCAGCCCGGTGAACTGCCAGCGCGCGGCCGGCGGGAAGAAATTGCGGTAGGTCGGTCGCGTGTGACCGGGCGGGGTGGCGACGCTGCCACCGCGCAGCACCAGCTGGCCGACCATGAACTTGCCGTTGTATTCGGAGGCTGCACCCTCCAGCGGCTGGAAGCCGGGGTAGGGGTGGTAGGCCGAGCGGGTCCACTGCCAGGCCTGGTCGTGCAGCTGCGCGATGCCTGAGAGCGAGGAGGCGGCCTCCCATTCCTGCTCGCTGGGCAGGCGCGCGCCGGCCCATTCGGCGTAGGCGGCGGCCTCGTAGAAACTGAGCTGCATCACCGGCGCGGCCGGATCCAGCGGTCGCAGGCCATGCAGCCCGAAGACCGCCCAGCGCGACGTGGCACCGCTGGCGCCTGCGGCGGCGTCGCCATCGCTCGCGTCAACCCAGTACAGCGGCGCACGCCAGTCCTGGGCCTGCACCGTGGCCCAGCCATCGGACAGCCACCAGCGCGGCTCGCGGTAGCCGCCATCGTCGATGAAGCGCTGGAATTCCCCGCAGGTGACGAGCCGGCTCGCGATCTCGAAGGGCTCGAGCCAGACGCGATGCCGCGGTCCTTCGTTGTCGAAGGCAAAGCCTGCCCCTTCGGCCGCGGCGTCATGACCGATCTCGACGAGGCCGCCCTCGTGGCGCAACCAGGCGCTGGTCCCGGCCGGCGCCGGCGCTGGCGGACTGTCCAGCAGCGCGGGGCGCCAGGGGTGGCAGGACAGCAGATGCAGCGCATCGGTGAGCAGCAGCTCCTGGTGCTGCTGCTCGTGATGGAGGCCGAGCTCCAGCGTCGGCGCGATCACGGCCCACTGCGCGTCGTCGCAGCGCGCGATCAGCTGGCGGATGTGCAGGTCGACATGCTGTCGGTAGGCGCGCACCTGATCGAGCGACGGCCGCGTCAGCAGGCCTCGCTGCGGCCGCGGATGGCGCGGTCCGAGGCCTTCGTAATAGGAGTTGAAGAGGTAGTGGTAGCTGTCGTCGAGCGGCTGGTAGCCCGGCAGATGAGGCCGCAGCAGCAGGGCTTCGAAGAACCAGCTCGTGTGGGCCTGATGCCATTTGGCAGGACTGGCGTCCGGCATCGATTGGGCCGACTGGTCCTCGATGGACAGCGGCTCCGCCAGCGACAGCGTGTGGTGCCGCACCGCCTCGTAGCGGCGCGCGAGATCGCGCCGCGCGGGCGGCAGATCGTGATCCGACATGCAAGCAACTCCTGTCGGCCCGGGGGAGGAAGGGCCGAACGACAACGGTAGCCGATTTGCCATCCCCGCGTTCGGCGCGCGCCACTGCCCGGACGTCCGAGGGACGGCTCAGCTGCCACCCGATGTCAGCAAGGGCAAGGCGGGTACCCGCGGCGTACCGGCGTCGTGCGCTGTTCATCGGGACGTCACGTCGCGCGGGCACGCTGGCGTCGCCCCGGCTCACGCATCCGCCCATGTCCATGACGCCGCCCTCGCTGTCCTCGACGATCGCCCCGCCTCAGCCCACGCACCCGTCAGTGCCGTCAGTGCCGCCGCAGCCCGCCGTCATGGCCGAGGGCGACGCGCTGCCGCTGTCATGGCTGCAGGATCGCGTGCTCGCGGAACGTCTGCTCGAGGCCGTGTGGAGCGCCCGTCAGCCGGTGACGCCGGCCCAGTTCTTCGTCTGGAGCCAGAGCCGGCTCCAGCCCCTGCTGCCGCATCGCCTGCTGGTGTGCGTCGGGGATCAGTCGCCGTCGCCGCGGCTGGCCGCGCAGCTCTTCCACCTGAAGCCCATCGGGGAGGCGCTGCAGGCGCAGTTGGAGGCCGCCGATCACGGCCTCTGGCTGCACCTGATCCGGCGCTGGGGCGACGGCCGGCGGCCCGTGCGCATCCAGCTCGAGCGTGAGGCGCCGTCGGCGCTGTTCCAGCCGCTGCTGGAAGCCGGCCTGCGCGAGCTGGCGCTGCATGGCGTGGTGGGGGACGGCGAGCGGCCCCAGGGGCTGTTCCTCCTTGCCGGCGACGGGTGGGAGGACGACCACCTGCGGCGACTGGAACTGCTGACGCCGGCGCTGCATGCGGCGTGGCGGCGGGCGCGCCTGCAATCGCGGGGTCAGGCGATGCCGCGCCGCGCGGGTGCGATGGTGACGCCGCGCGAGCAGCAGATCGTCGAGGGCCTGCGCGCTGGCCTGAGCAACGAGGGGATCGCGATCCAGCTCGGCATCAGCATGTTCACGGTCAAGAACCATGTGCGCAAGATCCTGCGCAAGCTCGGCGCGAACAACCGCGCGCAGGCGGTCGCGATCGCGATGTCGCGCCGGGAATTCAGCGAGCCGGGAGCGCCCGCGGCGCGATGACGCGCATCAGCAGCGCATGCAGCGCCACGCCGATCGAGGCACCGATCATGTCGGCCAGCACGTCGCGGGCCTCGGCGTCGCGGCCGGGGATCTGCGATTGCACCAGCTCGATCAGCACGCCGTAGGCGAGCAGCATCGCCAGCACGATCCAGCGCCGACGCGGCCCTGCGGCGAAGCACTGCATGCCGACGATCGCCAGCGTGCCGAAGGCGGCGAAGTGATTCGCCTTGTCCCAACCGAGGTCGGCCACGCGAGGCGGATGTGGCGAGAAGGCGAGCCAGCTCGCGCCCAGCACCACGGCGAGGAAGAGGAGGCGCCAGGCAGAGCGCCAGCGCGGGTCATGCAGGACTTCAGACATCAAGGCGGCCCGCCTCCGGCTTCGGGCGGAGGGCAGTGTGCCATGGGCCTGTGAAGCCGGTGTGAGGTCGCCGGCGATGGCGTCATGGCGAGCGGCGCGAGGAAGTGGACCGCAGCGCTGCTCCCGCGCGATCACGACGCCACGACGCCATGAGGCCGCGAGGCCGCTCGCTGACTCACTCGAGGTTCTCGTGGTGATGGCTGGCGCCGCGCTTCCAGTACGCCGCCGCGCGGATCGCATGCCGGTCGTGGCCCTTCTCGTCGACCAGGATGCGGCGCAGCGCGGCCATCGCCGCGGCTTCGCCGGCGCACCAGGCGTAGCCTTCGCCGGGCGGCAGCTCGAGCGCGCGAGCCGCGGCCAGCAGTTCGTCATCGCCATCGACCCAGTGCAGATCGAGCGCGGCGCGGGTCTGGAAGACCCGTCGATCGCTGGCCGCCACGTTCAGCAGCGCGATCACGCGCGCGCCGGCCGGCAGTTCCTCGAGGCGGCGTGCGACGGCGGGCAGGGCGGTTTCGTCGCCGGCGAGCAGGTGCCAGGCGTAATCGGTGGGAATGATGAACGAACCGCGCGGACCACCGACCGTCAGCGTGTCGCCGGGTTGCGCTTGGGCCGCCCACGCGGCCGCCGGCCCGTCGCCATGCTGGGCGAATTCGATGACCAGCTCGCGCGCGGCGACGTCGACACGACGCGGCGTGTAGTCGCGCATGACAGGGCCGTCGGCCGACTCGGCGTCGAAGATGAGCTTCACGTGATCGTCGAAGGAAGCGCTGACGAAGTCGCTGAGCGACTCGCCGGTCAGCGTCACGCGGCGGAAGTTGGGCGTGAGCTCGTCGACCTGCCGGACGGTCAGTTCACGGCGCTTGAGTTCGTGCCGCACCCGCTGCACTCGGCTGGCGGGACCCTCGGCGGGGGAAACGGCAGAGGCAGGAGAGGCAACCAGGGGAGTGTCGGACTTCATTGCGGGTGTCGGATGTTTCGTTGACAATGTCATCCATCTTGCGATGAATCGATTGACAATGTCAACTAACACCACCGGCCGAAGGGGCAAGGACGAGGACGTGCTGGAGCTCATCCATTCGGTGATGCACCGCTACCGCGCGCTGCAGTACCGCTCCCTGCGCGAGGGTCCGCAGGACCTCACGCACATGGAGGGCAAGGTGCTGTTCTTCTTCGATCGTCACCCCGGCGGCACCCAGAGCGACCTCGCGCAGCACAGCGGCAAGGACAAGGCGCAGCTCGCGCGCCTGATCAAGGGCTTGCGCGACAAGGGGCTGCTCGATGCGGAGGCCGACGAACTCGACCGTCGCCAGGTGCGGCTGCGGGTGAGCGAGTCCGGCCAGGCGGTGCAGCGCGAGCTGCGGCGCCAGGCGCGGCAGGTCTCGGTGCGGGCCTTGGCGGGACTGAGCGCCGATGAGCAAGGCCAGCTCGCCGCGCTGTTGAAGCGGGTGCAGGCGAACCTGGGCGAGGAATGAAGCGTCATGTCGCGCGCCGGATGGCGATCTGCCCCCTGCTTGTCGACCTCGAAAATCTCGCTTATACTCTTTGACTCTGTTGTTCGCGACAGCGCCGGTGTAGCTCAGTTGGTAGAGCAGCGCATTCGTAATGCGAAGGTCGGGAGTTCGACTCTCTTCACCGGCACCAATCTGAAAAGCCGCTTGGATCTCCAAGCGGCTTTTTCTTTGGGTGCCTCTTTGGTCGCCATCTTTGGCCGCGAGCAAGCCAGCGCAGGAGGGGTGGCTGCTGTCCCCCAAGTCGGGCGACACCCTCCGATCAGGGACACGGCATCCCCAAGCTTGCGGATGGCCGCCCTCGGGGTGATCCCTAGCATCGCGCCGTCGCGCATGTCGCGCGTCGTGATTGCAGGGAGAGCAACATGAAACGAGTCTTGAGCGCCGCGCTGCTCAGCGCCGCCGCGGTCATCCCGGCCCACGGTGCCGCGGTGGTGAACGGAGATTTCGAAGGCGGCAGCTTGAATGGCTGGTACGCGAGCGGCGCCAACGTCAACGGGTCGTCCACGGCGATCGTGAACGCGGGCAACGGTTACCCGGCGCTGGCGGGCAACAACTCGGCCCTGATCGTGGCGATGTCGCTCTGGCCGTTGGGGCCCAACGTGACCTGCGCGTCCGATCCCTGGAATGTCGCCTGTCCGCTGCCGGTGCCCTTCAGCCCGTCGGGCGCGGGCGCGCCGACCTTCTTCTCGCAGAACGTCGCCGGGCGCTTCCTGCGCGGCGGCTTCATCGCGCAGGACGTCAATGTCGCGGCCGGCGACACGCTGGAGTGGCTCTCGCAGCGGCTGGGCGAGGTGTCCTCGGGCACCGTCGGCAATCCGGGCAACGTCGACAACGCATTCTTCGTGGCCTTCAACGGCAGCACCGAAGCGGTCGTCGATCTGCGCGGCAATGTCTCGTCCTACACCTTCGCGCAGGGCGGGTTGTGGTCGATCTTCTTCGGCGTGCAGCAGACCGAGGATCCGTACGTCTGGAGCGCGCTCAAGGTCGATGCGATCGCATTCCGCGCCTCAGACGTGCCGGAGCCCGGTTCGCTCGCGCTGGCGCTGGCGGCGGGCGGGGCGCTGTGCTGGCAGCGGCGACGGGCGAAGGTCTGACATCCGGACGGTGGCAACATGGCGACCCATGACTGCCACCGCTGCGCATGACGCATCCGGCCCCGCGCCGGTGACCTTGACCCTCGCGCCGCTGCTGGCGGAGCCGCTGCCCCCCACGCTGAAGGGCCTGCCGGCCTGTGCCGAGGGCGTGTCGCTGCAGGACCTGCACCGGCTGCGCCTGTCGCTGCTCGACGGCGATCTGCCGCTGCCGGCCGCGGTGCTGAAGGCATCGGCGCTGGCCCACAACGCGCGCTGGATGCGCGAGTTCACCGCGCGCGCCGGCGTGAGCCTCGCGCCGCACGGCAAGACGACGATGGCGCCGCAGCTGTTCCAGCGCCAGTTCGATGAAGGGGCCTGGGGCATGACGGCGGCGACGGCAGCGCATGTGCGCACCTACCGCCGCTTCGGCGTGCCACGGGTGATCCTGGCGAATCAGCTGGTGGGCAAGGCCGACCTGGAACTGGTGCTGCGCGAGCTCGAGGCGGAGCCTGCCTTCGACTTCTACCTGCTGGTGGACTCGTCGGCGGGCCTGGAACTGCTGCGACGCGCGGCGCTCGAGCGCGGCCTGAAGCGGCCGGTGCAGGTGCTGCTGGAAGTCGGCACGCCGGGCGGGCGCACCGGCGTGCGGTCGACGGAGGAGGGTGTGGCGCTCGCCCGCCTGATCCGCGACGCGTCGCCGGTGATCGCGTTGCGCGGCGTGGAGGCCTTCGAAGGCGTCTACAGCGGTCCGGAGACGGCGCGCGTGGAACTGGGCGCGCTGACGATGATCGAGACGGTGGCCGAGTTGGCCCGGCTGGGCTGCGCCGAAGGCTGGTTCGCGCCGGGCGAGGTGCTGCTGACGGCCGGCGGATCGGCGTTCTTCGACCTGGCGGCGAAGACCCTGGCGGCGGTCGAGGCTGGCGGCACCGGACATGCGCTGCGCGTGGTGCTGCGCAGCGGGTGCTACCTCAGCCACGACAGCCTGCAGTACGAGCGGATGCAGGATCGGATGAAGCAGCGCGCGGGTGCGCTGTGGGGCGACGGACCGGGCCTGCGCAACGCGATCGAGGTCTGGGCCCATGTGCAGTCGGTGCCCGAGCCGGGGCGCGCGATCTGCACCGCGGGCCGTCGCGACCTGAGCTACGACGCCTGCCTGCCGGCGCCGCTGTGGTGGTATCGCCCCGGGCTGCACGAGGCGCCACAGGCCTCGCCGCCCGAGTGGTCGGTCTCCAAGCTCAACGACCAGCACGCCTACGTCGACGCGAGCGACGGCGCCTTGCCGCTGCAGGTCGGCGACCTGATCGCCTTCGGCATCGGCCATCCCTGCACGACCTTCGACAAGTGGCCGCTGCTCTACACGGTCGACGACGGCTACCGCGTCACCGGCGGGGTGCGCACCTTCTTCTGAAATGACGAGGGGCGGTCTCGCGACCGCCCCTCGTGACCGTGCCGGTGGCGCGGCTGGATCACTTGGCCTGCTCGGCCTCCAGGTGATATTGCGTCACGCGTTCCACCTCGTTCTTCGAGCCCAGCACGACCGACACGCGCTCGTGCAGCTTGGTCGGGGTCAGGTCCAGGATGCGCTGGCGGGCGTTGGTGGCGGCGCCGCCGGCCTGCTCGACGAGGAAGGCCATCGGGTTGGCCTCGTACATCAGGCGCAGCTTGCCGGCCTTGTTGGGCTCGCGCTTGTCCCAGGGATACAAGAAGATGCCGCCGCGCGTCAGGATGCGATGCACGTCCGCCACCATCGACGCGATCCAGCGCATGTTGAAGTCCTTGCCGCGCGGACCCGTCGTGCCGGCCAGGCATTCATCGATGTAGCGCTTCACCGGCTCGTCCCAGTGGCGCATGTTGGACATGTTGATCGCGAACTCCTTGGTGTCCGCGGGGATCTTCACGTCGTCGGCGGTCAGCACCCACGAGCCTTGCTCCCGGTCCAGCGTGAACATCGCCACGCCGTCCCCCACCGTCAGCACCAGCGTCGTCTGCGGGCCATACACGCAGTAGCCGGCCGCGGCCTGCGCGGAACCGGGCTGCAGGAAATCCTCCTCGCTGACGCCCTTGCTGCCCTCGGGCTTCTTCAGCACCGAGAAGATGGTGCCGATCGACACGTTCACATCGATGTTGCTCGAGCCATCCAGCGGATCGAACATCAGCAGGTACTCGCCCTGCGGATAACGGTTGGGCACCAGGTAGATGCTGTCCATCTCCTCGGAGGCCATCGCGGCCAGGTGGCCGCCCCACTCGTTGGCCTCGATCAGCACCTCGTTGGCGATGATGTCCAGCTTCTTCTGGACCTCGCCCTGGACGTTCTCCGACCCGGCCGTGCCCAGCACGTCACCGAGCGCGCCCTTGTTGACGCTGATGGCGATGCGCTTGCAAGCGCGCGCGACCACCTCGATCAGCAGCCGCAACTGCTGGGGGATGTGGCCGTGCGCCCGTTGCTGCTCGACCAGGTATTGGGTCAGGCTGACGCGTTGACTCATGAATAGACTCCGATGGTTGCAAATCTCGTGCGCCGCGCAGCGGCCCGACGCGCGGACCGCTCCGCCCGCGGAATCAGGACTGCGTGGCGACCTCCGTCGGCGCGGCCACCTCGACCGCCGCAGGACGCGGATCCAGCGCCAGCGCGCGCTGGACGATCTCGCGCACGTCGTTGGACAGATCGGGCTTGGCCGCCACGCGGGCAATCGCCTCGCGGGCCGCGCTGCGGTAGGGCTCGGCCAGCGCGGTCCAGCGGTCCATGACGCGTGCCAGGCGACCCGCCACCTGCGGATTGATCGCATCCAGCGCCAGCACCTGGTCGGCCCAGAACACATAGCCCGCCGCATCCGCGCGATGGAACGCCGCCGGGTTGAACATCGCCAGCGAGAAGATCAGGCTGCGGGCGCGGTTCGGATTCTTCAGCGTGAAGTCCGGATGCTTCATCAGCTGCTTCACCCGCGCGAAGGTCTTGCCATCGCGCTCGGCCGCGCGGCCTTGCAGCGCGAACCACTTGTCGATGACCAGCGCCTCGCCCTTGAACTGGGCATGGAAGCGCGCCAGCGCGCTGTCGGCCAGTTCCGCCTGCGCGTTCACCAGCGCCGACAGCGCGCCCATGCGGTCGGTCATGTTGGTGGCGTCCTTGAAGCGCTGGTAGGCGCGGCCCGGCCAGACGCCATCGCCGCTGCGCGTCGCATTCAGCACCAGCATCGCCAGCGACAGGTTGACCAGCGCGCGCTTGCCGCTCTGCACCGGGTCGGGGCTGTAGCCCGCGGTGACCTGATGCGTGTCGTAGGCCCAGGCCCAGTCCGCCTGCAGGGCCGATGCCAGCTGCGTCTGCGCCGCCTCGACGGCCGCATGCACCGCCTGCGGATCGACCACGTCGAGCTGCTCGGCGATGTAGGCCTCGTCGGGCAGTTGCAGCGCCAGCGCCTTGAAGGCCGGGTCCAGCTCCGGATGGCGCAGCACCGCGCGCATCGCCTCGAGGTAAGCCGCATCCAGCACCAGCGGCTGGCCGGTGCGCACGGCGCCGAGGATGCGGTTCAGCGCCAGGCGCTGGCTGGCTTCCCAGCGGTTGAACGCATCGCTGTCATGGGTCAGCAGGACCAGCAGCTCGGCGTCGCCCAGGCCGTCGTCCAGCACGACCGGCGCCGAGAAGCCGCGCAGCAGCGAGGGCACCGGCTCGGACGGCACGTTGACGAAGACGAAGGACTGCTCGGCCTGGTCCAGCACCAGCACGCGTTCGGTCTCGGTGGCGCCGGCGGCACCGTCCTCGCCCTGCAGCATCAGCGGCAGCGCCTGGCCGTCGCGGGCCAGCAGGCCCAGCGCGACCGGGATCACCTGCGGCAGCTTGCGGTCCTGGCCCGGCGTCGCGGGCGTGGTCTGCTTCAGCGTCAGCGTGAAGGTCTGGGCGGCGGCGTCATAGGCGCCGCGCGCGCGCAGGCGGGGCGTGCCGGCCTGCGAGTACCAGCGCTTGAAGGCGTCCAGGCGGGTGGACAGCGCCGAGCCGGGATTCGCGTCGGCGATCGCCTGCGCAAAGTCGTCGCAGGTCACGGCCTGGCCGTCATGGCGCTCGAAGTACAGCGCCATGCCCTTGGCGAAACCATCGCGGCCGACCAGCGTCTGGTACATGCGCACCACCTCCGAGCCCTTCTCGTAGACGGTGGCGGTGTAGAAGTTGTTGATCTCGACGTACTCGTCGGGGCGCACCGAATGCGCCATCGCGCCGGCATCCTCCGGGAACTGGCGGGCGCGCAGCGCGCGCACGTCCTCGATGCGGCAGACCGCGCGCGCGCTCGGCGTGGCGGCCATGTCCTGGCTGAACTCCTGGTCGCGGAAGACGGTCAGGCCTTCCTTCAGCGACAGCTGGAACCAGTCGCGGCAGGTGACCCGGTTGCCGGTCCAGTTGTGGAAATACTCGTGCGCGACGATGGACTCGATGCGGTGGAAGTCCGCATCGGTCGCGGTGGCTGGGGAGGCCAGCAGCGCCGAGGTATTGAAGATGTTCAGGCCCTTGTTCTCCATCGCGCCCATGTTGAAGTCGGAGACGCCGACGACCATGAAGCGCTCCAGGTCGAGCGGCAGCTTGAAGCGGGCCTCGTCCCAGACGACCGAGGCGATCAGCGAGTTCATCGCATGCTCGGTCTTCTCCAGGTCGCCCTGGCGGACATAGACCTGCAGCAGGTGGTCCTTGCCGCCGCGGGTGCGGATGCGCTGCTCGCGTGCGACCAGGTCACCGGCCACCAGCGCGAAGAGGTAGCTGGGCTTGGGGAAGGGGTCATGCCACTTGGCCAGGTGGCGGCCGTTGTCGAGCGTTGCCGTCTCGACCAGGTTGCCGTTGGACAGCAGCACCGGATAGCGGGCCTTGTCGGCGCGCAGGGTGACGGTGTAGACCGCCATCACGTCGGGGCGGTCCAGGAAGTAGGTGATGCGGCGGAAGCCCTCGGCCTCGCACTGCGTGAAGAAGCTGCCGCCAGAGGTGTACAGGCCCGACAGCGCGGTGTTCTTCTCCGGCGCGCAGGTGTTGCGGATCTCGAGCGTGAAGTCGGCGTCGGGCACGTTGTCGATGATCAGCTCATGGCCTTCCTGGCGGAAGGACACGCTCTCGCCATCGATCAGCACGCGCAGCAGGTTGAGCTCCTCGCCATGCAGGCGCAGCGGGCCGTGCGGCACGGCGGCGTTGCGTTCCAGACGCATCTTGCTGGCGACCAGCGTCTTGGCCGGGTCGAGGTCGAAGCACAGGTCGACGGTGCGGATCCAGAAGATCGGCGCGACGTAGTCGGCGCGGCGGATCAGGGTGGCAGTGCCTTCACGCATGGCGGGCTTCCTTGTTGGAACTGATGTTGTCTCGAGGCTCAGTGAGGACGTGGGAGGCCCGTAGCGAGCAGTCCGGGCTTGCGGTGAGCGCCGCAGCCGTACTCCCGTACGGCGAGGCGCGCAGCCGTGAGATCGGATCGCTCAGCAGGGCCGCCCATGTCCTCACACGCCCTGCTTGAGGGACGCGGTGATGAACGCGTCGAGGTCGCCGTCCAGCACCTTCTGGGTGTTGGAGATCTCGACGTTGGTGCGCAGGTCCTTGATGCGGCTCTGGTCCAGCACGTACGAACGGATCTGGTGGCCCCAGCCCACGTCGGTCTTGCTGTCCTCGAGCTTCTGCTGCTCGGCCATGCGCTTCTTCATCTCATGGTCGTACAGGCGCGAGCGCAGGCGGCGCCAGGCGACGTCGCGGTTGCTGTGCTGGCTGCGGCTGTCCTGGCATTGCACGACGATGCCCGTCGGGATGTGGGTCAGGCGCACCGCCGAGTCGGTCTTGTTGATGTGCTGGCCGCCGGCGCCCGAGGCGCGATAGGTGTCGGTGCGCACGTCGGCCGGGTTGATGTCGATCTCGATGGAGTCGTCGATCTCGGGATAGACGAACAGCGAGGCGAAGCTGGTGTGGCGGCCGCCGGAAGAGTCGAACGGGCTCTTGCGGACCAGGCGGTGCACGCCCGACTCGGTGCGCAGCAGGCCGAAGGCGTATTCGCCTTCCACCTTGATCGTGGCGCTCTTGATGCCGGCGACTTCGTCGTCGGTCTGTTCCTCGACCTCGGCCTTGAAGCCCTTGCGCTCGCAGTACTTGAGGTACTGGCGCAGCAGCATGCCGGCCCAGTCGCAGGCCTCGGTGCCGCCGGCGCCGGCCTGGATGTCGATGAAGCAGTTGCTCGGGTCGGCCGGGTTGTTGAACATCCGGCGGAATTCCAGTTCCTCGACCAGCTCGGTGAGCTTGGCGGATTCCGCTTCGATGGTCTGCAGGCCGGGGATGTCGTTCTCTTCCTTGGACATCTCGAACAGCTCGAGGTTGTCGGAGAGATTCGACGTCAGGTGATTGATGGTCTCGACGACCTTGTCGAGGGTGCGCTTTTCCTTGCCGAGTTCCTGGGCCCGCTTGGGTTCGTTCCAGACGTTGGGGTTCTCCAGGGCGGCGTTGACTTCGTTCAACCGCAGCGCTTTGCGGTCGTAGTCAAAGGTACCCCCTTAGCGCGGCGGTCCGCGCTTGCAGATCGGCCAGCGTGGTGCCGATCGCATTGATTTGCTCGATGTCCATGATTCGTTCGAGTGAAAGAGCCCCCGACAGGGGGCCCGAAGCCGGGTATTTTCTCATGCTGAAGCAGGAGGGCTCCCTAAGATGGCGGGATGCTCCCCAAACCCCCTGTCCCCGATGCAGGTTCCGCCTCCGGCACGTTCCGCGCCCGGCGCCAGCGTGTGCGGCGCGGCAATTGGCGCCTGACGCTCATGCTGCTGCTGGCCTGGGCGCTGGTGACCTTCGGCGTGGCCTACTTCGCCCGGGCGCTCAGCTTCGACTTCTTCGGCTGGCCGTTCAGCTTCTGGGTCGGGTCGCAGGGGGCGCTGATCGTCTACGTGGGCATCGTGGTGATCTACGCAACCGTCATGAACCGCCGGGAGGCGGCGGCCGGCGTGAAGGACCCTGTCCCGTATGCGGACGAGGCCGAGGCCCGGCGGCCCGAGCGCGATCGCTCGGGGCCGATCACCGGGTTCTGAGCCGGGTCAGAACGGCGACGGATCCGCGGATTCCTGCTTCACGGCGGCGAGCTGCGCCTGCAGCTCGGCGACCTGCGCGCGAAGCTTCACGTTCTCGTCCTGGAGCGCGCTGACCTGGGCGCGCAGCAGCGCGACGGCGGGATCGGCCTCCAGCTCGCCGTCGGCGTTGGTGGGCACGCCCAGCAGCTCGACGGCCACCTCGGCCACCGCGTCGCCGGCGGCCTTCTTGCCGACCTTGGATTCGCGCACCCGCTTGGCGGCCTGGCGCAGTTCCTTCTTGCCACCGGCGGCGGCTGCGGCCTGCTCCTCGACGGGCAGGTCGGCGATCACCGCGGCGGCGCTGATGGACACTTCGCCCGACTTCACCGCCGCGACCAGTTCCGGCGCGGCCGCCTTCTGGATCTTCTCGATCTGGGTGACCGTGGCGCTGCTGATGCGTGCCGCGCGGGCGATGGCCTCGCGACTCTTGAGCGGCGGTGCCGCGGGCACCGGCGTGTCGGTGACGCCAGCGGGCGCGTCGCTCGCGGCGGCCGATGCGTCGGGACTGGGATCGTTGAGCACGGCCAGCCGTCGCGCTTCCATGATCTCCTTCTTGCGCAGGGCGAGCACGCCGCGCTGGAAATCGGAGACGCTGCGGCGGCCCAGGTGCTGGTCGATCATCCAGAGGTGGACGTCCTCCATCGACTTGAAGCGCGTGTTCTGCACCGTCCGGAATGGGATGCCGTGCTTGGTGCAGATGCCGTGGCGGTTGTGGCCGTCCACTAGGATGTCGCCCCACAGCACCAGCGCGTCGCGGCAGCCCTCGGCCAGGATGCTGCGCTCGAGCGCCGCGTACTCGTCCTCGGTCAGCGGATCGATGTAGGCCTTGAGTTCTTCGGTGACGATGATGTTTTCCATGGAGACGACGGCAGCAGCGGACGGAACAGGGCAGGGACGAGCGAGGCGCGCCACGCGGGCACCCGAGGACAGGGCTGGCGGGCGCAGGTCGCGCAGGCGACGGACGTCGCCGGAAAAGGGCGGCATTCTGCCCAATCCGCGCGGCTAAGCTGACGCACCCCGACCACGCATGTCGGATTTCCACGATTTCCGGGAAGTTCCCCGCGATGACCGCGACGCCTTCGATCCCCCTCGCCAGCGATGTCCCGAGCGCCGATGCGCTCGCCCTCGGCTGGGACTACCCGTCCCCGCATTGCCTGTCCGTGAGCCCGCGGCCCGAGGACATCGACGGCCTGAACCACACCAACAACGCGGTGTATGTGCGCTGGTGCGAGCAGGTGGGGTGGTCGCACTCGGTGGCGCTGGGGCTGGACATCGACGACTACCGGCGGCTGGATCGGGCGATGGCGATCCGGCACGGCGGCTACGACTACCTGCTGCCGTCCTTCGAGGGCGAGGCGCTGGTGCTGGGCACCTGGCTCACGGGCGGCGACGGCAAGCTGGCGATGGAGCGCCGCTTCCAGCTGCGCCGCGCCAGCGATGGGCAGACGCTGATGCGCGGCCGCTGGGAGCTGGTGTGCATCGACATCAGCGCCGGCAAGCCCCGGCGCATGCCGCCGGAGTTCGTCGCGGCGTATCAGGCGGCGGTGGTGGAGCAGCGTTAGACGTCGACTGTGATCTGGCGAGGGCCGGCGGCCGGGGCAGTCAGCCGAGGAAGTCAGCCGAGGAAGTCCTGCACCGCGCGGGCCAGCGCCTCGGGCTGGTCGTGGTGCATCATGTGCGCCGCCTGCTGGAGGGTGACGCGCCGCAGGTCCTTGACGACGGCGAGCCGGGCCTCGAAGTCCTCGCGCGGATAGCGGTCGCCCCACCATTGGGAAAGCTGGGTCTCGCTGCCCTCGACCCACAGCGTCGGCGCCGTGATCGCGGACCAGCAGGCCAGGGCCTCGGCCTTGCGGTACAGCACCGGATTGGTCCGCTTGTGGGCCGGGTCGCCAAGGATGTGCCAGCGGCCGTCCTCGCCCCGCCGCGACCATTGCGGCGCGAGCCATGCGGCCTTGTCCGCGCTCAATCGCGGATTGGTCTTCATCAGGCGCTGCGCCACGCCCTCGACGCTGTCGTAGGTCTTGAGGCTCGGCGTCTCCTTGAGCTCGTCGAGCCAGCTCGCGAGCCGCGCCGGCGCCATCTCGGGCGCCGTGTCCGGCAGGCCGAAGCCTTCCAGGTTCACCAGCCTGCGCAGCCGCTGTGGCCGCACGCCGGCGTAGCTCATCGCGATGTTGCCGCCCATGCTGTGACCGAGCAGGTCGACTGGCGCCTCCGGGCTGAGGGCGTCGAGCAGTGCGTCCAGGTCGCCGAGGTAGTCGGGGAACCAATACGCATCGCCCGGGGTGCTGTCGGTGAGGCCGAAGCCGCGCCAGTCGATGGCCACGACGCTGCGGTCCTCATGAAAGGCGTCGACCATGAACTGGAACGACGCGCCGACGTCCATCCAGCCGTGGACCATCACGAGCAGCGGGCGGGTGCCGTCGGGCTCGGGGCCCCAGCGCAGCACATGATGGCGCAGGCCGCGCAGCGTCAGGAAGCTGCTGCGATGCGGGCGGCGGACGACGTACGCGGCGCTGTCCGCGATGCCGGTGGCGGGACTCGTGTCGGTGCTCATGGACGGCGACTGTAGTGTGAGGAACGGCCACCCGCTTTCGCCATGGAGACAATGGCGCCGACTTCATCCCCACGCCACCATGACCGCCACGCCCGACCGCTACACCCTTCGCCCCGCCCGTCCCGCCGACGTCCCCGCCATCGTCGGACTGATCGGCGAGCTCGCCGATTTCGAGAGCCTGTCGCATCTGATGGAGGTCACGCCCGAGAAGCTGCATCCGCACCTCTTCGGCGAGCGTCCCGTCGCCGAGGCCATGGTCGCCGAGCACGAGCGTGGCGAGATCGTCGCCTTCGCGCTGACCTTCGTGAACTTCTCGACCTTCCTGGCCAAGCCCGGGCTCTACCTCGAAGACCTCTATGTCCAGCCCGCCCATCGCGGCGCGCGACTCGGCACACGCATGCTGACCCGCCTGGCGCAGATCGCCGTCGAGCGCGGCTATGGCCGCTTCGAATGGTGCGTGCTCGACTGGAACGAGAACGCCATCCGCTTCTACGAAAAGATGGGCGCGACGATCATGCCTGACTGGCGCCTGTGCCGCGTCACCGGCGAGTCGCTCGCGCAGCTGAGCGAGCGGGCCGAGTGAGCTTGACCAGTGAGCCGATCCGGTCGCGGCGCCTCGAACGGGCGCGGGCCGGGCGGCCTCACTTCAACCAATCGTCGAGCAGCTCCGGTGGACGGGCGATCAGCGCGCGCTCGCCGTCGATGACGACGGGGCGTTGCAGCAGCTTCGGATGCTCGGCCACCGCGCGCAGCAACTGCTCGTCACCGAGCGACGCGTCGGCCAGGCCGAGCGTGCGGTAGTCGTCCTCGCCATCGCGCAGCATCGCGCGGGCCGGTACGCCGAGCTGCTGTTGCAGGGTCCGCAGCTCGCCCAGCGACAAGGGCGTGGCCAGGTAGTCGACGATCTCGGGGCGAAGGCCCCGCGATTCGAGCCGGGCAAGCGCCTCGCGCGACTTCGAGCAGCGGGGGTTGTGCAGGATCTTCACAGTCATCCGGCGGAGTGTAGGCGGCGCCTTCACGTCGTCATGCGCGCACCGAGGACCGATCCGCGCTGTCCGGCGCACCGGGCGAGGGCACGCCCCGCAAGGCCGGGCACCGTCCTGGCGCTACGGGCTTTCCATGACGCCCGGTGCCCCCTCGCTCGCTAGCATCCACGCTCTTGTTCCAGTCCCGGAGAGTCGCGATGTCCGACGCCTACGCGCTGATCCACGGCGCGTTCCGCTGGCAGGTGCCTGACCGCTTGTCCATCGCCGAACTCTGCTGCGGCCGCTGGGCCCGCGAAACACCCGACGCGCCCGCCATCTTCTTCGACAGCGACAGCGGTTGTCGCGCCCAGTACTCCTTCGGCCAGCTGCAGCGCGCGGCGAATCGCCTGTCCAACGCGCTGCGGCGTCTCGGCGTCGAGGCCGGGGATCGCGTGGGCCTGGTGCTGCCGCAACGCTTCGAGACGGCCGTCGCGCACATCGCGATCAACCAGCTCGGCGCGGTGGCGATGCCGCTGTCGATGCTCTTCGGCCCGGATGCGCTGGCATACCGGCTCCAGGACAGCGAGGCCAGCGTCGCGATCGTCGAGAGCGGGGCGCTCGCTGCGGTCCGCTCGGTGCGCGCGCAGTGTCCGGCGCTGCGCCAGGTGCTGGTGGTCGGCGAGTCCGAGCCCCAGGACGGCGAAGCCGGCTGGATGGCGGCGCTGCAGGCGGAGGACGCGCGCTTCGCCGCCCGCGACAACGCAGCCGAGGACCCGGCGATCCTGATCTACACCAGCGGCACGACCGGCGCGCCCAAGGGCGCCTTGCTGCCGCAGCGCGCGCTGCTGGGCAACCTGACCGGCTTCATCGCGAGCCAGAACTGGTTCGGCTTCGATCCCCATGATCCGAAGGTCCGCAGCGAGGCGGTGTTCTGGAGCCCCGCCGACTGGGCCTGGACCGGCGGGTTGATGGACGCGCTGCTGCCGTCGCTGTGTTTCGGTCGGCCCATCCTCGGCTACCAGGGCCGCTTCTCCCCGGAGAAGGCCTTCGAGCTGATGCAGCACTACCGCGTCAGCCACACCTTCCTGTTCCCGACGGCGCTGAAGGCCATGATGAAGGCGGTGCCGCATCCCGCCGAGCATTACACGCTGCGGCTGGAGGCCGTGATGAGCGCCGGCGAGGCCGTCGGCGACGCGGTCTTCGACTGGGTCCGGCGCGAACTGGGCGTGACGGTCAACGAGATGTTCGGCCAGACCGAGATCAACTACGTTGTCGGCAACTGCGCGCGGCTGTGGCCGGCGAAGCCGGGCAGCATGGGCCGCGCGTATCCCGGTCACCGCGTCGCGGTCATCGACGACGACGGCCAGGTCTGCCCGCCCGGGCAGATCGGCGAGGTGGCGGTGCATCGGCGGGACGGACACGGCGACCTCGATCCGATCTTCTTCCTCGGCTATTGGCGCAACGAGGCCGCGACGGCGGCGAAGTTCACCGGCGACCCGCTGGACAGCTGGTGTCGCACCGGCGATCTCGCGCGCACCGACGAGGACGGCTACCTGTGGTACCAGGGCCGCGCCGACGACCAGTTCAAGGTTGCGGGCTACCGCATCGGCCCCGGCGAGATCGAGAACTGCCTGGTGCGCCACGAGGCGGTGGCCAACGCCGCGGTCGTGCCCAAGCCCGACGCCGAGCGCGGCGCGCTGGTGAAGGCCTTCGTCGTGCTGGCGCCGGGGCGGCAGCCCTCGGCAGCGTTGACCGGCGAGCTGCAGGACTTCGTCCGGCAACGGCTCGCGCCCTACGAGTACCCCAAGGAGATCGAGTTCCTCGACAGCCTGCCGATGACCACCACCGGCAAGGTGCAGCGCCGCGTCCTGCGGCAGCTCGAGGCGGACCGGGCCGCCGGTCGGGTGGCTTGAACCCCGCGCGGCGGACCGTCGCTCAACTGGCGCGCGGATTGCGCAGCTTGACGTAGAGCTTGGTGTTGGCGCCGGGCGGCGTCTGGAGCAGCGCGGCGTCGGGCCATTGCTCCTGGCCCGTCAGCACGGTGCAGGCGCGCGAGGGCTTGCCCTTGGGCGTCTCCGGCTCGCGCTGCTGCGCCTCCGCCGGCAGCGGCAGGCGCCAGCGCTGCGCCCCCTCGGACCAGTCCAGGGTCCACTGCGGCGCGTCGCTGCAGGCGATCACGCCGTCGATCTGCGGGAACATCCAGCGCACGTACCAGGGCAGCAGCTCGGTGCGCAGACGCTGGCCGACGGTGACGATGCGCCGCACCGTGGCCATGTCCAGCATCTCCGGCGGCGTGGCCAGATCGATGCTCAGCCGCACGCCGAGCTCGCCCTTGGGCACGTTGGTGCCGAAGTCCATGTCCTTGGCCTGGCGCTCGCTGAAGGTCGGCAGGTCGAAGCGGCCCTTGTCGTCGATCGGGATGGGGATGTAGTCGTCGTCGCTCATCAGCGCGAGCTTGGTGCCCGCGGGTGGCGGCTTGCTCGAATCCTTCGCATCGGTCAGCACGAAGCGGCTGACGAAGAGCCCTTCGCCTTCGGTGCGCAACTTCGACAGCAGCTCGTTCAGGCGCTTGTAGGGGAAGGAGGCGCCACGCTTGACGTCGCTCTGGACGGCGGGCAGGGCGACCGGCGCCGCGGCCGGGCCGGAGCCTGCCTGCGGGTCGTCCGCCGCGGCGGATGCG
>NZ_PEOG01000171.1 GCF_002761755.1 Roseateles chitinivorans
TCTGGAAGGCCATCCAGGCCGCGGGCGCCGGCGGGGACTTCCGCCCGAACCCGTCGCGCCTGTGTTCGTGGTGTGCACACCAGTCGTTGTGCCCGGCGTTCGGTGGCACCCTGCCGCCGTACCCGGGGTGGCCGGACCAGATCGACGACGGTGATCCCGACGCAGTGCTGCAGGAGGTCGGCGCCGCATGATCGGTTGCCACTACCGGCGTCTGGGCACCGATGGTGAGTACCAGCTGTTCGAGTCGACACCGGACACCCGCAGCAAATGGGACGGGAGCATCCAGCACGGCTCGCCACCGCTCGCGCTGCTGAACAAGGCCATCGAGGAACTCATGGCAGGCTCCGGGCTGCGCGTCGGCCGCCTGACGCTCGACATCCTTGGCGCCATTCCAGTTGCGCCCGTGCGGGTTCGGACGTGGGTGGAGCGGCCCGGTTCCCGCATCTCGCTCGCGGTCGCGGAGATGGCCGCGGCTCGGCCCGACGGTGAATGGCGCGCCGTGGCCAAGGTCAGCGCCTG
>NZ_PEOG01000172.1 GCF_002761755.1 Roseateles chitinivorans
ACCTCGGCGAGCACCTTGAACGACTGCCCGCGCAGTTCGACGACCGCGCCCATGCCCACCTCGGCGGTGTGCGGGTAGTACGTGTAGCTGGTGCGCTCACCGGTCAGGTAGGGCCGCCACCGCGTGGTGGTCTCCAGGATGGACAGGTCACCGAGCGGCAGGCCGTTGTACTTGTCGGCCTCGCTGAACCACAACGCCTTGAGTTCCTCGAGCCTGTCGGGGTGCTCGGCGGCCAGATCGTGGCACTGGCTGCGATCGGCGTCGATGTGGAAGAGCTCCCAGCGGTCGTCGGCGAAATGACCCCAGCCCGAGGGGGTTGCCGCGTGCACGGTGTTGGCGAACCAGCCCTTGTGCCAGATGCCGCGTGTGCCCAGCATCGCGTAGAACTGGGTCTCCTTGCCCGTGGGTGCATCAGGATCAGCCAGTGCCGCTTTGAAACTCACGCCGTCGAGGGGTTTCTGCGGGACGCCGCGCACGGTCGCCGGTGGCGTGATGCCCAGCATGTCGTACACCGTC
>NZ_PEOG01000173.1 GCF_002761755.1 Roseateles chitinivorans
AGGGCCGCGACGATGCGCGGCCACAGCGCGAGCGAGCGCCAGCCGAGGGCGGCGATCTCGGCGCCACCCTGCTCCTGCTCGGCCAACGGGCTCAACATGCCCGCGGCGCTGAAGGCCGCGGCGCCGTGCGCGTCGAAGGTCGGATCGGGCACGGGCGAGGCGTCGAAGACCTCGACCTGGTGCCCGGCGCGCGCGAGCGCCCAGGCGAGCAGCCGCCCGGCCAGCCCCGCGCCGGCGATGGCAATCGCGGCCATCGCGTTCAGGCCTGGCGGATCGGGATGTAGAGCTCGGCCCCGTCGGCGCGGAACTCGGCGCCCTTCTCGCGCAGTCCCGCCTCGGCCAGCGCCTGCGCGTCCGCGGTGACCGGACGAGCGTCGAG
>NZ_PEOG01000174.1 GCF_002761755.1 Roseateles chitinivorans
CGGCTGCCCCGGCGGCAGCGCCCGCGTCGGCCGGCCCGGTCGACATCGTCGTGCCCGACATTGGCGACTTCGACGAGGTCGCGGTGATCGAGGTGCTGGTCAAGGTCGGCGACACGGTCAAGCAGGAGCAGAGCCTGATCACCGTCGAGAGCGACAAGGCCTCGATGGAGATCCCGTCCTCGCATGGCGGCGTGATCAAGCAGCTGCTGGTCAAGCTGGGCGACAAGGTGTCCAAGGGCACGAAGATCGCCGTGATCGAGGCCGCCGGTGGC
>NZ_PEOG01000175.1 GCF_002761755.1 Roseateles chitinivorans
TTAGGAGTTCGGACGGGTGCTCGTCCGATCTACGGTCGATGAACGCGGTGCGAAGCCCGGCTGCGCGGGCGCCGGCAAGGTCGGACGGATGCGCGGCCACCAGCATCACCTCCGAGGGATCGACGTCGAGAAGGTGGGCCGCGGTCAGATACGTCTCGGGTGCGGGCTTGTAGGCGTGCGCCAGTTCGGCCGAGAGTATGCAGTCGAACCGCAGGTCGCCGTGACGGGCGAGATCCACGACCAGCCTCACGTGCCCATTGGACAACGGTGCGATGAGGAAATTGCTGCGCAACAGTTCTAGCCCGTCCGGGACGTCCGGCCACGGATCGAGCCGGTGCCACGCATGCACAAGAGAAGTCAATTGATCCGGCGACAACGCGATGTCCCGCTCGCTCAGCACGTCCTGAAGCGTCGCCAGGTGAAGCTCGTCGAAGTTCCCCCACGGCCGCAGACCGTCGTTGACCTCGTCGAGGATCGGGCGGTACCGGGCCCGCCACGCATCGGCGAGGTCG
>NZ_PEOG01000176.1 GCF_002761755.1 Roseateles chitinivorans
CATGCCAACTGTTCATGTCCACGTGATTTTCATGCACATACCGTTCGATGATCTTGAACATTGTTGGCCGCATGACATCACCGAAGCTCGGCACCGCACCGCATGCCCACGGTTCCCGTTTGTGTCCGAGGCGCACCGTGCTCAGCAGACCGCGACGATTGCGGTGGCCGCCAGTGCGGTGAGGAGAACGAGCGTGATCCAGATCGATCGAATCGCCTTGCGACGCAGAGCCTTCCCATCCGGGAGTGGGGGGTGGGCCGGCCTCTGACGGGCGGGTTCGCCGCTTCTCATGTGGATGCCCCCGCCACCAGGTGGCCCTTGGCCAAAAGAATTGCCCGGATCTTGCGCCGCGCATCGAAGACGGCCTTGTACACCGCGTTTCGGCTGATACCGAGACGCGCGGCCAGGACATCGAGGGGATCGCCATCGATCACCGCCCCGATGAACAGTTGTCGTTGCCGCTCGGTGAGCACCACCCAGATGGCACGCCGCACCGCGGCGATGGCATCTCG
>NZ_PEOG01000177.1 GCF_002761755.1 Roseateles chitinivorans
CCAGCCGCCGTCGATCGGTGCGCAATGGTGCCACTGTCATGTCATCCGTTCTTCTTCAGGTGAAAGGGTGGTGCTCACCGGCCGTGGTTGATGTTCGCCGTCGGCGGGAACGGACACCAGATTTACAACCGCGGTGATTCATGGTGCCCCATCCCGCCCCTGCAACACCCTGTGGTGATCCACTGATTCCCCGCAGTTGATTCCCACAGGCAACGGGCAGCTGCCGGCCGAGCCTGTCCGGGCACACCGGGAACGAAAATGCAGGCGCGGCACCGATTCCGGGAGACAGCTGCGATGCGGCTGAAAGGGGCCGGTCGCCGAGCCTCAGGCACGCACAGCGATCCCGCAGAACACGCGCGCTCAGAGATCGGCAGAATCGGGAGGTGAAGCTCCTGATCGTGCCGCAGGAATCGGCGCGTACAACGTCTGACCGGAAGCGAGTTTTCGATGACCGACACCACACCGCACCCCGTCGTCGTCTACGGAACCGGAGCGGTCGGGGGTGTCATC
>NZ_PEOG01000178.1 GCF_002761755.1 Roseateles chitinivorans
GACGTGGCCGATGTTCTCGACGACCAGCACCATCACCACCGGGATGAACATCGGCAGCACCGACAGAAGGAAGGTGGGGGTGGTGAACTCGGGCAGACCGACCCAGTCCGCGGCGCCGATAGCGCTGGTGTCGACCTTGCCGCGGGCCAGTGCCTCGAAGTAACCGATCACCACGCTGGTGAAGATCGCCAACCGTCCGAGCAGACCCCGAAACACCACCAGTGACAACAGCAAGAGCACCAGCACGACCGCGGCGGTGACAGCGTCTTCTTCGAAGTTGGCCTTGGCGGCTGGGGCCAGGTTGAACCCGACGAGCGCCACGATCGATCCGGTCACCACCGGCGGCATCAACGATTCGATCCAGCCGATACCGGCGAAGTGCACCACGGCGCCGATGAGGATGAGCAGTGCGCCCACGATGACGATGCCACCGAGCGCACCTGATGGGCCGTGCGACGTCGACGCGGCGATGGTGGGCGCGATGATCGCGAAGCTCGACCCCAGATAGCT
>NZ_PEOG01000179.1 GCF_002761755.1 Roseateles chitinivorans
GCGAGGGTACGCAACGGGATCCTGACCGCGGTGTCGGCGGTGATCGGCACACTGGTGGTCGCGTTCGTGCTGTGGCAACTGTGGACCAAGAACCAGTTGACGTCGGAGAAGTGGGAACCGTTCCTCACCGCGAACCTGTGGAAGACCTACGTGTTGCCGGGCGTGCAGGGCACGCTGACCGCGGCCGCGGTGTCGCTCGTGCTGGCGCTGGCCCTGGGGCTGGCGCTCGGTGTCGGCCGGTTGGCGACGACCCGGCCGATCCGCTGGGTGTGCACGGTCATCGTGGAGTTCTTCCGCGCCGTGCCGGTGCTGATCATGATGATCTTCGCGTACTTCTTCTACGCGGCGTACGACGTGTTCCCGTCCAAGCACCTCGCGCTGGCCGGCGTCATCACCGGGCTCACGCTCTACAACGGTTCGGTCATCGCCGAAATCGTCCGCGCCGGTGTGCATTCCCTGCCCCGCGGGCAATCCGAGGCGGCCGCATCGCTCGGCTTGTCGTGGTGG
>NZ_PEOG01000180.1 GCF_002761755.1 Roseateles chitinivorans
GGTGATCGCGAAGCTCGACGAAATCGTCCGCACGACAGTCACACACGCGATCGCCAGCGCGATCCCGAGCACCGAGAGCACGAACCGCTCCGGCCTGCGCCGGATGTTCGCGAAGGCGAACCGCACCAGGCAACCGAAGGTGTTGCCGGTGGTGGTGGCGATCTGCGGTGATCGTGGCGGTGTGGATGTGGGTGAGGGCGATACCGATTCAGCGGTTTCCACAATGAGGGATGCTGCGAGCCCGATGTTTCACCCGCAGCCGTTCGCGGTGTCGAGTTCGTTAACAGGCCACGGCCCGGATTACGGGGTCATGTCACGCGCCACGCCGGTTTGTGCCCTACTCCGTGGTTTTCGTGGCCTTCTTCGCGGCCCGCTTACGCGGCTGCTTGGTCGCGGTGACATCTTGTATGCGCGCCCAGGGCCGCGCCTCCTCGAGCTCGTAGGCAAGCTCCAAAAGGCGCGCCTCGCGGCCGATGGTGCTGGAGAACATCATGCCCACCGGCAT
>NZ_PEOG01000022.1 GCF_002761755.1 Roseateles chitinivorans
GCGGGGTTGGCCCCCGGGTCGGGCGCCGGAGCCGGAGCCGGTGCGGGCGCCGGAGCAGGCGCGGGTGCCGGAGCAGGCGCAGGTGCCGGCGCGCCTGAGCCGGCCGTCGGGCTCGGCGTCGTGGTGGCGCCACTGTCGCCGCCTCCTCCTCCGCAGCCCGACGCGAGGGCCGCCGTGACGAGGGACAGGGCAACAAGTCGTTGTCTCTTCATTGATGTGTTCATGAGCTGAGAGAGAAAAGGTTCGAGGGAGCCCGACGCGATGTTTGATATAACGCTATATCTCACGCATGTTAGTTCGCCCAGCGCATTAACTATCGCCGGAAGGTAACAAATCGAACCCTCCGCGCTTCGTGATAACTCGGCGCGCCAGCCCGCCTATGCTCGCGCCCCCAACCGCTCGAGGAATGCGCATGTCCAGCACCACCCCTCCCTTCAACGACAGCGATGTGCCGGTGAATGCCATGCGCCGGCGGCTGTCGGCGGGACTGTTCGGGCTGCCGATGCTGCCGCTCTTGCCCGCCTGCGGCGGCGTCAACGGCGAGGCCGCCGACCCGAGCAAGGCCGTCGGTGAAGCGTCGGGGGTCGAGGGGTCGGCCGGCACGCAGACGGGACGCATCCCGGCCTCCCAGAGCGGCGTCTTCCGCCACCCGGGTTTGCTGGTGACCGAGGACGACTTCACCCGCATCCGCGCGCACATCAAGGCGGGCCAGGAGCCGTGGACGGGCTGGTGGAACAAGCTGTGCGCCGAGCGCTTCGCCAGCCTGGACGCCCGCCCGTTTCCGTTGCCTGCGGTCTACCGGGCCGACGGCAGCAAGAACAACCTGTACGTCGACATCTGGCGCGCCTGGACGCTCACCTTGCGCTGGAAGCTGTCCGACCCGCAGGACAACCGCTATGCCGACAAGGCCGTGGAGTTCCTGGACGCCTGGGCCAACACCCTGAAGGAGGTCGGGACGGTCCCGCCCGGATCGACCGCCCATGACGACCACACCTTCATCCTGATGGCCGGCATGCAGGGCCACCAGCTGGCGCAGATCGGCGAGATCCTGCGCACCTACCCGGGCTGGGCGCCGGAAAGCCTGAAGCGCTTCCAGGACATGCTGCTCAAGGTCTTCGGCTCGATCTCGTCCTGGTTCCTCAGCGACGGGCGCATCGGCTCCCATGCGAACTGGGACATGGCCTCCATGGTCGGCGCCATGGCCATCGGCATCTTCTGCGACCAGCCCGACCTGTACCGGCTGGCCTGCGACTGCTACGCCGGCAACAACCGCGGCAAGCTCAGGACTTTCGGCAACGGCTCGATCGTGCATGGCGTGTACTTCATGCATCCGGGCCACTTCGGGCAGTGGGAGGAGAGCGGCCGCGACCAGGGCCATTCGACGCTGGGCATGTCGCTGGGAGGCGACGTGCTGGAGATGGCCTGGAATCAGGGCGACGATCTCTACGGGCTGTACAACAACCGCTTCCTGGCGGCGGCGGAGTACGTGGCGCGCTCGAACCTGCTCGACGAGAACGGCAAGACCTACCCGATGCCGTTCGCCCGCGAACACAATCCGACGCAGCCTCACACGTCGCTGTGGACCGAGGTGAACCAGTCGTTCCAGCACGGCCGCAACGCCTGGGAGCCCATCTACAACCATTACGTGAACCGCATGGGGCTGGCGGCGCCGAACGTGGCACGCATGGTGAAGCTGTGCGAGCCGAAGTACGGCGGCAGCAGCGACGACATCTGGTGGCCGACGCTGATCCATCGCCGTCCGGACTACGCCGCCCCG
Organism: Roseateles chitinivorans; assembly: GCF_002761755.1. GTDB lineage: Bacteria > Pseudomonadota > Gammaproteobacteria > Burkholderiales > Burkholderiaceae_C > Roseateles > Roseateles chitinivorans. The sequence goes on from NZ_PEOG01000022.1 coordinate 1,778, forward strand.
ATGAAGCCGGCCTCGGGCCTCACGGCCCATGTGCGCGGCGACCGCGTGGTGCTGTCGTGGTGGGGCAGCGTCGGCGCCACCTCCTACGCCGTCAAGCGGAGCAGCCGGGCCGGCGGGCCTTTCACGCCGCTGGGCACGGTATCGGCCAGCGAGGTGCTGACCTACAGCGATGCGCCGCCCAGGGGCGTCTGGTTCTACCAGGTCACGGCCCAGGGCAACGGCGCGACCGGCAGTTCCACGGCGGTGCGGGTCGCGGCGCCCGGCGAGGACCGCTGCTCGCTGCCGCTGAACGGCAGGAACGACACGGCGACTTTCGGCACCCTGCTCGGCCCGGACGGGACCTGGGGCGTCGTCGAGGGCAAGCTGTTGGACGGCGCGGCCTGGGGCGACGGCCGCGTGAACGACAAGGCGATCGTGTTCGACGGCAACAAGGCGGGCCTGCAGCTGCCCGCGGGGATCTTCAGCGGCCTGGAGGACTTCACCGTGTCGCTGTGGGCCTATGCGAATTCACTGCGCTGGGACACCTGCCTGTTCTTCGCCGGGAACGACGCCTTCTCCTACATGTGCATCGCGCCCCAGAGTGGCCGGGGCGGCTTGCGATTCGCCATCGCCGGCGCGACCCACAACGACTCGCAAGGCATGGAGGCCCCGAGCCCCCTGCCCACCCGGCGCTGGGTCCATGTGGCGGTCACGCTTCAGGCGGGCACCGGACGGCTCTATCTCGATGGCGTGGAGGTGGCGAAGGCCGACGACATCCTGCTGGCGCCGCGTCAGGTCGGCGATCAGGTCACCTTCCTCGGGCGCAACTGGGCGCACCCGTCGTTCAACGGCCGCATCCAGGGCTTCCGCGTCCACGCGGGCGCATTGAGCGCAGCGGAGATCGCGGCACTGGCGAAGTGACGTGCGCTTCGCCTTGAAAGGCTCCAGGGAACGACTGCCCAAGGAAGCGCAGGACTTGCGCACTAGTGCGCATTGGCATTCGCGCCGATAACGAGTTCTTGACGTTCGACCGGCTCGAAGCAGAAACAATTCGGAACAAACATCAGCTGCCGGCGCGGGTCCGTCGCAGTCATGAAGCGTCCGAGGGAATTCCTGCCATGCTGTCTGCCGATCTGGCACAGGGTGACGCGGCCGAAGGCCGCCCGCCTGTCTCCGCTGCGTCCGTTCCGCGTGTGTCCATCGTGGTGCCGGCCTACAACGCTGCGGGCGTCATCGCTGCAACCATCCAGAGCGTCCTGGCCAGCACCTTCACCGACTTCGAACTGATCGTGCTCGACGACGGTTCCACCGACGGCACGGCGGAGGTCGTCCGGTCCTTCAACGACCCTCGCATCCGCCTGACGCGCCACGCCAATCGCGGCATGTCCGCCACCCGCAATGCGGGCTTGCGGATGAGCCGTTCCGAGTTTGTCGCCCTGCTGGACGCCGACGATGTGTGGCATCCGGAGAAGCTCGCCCTTCAGGTCGCGCTGCTGGAGCAGCATCCCGAGGTCGATCTCTGCTTCACCGAATTCCAGGCCTGGCATGGCGAGCCGGCAGAGGCGTTCTTCGCTCGTCGCGGCGATCTGCGGACGGAGGACCGCCTCACCGGCTGGATCTATCCGCTCATGGTGCTGACCAACTTCACGCTGCCGTCGTCGGTGCTGTACCGCCGGCGTCTCGCGGATCGATTGGGCCCCTTCCGCTGCGAGGACCACCAGACCGACGATTGGGAGTACTTCACCCGGGCGTCACGGCTCACGCGAGTCGCCAAGCTGTCGACGCCGCTCGTCCTCTATCGCCAGAGCGCCAGTTCCCTGTCGAAGCGCGTGCCGCGCCGTAACGCCACGGAAGACATGCGCTCGCAGTTGCTGGCACGCTTCGGCTGGCAGTGCCCGCACGGGGGCGCGGTGAATCGGGCGGAGCTCCGGCGTCGGCAGCACCTGGGAAGGCTCCGTCATGCTGACGTCCATGTGGCACGCGGCAGCCTGGGCCTGGGGCTTCTGGACTTCGCCCGGCTGATCGCTCGGGGACCGCGCCGGCATGCGGCAGCGATGACGCTTGCCAAGTCACTGCGGCGCCGCGCGCTGGGCCTCCTGCCCCGCTCCGCAAGCGCCATTGCCTGAAGCCTTGCCCGCGCAACACACGCTGCCCGTAGCGCGGCCCACGAAGGTGGCAGCCTGTTCAGTGGCTGTCATCGCGTCGCCGGCGTTGCCATAGCCAGTACGCCACTCCGGCCAGCGCCGCGACGGTCACCACCTTGCGGACCGCGCCGGCGGGGTTGTGTCGCAGCTCGGCCCGGCCGCCCATCTCCGCGTACACGCGCGGCACATGGCCCCGGGCCACATCGCCGGCCAGACCCTCCACCACATCGACGCGATCGGCGAGCAGCAGGATCAGCCAGCGCCGCAGATCGTTCTCGCTGTAGCGAAAGCCCGCCCGGCGCAGCATGCCGCTGATGCCGCGCGGCGGCACCGTCGTGCCGTACACGGGCGTGAGGCCGGCGCGCTCGGTGGAGTGCAGCACCTCCACGTCCGAGACCTGCTGCGGTGGCCGTTCCCAATGAATGCCGTCCAGCCGTGGCGGCGTGCGTTCCATCGGCACGGCGGGACGGTCGTGCTTGTCGAGGTCTGCGCCCCAACCTGGGATGTGCGCGTACTGCGTGCGATCAACGGCCGGGCGGTGAACATGGCCCGACGCCCGGTCGCGCTCCGGCCCATCCTGCGCTTGTCCATGGGAGTCGTAGGCGTCGTGCGTCATGCGGGGCTCCTTGCCGACCAGGCCGGCGCGTCGGCGCCCGGCGGGATCAGCACCGCCTTGATGCAACCGTCGAGCTTGCTGGAGAAGAGGTGGTACGCGTCCGCCACGTCCTCGAGCGGCATGCGGTGCGTGATGATGTCGCGCGGTCGCAGGTGGCCCGCTCGGATGTGCTCGATGAGTCGCGGCAGATGGCGCTTGACGCTGGCCTGGTTCATCCGGAGCGTCAGGCCCTTGTTGAGGGCATTGCCGATGGGAAAGGCGTTGAACGTCGGCCCGTACACGCCGACGATCGACAGCCGCCCGCCCTTGCGCACCGAATTCACCGCCCAATGCAGCACCGTGGCGGCACCCGCCTGCAGCTTGAGCCGCACGCCGGTCAGGCGTTGCAGGAAGCTGCCATCGGCCTCCGCGCCAACGCAGTCGACGCACACGTCGGCGCCCAGGCCGTCGGTCATGCGCTTGATGTGCTCGGCCATGTCGTTGACTTCGAGGAAATTGATCGTCTCGCACTGCGCGAAGCGGCTCGCGAACTCGAGCCGATAGGGCACGTGGTCTACGACGAGCACCCGCCCTGCGCCCATCAGCCAGGCGCTCTTCGCCGCGAACAGGCCGATGGGGCCGGCGCCGAAGATGACCACCGTGTCGCCCTCCCGGATGTCGCCCATCTCCGCTGCCTGGTAGCCGGTGGGCAGCGCATCGGTGAGCAGCACCGCGTCCTCGAGATGCAGGTCGTCGGGAATCCTGGTCGGCCCCACATCGGCCATCGGTACCCGCACGAATTCCGCCTGGCCGCCGTCGTAGCCGCCGGTCGTGTGCGAGTAGCCGTAGATGCCGCCGACCGCCGTTGCCTCGGGATTGGTCGCGTGGCAATTGCTGAACAGCTCGCGCTGGCAGAAGAAGCAAGTGCCGCAAAAGATGTTGAACGGCACCAGCACCCGATCGCCGACCTGGAGCGAGCGCACCTCGCTGCCGACATCGACGACTTCACCGATGAACTCGTGGCCGAAGGTGGAGCCGACACGGGTGTCGGGCACCAGCCCGTGGTACAGGTGCAAGTCGGAGCCGCAGATGCAGCTGCGCAGCACCCGGACGATCGCATCGTGCGGATGCTCGATCGCCGGCGTCGGCTTGTCGACCGTCCGGATGCGGTAGGGACCGCGGTATTCCATCGCCAGCATGAGCGTCTCCTAAGAAGGGTTGTGGCCGCGGCCGAGAACCCTGTGCGGCAACGCCCATTCCAGAGCAGCGAAAAGGGAAAAGGGGCTTGCCTCGAGGCACCGGAACAGGCTTTGCCCTCACACCACACGTCTTGACGGAGGTTCCATGCGCACGAAGTTCGCCATCGTTCTGCTCGCGGTCGTGGTCTTGGTCTGCGTCCTGAGCCTCCCGCCCTGGTAGGGCGTTTCAAGGAAGTCTGTATATGCTTGGCAGATCCCGCCTCACCGTCTCGTGGAGTCGATCAAGTGCTCCATCGAGCCCATCAACCCCACCCGGCTCGCCGCGATTGAGCAAGGCTGCCTGGGTCGCGGCCGCGCTGATCGCGGTGCTGCCGTGCGCGCCGGCCCTGGCGCAGGAATCGGGAAAGTCCTCGGACGCGGCGCGCGACGTCGGCCGCGCGGCGCCCGGCGAAGACAACTCGTACTTCAACGTCCATGCGCGGATCCGCATCCCCGCGCGACTTCTGAAGCAGTTGCGCGACGGTCGTTGCGCGGTCTGGTATCCGCAGCGCGGAGCCGACGGGTACACGGCGGGGCTGCCTTGCCGGCCCCGGCCGGCCGTTCTGCCTGGCGGGATCCTCCTCGCGCCCTCCAAGGATCCGGTGATCCTGGAGGCGGCGGTCTTCCACGCGACGACGCCTGCCCTGGTCGTGGCGCGGGGGGCCTTCGATGCCCGCACCGGCTTGCTGCTGCGCTCCATTGATCCGGATCGGCCGATGGACATCGATGCGCAGCCCTCCGGCGCAGGCGCATCCGGGAACCGGCGGTGAATGGGACGGGGCGCGCGGCGTCCTGCTCGACGGGGCTGATCGAAGGCCCGCCTTTCTGCCGCGTGCCTGGATCAAGAAACCGCCGCACGCCCCTGCAACTCTGCGGGACGTCCTCACTGCATCACCTGCGACCATTGCCTGTCATGCGCTGAAGCCGACCACGTCGTCGCAATGTCGATGCGGCGCAGCTATTGACTATCCGATGCTGCGTCCTTGGCGAAGTCGACAAAAGCGCGCATGGCCGCCGAGAGGAATCGCTGACGTGGGTAGTAGAGGTAGGGGGGGCCAATACCAGGCGACCAGGCTTGAAGCACCCGCACCAGGTCTCCGGCAGCCAACTCACGCTCGACGTACTTCTCGTGCACGTAGGCCAGGCCACCGCCGGCGACGGCTGCGTTTACTGCGATCTGCGCATCATTGACGATGAGCCGCGCATTGGGCAGGTCAGGCGTGCTGTTGCGGCGCTGGAACGCCCATTCCTGCAAGCCTCCGCCAGGAAATCGACGGCGGATGCAGTCGTGCCCCACAAGGTCCCGCGGCGTCTGAGGGATGGGTCGGCGCGCGAAATAGGCAGGCGACCCGACCACCGCGTAGCGCTGCGGCGGGCCTATACGCACAGCGATCATGTCCTGCCGCAGATCTTTGGCAATGCGTACGCCCGCGTCGTAGCCCTGTCGCACGATGTCGGCCATGGCTGCGTCCGCGGTGATCTCCAGCGACACGCCGGGATGCAGCGCAGTGAAGCGAGCAGCCAAGTCGGCGAGCAGAAACTGAGCAATGGGTGCCGGGGCGTTGATCTTCAGCGTGCCGAGCGGCGACTCGCGGTGCTGGTTCAGGCGCTCGAGCGCCCGCTGAATCGTCGCCAGGCTGGGTTCCAGCTGCGCCAGCAACTCGTTGCCAGCCGCCGTGGGCTTCACGCTGCGGGTCGTTCGCGTCAGTAGCGTCACGCCCAGTTCCTCCTCGAGTCGACGAATCGTCTTGCTCACGAGGGACACCGATATCTGCCGCTCGGTCGCCGCGGCCCGGAAGCTTTGATGGCGTGCAACCGCTGCAAACACATCAAGGTCAGGCAAAACTGATCGATCCATTGTTGAACCTGGGTTAACAGCCCATGCTCGATTATGTATCTAGCGAACTGTGGCTCGAACTTCTAGCATGACCTCTGTTCAGAAGTTCAGGAGCCGTCCCATGCTGTCGTACCCATTGTTTTCTCGCTTGCGGAGCGCGCTTGAACGGCATGATGGGCTGGCCTATCTGCTTCTGCGGGTGGCGTTCGGATTGATGCTGATCACCCACGGCTTGCCGAAGATCCTTGGCACCAGCCACGGCAGCATGGCGAACCCGATGGCGGGCTCCGTCAACCTGATTGCAAATGTCCTGCATCTGCCCGCAGCGCCTCTGATCGGCTGGTTCATCGCGTTGCTGGAGGGCCTGGGTGGCCTGATGCTCGCCATGGGGCTGCTGACGCGCCCGCTGGCCGCAATGGTCACCGTTCAGATGCTGGTGATCTGCTGGCTGCTGGGGCCGACCTTTCCTTGGATCGACCGGGGATTCGAGTACCCCTTGATCCTGGCTTTCGTGTCCTTCTACCTGCTCACGCACGGCGCCGGACCGATGTCGCTCGATGCTCGCATCCGGCGGAAGTCCTGAGTCGTTGCGGTCTTGTTCTTTAATGCAGGAAGCGGCCAAGGAAGGATTTGCTGAGCGTTGCTGAGTTATGCAGCGCTCATCCACATCTTCGCCACCCACCCCAGGCGCGCAGCCGTCCGCATTGAGGTAGGTACGCGATGCGATGCGATGCGATGTTTGCCGGTGCCTACGTTTATCGTCGGGTTCAGACTTAGGCGACGAGACTTCCGGCTTGGCTGAGACTCGACAACTGTCGACAGCCACCCTTGAAAGCGCGGAGCCGGTCCATATAATCTCCCTGCTAGCACTCGCGTAGGTCGAGTGCTAACAAGCCCCCCGACCCCCATCGCGGGGCTTACTTCTTGTGGGGGCTGGCCAGTGCGAAAGCCGCACGGCGGGCCCTTGAAGCAAGTCCGCACAGTCAAGGAGATCTGATGAAACTGCGTCCTCTGCACGATCGCGTGATCGTTAAGCGCCTGGAAAACGAAACCAAGACGGCCTCCGGCATCGTCATCCCCGACAACGCCGCCGAGAAGCCCGACCAGGGCGAGGTGCTGGCCGTCGGTCCGGGCAAGCGCAACGACAAGGGTGAATTCATCGCCCTGAACGTCGCCGTCGGCGACCGCGTGCTGTTCGGCAAGTACAGCGGCCAGACCGTCAAGGTCGACGGCGAAGAGCTGCTGGTCATGCGCGAAGAGGATCTGTTTGCGGTGATCGCCAAGTAATCGGCGCCCCTCACAGACCCCATTCATCCAGATAGAGATTCGGAGAGATACACATGGCAGCAAAAGACGTGGTCTTCGGCGGAGAAGCCCGTGCCCGCATGGTCGAAGGCGTGAACATCCTGGCCAACGCGGTCAAGGTCACGCTGGGCCCCAAGGGCCGCAACGTGGTGCTGGAGCGCTCCTTCGGCGCCCCCACCGTCACCAAGGACGGTGTCTCGGTCGCCAAGGAGATCGAGCTCAAGGACAAGCTGCAGAACATGGGCGCCCAGATGGTCAAGGAAGTCGCTTCCAAGACCTCGGACAACGCCGGTGACGGCACCACCACCGCCACCGTGCTGGCCCAGGCCATCGTGCGCGAAGGCATGAAGTACGTGGCCGCCGGCATGAACCCGATGGACCTGAAGCGCGGCATCGACAAGGCCGTCGCCGCCCTGGTCGAGCAGCTGAAGAAGGCCTCCAAGGCCACCACCACTTCCAAGGAAATCGCCCAGGTCGGCACGATCTCGGCCAACTCGGACGACTCGATCGGCAAGATCATCGCCGACGCGATGGACAAGGTCGGCAAGGAAGGCGTGATCACCGTCGAGGACGGCAAGTCGCTGGCCAATGAGCTGGACGTCGTCGAAGGCATGCAGTTCGACCGCGGCTACCTGTCGCCCTACTTCATCAACAACCCGGAGAAGCAGTCGGCGATCCTGGACAACCCGTTTGTCCTGCTCTACGACAAGAAGATCTCCAACATCCGCGACCTGCTGCCGACGCTGGAAGCCGTCGCCAAGGCCGGCCGCCCGCTGCTGATCATTGCCGAAGAAGTCGACGGCGAAGCGCTGGCGACCCTGGTGGTCAACACCATCCGCGGCATCCTGAAGGTCGTCGCCGTCAAGGCCCCGGGCTTCGGCGACCGCCGCAAGGCCATGCTGGAAGACATCGCCATCCTGACCGGCGGCAAGGTCATCGCCGAGGAAGTCGGCCTGTCGCTGGAGAAGGTCACGCTGGCTGACCTGGGCCAGGCCAAGCGCGTCGAAGTGGGCAAGGAAAACACCACCATCATCGACGGCAACGGCGCCGGCGGCGACATCGAGGCGCGCGTCAAGCAGATCCGCGTCCAGATCGAGGAAGCCACCAGCGACTACGACCGCGAGAAGCTGCAGGAACGCGTGGCCAAGCTGGCCGGCGGCGTGGCCGTCATCAAGGTCGGTGCCGCCACCGAAGTCGAGATGAAGGAGAAGAAGGCCCGTGTCGAAGACGCGCTGCACGCCACCCGTGCCGCCGTCGAGGAAGGCATCGTGGCCGGTGGCGGTGTCGCGCTGCTGCGTGCCCGTCAGGCCGCTGGCGAGATCAAGGGCGACAACCCCGACCAGGACGCCGGCATCAAGCTGATCCTGAAGGCCATCGAAGCGCCGCTGCGCGAGATCGTCTACAACGCCGGCGAAGAAAGCTCGGTCGTCGTCAACAACGTGCTGGCCGGTTCGGGCAACCACGGCTACAACGCCGCCAACGGCACCTATGGCGACATGATCGAGATGGGCATCCTGGACCCGACCAAGGTGACCCGCACCGCGCTGCAGAACGCCGCCTCCGTCGCCTCGCTGATGCTGACGACCGAGTGCATGGTCGCCGAAGCGCCGAAGGACGAGTCCGCTGCTCCCGCCATGCCCGGTGGCATGGGCGGCATGGGCATGGACATGTAATCGTCCGGCCGAGCCCGCGACGATCGACGCCCGCCGTCGATCGTCGACGCTCAGCAAGAGGGGTCGCTTCGGCGACCCCTTTTTTCATGGCGCGAGCGCAGGCACGATGGGAACGATCGCCCCGCGGGTTCGATCTGTTTCCGTTGGATACGCTTCGGGCGGCGCGCTTGCTGGTCACCGCGATCGCCATGCGCCCAGAATCCCCTGGCCCGCCGATCGCCGCCGCGCGCTGACACCGGGGCTTTCCCCAGGTCGCACGGCCCCACGGGCCCGGGGGATGTCACATGAATCAGGGGCGACCATAATGCGCTGACAACTTGTCACAAATGATGGCCCAAGCGTCTTCGCCTTCCCTTCAAAGCCTGGTCGACGAGACCCTCGCCCATGTGCCCGCGCTGTCGTACGCGGTCTACAACGGCTTGCAGGACGAGCTCAAGAGTCGGCTGGAGCATCACCAGCTGCTGGCCGGATGGTCCAAGCGGCGCGCGCACTTCCAGTCCGACCTCGAGGGCTCGTTGAGCCGCCTGCTGGGCCTCGCGCGCGAGGGCGGCGACCCGCTGCAACGCGAGCGGCAACTGCCGGGCCGCGGGGAGTTGTCGTTGAGCCTGGTCGATGAAGGCCAGGCGCTGAAGGACGTCGCGATCGCGCATGTGATCACGGCCATCGAGGACCAGTCGCGCGCCGAGCTCCACCAGCTCGGCAACTTCTTCGCCGCGCTGCGCGGCATCGCCCGGCCGCTCAAGAACGACAACCCGCTGCGGGCCGCGCTGTTCGCGCAGGCCCTGTCCCGCGCGATCGAAGGCGTGGACCTGGATGCCGAGGGCCGCTACGCGCTGATGCGCCTGGCCGCTCAGCCGCTGGCGCTGAAGCTGCAGCCGATCTATGCGTCGCTGTGCCAGGGCCTGCGGCAGGCGCACCTGAGCGGCCTGCTCACCAGCCACGGGGCGGCGCTGAAGGAATCGGACCTGCGACTGCGCCAGTTCAAGAGCATCACCGAGACGCAGACGCAGAACGCGACGCTGGACCAGGTCGCGCTGAAGCTGGACCTGATGAACACCCGCGCCGCCGAGCTGGCGCCGGCGATGGCGAACCCGGGCCCCGGTGGCGCCGTGCCGGCCACCCCGCCGCCCAGGCTCGGCCCGGGCATCGGCACCGGCGCGCCCGGCACCGACCTGCTCTCGCGCCTGTACGACCAGATCCTGGCCGACGACAGCCTGCAACCACCGCTGAAGGTGCTGATGGGCCGGCTACAGGTCGCGATCGTGCGCTTGTCCCGCGCGGACGCGACGCTGCTGCGGCGCCAGGACCATCCCACCTGGCAGCTGCTGAACCGCATCGCCGCGCACGGCGCCGGCTTCCAGCGGCCGGACGATGTCGGCCTGAAGGCCTTCCTGCAGTTCCTGGAGCGCGTGATCCAGCCGCTGCTGGACAGCGCCCATCCGTCGGCGCTGCAGTTCCAGCAGGCGCTGACCGAGGTCGACAGCCACATCCGCGCCCAGGCCGAGGCCCGCGGCCAGCGCAGCGCCGTCGCGCTGGAGCGGCTGGATCGCGAGCAGCGCCGGCAGGAGTGGCAGCGGATGCTGCGCGACCAGCTGGAGCACCAGCTCGACGATGCGCAGGCCGGCAAGCTGATGCGGCGCTTCCTGCTCGGGCCCTGGGTCGAGGTGATCGCGCACGCGATGGTCCAGCACGGCCGGGACGCGGTCGAGGCGCAGACCTCGATCGAGCTGGTCGACGCGCTGCTGCACAGCGTCTCGCCGCAGCCGGACGAGCCGGCCCGGCAGCGGCTGCGCAGCCAGCTGCCGGACCTGGTCCGGGCGCTGGAACGCGGCATGGACTCGATCGCGCTGCCGCCGATGCAACGCCAGGCCTTCCTCGACGAATTGATGCGCCAGCACGGTCGCGTCCTGCGCGGTCTGCCGGCGGTCGAAGAGGCCGCACCGGCCGCGCCGGCGCCCCGCCGCCCGGCCCGGACGCCGGAGGAACTGCTGCAGCAGCTGCTGGACGAGCGCGAATCCCAATTGCCCTCGCGCTGGGCCTACGAGCGGGTCGACCGCGGCCAGCTGCCGACGGTGCCGGTGGCGCTCTACAGCGAGGAGCGCTCGCCGCATGCGCGAGCCGCGCTGCAGGACTGGATCGCCGGCGTGCACATCGGCGGCTGGTACCACCTGTTCCATCAGAGCGAATGGGTCACCGCGCAGATCGCCTGGATCAGCGACAGCCGCCAGATGTTCCTGTTCGTCGGCCAGGCGCCGGAGGAGCGCCACTCGGTGACGCGCGGTGCGCTCGAGCAGTTGGTGGCCGCCGGCCTGATCACGCAGCTGGAGGATGCGCCGCTGCTGCAGCGGGCGATCGGCACGCTGATGCTCGACCTGGACCGCGCCCCCGCCCAAGGCGACGATCGCTGACGGACACACGCGATGCCGGCCGCTGGCGCCGGTTCGAGTCACAATGCGCGCGCCTCGCGTCCTTGCCGCGAGGCATTCCGTCAGCCGCCCGCCGTCGATGTCCGCCGTGTTCCGCGATTCCCGAGCCGTTTTCCGCCTCGCCGGTGTCCCCGGCCTGTCCGCCCTGATGCTGGCCGCCACGCTGGTCGCGCCGGCCGTGCTGGCGCAGACCGTGCCCCCCAATCCGCCTCCGGGGCCGGTGCCGACACCCGCCGCCGACCAGGCGCAGCGTCCGAAGCTGGCCCTGGTGCTGTCGGGCGGCGGCGCGCGCGGGCTGGCGCATGTCGGCGTGCTGAAGGTGCTCGAGCGCGAGCGCATCCCCGTCGACATCGTCACCGGCACCTCGATGGGCGCCATCATCGGCGGGCTCTACGCCAGCGGCATGTCCGCCGAGGACCTGGATCGCGAGCTGTCGAAGATCGCCTGGGACCGGCTCTTCGCCAGCCGCGTCGACCGCCAGGACCTGTCGCAGCGCCGCAAGGAGGAGGACTTCGAGTTCTCCGCGACCATCGAATTCGGCCTGCGCGACGGCGAGGTCCGGGTGCCCACCGGCACCCTGTCCAGCCGCGGCCTGGAGGCGCTGCTGCGCCGGCTGACGCTGCCGGTGCGCAATGTGCGTCAGTTTGACCGCCTGCCGACGCCCTTCCGCGCCGTCGCCACCGACATGGAGAACGGTCAGGAGCGCATCCTGGCCGAGGGCGACCTGGCGCTGGCGCTGCGCTCCAGCATGAGCGTGCCCGGCGTGTTCGCGCCGGTCGAGTGGGAAGACCGCATCCTCGGCGACGGCGGCCTGGTCAACAACCTGCCGGTGGACGTGGCGCGCGAGATGGGCGCGACGCGGCTGATCGCGGTCAACGTGGGCACGCCGGTGGGCGGGCGCGAGACCTTGAACTCGCTGATCGGCCTGACGGCGCAGATGATCAACATCCTGACCGAGCAGAACGTGCAGCGCTCGATCGCCGGCATGTCGGCTGGCGAGGACCTGTTGATCACGCCGCAGCTCGGCAAGCTGACCTCGGGCGACTTCGACAAGGTGCGCGACTTCATCCGCGCCGGCGAGGAGGCGGCCGAGGCGCTGCTGCCGCGGCTGCGCGCCTATGCCGTCGACGACAAGACCTACGCCGACTGGCAGTTCGCGCGCATCGGGCTGAAGCCGCCGGCCGTCGTGCTCGCGGCGGTCAGGCTGGAGGGCTCGGACAACACCAATCCGGAGCGCTTCCGCAGCCAGCTCGAATCGAAGCCCGGCCAGGTCTTCAACAACGAGACGGCCGAGCGCGACATGCGCTTCCTGTCCTCCAGTGGCGACTACGACCGCGTCGACTATCACGTCGAGCAACGCGCCGACGGCGAGACGCTGGTCTTCAACATGGAAGACAAGCCCTGGGGCCCCAACTACTTCCGCGTCGGCATGGACCTGTCCACCGACTCGGGCGGCGACAGCTTCTTCAACCTGAGGCTGAGCCACAACCGCCACTGGCTGACCAGCAAGGGCACCGAGTGGCGCAACCAGATCACGATCGGCGAGACGCCGCGCCTCTACACCGAGCTCTACCACCCGCTCGGACTCAAGCTCGGCATCTCCGACGACTGGTTCGTCAGCGCCTGGGCCGAGGCCAACCAGCGCAAGCAGATCGTCTATGACGACAACGACCCCGACAACGCCAGCCTCGGCCAGGCACGGCTGGTGCGGCGCGACGGCACGCTGGGCCTGGATGTCGGCCAGCCCTGGGGCCGCTGGGGCGAAGTGCGGCTGGGCGTGATCAGCCAGGTCCGTCATGCCAAGCCCGACCTGATCACCGTCGCGACGCCCGCGATGGGCAAGCTGCGCTGGACCAGCTACGAGCGCGGCTTGCGCCTGCGCACCGTCGTCGACCAGCTGGACTACGCCAACTTCCCGCAGCACGGCTACCGTTTCACCGTCGAAGCCCAGGGGGGCCGCCAGGACAACCGCAACCTCAGCAGCGGTCGTTTCCTGCGCCTGAACATGGACGGCAACATGGTGCGCAGCTTCGGCGGCCACACGGTCAGCCTGTACGCGCGCGCGGTCGCGTCGCAGCAGCCCGACGACACCGGCCTGGGCGGCTACACGCTGGGCGGCTTCCATCAGTTGTCGGGCTACAACCCGAACCAGCTCAGCGGCAACTCGCTGCTGTTCACGCGGGCGACCTACTACCGCCGGCTGAACGACCAGCCCTTCCTGTCGCGCGGCTTCTTCGTCGGCGGCACGCTCGAGGCGGGCAACACCTGGCTGTCGCGCCGCGACATCAACATCAAGGACATGCGCTACGCGACCAGCGTGTTCCTCGGCTCGGACACGGGACTGGGCCCGTTGTACGTGGGCATCGGCTACGCGCCGCGGGGCGGCACCGCGCTCTACGTGTTCATCGGCCGGCCCTGAGCGCTCCGGCGCGGCCGGAACGACCGGCCATGCGCCACGGACGGCAGCGCCGGGTCAGGCGCCGCGGTCGGGATCAGGCGTCGGTGTCGGCCCCTCCGCGTCCTCGGCCGACGCGTCATCGCCGTCGAGGTCGTCATCGCCGTCGACATCGCCTGGCGCCGATCGCGCCACCGGTTCACGGTGGGCCCAGTCGTAGAGCACCTCGGCCACGTCTTCCAGGCCCTGCTTGTTGAGCGCCGAGAACAGCGTGATGCCGATGTCCGAGTCCTCGGTCGCCAGCACGCCGATGTCCTTCTCGACCTGCGCGAGCACCGCGGCGCCTTCCTTGCGGTTGAGCTTGTCGGCCTTGGTCAGCACGATCAGCAGGCTGACCTCGCCCGCGGTGACGCGGTCGGAGACGAACTCGAGCAACTGCTTGTCGAGATCGGTCAGCCCGAGTCGCGAATCGACCATCAGCACCACGCCCGACAGCGATTCACGCTCGCTGAGGTAATCGGCCATGACGCGCTGCCAGCGCAGCTTGGCATCGCGGGCGACCGCCGCGTAGCCGTAGCCCGGCAGGTCGGCGAACAGCGCATCGGGCGCGTCGCGCGGGCCCACCGCGAACAGGTTGATGTGCTGGGTGCGGCCCGGCGTCTTGGACGCGAAGGCCAGGCGCTTCTGCTGCGCCAGCGTGTTGACCGCCGTCGACTTGCCGGCATTGGAGCGGCCGACGAAGGCGATCTCGGGCAGCTGGCGCGGGGTCAGGTCGTGCGCAAGCGCCTCGCCCTCGCTCGCCAGGGCGGAGCCGGCATCGCCCTCGGGCGCGCCGACATCGGCGTCGTCCAGGAACTCGTCGAACTCATCGAACGCGTCGTCATCGGCCTCGGCGCGCGCCTGGGCCTGCGCTTGAGCGGGCAACACGCCGTTGACCGGCAGGTGCTTGAGCTGGCTGGCGGTCGTCAGGAAGCGCGCGGTGTGCGTCCATGCCAGCGCGCGCTTGCCCGGCGTCAGCGGCTCCGTGCTGACCGGCTTGAGCGGCAGGGGCAGGCCTTGCGCCTTGAGCTTCTCGTTGGCCTTCGCGCGCGCCTTCGCGGCGGCGCGCTGGCCGGTCTTGCCCGGACCGGGCTTCTTCTTCGGGGCTGCTGCGCGTCCCGTACCACGGCCTGCGGGTTTCCCTGGGGCCGCGGGAGCGGGTTTCTTGTTGGAATCGGTCATCGCGCTGCGGGGCTCAAAAGAGGTGCCATTGTAAGATCCCACGGTTGCGCTCACCCAACCCTCAACAATTCATGAAGACTGCCGCTTTCTTGTTGTCGAGTATGGTTTTGATGTCCGGCGCCGCCAACGCCGCCGAACCGCAAGCAGCCACCAAGCCCGATCTGACCAAGGGCCAGGCCATCAGCTCTCAAGTCTGCGCCGCCTGCCACACGGCGGACGGCTCCCGCGGCAGTCCCGCCAATCCCATCATCGCCGGCCAGCACGCCGACTACCTGGCCAAGCAGCTGCACGAGTTCAAGTCGGGCAAGCGCAAGAACCCGGTGATGTCGGGCATGGCCGCGCCACTGTCGGACGCCGACATCCGCAACGTCTCCGCCTTCTACGCCAGCAAGGGCGCCAAGCCCGGCTTCGCGAAGAACAAGGAACTGATCACCCTGGGCGAGAAGATCTACCGCGGCGGCATCGCCGACAAGCAGGTCCCCGCCTGCGCCGGCTGTCACAGCCCCAATGGCGCCGGCATCCCGGCGCAGTACCCGCGCCTGGGCGGCCAGCACAGCGACTACACCGAGGCCCAGCTGACCGCGTTCCGCGCCGGCGGCCGGCCCAACAGCCCGCAGATGCTGGCCATCGCCGCCAAGATGAGCGACCGCGAGATCAAGGCGGTCTCCGACTACATCGCCGGCCTGCGCTGAGCGGCCGTCCGCGCAACGCCCCTTTCGGGGAAGGTGCCGACGAACGAGGCCGGTGATCCGATCACCGGCCTTCGTTTTTGCCGGCCCTCGCCCGATTCGTCGTGCGGGGCAACGAGAATGCCGGCCATGACCGAGAAGTCCCCCGATCGTCCCCCCCGGCCCACCGCCCAGGCGGCGGCCCGTGTCGCGCTCGACGACGCGATGGAGCTGCTGGCGTCGATGCGTTTCGCGATCGCACTGCTGACCGTGCTGTGCATCGCCTCCGTGATCGGCACCGTGGTGCAGCAGCGCCAGCCGATGACGAACTACGTCAACCAGTTCGGGCCGTTCTGGTCGGAGCTGTTCGGCAAGCTCGACCTCTACACCGTCTACAGCGCCTGGTGGTTCCTGCTGATGCTGGCCTTCCTGGTGGTGTCGACCAGCCTGTGCATCGCGCGTCACACGCCCAAGATCCTGCGCGACCTGAGGACCTTCAAGGAGTCGATGCGCGAGCAGTCGATCCAGGCCTTCAAGCTCAAGGCGCTGGGCTATCTGCACATGAATCCGGAAGCGGCGCTGGGCCAGGTGAACGCCTGGCTGGCCGCCGAGGGCTGGAAGGCCCGCGCGCAGGTGCGCACCGGCGGCGTCATGATCGGCGCGCGCAAGGGCTCGGCGCACAAGATCGGCTACCTCGCGGCGCACTCGGCCATCGTGCTGATCTGCCTGGGC
The DNA here is from genome assembly GCF_002761755.1 of Roseateles chitinivorans. Lineage (GTDB taxonomy): Bacteria > Pseudomonadota > Gammaproteobacteria > Burkholderiales > Burkholderiaceae_C > Roseateles > Roseateles chitinivorans. Next base: position 17,991 of record NZ_PEOG01000022.1, read on the forward strand.
GGCCTGTTCGACGGCGACCTGGTCGTGCGCGCGATCATGAAGGTCCAGGGCAAGGAGATCTACCAGGGCAGCGACCTCACGCGGATCACCGACATCAACCGGCTCTCGCCCGCCAATCCCAGCTTCCGCGGCAACCTCTACGTGCCCGAGGGCAGCCGCTCCTCCACCGCGCTGCTGTCCATGCCCAGCGGCGTGGTGGTGCAGGACCTGCCCTTCGACGTCGAGCTGAAGAAGTTCATCGTCGAGTACTACGCGACCGGCATGCCCAAGCTGTTCGCGAGCGACATCGTCATCCACGACCGCCGCGACGGCTCGTCGACCGCGGCCACCGTCAAGGTCAACGAGCCGGTCACCTACCGCGGCGTCACGCTCTACCAGAGCAGCTTCGAGGATGGTGGCTCGGCCATGAAGATCAAGCTGCGCTCGCTGCAGTCGGCGCACGACACGCCGCTGGACGCCAAGGTCAACGGCACCACGACGCTGACGGTGGATGGCGAGTCCTATGGCCTGGAGTTCACCGGGCTGCGCGTCATCAACGTCGAGAACTTCGCCGACGACGGCAAGGACAAGGCCGGCACCGACGTGCGCAAGGTCGACCTGGTGGGCCGGCTCGAGCAGCACCTGGGCTCCGGCGCGAATGTCAGCGATCGCAAGACGCTGCGCAATGTCGGGCCCTCCTTCAGCTACAAGCTGCGCGACGCCAGCGGCCAGGCGCGCGAGTACAACAACTACATGCTGCCGCTGGAGCTGGAAGGCCACCGGGTCTACCTGCTCGGCGTGCGCGACACGCTGGCGGACAACTTCCGCTACCTGCGCGTGCCGGTGGACAGCAAGGACAGCATGGAAAGCTGGCTGGCGCTGCGCCGCGTGCTGGCCGACCCGGCGCAGCGGCTGCTCGCCGCGAGGCAATACGCACTGGGCGCCAGCCCGCCCGACAAGCCGGCGATGCAGGCGCAGCTCGAGGCCACGGCGCTGCGCACGCTGACCCTGTTCGCCGGTGCCGAGGGTCTCAAGGCCGACGCGCCCGCGCAGGGCGCGGCGCTGGGCGGCCTGCCGGCGCTGTCGCAGTTCATCGAGCGCGAGGTGCCCGAGCCCGAGCGCGCCCGCGTGTCCGAGGTGCTGCTGCGCATCCTCAACGGCAGCCTGTTCGAGTTGCACAAGCAGGCCGAGGAGCAGCTCGGCCGCCCCCGGCCGGAGCCCGGCGACGCGACGCAGGCCTTCATGACGCAGGCGGTGCTGTCGCTGTCGGACGCGATGTTCTATCCCGCGCCGGTCGTGATGCAGCTGGACGATTTCCAGCAGGTCCAGGCCAGCGTGTTCCAGGTGACCCGCGCCCCTGGACAGACCCTGGTCTATCTGGGCGCCGTGTTGCTGATCGTCGGTGTGTTTGCGATGCTCTACGTCAAGGATCGGCGGCTGTGGCTGTGGCTCGAGGCCGCGCCGGGACGCAACGAGCAGACCCGGGTCCGCATGGCCCTGTCCAGCAACCGCGATTCGCCCGACCTGCCCGTCGAATTCCAAGCGCTCAAGCAGCGGCTGCTGCATGAGGAGGCCTGACATGAACAGCACCTACTCCCCCGCCGAGTCGTCGGCCCTGCCCTCGCAGCTGCCGGGCGCCACCGAGGCAGCGCCGCAGCGCTCGCTGGTGATCGGCCAGCGCGGCTACTTCCAGGGTCGCAATGCGTTCGACTGGATCTTCGCGGCGCTGGTGCTGATCGGCGCGGGCTTCGCATTCAGCCGCTATCACGCGTCGATGGATGTCTACGAAAAGGGCATCCTGGCCGGCGCCGCCCCCGCGCTGATCGCGCTGGGCTGGTTCTGGCGGCCGCTGCGGCCGCTGTGCCTGATCGTCGGCGCGGCCAGCCTGTTCGCGATCCAGCTCTACCTGCGCCAGACCGACGACTTCGGCGCCGACCTGGCCGCGGCGGACAAGGTCTTCTTCCTGAAGTACATGCTGTCCAGCCAGAGCGCGATCCTGTGGATGAGCGTGCTGGTCTGGATGAGCACCCTTTTCTACTGGCTCGGCTTCTTCCAGAAGGCCGGGGGCCACAGCGCGGCCGAGGCGATCGGCACGCGATTGGCCTGGGGCGCCGTCGGCATGGCACTGATCGGCACGATGGTGCGCTGGTTCGAGAGCCACCAGATCGCGCCCGACATCGGCCACATCCCGGTGAGCAACCTCTACGAGGTGTTCGTGCTCTTCACCTGGCTGACGACGCTGATGTACCTGTACTACGAGCAGCGCTTCGCGACGCGCGCGCTGGGCGCCTACGTGATGCTGGTGGTCAGCGCGGCGGTCGGTTTCCTGCTCTGGTACACGGTGGCGCGCGAGGCCCACGAGATCCAGCCGTTGGTGCCGGCGCTGCAGAGCTGGTGGATGAAGATCCATGTGCCGGCCAACTTCATCGGCTACGGCAGCTTCGCGATGGCGGCGATGGTGGCACTGGCCACGCTGCTGAAGACCGCCACGCCGCGTGCGCTGGTGATCGGCCTGATCGGGGTGCCGGTGGGGCTGGTGGCGGTGCTGCTGGCCTTCCGCTTCGGCGCCAACGTGTCGCCGGAGCTGGCCGCCGGCCTGAACGGCTGGGCCGGCAAGATGGCCGGCGTGGCGGTGTTCCTGGCGGCGAGCGTCGCGCTGCGCGGCCCGTTGACGGCGCGGCTGCCGGCACTGGCGACGCTGGACGACCTGGCCTACAAGGCGATCGCGCTGGGCTTCGCCTTCTTCACCATCGCGACCATCCTGGGCGCCTTCTGGGCGGCCGAGGCCTGGGGCGGCTACTGGAGCTGGGACCCGAAGGAGACCTGGGCGCTGATCGTCTGGCTGAACTACGCCGCCTGGCTGCACATGCGGCTGATGAAGGGCCTGCGCGGCGTGGTCAGCGCCTGGTGGGCGCTGATCGGCCTGCTGGTCACGACCTTCGCCTTCCTGGGGGTCAACATGTTCCTGTCCGGCCTGCACTCCTACGGGACGCTGTAAGGCGGGAGGGCCACGATCGAGGGCGGCGTCGGGCGAGCACCCACGCCGCCCCCCTTCTTTCGAGGTAGACCGCGGCCCGCGCCCGGTCGGCACCGGCCCTGAACGAGGGGGCTTAAGCACGATCTCATGAAATCCGGCGGTCGGCGGCGTAAGGTGCGAACCTTCCCCTCCCGAAGGTCCGCCATGTACTTCCATAAGCCTCGCCACGGCCAGCGCATCCCCGCTTCCGAGATCACCTCCCGCCAGGTCTACGACGCCCGCCGCGACTGGCTGAAGACGGCGGGGGCGCTCGGCCTGACCGGCCTCGGTCTGTCCGCTGCGGTCCAGGCCCAGACCGCGGGCCCGGGCAAGCTGGCGAAGCTGCCCGGCGTGAAGAGCACGGTGGCCGGCGCCACCGTCATGGAGAAGCTGACCGCCTACAAGGATGTCACCTCCTACAACAACTTCTATGAGTTCGGCACCGACAAGTCGGACCCGGCCGAGAACGCCCACACCCTGAAACCGCGGCCCTGGTCCGTGGTCATCGAGGGCGAGTGCGCCAAGCCGGGCCGCTTCGGCCTGGAGGATCTGCTCAAGGTCGCCCCGATGGAGGAGCGCGTCTACCGGCTGCGCTGCGTCGAGGGCTGGTCGATGGTGATTCCGTGGGTGGGTTACTCGCTCTCGGAGCTGCTGAAGAAGGCCGAACCGACCGGCAAGGCCAAGTACGTCGAGTTCACGACGCTGGCCGACAAGGCGCAGATGCCGGGGGTGCGCTCGGGCGTGCTGGACTGGCCCTACGTCGAGGGCCTGCGCATCGACGAGGCGATGCATCCGCTGACGCTGATGGCCTTCGGCCTGTACGGCGAGGTGCTGCCGAACCAGAACGGCGCGCCGCTGCGGCTGGTGGTGCCTTGGAAGTACGGCTTCAAGTCGGCCAAGTCCATCGTCAAGATCCGCTTCGTCGAGAAGCAGCCGGTGAGCAGCTGGACCAAGGCGGCGCAGCAGGAATACGGCTTCTATTCCAACGTCAATCCGACGGTCGACCATCCCCGCTGGAGCCAGGCCACCGAACGCCGCATCGGCGAGGACGGCCTCTTCGCCAAGCGCCGCCCGACGCTGATGTTCAACGGCTATGAGGCGCAGGTCGGGCAGTTGTACGCCGGCATGGACCTGAAGAAGAACTACTGAGGGCCCCCGCCCCGCCACCGACGCTCCGCAGACGCCGATGACATCCGCCCCGACCTCCACCGCTGCCGCATCTCCGACGACAGCGCCGCGCCGCCCGCCGGCGAAGCGCCATCCGCTGCTGCATCCGGCGGCCAAGGTGGTGCTCTTCCTGGTGTGCCTGCTGCCGCTGGCCTGGTATGTCTTCGGTGCCTTCGCCGACCGGCTGGGCGCGAACCCGGCCGAGACGCTGATCCGGGGGCTGGGCGACTGGGCGCTGCGCCTGCTGTGGATCACGCTGGCGGTGACGCCGCTGCGCACCTGGACGAACCAGCCGGCGCTGGCGCGCTTCCGCCGCATGCTGGGCCTGTTCGCCTTCTTTTACGCCAGCCTGCACCTGCTGGCCTACGGCTGGCTCGACAAGGGCCTGGACCTGGCCGACATCCTCCGCGACATCGGCAAGCGGCCTTTCATCCTGATGGGCTTCACCGCCTGGATGCTGCTGGTGCCGCTGGCGGCGACTTCATTCAACCGCGCGATCAAGGCGCTGGGTGCGCCGCGCTGGCAGGCGCTGCACAAGCTGGTCTACGCGATCGCGGTCGTCGGGCTGATGCACTTCATCTGGATGCGCGCCGGCAAGAACAACTTCGCCGAGCCGCTGGTCTACGGCTCGATCCTGGCGGTGCTGCTGGGTTGGCGGGCCTGGCGGCGCCTGCGACGCTGACATCCCCGGTCGCTGAAGGCTTGGCGCTACCGGCAGCCGACTGCCCGCAGCGACAAGCGTCGATCAGCAGCGCGTACGACGAAGAGGCGCTCCTGGGCCCGTACCCGCTCGCCCCCGGGAAGCAGCAGCTCGAAGTCGCGCGACGCGACGGCCGGGCCGATGTCGTGCCCGACGATGCCCATGGCTCGCCGCCGCGCCTTGCGATCGCCGCGCGTCGATACTCGCGCCCTCGAGGCTGCTTTACCGACCATGACAGACGAATCCGAGACTGACGACCTCCGTGAGATCCCTGCTTCCGCGCCGTCGCTGCCGCCGTCGCTCGCCGCGACCCTCGCGGGCCGCGAGTGGCACCGCAACCTGGTCGGCGAGGCCGGCGCGATCGTGCATCGGGTGCAGCGCGACGGCGCGCCCGATCTCTACCTGAAGCACGGCGATGGCGCAGCCGCCGCGGCCATCGTCGATGAGTTCTCCCGGCTGCGGTGGCTGACCGGGCGTTGGCCCGTGCCGGCGATCGCGCATTTCGAGGCGACGGGCGGGACCGCCTGGCTGCTGACGCAGGCCGTGCCCGGCCGAACCGCCTACGAATGGCTCGAACAAGCGCCGGATCGCGCCCCGGCGATCGTGGCGTCGATCGGGCGCTGCCTGCGCCGCCTGCATGCGTTGCCGGTGGAGACCTGCCCGTTCAACGCGAACCACCGCCTGCAGCTCGACCTGGCCCGCCAGCGGCTCGAGGCCGGGCTCATCGACGCCGACGACTTCGACGACGCGCGTCAGGGCTGGACGCCCGAGCAGGTGTGGGCCGCGCTCGGCGACCTGCTGCCGCTGCCGGAAGACCCCGTCGTCAGCCACGGCGACTTCTCGCTCGACAACCTCCTGATGAGCGCCGACGGCGAGGTGGTCGGCGTGATCGACCTCGGCCGCGTCGGCGTCGCCGACCGCTATCGCGATCTCGCGATCCTGGCCAACTGCCTCGACGAGTTCGGTCCGTCGCTGAGCGGGATCTTCTTCGAGGCCTACGGCATCGCCACGCCGGACGCGCGCAAGCTCGAGTTCCACCTGCTGCTCGACGAGTGCTTTTGAGGCCAGGGCGCGCGGTCGCCGCCCCTGCATCCGGCTGAGCCGACCTATACCAACGCAGGATGTCGGCCGCCACGGCGCCCTCCTACCCTTGCGCCCGGGGCCGACGCTCAGCGCGCGGCCCGCAGGACCGAGTAGAAAGGACGCCCGCCGTGTTCCATGCCGCCTTCGCCCGCATCCAGGTGCGGGTCGCCCATTCCGACCCCGTTGTCGCCGCCGGCCTCGCCAGCCTGCTGTCGCGCGAGGGGGACATCGACATCCTCGACGACCGCATCGAGCTGCCGGGGGCCACGCGCGCGGGCCGTCGGACCGATGTCGTCATCGCCGACTACGCCCGCGCCATGGCGCTGGCGGCCCTGCGGGCCAGCGAAGCACCGGGCCGCTCGGCCGTCCCCGGCGCCACGCCCGCGCCGCGCGTGATGGTCCTCACCGCCCACGACCGCGAACAGGACGTGCGCAGCGCGCTGGAGGCCGGCGTGGACGGGTATGTCGAACTGGGCTGCGCGTCGCAGGAGCTGGTGGCCGGTGTGCGGCACCTGGCGCGCGGCTCGCGCTACCTGAGCGCGCTCGCCGCCCGGCGGGTCGCCGACAGCATGAGCCGGTGCCGCCTCACCGGCCGCGAACGCCAGGTGCTGCGCCTGGTCGCCGACGGCAAGAGCAACAAGGCGATCGCGCTGGCGCTCGACATCTCCGCCGGCACGGTGAAGACCCACATGAAGGGCATCCTGGGCAAGCTCGCCGCTGCCACCCGCACGCAGGCCGCCACGATCGCGAGGGAGCGCGGCCTGCTCACGGCCGACAGCGCGGTGCTCTGAGCGTCACCGCCGTCGAGCATCCGGTCGAAAGGCCGGAACGGACGCCCGAGGCGCAGGGCGGCCCGCCGCCCCGTCCGTCCGCCCATCCGCCTATCCGCCCATCCGTCCGCCCGTGACACGCGTCACCGGGCGGCGCCCTGTCGCGACCTGAGAAGGCCCCGCATGGCGGTTTCGGGCGCTCATCCGGGATAATCCCCGGTTTGCTCGGGACGGTGGCCCTCCGCTCTCCCGGGCCAGGGCCGGGCTGACCGGCCGTCCATGCGCCGGCGGCCCCGCCGGCCGACGCCACGCCTCCCATGTCCCAGACCTCGCCCGACCGACTGCCCGCCAGCCTGCCCGCGCTTGTCGACGCCGCCATCGTCGGCGGCGGCCCGGCGGGTTGCAGCGCCGCCAGCTGGCTCACGCAGCTCGGACTCAGCGTCGCGCTGATCGAGCGCGCGCCGCGCCTGTGCGACAGCCTCCGCCCGCTGGACTACCGCCAGGACTGGCTGCTCGGCGCTCCGGGTGAATCGCTCGCCGCGCTCGGCGAGCGCTACGCCCGCCACGCCGCCAACCAAGCCGGCGTGCACACGCTGATCGGGCAGACCATCCACCATCTGGACTGGCAGGCCGAACAGGGCTGGACGCTCTACCTCGACGGCGGTCCGGCCTTCGCCGAAGGCGCCGCCGACGCGACCGACGCCAGCGGACTGCGCCCGCTGCGCGCCCGCGCGCTGCTGCTGGCGACCGGTCTGACGCCGCGCCATCCGGCGCCGCTGTACCCCGCCCGCGACCGCCACGACCGGGTGCTCGACGCGATCGAGCTGACCGCCGTTCGCGACCGCCTGCCCGCGGGCAGGGTGCTGCTGCTGGGCGGCGGCGACAACGCGGTCGAGAACGCGCTGTACCTGGCCGGCCGCGGCCATGCGGTGACGCTCTGGTCGCGCTCCGAATGGCGGGCGCAAAGCCACCTGATCCAGCAGCTGGACAGCGCGCCCGGCCTGCGCCGCCGCCCCGCCCAGGCGCTGCCGACCGCGGTGACCGCCACCGCCGACGGTGTCGTCGTCACCTCGAAGGCCCACGGCGAGGAAGCTTTCGATCACGTCGCGGTGCTGCTCGGCTACGAGCCCGAGGCCTCCGCCTGGCTGCAGGTGGCCGATGCCCTCCAGCGCGCCGGCGTGACCGCGCCCTCCCAGCCGTTCCGCGACGAGCCGCGCTTCGGCGTGCTGGGCCTGTTCGTCGCCGGCGACGCCAGCGGCCGCCAGCACCCCTGCGTGCAGACGGCGCTGGGCGATGGCGTCGTCGCCGCCAAGCAGATCGAGGCCTTCCTGCGGCCGCTGCGCGAGTCGCAACCGCCGCCGGCGCTGCGTCGCAACAACCGCCAGGTCATCCACATCCACGGGCTGCGCTTCGGCGCCAACCTCGGCGTGCTCGACTTCGAGCGCGAGGGCCCGCAACCGATCCAGGTCGATGCCGAGGTCAACCTCGGCGCGCAGACCATCGTCTCGCGCGACGCCGACATCGGCCATGTGCTGGACTACCGCCGGGTGCGCGCGATCATCATCGACGAGTGCACCGCCGAACACACCGACCTGCTCGAGGCCCTGCTGGGCAAGCTCTCCGTCCGGCTGATGAAGCTGCCGGGCGTGGTGGGCGTGCGCATCAAGGTGACCAAGCTGGAAATCTTCCCCGACTGCCAGGTCGCGATCTCCGCCGAATGCGGCACCTGGTAGCCCTTCCCCCACGTGCTGACTCGCGCCCCCTCCATGGGGGCGGGCCCAGCGGCCCGGCCCAGCCGGTTCCGCGGGCCCCGCTTGACGAATACATCGAGGACCCGACCATGACCGACTCCACCGCCGACATCGACGGCATCGACCTGGCCGCCGCGGACGCCGCGGCCAAGAAGCATGCGCATGAGATGAACAAGCTCAGCAAGCGCCTGCATCGCCAGGTCGGCCAGGCGATCGCCGACTTCAACATGATCGAGGACGGCGACAAGATCATGGTCTGCGTGTCCGGCGGCAAGGACAGCTACTCGCTGCTGGACATCCTGATCAACCTGCGCGACCGCGCGCCGATCAAGTTCGACATCGTCGCCGTCAACCTCGACCAGAAGCAGCCCGGCTTCCCCGAGGACGTGCTGCCGGCCTACCTGAAGTCGCGCGGCGTGGACTTCCACATCGAGGAGCAGGACACCTACTCCATCGTCAAGCGCCTGGTGCCCGAGGGCAAGACGACCTGCTCGCTGTGCTCGCGCCTGCGGCGCGGCATCCTGTACCGCGTCGCTGGCGAGCTGGGTGCCACCAAGATCGCCCTGGGCCATCACCGCGACGACATCGTCACCACGCTGATGCTGAACATGTTCTTCGGCAGCCGCATGAAGGGCATGCCGCCCAAGCTGGTCAGCGACGACGGCAGGAATGTCGTGATCCGCCCGCTCGCCTACGTCAAGGAAAGCGACCTCGAGCGCTGGGCCGAGCACCGGGCCTTCCCGATCATTCCATGCAACCTCTGCGGCAGCCAGCCCAACCTGCAGCGGGCCACCGTCAAGGCGATGCTGCAGGACTGGGACCGCCGCTTCCCGGGCCGGGTCGACAACATGTTCACCGCGATGGGCAACATCGTCACGTCGCACATGATGGACCGCAACCTCTTCCCGTTCGAGACCATCCAGGCCACCGGCGCGCCGGTCGCCGACGGCGACATCGCCTTCGACGAGGACGAGCAGTGCGGCACGCCAGCGCCGGCGACCGGCGTCGTCAACTTCGTGCGCCCGGGCCAGGTGCCGGCGCCCGTCGATGACGCGGGCGAGGCGTACTCGGCGAGCGAGGACTGACCGGCGCTCGGGTGGCCGCAGCGCCGTCCGCGAGCCGCGAGCAGTGCCGGAGGACCTCCCCTCCTCGCGTCGAAGCCCGGGCATGCCCGGGCTTCGCGCTTTCATACGAGGAGATACCGAGCGCTTACCGCGCCGTCACGCGACGCGCACGCGCGGGTCAACCGGCTCGGGTCACAATCGTTGCACCGTCACGCCGCGCACCGGCGTCACCGGGCGCGGCGACTGCCCGGCTGACGGCTGTCAGCGGCACTTGACCTGGAGGTCTCCATGTTCACCTTGAATCGTCGACTGGCCCTCGCGAGCCTCGGCGCGGCAGCCGTGCTGTCGCTCACCGCGTGTGCCTCGCTCAACTCCGTCTCGGCCGATGCCCAGAGCTTCGGCTCCTGGCCCGCCGCCCGACAGGCGGGCACCTTCGCCTTCGAGCGGCTGCCCTCGCAGCAACGCGATGCCGCCGGTCAGGCGGCGCTCGAGGACGCTGCCCGCGGCGCGCTGATCAAGGCCGGCTTCACCGAGGCGAGCGATCCGAAGGCGGCCGACGTCCTGGTGTCGCTCGGCGCCCGCGTCACCCGCACCGCTACCGCGCCCTGGGACGACCCGCTGTGGTGGCGCTGGAACGGCAGCTACTGGGGCTGGCGCTACGGCCCGGCCTGGCGGCCGTACTACAGCCGCTGGGGCTACGCCTACCCGATGGACCCGATGATGGAGCGCCGCTACGACCGCGAGGTCGCCATGCTGCTGCGCGACCGCAAGTCCAACGAGCCGCTGTACGAGGCCCGCGCCTCCAGCGACGGCTTCACCGAAGGCGGCAAGGAACTGTTCGGCGCGCTGTTCGAGGCCTCGATGGCCGACTTCCCGGCCACCCGCCCCGAGCCGCACCGCGTGAGCGTGCAGCTGACGCCATCCAAGTGATGGCGCTGCGGCGCAGCGGCGCCGGGCCCCGATAATCGCGGTCTCTCCAACAGGGAACCGCGATTTTTCTTATGTCGCTGAACATCGTCGTCATGGCCGCGGGCAAGGGCACCCGCATGAAGTCCAGCCTGCCCAAGGTGCTCCACAAGCTGGCCGGCCGCGCGTTGCTGCGACACGTGCTGGCCAACACGGCGTCGCTGCAGGCGGATGCGCGCATCGTCATCACCGGCCACGGTGCCGACCAGGTCGAGGCGGCCATCGGTGGCGAGGGCGTGCGCTTCGTGCGCCAGGAGCCGCAACTCGGCACCGGCCATGCGATCCAGCAGACCGTCCCGGCGCTGACCGCCGGCGGCAGCACGCTGATCCTCAGCGGCGACACCCCGCTCATCAGCACCGCCACGACGCGCGCGCTGGTCGAGGCCTGCGGCGGCGAGCGGCTGGTGCTGCTGACCATCGAGTACGCCGATCCGACGGGCTACGGCCGCATCGTCCGGGATGGCGACCAAGTCAAGGCCATCGTCGAGCACAAGGACGCCAGCGACGAGCAGCGCCGCATCCGCGAGTGCTACACCGGCATCATGGCCGCCCCGACCGAAGCGCTGAAACGCTGGGTCGGCCAGCTCGACAACAAGAATGCGCAGGGCGAGTACTACCTGACCGACATCGTCGCGATGGCGGTGGCCGAGGGCGTGCCGGTGGTCGGCGTGAAGACCGCCGACGAGACCGAGGTGCTGGGCGTCAACAGCCCGTCCCAGTTGGCGCACCTGGAGCGCCGTTTCCAGCTCGTGCAGGCCGAGGCGCTGATGACCGCCGGGGTGCGTCTGGCCGATCCCTCGCGCTTCGACCTGCGGGGCACGCTGACCTGCGGCAAGGATGTCGAGATCGACGTCAATTGCGTCTTCGAAGGCGAGGTCACGTTGGGCGACGGTGTGCGCATCGGCGCGAACTGCGTAATCCGCAACGCGACGATCGGCGCCGGCGCGCGCATCCACGAGTTCACCCACATCGATGGCGAGGCGGCTGGCGCCAGCGTCGGCGAGGGCGCGCTGATCGGTCCCTTCGCGCGGCTGCGCCCGGGCGCGAGGCTGGGTGCCGAGGTCCACATCGGCAACTTCGTCGAGGTCAAGAACTCCACGCTGGCCAAGGGGGCGAAGGCCAATCACCTGGCCTACCTCGGCGACGCCACGGTCGGCGAGCGGGTCAACTACGGCGCGGGCAGCATCACCGCCAACTACGACGGCGCCAACAAGCACCGCACGACCATTGGCGCGGACGTGCATGTCGGCTCCAACTGCGTGCTGGTCGCCCCGGTCACCTTGGGCGATGGCGCCACCATTGGCGGCGGTTCGACCATCACCAAGGATGTCGATCCCGGCGCCCTGGCTGTGGCGCGCGGCCGACAAACCGTGATTTCCGGCTGGTCCCGCCCCAAGAAGGTGAAGTGATTCACCCAAATCAGCTAGGAACTGCGTAAGCTCTGCCATTCGTGTCACGAAGTGTGACAAGTTCACGGAATTGAATTTCTCGGCGTTTGCCGGGCTGGCGCTCCCCCCAAGCTGCGGGAGGCGCGTTTGCCAGGGCATCCCTAGGATCTCTTCCGTTGACCGGCTGACCCGCTGTTCCCAGCTGAATCCCTATGGCGAACTCAAAGACTGCTATCCCGCTGCCGCTCCAGGATGACGAGGTGCTCGCCGTCCCGCCGGTGTCTGCCGCGCTCGATGCGTTGGCGGATCGTTCCGGGGACCCGGCGGCGGAGGCGGCTCGGGCCGAGGCGCTGGAGCAGCTGGCGATGTCGCATGCGATGTGCGACCAGGCGGCGGATGCCTGCTTCTACCTGTGCCGGAGCCTTGGGCTGGCTCGGCAGCAGCAGACGCCGGATGCGGCGCCGGATCTGGAACTGCTGTTCCAGTTGCTGGGCGCCTTGGCGGATTTGCCGAGCGAGGTTTCGGCGATGCCGATGCCCGAAGGTGAGGCCGATGGTCTGGGCGTGGCCGAGCTCTGTCACCAGTTGAGCGCTGCTCGTGAGCTGACGACGGCGGCCTGGCACGAGGCGGCCGAGTCCGACGGCTCGCTGGCTGCCTGCCCCGCAGCCCCCGCCCACGCCCTTCACTGATTCCGCTCCGCCCCAACGCTGCCACGGTACTGCCGCGACCGCGCGTCGCTTCCGCAACCGCAGCGCCCCTCTACAAGCGACGGCAGCGCCCTTCCGCGAGCAACGGCGGCGCCCTTCAACGAGCGACGGCAGCGCCCTTCAACGAGCGACGGCAGCGCCCTTCCACGAGCGACGGCAGCGCTAAAAGGCTGCCAATCTAGGCGCAAAGCACAGCCATAGCAGCGCTATGGCGAGCATTTGCAACGACGAGTGGCAGCCTTTTAGCGCTGCCGTTCGTGGCAGGAGATGAGGCGGCTGACGCGGGATACCGACAATCCGAGCTCGCGGGCGAGCGCCGTCATGGACTGTCCGCCTTCGGTGTGAGCGCGATAAAGCGCTTCCTCGCGGCTGCCGCTGGCCTTGAGCCAGTCGCCCCAGCGCCTCCTTGGCCGTGACGCCCGCGGCGGATGCTCGCTCTGCCGCACGGTGCGCTGCACGAAGGCCGCGTCCCCGAGAAAGATCTGGTGCCGCAGCTGCCCCCAGATATCCAGGTCCGGCTCCGACTCCACGATCGCCTGATACCGCTGCGCCGCCTTCCGCCGATCGGCCGCGTTCTGCGGCACGCGTCCCAGCACGTTGGTCCACAGCCCGTCGACCTCCAGCCACTCCGGCGCCGCCACCAGCCCCGCATGCGCCTGCAAGCTGCTCCAGCCCCACGCCACCGGCGACGACGCCAGCCCGGCGCGCCGCCCGATCAGCTCCACATAGCGACAGGCATCCAGCAGCAGATGCTCCCGATCCACCAGCACCGCCTTGAACCGCCCCTGGAAGACGTGCCCGATCTGCCCATGCCGGCGGTTGTGCGCCTGGGTATAGACGCCATTGAGATGGCGCATCAAGCGCGACAGATTGGCCTGCCGCGTGAACAGCAGCAGCTCGTAATGCTCGCGCCCCAGCCCGTAGGCCAGCACCTGGGCGTCGAAGCGCTGGGCGGCCTGTTCGATCAGGCCCAGCATCGCCAGCCGGTCCTCGTCATCGGCGAACACGGACGCATCGCCACGCGTCGCCACGTGATACACGGCGCCGGGAAACTCGATGCGAAGCGGCCTGGCCATGCCCAATAACTAGGCGATGACCGCACAAAAGACAAGCGCCCGGGCCGCCGTTCCGGCCACGGGCGCAAGACTTGACCCTTGATCACGGGGCCCGCATCCCCGGTCGATAGCCGCAGCGCTATCGGGGGTCAGGACTCAACAGCAAAGCAGCAAAGCCTGGAACCAGATCCCTGCCTATGCATGCATCCGCGCCACGCGAAGGCTGTGCTCAGGACTTGCCCAGCGACTCCAGCACCCGCATCACCGCGTCCTCGCCCATGTTGCGGGCATCGGCGAGCTCGCCGCCCTTGGTCGTGCCCAGCACCTGGCCGTCGGCGCCCAGCACCGCGACGGTCGGGATGCCCTTCTTCAGCGTCACGCCCATCTGGTTGGCGACGTCCACGTTCTTGTCGAAGCGGCCGACATTCACCTTGACGGTGACGAAGCGCTTGTCGACCGCGCCGCCCAGGTGGCCCTGCCCGAAGCCCTTGTTCAGCGCCAGGCAGTCCTTGCACCAGTTGGCGCCGTAGACCACCAGCACCTGCTTGCCTTCCTTGGCGGCGCGGGCGACCGCGGTGTTGATGTCGGCGCGGGCGTCGGCCTGCTCGTCATACGGGCCCGGCGCACCGGCGGCGGCGTCGGCGGCATGGACCGAGGTGGCGGACACCGCGACGAGCGCGGCGGCGAAGAGCTGGGTGGCGGTGCGGCGTTTCATGGCGCCGGAGTTTGCCACCGCCGGCAAGACGTGACGAGGAGGAGGGTCGGCTTCAGGTACAAAGACGGGCTTCGCACAAATCATCACCTTCAGGGAACGGGACACCTCCGCCATGGCCTCCAGCCTGCTCGCTCTGCTCGACGACATCACCACGATCCTGGACGACGTGGCCCTGCTTTCCAAGATGGCCGCCAAGAAGACGTCCGGCGTCCTCGGCGACGACCTGGCGCTCAATGCCCAGCAGGTCACCGGCGTCAGCGCCGACCGGGAACTGCCGGTGGTCTGGGGCGTCTTCAAGGGCTCCCTGATCAACAAGGCGATCCTGGTGCCGGCGGCGCTGGCCATCAGCGCCTGGGCGCCGTGGCTGGTCACGCCGCTGCTGATGATCGGCGGCGCCTACCTCTGCTTCGAAGGCGTCGAGAAGCTCGCCCACAAGTGGCTGCACACCGCCGACGACGACGCCCACGAGGCCGCGCTGGCCGAGGCCTCCAGGAATCCGGCGATCGACCTGGTCGCGCTCGAGAAGGACAAGGTCAAGGGCGCGATCCGGACCGACTTCATCCTCTCCGCCGAGATCATCGCGATCACCCTGGGCACGGTGGCCGACGCCAGCTTCATGACGCGGGTGCTGGTGCTGTCGGGCATCGCGCTGCTGATGACGATCGGCGTGTACGGCCTGGTCGCGGGCATCGTCAAGCTCGACGACGCCGGCCTGTGGCTCAGCCGCAAGGCAGCCGCCTGGCAGCAGGCGCTGGGTCGCGGGCTGCTTTGGCTGGCGCCGTGGCTGATGAAGGCGCTGTCGGTGGCCGGCACCGCCGCGATGTTCCTGGTCGGCGGCGGCATCCTGACGCACGGCGCGCCCTTCCTGCATCACGCCATCCAGCATGTGGTGGAGGCGCTCGGCGCGAGCGGCTTCGCCCGCACGATCGTCGAGCTGCTCGGCGACGCGATCGCCGGCATCCTGGCGGGCATCGTCGTCGTGGCCGTGGTCACCGGTATCCAGCGGCTGCGGCATCGCCGAGAATGACGCCCCATGAAGACGCATCACATCGAAGTCCAGAAGTTCAAGGCCGCCTCGAACTCGAGCACCAGCGGCCTGGTGACCTTCAAGGTGGACGCCCTCGTCAAGGAGCGCGAACCGGTCGAGGGCATCGAGCCCAGCACGCTGCTCGTCATGACCGAGGCCAACGCCCGCGTGCTGATGGCGCTGCTCAAGACCCAGCTGACCGACATGGACGGCCGCAAGCCCAAGAGCCGTCACGGCCGCCACGGCTGAGCGCCCGCCCCGCCCTTTCCGACACCGCCCGACTTCCCAGGATCCGACATGGACTTCCCGCAGTACCAGCCCGACAAGGCCACCTACCACCCGCTGACCGATGACGAGCTGTCGGACCTCGACGACTTCCTGTCCGAGATCGACAACGACGCGGCGATGAACATCGAGGCGCTCGACGGCTACCTGAGCGCGCAGCTGCTGAGCCCGCTGTCGCTGAGCGACAAGCCCGGCGCCGAATGGATGAGCCCGGTGTGGGGCGGCGGCGACCCGTTCGCCAGCGGCAAGCAGCGCAAGAAGATCGCGTTGCTGCTGCTGCGCCATGTGCACAGCCTGGCGGTGCAGTGGTCCTCGAAGCAGGACGAGTGGGAACCGATCTTCAGCGTGGCCGAGGAAGGCGAGCAGCAGCTGGTCGACGCCGAGGACTGGTGCACCGGCTTCATGATCGGCGTGGACCAGGACGGCGAGGCCTGGGCGCCGCTGTTCGAGCACGTCAAGACCGCGGCCGCGCTGGCGCCGATCGCGCTGCTGGGCGGTGACGAGAGCCAGCTCAGCGCCGAGGACCAGGAAAAGCTCACCGACCTGCACTGGCGCGACGCGCTCAGCCGCGAGGTGCCCGAAGGCGTCCTGACCCTGTGGACGCTGCGCCAGCAGGCCACCTGAGCGCGCCCGCCGTCTCTCGCCGTCCCTGCTCCCGCCGGCGGGCATCGCGCCTGCCTTCCCTTTTCCGTCATGCCGAGTTTCTTCCGATGAAGCGCCACTTTCCGTTCGCGGTGCTGGCCACCGCCGCCTTGCTGACGGTCGCCGGTTGCGGCACCAATGTCGTCAACCCGGTCTCCGGCCGCACCGAGCGCAGCGCGATGAGCCTGCAGCAGGAGGTGGCCGCCGGCCGCGAGGCCCATCAGGACGTGCTCAAGGAGTACGCGGTCGTCGAGGACGCACGGCTGCAGGCCTACGTCACCGCACTGGGCAACAAGCTCGCCGCGCAGTCGCACCGGGCCGAGCTCGAATGGCATTTCACCGTGCTCGACAGCCCGGAGGTCAATGCCTTCGCGCTGCCGGGCGGCTATGTCTACGTCACCCGCGGCATCCTCGCCTACATGGAGAGCGAAGCCGACCTGGCCGGCGTGATGGGCCATGAGATCGGCCACGTGACCGCGCGCCACGGCGCGCAGCGGGCAACGCGCCAGCAGAACGCCGGCATCGGCGTGCTCGCCGCGACGGTGCTGGGCGCGGTGCTGGAGTCGCGCGGCGTCGGCGGCGCGACGGACATCGCCGGACAGCTCTCGCAGAACGCGGCGGCGGGCTACATCGCCTCCTACAGCCGCGAGCAGGAACTGCAGGCGGACCAACTGGGCGCCGAATACCTGGCGCGCAACCGCTACGACCCGAAGCACATGGTCGACGTGATCCAGGTGCTGAAGGACCAGGAGCAGTTCGCAGCCGACCAGGCGCGGGCGCAGGGGCGCCAGCCGCAGACCGGCAACAACTGGCTGGCCTCGCATCCGAGCAACGAGCAGCGCCTGCAGCGCATCCGCGACGAGGCCTCGCAGCTGACCGCCGGTCAGGCGGTGGACGAGAACCGCGCGGCCTTCCTGCAAGCGATCGATGGCATGGTCTTCGGCGACAGTCCGGCGCAGGGGCTGGTGAGAGGTCAGCAGTTCCTGCACCCGACGCTGGACATCGCGCTGACCGCGCCAGCCGGATGGTCGCTGCAGAACGGCAGCGAATCGCTGACGGTCATGAGCCCGCAACGCGATGCGGCGCTGATCCTGCAGCCGGTGCCCGAGAAGGCGGGGAGCGCGCATGACGAGATCCTGCGGCGCTGGGGTGCCGAGCAAGGCCGCACCGACGCGAAGACGATCAACGGCCTGAAGGCCACGCACTTCAGCGGCGTGCGTCGCAACGCACAGGGACAGCGCAGCAATGCCGAGATCACGCTGATCACCAGCGCCAAGGGCGCGGTGTACGCGCTGGTCTACGCCGCCAAGGACGGCCAGACCCTGCAGGCGCGACGCGCCGCGCTGACGCAGGCGGAGGAGAGCTTCCGCGCGCTGACCGCGGACGACCGCAAGCTGGCCAAGCCGTGGAAGGTCGCGTTGCGTCCGTTCCCGGCCGGCGGCTTCGCCGAGATGGCGAAGACCTCGGTGCTGACCGAAGCCCAGCTGAAGCTGCTCAATGGCCGCTATGGCGGCGAGGCGCTGCCCAAGCCGGGCGAGCGCGTGAAGACGGTGGTCGCGGCACCCTGACGCCGCCAGCAGCGGCAGCGGCAGCGGCAGCGGCAGCGCGGCTGCGTCGGCCGCGCCCGTAGCTCAGGCCACTTCCGGGAGGTGCGGCGCCCTGCCCGCCCCACGACATCGGCCGCTCAGGGCACGGGCGTCACCGCCACGCCCCTGCGCCGCAGATCCTGGAGCAACCCGTCGCAGCGGCGGGTGATGCCTTCATAGGAGAAGAGATGCGCGGCCCCCTGCGCCTCGAAATGCGTCTTCCCGTCGTCGAGTTGGAGCAGGCGCGGCAGCCAGCGCTCATTTCTTGGACAGACGAACATGTCCATGAAGGGATTCGGATCGACCTGCCTGTCCATGAAAACCTGGCGCGCGGAGTTTTCGACCTGCCCCGCCGCATCGGCCACCGAGGTCTGCGCCGGCGGAAGGGTATTGCTAACGCCCCTCGATTGGAGAAGCTCGAAATGAACCGATGCAAATTCGTCAAGGCGGCGTTGATTCAATATGAATATCCCGTGAGCAAAACGCCGTAGAAACTTAACAGTGTCAATTCAACGTCGGTAAAACGTTGGAGATCGGGAAAGAAAAAGGCCCGCGGACTTTTCAGCCGCGGGCCTTCGGAGGGATGAGCGCCTTACTTGCGCTGCGCTGCGCCGAGGTGCTGCAGCCAGAACGCCTCGTACTTGCGATGCCAGCCGACGGCCTTCACCGCGCCGCCGAGCGCATGTTCGCCGTCCGGGTCCAGGAACAGCTCGACCAGCCCCTCCTTGCCCGACTCGAGCAGCGCGCGGTACACGTTGACGGTGTCCTGGTACAGCACGTTCGGGTCCTGCATCCCGTGCACCAGCAGCAGCGGCTTCCTGAGCTGCTTGGCCAGCGGCAGCAGCGAGAACTTGCGCAGCACCGGCTTGGCGCGGTCGACCTTGCCGATGGTGCGGCCGCTGTACCAGCTGTTGTAGTTCTCCCATTGCGTCGGCCCCGCGCCGGCGATGCCGGCCGCGAACAGGTCGGGCTTCGTGTACATCGTGTACTGGGTCTGGAAGCCGCCGAAGCTCCAGCCGTTCAGGCCGATGCGCTGGGCATCCACGCCCAGGGTGGCCGTCATGGTGGCGACCAGGTCCTCCAGGTCCTCGGTCTGCGGCGCACCCGGCTTTTCCCAGTTGGCATCGGCGAACTTCTCGCCGTAGTTGGAATGGCCGCGCGGGTCCACCGTCACCGTGACATAGCCATGCTTGGCCGCCATGTACATCGCGAAGAGGTAGCCGGTCGGCTGGAAGCTGTCGGTCTCCACCGAATGGCGGTCATTGAGCGGCCCGCCGTAGGTGTAGACGATGGCAGCGCGCTTGTCGCTCGGCGCCCAGCCCAGCGGCTTGAACACATAGGCCGGGATCAGGTCGCCGTGGCGGTTCTTGAAGCTGAAGCGCTCGGGCCGCAGGACGTCGACCTTCGTCCAGGCCGGATCGTGGCTCTGCGTGAGCAGCCTGCCCGGCTCCGCGACGGCCGCCGGCTGGCCCTTGAGCAGCTTGAGCTCGGGCCGCTCGGCCCAGTTGCCGGCCACCGCGGCGGCCCACTGCCCGTTGCGGGCGACGGCCGCGTTGCGGTGGTAGTCCGGCGAACGGCCCAGTGCGGTCATGCGGCCCTCCTTGAGCTCGACCCGCCAGACATTCATCGCCGCGTAGTCGTCCTTGTTGGACACGACGAACATCGTCTTCGCGTCCGGCGTAAAACCAAGCACCTGGAAGGCTTCGAACTCCCCCTTCACCAGTGGCGTCACCGAACGGTCGGCGCCTGCGGCAAGGCTCATCGCATAGGGCTGGCGCCAGCCGTTGTCCGCCAGGATCAGCACCAGTTGCTTCCCATCCGGCGTGAAGGTCGGCGTCATCACATTGACCAGCTCGTGATGGATGGGCGCGCGGCGCTCGAGCACCATCTCCGGCTTCGCCTCTCCGGGCTTGCCGAGGTAGACGCGGAACTGGTCCTTCTCGCGCTCGAAGGTGGTGAACGCGTAATGGCTGCCATCGCGCGCCCACACCACCGGCGAGATCTCGAACCAGGCATCACCGCCCGGATGCGTGAACACCGGTTGCGGCTGGCGCTCCGGCGGAGCGCCGGTGGCCGGGACCTTGCGGATGTAGATCGCCATCGAGGGCAGCCCGCGCTTGTCGTCGGACACCTCGCGATCGACCTTCTTCGCCGTCGCCCAGCGATCCCCGTAGTTCATGATCTCGACCTGCCGTCCCGGCTTGGGCAGCGGCTTGCCGTCGGGACCGACCAGCGGCGCATGGGCCACCAGCGCCATCCAGCGACCGTCTTCGCTGATGGCCGTCTGGGCGATGCGGAACTTGCGGTCCTCGTCGTCCGGGTTGAACAGCTCCCGATTGATCACCTCGATGCCGGCCGTCGCCAGGCGCACCCGCAGCACGCGGGTCTCGTCCTGCACGATCAGCGACTGGTCGTCCGGCGCGTAGGCCACCGGCTTGAGTCCGCGACCGGTCGCGAGCAGCGGCTCGGCGCGCTCGCTGCCGGCCTTCCAGCGCAGCAGTTGCCCGCGGTAAGCGAGCACCAGTTCGTCCGCCTTGGACGCCCACACGAATTGCGACACGCCGGGATACAGGTCCTCGGGCTTGAGCTTCTCGCGCTCGCGCTTCTTCTTCAGCTCGTCCCGCAGTTCCCACAGCGCCATGTCCTTGGGGTCCTTGGCCGGCTTCTTCGCCTCGGCCGCGGAGGCACCCGAGGCCGGCGCCGCGGCGGCGGCCGGCGCTTCGCCCCAGGCCGCCTTCTCGGCGGCCTTGCGGGCCTCGTCGCGCGCCTTGCGCTCGGCCAGCTCGACCTTCAGCGCCTCGATCTCCCGGCGCTCCCACTGTTCCAGGTCGACGGCCTCGCCACGCAGGTAGGCGGCCTGGGCCTCTTCCCGAGCCTGCCGTTCGGCCTGTTCATCGCGCTTCTGCTTCAGCTTGCGGGCAAAACGATCCAGGTTCTCCGGCGTTTCCACCATCGCCATCAGGGCCGGCGAGGTCAGTCGCAGGGTGCGGCCGGTCTGGGTGTCATGCACGTACAGGTCGCTGCCCGGCTCCCCGAACGGGTTCCAGAGATAGGCCACGTAGCGGCCGCCGGCGCTGAACTTCACCTCCTTGGCGGCCTCGCCACGATAGGGCTCGGCGCGGAAAAGCTGTTCCAGCGTCAACGGCCGATTGGCCACGGCCACCGGCGCGGCGGCCGTTTGCGCCAGCGAGCGCTCGCTCGCGCCCAGTCCCGTCGCGAGGGTCGCCAGCGCCAGGGAAGTCAGGATCCATCGTTTCAAATCGTTGCTCCACGCCCCGCAGGGTCAGCAGGGACGCGGGATTCTAGGGAGGGGCACAACAACTGCTTACCGCTGCGCTGTGCACCGGATCCGTCAAGCGCGCGTTAACCGTCCATACTTTCCCTAGGTAGGTCGGAGGTTTCATGAAGCACGTGATCCAACGCATCCTCGGCGCCGCGGCGCTGATCGCCAGCGCGCTGGCTGCGCCGACCGCCTTCGCAGGCGATGTGGGCGTGTCCATCAGCGTCGGACAGCCCGGTTTCTATGGCCGCATCGATGTCGGTAACGTCCGTCCGGACGTCATCTACGCGCAGCCGATGGTGATCGAGCGGGTCTACGCCCCTGCTCCGCCCCTCTACCTGCGCGTTCCGCCTGCCCACTACCACGCCTGGTCGCGCCACTGCGGCTACTACCGCGCCTGCGGCCGGCCGGTGTATTTCGTCCGTGAGGACTGGTACACGCGGACCTATGCCCCGGTCTACTACGGCCGCCCGCACGTGCATCCGATGCCGGTCTATGCTCCCCCGCCGCCGCCGCGTTGGGAGCCGGTGCGCCGGGACCATTGGGACGGCCGCTGGGATGGTCGCCGCGACTGGCACGACCACCGCGACGATCGCCGCGGTTGGGACGATCGGCGCTGGGAAGAGCGCCGCGATGACCACCGAGGCGGCGGTCGCGGCGGCTGGGACCGCGACGGCGACCGCGGTGATCGTGGCCATGGGCATGGACGCGGCCATCATCGCGACTGAGTTTCTCCCCTCGCGTATAGTCGGCCGCTTGCACGCCAGCAAGGCGTGATTCACCGCGCCGACGTATGTTCGCCAAAGTCATCGCCGCCCTCGGACTGCTGATCTGCGTGTTCCTCGCGATCGACATGGCCTTGCCGCGGCGCTACCAGATGGCCTGGCGCGCGTGGATCAAGCGCCCGGGCCTGCTGCTCGGCAGCGGCATCGGCCTGAAGGGCCGCTTCAACTCGCGCGATCGCCGCCGCGCGGCCCACGACGCCGCCCTCGATGCGATCGCCCGCGCGAAGCACCGCTCGGGCACCTGGGACGGCAACGTCTACCACGGCGACGACTTCGAGCAGCGCCAGCGACGCAAGCCCCACTGAGCAGGCCAGCGCGTGATCGACCGGGAGATGCCGAGAGGCTGTCGCGATCCCCTGCTCCTGAAGGTCAACGCCCTGGCGGCGAGCGTCGCGTTCTACACCGGCATCCGACCGAACGAACCAGCATCTGATCGAGATCAGGGCGTATCCGTTGGCATAGCTATCGGGGGAGCTTCTTCGCTCTCTCGTGGATGCGCTGAACAAGGGCGAGGTATTCGGGAGAGCCGGGATCCAAGGGGTCTCGTCGTCCGGGGACTGCCTCGGCGCACCGTTCCGTGAAAGGTGCGGTGACACGGGCCGAGGCATTGCAGAACCCTTCATGGCCTCGCAGCGACGACGGGGGCAACCGGGAGAAATCAAACTTTACGAGGCGATCCTCGTTGCTCGCCGTGCGCTCGTTCTCGAACGCCATTGCCGCTCGCCATGCCTGCCCCATCCGCCAGCCCGAATGACTGCCGCGAAAGACAGGGGCAATTTTTGACCGCGCGGCCGCATGCGGCACAAGTTGCCGGAAGAACCTTGACCGTTGGAGAAAAGGGCTGGAAACCGCGTTGCAAGGCAGCCACCAGCCCCTCTCAGGGAGCAACGAAACAGACGCCCCACCCAACTCCGATGCGCCGATCGGAATGAATCTGCGCTGGAAAAGATAAGGCGACAGGATCACTCCTGTCGCCTTATCTTTTCCAAACCTACCAATCCAATTTGCTAGCTCGAGCGATCACTCTCTTCAAAATTTCCTCTTCAAGCGCGGCATCACGATTACCGCCTTCTACACCACCACCGATAGTCGGTGATTGAGAATTTGTTTCACTTTTTCGGCGAAAAAGAAAAACGTTCGATCGCATGCCAGTTGGGAGATCGCGATCAAACGGAAGTTGCAACTGCCCGGGCTCTTCATTGTTGTTAGACATAACAAGCTCCCCAGCAACATCTGACCTATCCGATTAGGGTGGCGATTCTAGCGCCACCACCATTTGGTGTCAATATTTCACCGAAGGCAATTTCGATAATTTTTCCGCAAAATGTTTCACTGCGGCGTCTTCGAACGCGTGATAGTTATCCAAATACTCGGGCAGCACCTTGGCGGGATTCTCTGTTGCGATCGGTACGAACCGGCCCGTATCTTTGTTCTTTCTTCCATCCGCCCTGAAGACCGTTGCAAATAACCTAGGGGAGACACCTTCGAAGTGAAGAAATTTCACTTTTGATTCTTGATGTCTACGATCCTCATCATTCATCTCTTCAGAGTAGTCTGCGGGACTCTCGAACGAAATCGCATCACGATGCAGTTGTTGAGCCATGCTCTTATCATAGGGCTCGATATAGATGACTTCTTCAATTCCGGAAGCCACGATGTGTCGTGCACAGCTATGACAGGGGAAGGTAGTCGTAAAAAGCCTCGCCCCCCTGATCCCCTCACCTCCGGATCTAGCTAAGGAAACAATGGCATCCATTTCCGCATGAACAGAGCGAGAAAATTCTATAAGACTTCCCAGTCGAGTTTTCTTATATATCGCCTCCAAACTCTGCTTAAGTATTTTTCCTGAGTTACCGACGCCGTTCTCCCTGAAAATCACATCGAGGACATATCCGATATCCTCTTGGAGTTTACGCTTGTAGTAATCATTGAAGCATTCGCGGTCCCCAATATGGACGCAGCGGTGGTCCTGATGGGAACGTGCTCCTCCATAAAGCCCCCCTTTAGGCGCCGGCACGTCATTACAGCCTGTGGCAATTACATCGCCGTTCGTATTGGCAATTGCGGCTCCCACTTGGCGAGACAAGCAAGCCGAGCGAAGACCAGCGGCATAAGCCGCATACATCCCTGTTTCTAGAACGTCCGGCGTTTTGCTTTTGTCACCATGGATCAGACTAACGAATCGATCTATCGCATTCCTTTGATCTACAAGTGCATCGTTTCTAACGAAGAAGTCCGCGAGGTGCAGCGTTTTATCTAGCTGCTGACCCCACAAGCCCTCCTCGCTTCGGTCGATCTCAATTAGCTTTTCGGTTTCTGTTTCGTCGACCCCGTCATCTTCAAGCAAGCGCTTGCGCTGCGCATAAGGTTTGGTAACGCCGACCAAATAGAAGAGGTTGCGATAAAGAGCCCTCAAGAGGTCTACCTCTTCCGGGCGCTTCACTTGATCGATTAGGTAGGCAACTCGCTGAGAGTAACTCTCAACCGGCGCATTAACAGCTTCGTCTCTGCTCCGCTCTCTGTCCAAGACAATTTGACTTACAGCGAATTCGGCAAGAATGTGTTTATTCTCACTCAATTCCCGGATTCTCTTCCCGGCCTCTTGAAGCTTACGATATCTATAAAATGGGTCTGACCATTCCTGATCCTTAACTGTCGCTTGAATTCTTCCGGCCGCTAGGGATTCCTCTAGGAATTGACTGACCTTGATTACTTCAACCCGATAATTCAGCTTCAGCAGGCTTCTGCGAGCCGCATTAACCACGGACTTAATGCCGCACCCAATGGGTCCGGCGAAGGCCAAAACCAATTCATTCGATTGTCTTCCTTCAAACCGCTGCATCAACGTCTCCGCAGGAGCGGGAGTTGAAGAAACCGGTTGTTCTTCCATCAGCACGTTGCGTGCGACCATGACTTCCTCCCTGACCACAAATGTTTTACGACATTTTGCGTCGAAGAGAATTGCAGGTGCATCAGCGTTCCCACCAATTTGGGGTGGGCCATCGCATCACCTCTCCTTACCGTCTCGCCAGCACCGGCGCCAGGGCCTTCCCGGTGTGCGTGCCCAGGGCCACCAGCGTCTCCGGCCGTCCTTGCGCAACCACGACACCGCCCGCCGAACCGCCTTCCGGCCCCAGGTCCAGCACCCAGTCCGCCTCGGCGATCACGTCGAGGTCATGCTCGATCACCACCACGCTGTGCCCGCCGCTCACGAGGCGGTGCAGCACGCGGATCAGCTTTTCGACGTCGGCCATGTGCAGCCCCACCGTCGGCTCGTCCAGCACGTACAGCGTGTGCGGCGCCTTCTGGCCGCGGCGCGTGACGTCGTCGCGCACCTTCACCAGCTCGGACACCAGCTTGATCCGCTGCGCCTCGCCGCCCGACAGCGTCGGGCTGGGCTGGCCCAGCGTCAGGTAGCCCAGGCCGACGTCCTGCAGCAGCTTCAGCGGATGGGCAATCGACGTCATTGCGGCAAAGAACTCCACCGCCTCGTCCACCTCCATCTGCAGCACCTCGCCGATGCTCTTGCCGCGCCAGGTCACGGCCAGCGTCTCGGGATTGAAGCGCTGCCCATGGCATTGGTCGCAGAGCACCTTCACGTCCGGCAGGAAGCTCATCGCGATGGTGCGCATGCCCTGTCCTTCGCAGGCCGGGCAGCGGCCCTCGCCGGTGTTGAAGCTGAAGCGGCCCGGACCATAGCCGCGGGCCTTCGCTTCCAGGGTTTCGGCGAACAGCTTGCGGATCGCGTCCCAGAAGCCGATGTAGGTCGCCGGGCAACTGCGCGGCGTCTTGCCGATCGGCGTCTGGTCGACCTCCAGCACCCGGTCCACGCGCTGATGGCCCTCGATCGCGTCGCAGCCGATCCACGTCGACGGCGCCCGGCGCAGCGGCACCGCCGCGGCCATGTTGGCCAGCAGCACGTCGCGCGCGAGCGTGGACTTGCCGGAACCCGACACGCCCGTGATCGCCACCAGGCGGTGCAGCGGCACGTCCACCGTGACGCCGCGCAGGTTGTGCAGCGTCGCATTGAGCACCGTCAGCTTCGGCGCCTCGGGGTCCATGTCCCGGCGCGGTTGCAGCGGATGCACCAGCGGCTTCGACAGGAAGCGGCCCGTCAGCGACTCCGGGTTCTGCGCAATCTGCTCGGCCGTGCCCTCGGCGATCACGCGGCCGCCGCGCTTGCCCGCGCTCGGACCGATGTCGATGATGTGATCGGCACGCCGGATGGTGTCCTCGTCGTGCTCGACGACCACCAGCGTGTTGCCCTTGTCGCCGAGCGTCGACAGCGCCTTCAGCAGGATCTGGTTGTCGCGCGGATGCAGGCCGATGGTCGGTTCGTCCAGCACGTAGCAGACGCCCTGCAGATTGCTGCCGAGCTGCGCCGCCAGGCGGATGCGCTGCGCCTCGCCGCCGGACAGCGTGGGTGCCGCGCGGTCCAGCGTCAGGTAGCCCAGCCCCACTTCTTCGAGGAACTCGAGCCGCCCGCGGATCTCCGCGATCACGTCACGCGCGATCTCGGCATCGCGGCCGGTCAGCGCCAGGCCTGCGATCCATGCGCGCGCCTCCGTCACGCTCCATGAGGCCACCGTGCCGATGGTCTCGTGCTCGAAGCTGACCGCGCGCGCCACCGGATTCAGCCGCGAGCCGTGGCAGTCCGGGCACGGCGCGTCGCTCAGGTCCTCGATCTCGGCTTCCTCGGCGGGGAAGCTCTGCTCGCGGCCGCGGTTGTCCTTGTCCTGCTGGCTGTCGTCCAGCGCCTTGCGCTGCTCGCGCGTCAGGGCCAGGCCGGTACCGACGCAGGTGGTGCACCAGCCGTGCTTGGAGTTGTAGCTGAACAGCCGCGGATCCAGTTCCGGATAGCTCGTGCCGCATTGCGGGCAGGCGCGCTTGGTCGAGAACACGCGCAGCTCGCCGATGCCGCGCGTCGGTTTGGCGTTGCGCAGCGCGTCGTGCAGCCCGTCGAGCGGCGACAGCACATGCACCACGCCCTTGCCGTGGTCCAGCGCCTTGGCGAGCAGCTCGCGCAGCTCGGCCTCGGTCTCCGGCGCGACGGTCATGTCGCCGACCGGCAGTTCGATCGTGTGTTCCTTGAAGCGGTCCAGCCGCGGCCAGGGACTGGTCGGCAGGAACTCGCCGTCGACGCGCAGATGCGTATGCCCGCGCTGCTTCGCCCACTTCGCGAGGTCGGTATATACGCCCTTGCGGTTGACCACCAGCGGCGCGAGCAGCCCGATGTGGCGGCCCTTGTAGTCGCGCAGCAGCTGTGCGGCGATGGCCTCGACGCTCTGCGGCTTCACCGGCGTGCCGTCGTTGGCGCAGTGCTGCACCCCGAGCTTCACGTACAGCAGCCGCAGGAAGTGCCAGACCTCCGTCGTCGTCGCGACGGTGCTCTTGCGCCCGCCGCGCGACAGGCGCTGCTCGATCGCGACCGTCGGCGGAATGCCCCAGACCGCGTCGACCTCCGGCCGGCCCGCCGGCTGCACGATCGAGCGCGCATAGGCGTTGAGCGACTCGAGGTAGCGGCGCTGGCCCTCGTTGAACAGGATGTCGAAGGCCAGCGTGCTCTTGCCGGAGCCCGACACGCCGGTCACCACATTGAACTTGCCACGCGGGATGCTGACGTCGACCGACTTCAGGTTGTGCTCGCGGGCGTTGACGATGCGGATCGCCTCGTCGGCCTGACGGCGCCGGCGCAGCAGCGACTGCAGCGGCTGGCCCTCCGAGACCTTGACCGGCGCGCGGTCCATCTCGGCCGCGTACTCGCGCAGCGCCTGCGCGGTGTGCGAGGTCGGGTGGTCCTTCAGCGTCTCCGGCGTGCCGACCGCGACGACGGTGCCACCGTCCTCGCCGCCCTCGGGCCCCAGGTCGATGACCCAGTCCGACGCGCGGATCACGTCGAGGTTGTGCTCGATCAGGATCAGCGAGTGCCCCGCCGACAGCAGCTTGCGCATCGCGCGCATCAGCTTGGCGATGTCGTCGAAATGCAGGCCGGTGGTCGGCTCGTCGAAGAGGAACAAGGTGCCCTTGGTCGCCGTGGCCTGACGCGGCTTCGAGGCCGCCTCCGCGAGGTATCCCGCCAGCTTCAGCCGCTGGGCCTCGCCGCCCGACAGCGTCGGCACCGGCTGGCCCAGCGTCAGGTAGTCGAGGCCGACATCCGACAGCGGCTGCAGCTTGTTCAGCACCTCGCGGTCATCCTTGAAGACGCCGAGCGCCTCGGCCACCGTCAGGTCCAGCACGTCGGAGACGCTGAGCTGCCGCCCGGCGCGCTCCAGCTTGACCTCGAGCAGCTCGGCGCGGAAGCGCTTGCCGTCGCAGTCGGGGCAGCGCAGGTAGACGTCGGACAGGAACTGCATCTCGACGTGCTCGAAGCCCGAGCCGCCACAGGTCGGGCAACGGCCGTCGCCGGCGTTGAAGCTGAACATGCCGGCGCCGTAGCTGCGCTCCTTGGCGAGCGGTGCCTCGGCGAAGCGCTTGCGGATCTCGTCGAACACGCCGACGTAGCTGGCGGGGTTCGAGCGGGCCGTCTTGCCGATCGGGGACTGGTCGACGAAGACGGCGTCGGCCAGCCAGTCGGCGCCGAGCAGCCGGTCATGCGCGCCGGGCGCCTCGGTGGCCTGGCCGAACCAGCGCGCCAGCGCCGGATAGAGCACGTCCTGCATCAGCGTGCTCTTGCCGGAGCCCGACACGCCGGTGACCGCCACCATGCGTTGCAGCGGGAACTCGACGCTGACGTTCTTGAGGTTGTGCTCGCGCGCGCCCTCGAGGATCAGCCGCGGCGTGTTCTCCTCGACGACGCGCTTCAGGCCCATGCCCACGTGCTTGCGCGCGCCGAGGTAAGCGCCGGTCAGCGTGTCGGCGGCGCGGATCTGCTCCGGCGTGCCGTCGAAGACGATCTGGCCGCCCTGCTGGCCGGGACCCGGGCCCATGTCGATGAGCCGGTCGGCCGCCAGCATCACGGCCGGGTCGTGCTCGACGACCACCAGCGTGTTGCCCGCGTCGCGCAGCCGCTGCATCGCCTCGACGATGCGGTTCATGTCGCGCGGATGCAGGCCGATGCTGGGCTCGTCCAGCACGAACAGCGTGTTGACCAGCGAGGTCCCGAGGGCGGTCGTCAGGTTGATGCGCTGCACCTCGCCGCCGGACAGCGTGCGGCTCTGCCGGTCCAGCGTCAGGTAGCCGATGCCGACGTCGACGAGGTACTTCAGCCGGTTGCGGATTTCGTCGAGCAGCAGCTTGAGCGCCTCGTCCAGCATCGAGCCGGGGAGTTGCAGCTCATCCATGAAGCGCCGCAGCCGGTGGATCGGCAACTGCATCAGGTCATGGACGGACAGGCCGGGCAGCGCCTCGAGCTGCGCGCGATCCCATCGAACGCCCTCGGGCATGAAGCGCTGGTCCGCCGGCAGCGCCGCGTCCGCGAGCGCCTTCGAGCCGATGCGCCACAACAGCGCCTCGGTCTTCAATCGTGCGCCCCGGCAGGCGGGGCATTCGGTGTAGCTGCGGTACTTCGACAGCAGCACCCGGATGTGCATCTTGTAGGCCTTGCTCTCCAGATAGTCGAAGAACCGGCGCACGCCGTACCACTGCTTGTTCCAGTTGCCGTTCCAGTTGGGGCTGCCCTCGATGACCCAGTCGCGCTGGGAGGGCGTCATCTGGCTCCAGGCGGTGTCGCGCGGGATGCCGGCATCGCCCGCGTACTTCAGCAGGTCGTCCTGGCACTCCTTCCAGGCCGGCGTCTGCATCGGCTTGATGGCGCCGCCGCGCAGCGTCTTGCGTTCGTCCGGGATCACCAGCCCGAGGTCCACGCCGATCACGCGCCCGAAACCGCGGCAGGTCTCGCAGGCGCCCATGGCCGAGTTGAACGAGAACAGCGCCGGCTGCGGGTCGGCGTAGCGGATATCGCTCTCCGGGCAATGCAGTCCGGTGGAGTAGCGCCACAACACCGGGGCGGTGCCCTCGTCCGCGCCCATCACGTAGACCGTCATCCGGCCGCTGCCGCGCTTGAGCGCCAGTTCGATCGCCTCCATCGCGCGGGACTGTTCGGCGCCCTGGATGCGGAACCGGTCCGCCACCACGTCCAGCACCTTGCGGCCGTTGACCACGCGCTCCGACTGCACCCGGGTGAAGCCAGAGGCCGACAGCCATTGCTCCACCTCGCCGGCGCTGACGGTCTCGGGCAATTCGACCGGGAAGGTCAGCACCAGGCGCGGATCGTCCGCGGTGGTCCGTGCCATCAGTTCGGCGTAGATGGTCTGCGGCGTGTCATGGCGCACCGGCAGCGCGGTCTCGCGGTCGAACAGGTCGGCGCCGCGCGCGAAGAGCAGCTTCAGGTGGTCGTTGAGCTCCGTCATCGTGCCGACGGTGGAGCGGCTGGTGCGGACCGGGTTGGTCTGGTCGATCGCGATGGCGGGCGGCACGCCTTCGACCTTGTCGACCGCCGGGCGGTCCATGCGGTCGAGGAACTGGCGCGCGTAGGCGGAGAAGGTCTCGACGTAGCGGCGCTGGCCTTCCGCATACAGCGTGTCGAACACCAGGCTGGACTTGCCCGAGCCGCTGGGCCCGGTCACCACGGTCAGTTCTCCGGTCCGGAGATCCAGGTCGAGGTTCTTGAGGTTGTGCTGGCGGGCGCCGCGGATGCGGATATCGGCGTCGGACATGAGGTGTGGGCTCGGGAGCCTCGAAAAAGGCAGTGGGCGATGATTCTAGGGAGGGCGACTGCCATGAATTGGCAGCAGCCGGCGGGCCCGGCCCGGGGTGACCGGCGCGATGCAGTGGTAAGCAATTGAAAGCAGAAGACCGTTCAGGAAGCCTTCGCATACCTCCTGTCAAGGCCTCCGAACGATGACTTCCGCACACTTGCTAGTCTTCGGGGGGTGCGGCAACAATGGACCCCGTCGCCGCCAAACAACACCGGCCCCGGTTCGACCTGAACGGCGGGCGACGTTTTTCAGGGATTACCTCGCCTCCCGATCGGATCGAGGACGACAAGCGACATGGACAGAAACGACGGCCATCCCATTTCCGAGACCACGCTGGTCTTGATGACGTCGGACGCGTCCGCGAAGCCGCCCCAACCCTCCTCGATGACCGATCCGGCGGTCTCCGGCCAGCGTCCGGCGCCGGGCGAGCCCTTCGTGCTGCTGGTCGAGGACAACCCGATCAACCAGGTCGTCGCGTTGGAGTTCCTGGCGCTGATGGGCTTGAAGACGCAGCTCGCGCGCAATGGCCAGGAAGCACTGGACCTGTGCGAGCACGCGGCGCCCAGCCTGGTGCTGATGGACATCCAGATGCCGGGCATGGACGGCCTGGAATGCGCGCGCCGGCTGCGGGACCAGCAGGCGCAGGGCAAGCTGCCGCGCTTTCCGATCTTGGCGCTGACGGCGCACGCGCTGGACAGCGACGTGGCGGACAGCCTCAAGGCCGGCATGGACGAGCACCTGACCAAGCCGCTGGACTTCCTGACGCTGCGCCGGCGGCTGGCGCGCTGGCTGGACCTGCCGCAGCTCAACGACTGAGCCTGACGGCCGTCTTCGGCGGCCTCCTCGGCGGGCTGATCGAGCGATCAGCACCAGGAGGCGCGCCGACCTTCAGCGCCCCGCGAGGAAGCGCTCCACGATCGCGAAGTGCTCGGGCACGTTCAGCGCCGGCGCATGGCCGCAACCCGCCACCGTCACCACTTCCGCCCGCGGTCCGCGCACCCGCATCGCCTCGGCCGTCTCCGGCAGCAGCAGGTCCGAAGCCTCCCCGCGCAGACACAGCACCGGCAGGCTGAGCGAATCCCATTCGGTCCAGCGCTTGTAGTCGTCCGGATGGACGAAGAACTGGCGCACCATCGCCGGGTCGTAATGCGGCGTCACCCGGCCGTCCGGCAGGCGCCGGGTCGAGCTCTCGGTCAATCGGCGCCATTGGGCGTCGCTCATCCAGCCGTAGGGCTGATAGACCTGACGGAAGTAGCGCTCCAGTTCGCCCACGGTGTCGAAGGCCGCCGGATCGCCCGCATAGCCACGGATGCGCTGGATCGCGGGCTCGGCGAGCTCCGGCCCGATGTCGTTCAGCACCAGCCGCCGGATGCGGCCCCGCAGCGAGGTCGCCGCCGCCAGCAGCCCGATCGCGCCTCCCATCGAGGTGCCGACCCAGTGGCAGCTCGCCAGCCTCAGCTGGTCCATCAGCGCCACCGCCAGCTTCACGTAGAAGGCCAGGTGGTACTCGTTGTCCGGATCCGGGCTCCACTGCGACAGCCCCCGCCCGATCGTGTCCGGGCAGATGACGCGATAGCGCCCTGACTGCGCCAGGTGGGCCGCCAGGTCGTCCATGTCGCGCCCGGTGCGCGCCAGGCCGTGCCAGGCGATCACCGGCTCCGCGCCCGGATCGCCCCAGTCCATGTAGTGGAGCTCCCGGCCCTCGCAGCGCAGGTAGTTCGACGTCGAATTCAAGTGCTCCTCCTCGCCTGCCGCAGGCGCCCGACCAGGCCGTTCGGGAAGTGGTACACGGCCAGCACGAACAGCACGCCGAGCCACAACAGCCAGCGCTCCGGCGCGATCAGCTGCGACAGCACCGGCACGCCCTCCACCGCCGACGCGCCGACGCGCATCAGGTCCTGCAGGTAGCTCTGCGCCAGCACGAACAGCGCGCTGCCGATCACCGCGCCGTAGATCGTCCCCATGCCGCCGATCACGACGATCAGCAGGATGTCCAGCATGATCTCGAAGGACAGCGAAGTGTCCGGCCCGTTGTAGCGCAGCCAGATCGCCAGCAGCGCGCCCGCGAGCGTCGCGAACACCGCCGCCAGCACGGTCGACAGCGTCCGGTAGGTCACCAGCCGATAGCCGATGGCCTCGGCGCGGAAGTCGTTGTCGCGGATCGCCTGCAGCACCCGGCCGAACGGCGAATTGACGATGCGCAGCAGCGCCAGCACCAGCCCGAGCGTCACGACGAACAGCAGGTAGTAGCTCAGCAGCCGACCGTCGACGGACACGCCAAGGACCGGCTCCTCGAGGAACTCGGTCGACGGCGACAGCAGTTCGGGGAGCCGGAAGTTCAGGCCGTCCTCGCCGCCGGTGAAGTCCGACAGCTGCGACGCCAGTCCCTGGAACGCCGCGGCGACGGCCAGGGTGATCATCGCGAAGAAGATCGCCTTCACCCGCAGCGAGAACAGGCCGATGACGAGCGCCAGCAGCAGCGACAGTCCGAGCGCGCCGCCGATGCCGACCGCCAGCGCGGCGAAGCCTGGCGCCATGCGGGTGCTCGCGATGGCCACGCCGTAGGCGCCGATGCCGAAGAACATCGTGTGGGCGAAGCTGACGATGCCGGTGTAGCCCAGCAGCAGGTCGTAGCTGCCGACCAGCACGATGAACACGAGGATCTTGGCCGCCACGTTGAGCGCCTTGGTGCCGGGGAACAGGAAAGGGGTCAGCGCCAGCGCCAGCACCGTGAGCAGCAGCAGCGCCGCCAGCACGCGGCTGCGCGGCAGGTCATGGGACAGCAGGGATCGGATCAGGGACATGACGGCGCGCTCCGCTCAACGATGGCTGACCGGATAAAGGCCCTGAGGCCGCCACAGCAGCACGGCGACCATCAGCGCGATGTTGGAGAACAGCGCCGCCTTGGGCGCCAGGAAGCCGCAGTAGTTGGCCATCAGGCCCACCAGCAGCGCGCCGGCGAAGCAGCCCAGCGTCGAGCCCAGCCCGCCGATGATGATGACGATGAAGATCAGCGTGTTGACCTGCGCGCCGATCTGCGGAATCACGCTCTGCTGGTACAGGCCCCACAGCACGCCGCCCAGTCCCGCTAGGCCCGAACCCGCCACGAACACGGCGACGAACAGCCGCCGGATCCGGTAGCCCAGGCTCTCCACCATCTCGCGGTCCTGCACGCCGGCGCGGATCAGCAGGCCCAGCTTGGTCCGGTTCAGCAGCCAGAGCAGGCCGGCGAAGACCAGCAGGCCCACGACCACGGCCACCAGCCGGAACTTCTCGACCGCCACGTCGCCGACGACGAGCGCGCCGCGCAGCGATTCGGGCGGCTGCAGCGGGATCATCTGCGGCCCCCAGACGAGCTTGATCAGCTCCTCGCCGATGATCATCCCGCCCATCGTGATCAGGATCTGCTTCAGGTGCATGCCATAGACCGGCCGCACCAGCACCCGCTCGAACACCAGGCCCAGCGCCGCCGCGCTGACGATGCCCGCCAGCGCGGCCACCGCGACCGCGCCCAGGTTGGCGGCCAGCGAGGGGCTCGCGACGAAGCCGCCCATCGCGCCCATCACCGTCGTCGCCACGAAGGCGCCCAGCGCGATGAACACCCCGTGGCCGAAGTTCAGCACGTCCATCAGGCCGAAGACCAGCGTCAGTCCCGACGCGATGACGAAGACGATCAGGCCCATCGCCAGTCCGGCGATCGTCAGCGTCGCCCAGCTCGAGGCGGACCCGACCAGCGGCAGCGCGCCGAGCGCGAGCGCCGCGATCAGCAGCAGCGGGATCAGGTCGAAGCGGGCCTGCGGCACGGCGGCGGAGGAGGACGCAATGTTCATCGAGGACGGCGCCGTGAGCGGCGCGGACGGGTTCAGTCGGGAGGACGAGGTCATTGATGAGCCGCCAGCGAGAGCCCCAGCAGCCGCTGCTGCAACGCCTCGTCGCCGGCCAGGTCGGCCATGCGACCGGCGTGCACGACACGGCCGTCGTCCATCACCGCGACACCGTCGCCGAGCGCCTGCGCGACCATGAAGTTCTGCTCGACCAGCAGCACCGTCGTGCGCGCGCCGTCGCGGCCGCGCTTGATCTCCTGCAGTGCCTCGATCAGGTTGCGGATGATGGCCGGTGCCAGGCCCTTGGTCGGCTCGTCGATCAGCAGCAGCCGCCGCGGCTCGACCATCGCGCGCGCGATCGCCAGCATCTGCTTTTGTCCGCCGCTCAGCTTGCCGGCCGGGTAGAGCCAGAACTTGCGCAGCGCCGGAAACAGATCGAACAGCCAGTCCAGCCGCGCGGTATCGAGCTCGTCCAGCGAGCGCGCCCGGCGCGCCGCCAGCAGCAGGTTCTCGCGCACCGTCAGGTCGCCGAAGATGCCCATGTTCTCCGGCACATAGGCGATGTCCAGGCGCGCGATCTCCGGCGTCGGCAGCGCCTGGATCGGCCGCCCGTCCAGCAGCACCCGGCCGGCGCCCGCGCGCCACAGGCCCATCACCGTGCGCAGCGTCGTCGTCTTGCCGGCGCCATTGCGGCCCAGCAGCATCGTGACCTCGCCCTCGCGCGCCGCGAGGTCGACACCATGCAGGATGTGGTACGCGCCGATGTGGGTGTGCACGCCTTCCAGCCGCAGCAAGGCACGGTCCGCGGCGGGGCTCATGCGGCCTCCGGCATCGCCAGGCCCAGGTACGCGTTCTGCACCACCGGCGAGGCGATCACCGCCGCCGGCTCGCCATCGGCGACCAGTTGCCCGTTGTGCAGCACCACGATGCGATCGGCCAGTTCGCGCACCACGTCCATCTTGTGCTCCACCAGCAGCAGGGTGTGGGTGCCTTCCGCCTTCAGCGCGCGGATCAGGTCCAGGATCACCGGCACCTCGTCGACGCTCATGCCGGCGGTCGGTTCGTCGAACAGGTAGACCTTGGGCCGCAGCGCCATCAGCATCGCGACCTCCAGCTTGCGCTGGTCGCCATGCGGCAGGCTGGCCGCCGGCGCGTCGGCGCGATGCCCCAGCCGGACCCGCTCGACGATGGCCTGCGCCTCGTCGAGCAGCTCGCGGTGGTGCAGCCAGACCGACAGCATCCGCAGCCCCTCGCCACGGCGGGACTGCACCGCGAGCCGCACGTTCTCCCGCACGCTCAACGTCGGGAAGAGCTGCGTCAGCTGGAAGGCGCGCCCCAGACCGCGACGCGTGCGCAGCGGCGCGGCCATCCGCGTCAGGTCCTCGCCGTCGAGCAGCACGCGCCCGGCGCTGGCGCCGAGCTGGCCCGAGATCAGGTTGAAGTAGGTGGTCTTGCCGGCGCCGTTGGGCCCGACGATGGCGGTCAGCGCGCCGGGATGGAAGGCACAGCTGACGCGGTCCACCGCCGTGTGGCCGCCGAAGCGGATGGTGAGGTCGCGGGTCTCGAGCATGCGTGCGATTCGGAGGCGAGGTGCCGGCCCGCTTCAGGGGCAGGTGCCGATCACGTAGTAGTTGGGCGCGGTCTGCTTCAACGTCGTCGTGGCATAGATGTTCCACAGGCCCATGGCCTGGTTGGAGCCATTCGCATAGGTCAGGCCGTACAGCGCGTAGGCGCGGCCGGAGACGGTGTGGGTGTAGTTCGACGAGGTGAAGCAGACCGGCGCCGGCGTGCCCGGATCGCCGGGGTTGCCGGTGCCGCCGCCGGTGACGCGGTCCACCATGGCCTTGATGGCGGCGACCTGCGTCCCGGCCTTCTGCGCGAAATTGGAGCCGTACCAGCCCACCCAGTCCCAGCAGCCGTTGGGATTGGGCAGCAGGCCGCTCGCGGCCGTCGACCGCGCGGTGTTGTCCACCCGGGTCTGCGGGAACAGCACGACGATGCTGTTGGTGTCGGCCCAGCGCGAGAAGCCGGTGTTCCTCACGAACTTGTCGCCGATGGTGGCGTAGTTCTGCTGGCAGCCATGCAGCGCCACATGCAGCTTGCAGGACTGGCCTGCCGCGCAGTTCGCCGGGATGTAGGCCCAGCCGCTGCTCGCCAGGCCCGGATTGGTGCTGAAGGCGGTCTGGTCGAACTCGACGTAGTTGGCCGCGGCCGGGCTGTCGTTGCGCGCGTTGAGCGTGCCGTACAGCTGCGTCAGCACCGCCTTCGCGCCGTCATAGCCGCAGTTGGCGATGTAGGGCGAGGCGCTGGTCCCGCAGCTGGTGTTGCCGCTCGCGTCGAAGTCGGTGGGCAGCACATGGGCGGTGCCGCTGCGCTGCACGTACGACAGGTTGGCCGTGGCCACGCCGTTGTCGAGGTACTGCGTCCGCACCGCGTTCATCGGGTTGGGCCCGACGGTCGTGTCGCTGCTGCCGACGAACAGGTAGACCTTCTGCGCGGCGACGTTGCTCTTGGGGTCGATCGCAGTGCCGCTCCAGTTGTTGAGGTCGGCCTGCATCGTGCCGAGCGCCGACGAGGAGATGGTCGCGTTGTACATGCAGGCCGTGTAGTTGCTGTGGCCGGCGCACATGTACGGTCCCGCGGCAAAGACGCCGACGCCCTTGAAGGTCGAGGAATGCGCATAGCCGAGCTGGTTGGCCATGAAGCCGCCCGACGACAGCCCGGAGACGGTGATCTGCGTCTTGTCGATGTTGAGCACCGGCAGCGGCGCGGCCGCATGGGCGGCGCCGGCCAGGGCCCAGGCGATGACCGGGGTCAGGAAACGGATCGCGGAAGACTTCATGGGAAACCTCCTTGAGAGGCGCCGTGCAGGCCGCGGCGCCGCGTGTCGACATTGCAGGGCTCAGCGCCGCGTGGTTCAGCGCCGGGAGTTGCGGACCGGAATGCTCATCTCTTCGGGTTTGATCTCGCGCACCAGCTCAGGCACGCCCCAGGCGAAGGCGGGGTCGACCTTGATCCGGAAGTGGTACATCGACTGCATCGCCTGGTGGTCCTCCGGGCGGAAGGTCATGCGGCCCTTGGGCGTCTCGAAGCTCATGCCTTCCATGGCCTTGATGAGCTTGGAGGTCGCCGTGTCGCCGCCGGTCTTCTTGAGCGCCTCGACCACCGCGATCGCGGCGCTCATGCCACCGGCGGTGAAGAAGTCGGGCGGCGACTGGAAGCGCTTGTAGTGGTTGGCCACCAGCCACTCGTTGACCGGGTTCTTCGGGATGCCGAAGTAGTAGTAGGTCGCGCCCTCCATGCCGGGCAGCGCCTTGTAGGCGGCCATCGCCGGCAGGATGTTGCCGCCGGTGGCGATCTCGATGCCGTAGCGCTTGAGGTCGAGGTCGGCGATCTTGAACGGGTTGCCGGCGCCGGCCCAGATGATGAAGATCACCTTGCGGCCCGGCTGGTCCTTGAGCTTGTCGATCAGCCGCTGGGCGCCGGCGGTGAAGTCGGTGGTCGTCGTGGGCAGGTACTCCTCATGGACGACCTTGGCCTTCCTGATCGCGTCCTTGAAGGCCTTCACGCCGTCGCGGCCGAAGGCGTAGTCCTGCGCCAGCGTCGCGATGACGGTGCCCGGCTTGTCCAGCGCCACCGCATTGGAGATCGCGTCCTGCGAGCTGTTGCGGCCGGTCCGGAAGATGTACTTGTTCCACTTGTCGCCGGTGATCGAATCGGCGACGGCCGGCTCGACCAGCAGGATCTTCTTGTACTCCTCGGCCACCGGCAGCAGCGCCAGCGCCACGCCCGACGAGGACGGGCCCACGGCGAGGTCGGCCTTGTCGTCGCCATAGGCCGCGGCCAGCAGGCTCTTGCCGACGTCCGGCTTGCCCTGGTCGTCCTTCTCGATGACGACCAGCTTGCGGCCCGCGACCGTCATCGTGCCGCCGGTCGCGTAGTCCAGCCCCATCAGGAAGCCGGTCTGTGTCTGCTTGCCATAGGCCTCGAGCGGGCCGGTGCGGCTGTAGACATGGGCGATGCGGATTTCCTTGCCTTGCGCGAACGCGGGGATGCTCGCGCCGAAGGCGGCGCACAGCGCCAATGCCGCGCCTGCGGCGGCGCGGATGAAGCCAGGGGTCATGGGCCGGGTCTCCTGTGGGGCGGACCGGTCGTGCGCCGGTCTCGTCGCCCCTCCTTCGCAAGGCCCGTGCCGTGCGGGAGAACCCTTGGATTCGCCGCCGAAACGATCACGCCACCGTCCGGACTCCAGACAGTGGCGTGCGATGACGAACATCCGCATGTCCGGACTCCAGACGCTGTGTCCGGAGTCCAGACGGCCGCCGCCGCGCGGCCGCGCGTGTTCAGACGTTCAGGTGCGGAAGGTCGCGACCTGCGCGTTGAGCAGGCGGGCCTGCTGCTGCAGCGATTCGGCCGCGGCGGCGGTCTGCTCGACCAGCGCCGCGTTCTGCTGCGTCATGTCGTCGAGGTGGGCGACGGCCTGGTTGATCTGCGCCAGGCCATCGGACTGGCCGGCGCTGGACTGGCTGATCTCGGCGACGGTGCCGCTGACCTGCTGCACCGACTGCAGGATCTGCCCCATCGCCTCGCCGGCGCGGCCGACCTGTGCGCTGCCGGCGTCGACGCGGGAGACGGAATCGTTGATCAGCGCCTTGATCTCCTTGGCGGCGTTGGCGCTGCGCTGCGCGAGCGCGCGCACCTCGCTGGCGACGACCGCGAATCCGCGGCCCTGCTCGCCGGCGCGCGCGGCTTCGACCGCGGCGTTCAGCGCCAGGATGTTGGTCTGGAAGGCCACGCCATCGATGACCGAGATGATGTCGGAGATCTTGCGGCTCGCGCCGGCGATGCCGTCCATGGTCTGCACCACCTCGCCCATCACGTCGGCGCCGAGCTTGGCGCGGTCCGCCGCGCCGATGGCGAGCTGGTTGGTCTGGTGCGCGGCCTGCGCGGAATTCGTCACCTGCTGGGTCAGCTCCTGCATCGAGGCCGCCGTCTGCTGCAAGCTGGAGGCCGCCTGCTCGCTGCGCTGCGACAGGTCCTGGCTGCCCATCGCCACCTCCTGGGAGGCATGCTGGATCGAGTCGGTGGCATCACGGATCGCACGCACCAGGTCGCTGAGCCGGACCTGCATCGCCGCCACCTGCGTCAGCACCACCCCGATCTCGTCGCTGCCGGCCGCCTGGCTGCCGAGCACCTGGGCCCGCAGGTCGCCGTTGGCCACCGCCTCGACGACCTCGCGCATCTGGTCCAGCCGGCGCTTCAGGCCGCGCGCGAACCACTCGACCGCCACCATCGCGGCGATGCCGACCGCGATCACCAGCGTCAGCGCGACCGTCGCGTCGCGGCGCGCGATCGCCGACACGTCGTCGATGTAGACGCCCGAGCCGATCACCCAGCCCCAGGGCTTGAAGCCGGCGACATAGGAGCGCTTGGGCTCCGGGTCCTTGGCACCGGGCTTGGGCCACAGGTAGTCGACGAAGCCGCTGCCCTGGGTCTTGACGGTGTCGACGAAGGCGACGAACAGCTTGAGCCCGTTCGGGTCCTTGTTGCCGGACAGGTCCTTGTCGTTGAGCTCCGGCTTGATCGGGTGCATGACCATCTTGGGGCTCATGTCGTTGATCCACAGGTACTCGTTGCCGGAGTAGCGGATCTTGCCGATCTCGGCCGCCGCCTGCTTGCGGGCCTCGGCCTCGGTCAGCCCGCCGGCGCCGATGCGGTCGAAGTAGCGCTTGGCGATCTGCTCCGCGTTCTTCACCTGCTCCACCGTCGTGATCATCTTCACGTCCAGCAGGCTCATCGCCGAGCGATGGCTCAGCCACATCACCAGCACCACGAAGCCGACCACCGCCGCGAGCACCGCGACGCGCAGCTTGGTGGCCAGCGTCCAGGCCCGGCGTGCCGACGGTCGCGCCGATCCCGCGGCGCCTGCGGCGGACTCGGAGGCAAGGGGCGCGGCCGCATGGAAGCCGGGGGCGGGCGTGGTCAGCGTGTTCATGAGGTCTCCTGGGCGGGCCGGTGCGTCCGGTCTGGTCGTGTTCCCTGCCCTGCAATATGCGCACGCCACCCCGGGCGCGGCAAGCCCTCGAACCCTCGATGAAGCCCATGAACACGGCGCAAACGTGACGATGTGGCGCCGCCCCCGCGCGCGGGCCCTGGCGTACGCGTCAGCCTGAAGCCAGTTCCGGGTACTTGGCGAGCTTCTCGTAGAGCGTGGCGCGGGAGATCGCCAGCAGCCGGGCCGCGGCCATGCGGTTGCCCTTGGTGCGGTGCAGCGCCTGCGCGATGGCGGCGCGCTCGAGCTCGGCCTTGCGGGCCGGCAGCGTGGCGGGCGTGGACGCCGGCATCAGCGCCGCGTCCTCGGTCCGATCGTGAAGCACCGGAAGGTCCGGCCCGCTGCCCGGCCACCCGAGGGCCGCCGTCGCCTCGGTGGCGCCGGCCAG
Organism: Roseateles chitinivorans; assembly: GCF_002761755.1. Classification (GTDB taxonomy): domain Bacteria; phylum Pseudomonadota; class Gammaproteobacteria; order Burkholderiales; family Burkholderiaceae_C; genus Roseateles; species Roseateles chitinivorans. The sequence goes on from NZ_PEOG01000022.1 coordinate 58,917, forward strand.
GCGCCCGGGCATCGCGATCGCGTGCGGGGGCTCGGCGCCGAGCGCGCACGGCATCGGCAGACCGGGATCCCGCAGGCCGAAGTGGCGCGGCTCCAGCTGCGCCTCGTCGCTCATCAGGAAGGCCTGCTCCAGTGCATTGCGCAGCTCGCGGACATTGCCCGGCCAGGGCCGCGCCGTCAGCGCGCGCAGCGCCGCGGCACTCAGCGTCTTCGGCGCCAGTCCGCCGCGACGGGCGATGTCCTCGAGCAGCACCTCGACCAGCGATTCGATGTCCTCGGCCCGCTCCCGCAGCGACGGCAGCCGGATCGGCAGCACATGGAGCCGGTAGAACAGGTCGGCGCGGAACTCCCCGCGCCGCACCATGGCCTCCAGATCACGGCTGGTGGCGGCGATGACACGGACGTCGACCTTGACCACCTCGTTGCTGCCCAGCGGCTCGAGCTCCTGCTCCTGCAGCACGCGCAGCAGCTTGGCCTGCAAGGCGGGCGGCATGTCGCCGATCTCGTCGAGGAACAGCGTGCCGCCATCGGCCAGCCGGAACTTGCCGTCGCGTCCCTTGCGCTCGGCCCCGGTGTAGGCGCCGGGCGCGACGCCGAAGAACTCGGCCTCCAGCAGCGTTTCCGGCACCGCGGCGATGTTGACCGACACCAGCGGCTTGCCCGCGCGCCGCGAGGCCGCATGGATCGCATGCGCCAGCAGCTCCTTGCCGGTGCCGGTCTCGCCCAGCAGCAGCACCGTCGCGTCGGCCTGCGCGACGCGGCGCGCCTGGCGCTTGACCTCGACCGCCGCGGCGCTCGCGCCGACGAAGTCGATGATGCGGTGCTTGGACCGGCGGTTGCGCGACTGCTCGGCGGCCAGCTGGCGGCGGGTCTCGTCGAGCTCCGCCTGGAGGCAGGCGAACTTGTTCATCAGCGGCTGCATCGTCGTCTCGGGATGGTCGAGCAGCACCATGCCCATCGCGCCGATCACCTCGCCGCCCGGTCCGCGCAGCGGCAGCCGGCTCACGAGGAAGGTGCCCGCCTTGTTGGTCAGCAGGTCCACCAGGATCGGCTGGCCGGTGTCGATGACCTGCGCCATCAGCGTGTTGGGCACGACTTCCTCGACGCGGCGGCCGACGAACTCGGACTCGTCGCGGAAGCCCAGCGCCGGAAGGAAGCGCTTGTAGCCCTCGCTGATCCAGACGACGCGGTGCGCGCGGTTCACCACCATCGCGCCCTGGGCCGTGCTGGCCAGCACGTCGAACATCGACTGCGCCGCCAGCCGCAGCACCGCGTCGGCATCCTGGGGAATGTCGTTCATCGCTTGTCTCCTTGGCCGGCCTGCCGGCCCGGCGCCTGCGCGCCAGCCGCCGGGCCGAAGCGTCCGGGGGTCGGGTCCGGGCCCCTGTCCGGGTCATGCCGCCGTCGAACGGGGCCGCCTCGGATCTGATGCGAGGCAATGTAGCAGCCGGGTCGGCGGTGCGAGGGCCATCCCGCCCGCACCGGCGCCCTGGGGATTCCCTGAGGCGCCCGCCCGCCCGCGCCGCGGCCGATCCGGCTATAAACCGCCCTCATGGCCATCGTGGACTCCTGGACTTCGGCACGCGCGGCAAGGCAGGTGCTGGCCTTGGCGCGCAAGCTCCTGTCCGAACGCGGCCAGGCCAACAGCCTGGGCCTGGCGCAGGACCTGATCGGCCGCATGGGCGCGCTGGCGGCACCGGCCTGGCCGGCCGTGTTCGACAAGCTGGCCGCCGACTTCAATCCCGAGCCGGACGCCGTGCTGCGTGCCGCGCAGGCCTACGCCGACGCGCCCGGCACCGAGACGCTGCGCGCGCTCACCGAGCTCAGCGAGCCGCCGCGACAGGAACTGTTCCGCCGCCTGAACCGGGCGCCGGGCGGCACCGGCACCCTGGTGCGGATGCGGCGCCGGCTGCTGGAGGGCCTCAAGGCCCATCCCGACTGGCGCATGGTCGACGCCGACCTGCTGCACCTGCTGTCCTCGTGGTTCAACCCGGGATTCCTGGAAATGCGGCAGGTCGACTGGAACTCGCCGGCGCAGCTGCTGGAGCAGATCATCCATCACGAGGCGGTGCATGCGATCGACGGCTGGGACGACCTGCGCCGGCGCCTGCTGCCGGACCGGCGGCTGTTCGCCTTCTTCCATCCGCAGCTGCCCAACGAGCCGCTGATCTTCGTCGAGGTCGCGCTGCTGGCGGACATGCCGGACGCGATCGCGCCGCTGATCGCCAAGCGCAGCGAGCCGCTGCCGGCGAGCAGCTACAAGACCGCCGTCTTCTACTCGATCAGCAACTGCGAGCCCGGCCTGCGCGGCGTGTCGCTGGGCAACTTCCTGATCAAGCGTGTCGCCGAGCACCTGAAGCGCGAGCTGCCGCGGATCAGGCAGTTCTGCACGCTGTCGCCGCTGCCGGGCTTCGCCGCCTGGTTGCAGGGCCTGTCATCGCTGGACGACCTGCCGGGGCTCAAGCCTGCCCAGCGCGAGCGCGCCGCGCAGGCCCTCGAGCGGTTGCGGCACCACTCGGCGGCGGCGCTCGCCGGGCCGGCCGCGCTCGAGGACGAGGCGCTGCAGGCCGACCTGCGGCAGCTGGCCGCCGTCTACCTGATCGGCCAGACGCCGCTGCCGGGCGGCGATCCCGTCGCGCGCTTCCACCTGGACAACGGCGCGCGGCTCGAGCGGCTGAACCCGGGCGGCGACCGCTCCGCCAAGGGGCTGAAACAGTCGCACGGGATGATGGTCAATTACCTGTACGACCTCGACCGGATCGAGGAGCACCACGAAGCCTTCACCCAGGGGGAGATCGCCACCGCGCGAGCCGTCAGCGGACTGCTCTGAGCCGGCGCCGGTCCCCTGCACCGATCCCCTTCCCTTCATCACGACACCACGGCCCGCAGAGGCCCAGAGGAGACCGCCATGACTTCGAGTTCCCCGTCCCGCCGCCGCCTGCTCGGCGCCACCACCCTGGCCGCCCTCGGCGCGGGCGCGCTCGGTGCCGCGTTCACGCCGTCGGCCTTCGCGCAGGGCGCCTGGCCGAGCCGGCCGGTGACCATCGTCGTGCCCTTCCCGGCCGGCGGCGGCACCGACGCCTTCGCGCGGCCGCTGACCGCGGTGCTCACCAAGCAGACCGGCAAGCAGTTCATCATCGACAACAAGGGCGGTGCCGGCGGCACCGTCGGCGCGACGCTCGCCTCGAAGGCCGCGCCCGATGGCTACACCTTCTTCATGGGCGCGGTCCACCACGCGATCGCGCCGGCCATGTATCCGAAGCTCGAGTACAAGCTGGAGGAGGACTTCGTCCCGGTCGGCCTGATCTCCAGCGTGCCGCAGGTGATCGTGATCAATCCCGGCAAGGTCCAGGTGACCGACGTGAAGGGGCTGCTGGACCTGCTGAAGAAGAACCCCGGCAAGCTGAACTACGGCTCGGCCGGCAACGGCACCTCGCACCACCTGGCGGGCGAGCTGTTCAAGCTGCAGACGCAGACCTTCATCACCCACATCCCCTACCGCGGTGCCGGCCCGGCGCTGCAGGACCTGATGGCGGGCCAGGTGGACCTGATGTTCGACGGCCTGGGCTCGTCGGCGGCCCACATCCGTGGGGGTCGCATCAAGGCGCTGGCGGTCGCCTCGGCCAAGCGCGCGCCCGGTTTCCCCGACATCCCCAGCGCCGTCGAGGCCGGCATCCCGCAGTACCAGGTCTCCACCTGGTATGGCCTCTGGGCGCCCAAGGGCACGCCCAAGGAGGCGGTCGCCGCGATGCAGGCCGAGCTGCGCAAGGCCTTCGCCACCGAGGAGCTGAAGACGATCTGGACCGGCCTGGGCACCGAGATGCCCAACCTGTATGGCGACGCCTTCGGCAAGTACGTGCATGGCGAGGTGGTGCGCTGGGCCGACGTGGTCAAGCGCTCCGGTGCGAAACTGGATTGATGCTCCCCGCCCGACTCCTTCCGACGGACATGACACCCAACGCCAATCTCTTCGCGGCGCTGCGCGCGAACTTCTCCGACGACCTGGACGCCTGCGCGATCGAACTGGCCGACGGCCCCGACGCCGGCCAGCGCTACAGCTGGCGCGACATCGACCGCGCGACCGCGATGATCGCCAACCTGCTGGACTCGCTGGACCTGCCCGCCGGCAGCCGTGTCGCGGTGCAGACCGAGAAGAGCGTCGAGGCGCTGCTGCTCTACCTCGCGGTGCTGCGCGCCGGCTATGTCTACCTGCCGCTGAACACCGGCTACCAGGCGGCCGAACTCGAGTACTTCATCGGCAATGCGGAGCCGGCCGTGGTGGTCTGCGCGGGCAAGCACTTCGGCTGGATCAGCAAGCTGGCCTTCCAGGCCAAGGTGCCGTGGGTGTTCACCCTCAACGAGGATCGCAGCGGCACGCTGCTGGACCGCGCGGTGCAGATGCCCGACACCCACCAGGTCGCCGCGAAGCAGCCGGACGACCTGGCCGCCATCCTCTACACCAGCGGCACGACCGGGCGCAGCAAGGGCGCGATGCTGAGCCATGGCAACCTGCTGTCCAACGCCGAGGTGCTGCGCCATGCCTGGGGCTGGCGGGCGGACGACGTGCTGATCCATGCGCTGCCGATCTTCCATGTGCATGGCCTGTTCGTCGCGTCGCACGGCGCGCTGCTGGCCGGCGCGCGGATGCTCTGGTTCAACCGCTTCGAGCCGCGCGCCGTCATCGCGCGCCTGCCGGATGCGACGCTGTTCATGGGCGTGCCCACGTTGTACGTGCGTCTGCTGGAGCAGGCCACGCTGACGGCGGAGGCCTGCGCGCGGATGCGGCTGTTCATCAGCGGTTCGGCGCCGCTGCTGATCGAGACCTTCCAGGAATGGCAGCGCCGCACCGGCCACACCATCCTGGAGCGCTACGGCATGAGCGAGACCGTCATGCTGACCTCCAATCCCTACCGGGCCGAGGATGGCCCGCGGCGCGGCGGCACGGTCGGCTTCCCGCTGCCGGGCGTAGGCCTGCGCGTCGTCGACGACGCCGGCGCGCCCTGCCCCAGCACCGGCGAGGGCGAGATCGGCCACATCCAGGTCCGCGGGCCGAATGTCTTCTCCGGCTACTGGCGCATGCCGGAGAAGACCAAGGAGGAGTTCACTCCCGACGGCTGGTTCAAGACCGGCGACGTCGGCCGCCGCGACGAGCAGGGCTACGTGACGATCGTCGGTCGCAGCAAGGACCTGATCATCAGCGGCGGCTACAACGTCTATCCGGCCGAGATCGAAGGCTGGCTCAACGAGCTGCCGGGCGTGGCGGAATCCGCGGTGGTGGGCGTGCCGCATCCGGATTTCGGCGAGGGCGTGATCGCGGTGGTCGTGCCGCGCGCCGGCGCCACGCTGGACGGCACGACGCTGATCGCCGCGCTGAAGGACCGGATCGCCGGCTTCAAGGTGCCCAAGCGGGTGTTCGTCGACACCGAACTGCCGCGCAACGCGATGGGCAAGGTGCAGAAGAACCTGCTGCGGGAGCGGCATCGGGCGCTCTTCGGCTGAGGCCTCGGAAGACTCCGGAAGCAGCGCTCCCGCGCGGGCAATCGCATCTCCGTACTGTCGCTTCCTGGAGACGGCGCGACAGTGCGGCCTAATGGCCGGATTTTCGGTATCACTTCACACCGGCCCATTTTGGTTGTGTGTTGGTTGCATTACCGTTATAGATTCCAACCAGAACCTGTAAGGCCTGTCAGTTTCATCGCTCGCTGATACTTGATATTGAATGGCACCCGCCCTTCATACTCGAATCTTCGCCCCTTTCGGGGAGCGATTCGCGAGAACGAGGCGGTCATGTATAAAGAAGCGCGCCCCGAATTCCCTTTGGGTGACCGGGACGTAGTTTTCTATCAACTTGAATTCAGCGAATAAGATGGATGACCTTCAAGAACTGAACCTGAGTGATCCGGAACAAGTGAGCGGCTGACTGCTCCGCGGGTGGGCCGTTGGCAAGCTGCTGGACATTGCTTTCGACGCCATCGTCGATTACAACAATTCTGGCGCTGCAGCCGATCGCCACCGGTGCTGGATCGGGCGCCGGCACTTTCGGTTAACGAATGTGCCAAGGGCCCGACCGGGCCCTTTGAATCGCATGGCGCCTCTTTCTAATTACTTTAGGTCCCTCGTCCGCAAAGGGCTGTGGCTTCAGTTTTCAGCTGCTTCCGCGCTATTGGCTTGGTTGATCGTCCTGGCTATTCTCTGGCCATTCACCTGGCTGATCGGTTCGGCCGCACTTCCTATTAACGAATCGCCGCTCAGGGTATTGTTTGACGGCCTGGTGTTCGCACCACTGACTGAGAACACCTTGGTCGTTATTGGCCTGCTACTCCTGCGCAACCGGTTTTCGGATCGACAGGCTGTCGGGCTGATGACCGTGGTCGCCGTTGCCCTGCATGCCGCCCTCGCGTCATGGACCGCGATCGCCGCCTTACTGCTCTTTTCGATGATGGGAGTCAGCTACATCGCGTGGCAGCCCCTGGGCCCGAGGCGCGCGTTTCTCATCATTTGCCTGCAGCACCTGCTTTTCAATCTTCCCGCTACCGCGGCGACCGCTCTGGAAGTGGCCCGTATTCGTTAGCAAGGACTCGAAGGCGAGCACGCTTCCACCGTGGCTCAGCCGGTTCACTGCCGATGGGCGCATCCCAATGGATGGCATCCAAGTCAGCCGACAATCCCGCCCCATGAGCACGCCCACGCCGCTGCCCGACAACACCGCCTGCCCACGCTGCGGCGGCGGTTTCCATTGCGGCGTGGAGGACGGCTGGTGCGCCTGCTTCGGCACGCGGCTGGGCGAGGACCTGAAGCAGGACCTGGCCACGCGCTGGCCGGGGCGATGCCTGTGCCTGCGCTGCCTGACGGAGCTGGCCCGCCAGGACCCGGGCAGTCATGTGCCGGACGCGCCCGGAACAGCCGGCCCGCTGCCCCTTTGTTGAGCGCTTGAAGGTCAGCGCCGCGCGTCCAAAATGCCGCGGATGGCCTCCTCCCTGTTCAGCCAGTCCGTCGCCGAGCGCCTGCGAGTGCGGCGCCTGCTGGTCTACGGTCCCTTCCTCGCGCTGGGCCTGGTGCTGGTGGTGCTGTGGGCGCTGGTGCTGTGGTTCGCGCTGCTGTATCCGCGCTCGCTGGTCGAGGAACTCCAGCAGGACCTCCATGCGATCGCGCTCAATGCCGCGCAGGACACCGAGCAGCTGCTGCGGGAGACCGAGGGCAGCCTGCGCACGCTGGACCTGCTGCTGATGACGCGCCGCAACGAGCGTCAGGACCTGGACGCGACGGTGTCGCTGCTGGCCGACTCGCTGCGGGACAACTCGCGTGGCCTGACCGACGTGATGCTGGCCAGCGCCGAGGGTCGTCTGTGGCGCATCCCCTCGGTGACCGGCGAGCCGTACGTGGAACTGGGCCCGAAGAGCTTCCTGTCGGAACTGGGCCGGCCGGGCGGGCCGAGCATCGTCGTCGGCGCGCCGCTGCGCCTGCGGCCGGGCGCCCATTTCGTGATCCCGATGGCCACCCGCCTGAGCGCCCCCACCGGCCCCTTCACCGCCACCGTCGGCTTCATCGACCTGGAGACGCTGCTGCGCGGCTACCGCGCGCGCTCGATGCGCTCGGGCATGGCGGTGCTGCTGGAGCGCGACGACGGCATCGCGATGGCGCGCTGGCCGGAGGTGCCCGGCCTGATCGGCAGCAACCTGCGCGAGGTGCCCGGCGAGGAGGTGCTGCCGACCGGCCCGCCGGCGAGCGGCCAGTTCATCGTGACCCGCAGCCCGGCCGACGGCCGCGAGCGCATCGTCTCCTACCGCATGCTGCAGGACTATCCGCTGCGGCTGTTCGTCTCCTTCGAGCGCGACCGCATCCTCGCCGGCTACCTGCAGCAGCGCCGTGCGGTGCTGGTCTTCTCGGTCGTCATCAGCGCGATCGCGGTCGGACTGATGGGCTGGTTCACCCGGCTGCAACAGCGGGCGCGGCTGCGCGAGGCGGAGCGCGAGGCCACCGCCGACGCCTCGCCGATGGGGCTGTTCCGCTGCGACCTCAGCGGCCGCACCGTCTACGCCAACGAGACCTACCTGCGCCTGCTGGAGATCGACCGCGCCGCCCTGGCCTGGGGCTGGCTGGAGCGGCTGCCGCCCGCCGAGCGCGAGCCCACGCGCGCGCAGTGGGCGGCGCTGGTCGCGCGCGGGGAGCCGGTGGACCGGGTGCATCAGCTCACGCGCCGCGACGGCAGCGCGATGCTGGTGCGGCTGCGGATGCGGCCGATGCGCCTGGGCGACCGCATCGTCGCCCATGCCGGCACCCTGGCCGACATCAGCGCCGAACTGGCGGCGCGCCGCGAGCGCGAACGCAGCCAGGCCGTCATGGGCGCGATGGCGCAGAGCGTCAACGTCATGATGCTGGCGGTCGACACCGACGAACGGGTGCTGTTCTGCAACAAGGCCTTCGAGCGCCGCTTCGACATCCCGGAGCGGTCCTGGCTGGGCCGGCATGCGTCCGAGGTGTTCGATGAGCTCTATCCGGCGGTGCAGCCGCTGATCCGGCGTGCCTTCGGTGGCGAGACCAGCGTGGTCGAGATGCGCGACGACGACGGCATCAGCCGGCCGATGCCGCTGGACGGCGACGATCGTGGCGAGACCCGCTACGTGGAGCTGACCTACGCGCCGCTGCTCAACGACGACGGCACCATCCTCGGCGCCTATGGCGTGGCGCGCGACGTGACCGACGCCAAGCAGGAGCAGATGCGCCTGCTGCGCGCGTCCAACACCGACCCGTTGACCGAGTTGCTCAACCGGGCCGGCTTCGCCTCGCAGGTTCACGCGGCGCTGGGCCGGGCGGTCAGTCGCGACGAGCTGGTGGCGCTGCTGTACCTGGACCTCGACCGCTTCAAGCCGGTCAACGACGAGCATGGCCACCCGGTCGGCGACGCGCTGCTCAAGGCCGTCGCCGGGCGGCTGCGCCATGCGCTGCGACCACAGGACCTGGTCGCCCGCCTCGGCGGCGATGAATTCGCGGTCTTCCTGACCCAGGTCGCCCGGCCCGTCGACGCGCAGGTGGTCGCCGACAAGTTGGTGCATGCGCTGACGATGCCGTTCCGCATCGGGGCGCTGGAGCTCCACATCGGCACCAGCGTCGGCTTCTGCGTCGAATGGGCCCGGCGGGCCGACATCGACCAGCTCGTCACCCACGCCGACGAGGCGCTCTACCGCGCGAAGCGCGCGGGCCGCGGGCAGTCCAACGGCAGCCTGTGCGCCGACCGGCTCGGACCGACCGGGGAGGCGCCGCCTGCGGACCGGGGCTAGCAGCGGGACGGCGGCTCAGCCGCAATGGCCGAAGTCGCTCGGATCGCGGCCGTTCAGGCCGGCTGTCGGCGTCGCGGCGCCGTGCTTCAGGCGCATCAGCGTCATCTGCAAGACCTTGGCGTCGGCGCTGGCGCGATGACGGCGCAGCTGCGCTTGCGCGCGTACTTCCTGCTGCACCGCGTTCCAGCGATCGGCCTCGTCCTCGGACAGCAGGCGGCGCAGGTCCTCGAGCCGGAAGCGCGGCAGCCGGCCGGCGCTGTCGAAGAGCTTGGACAGCCAGCTGTAGTCGTGGCCCCAGCTGTCCGAATAGACCGTCTGGCCGGCCAGGCGCCGGTTGAGTTCGTCCGCGATCCACTCGCGGGGTCGGCCATGGCGCATCAGCAGCTCGCGGGAGATGCCGTGCAGCGCCTCGGCCTGCTCGTCCCAGTGCGACCATTCGGGCGCCGGCTGGATCAGCGAGCAGAACGGCAGCCCGCCCGCCTCGACGAAGCCGATCTCGATCGGATAGCTGCCGCGGCCGAAGCCGGAGGCCTCCAGGTCGAGGATGGTCGGCGCGAGCACCGGGGCGGCGGCAGGCAGGACGGCGACGGTCATGGGGACGAGTATGCAAGCGGCGGGCCACCCGCGGTCGCCGCCCCTCCTCAGATCAGGGGACGGCCGGCGCGGTGGTCGGCGCGGACGAGGACGGCGGATCGACCGCGTCGCCGTCGCCGCTGTCGCCCCGGTCCCGGCCACGGCGGCGCTGCAGCGCATGCCAGCCGTCCAGGCCGCCGTCGAGCGCCAGGACGCGGGCATGGCCGCGCTGGAGCAGCTCATGGGCGCCCTGCACCGCGGAGATCTCGTTCGGGCAGTTGCAGTACAGGACCAGCAGGCGGTCGCGGGGCAACTGGTCGGCGTATTCCGGCAGGCGCGTCAGCGGGATGTTGAGCGCACCGGGCAAGGTGCGCGGATCGGCGGCGCGCCCCGGGTCGCTGCGCACGTCGATGAACAGCGGCGCCATGTCCTGGTCAACCAGCGCGGCCGCGTCCTCGACGCTGATGCGTTCGACTTCGCCCTGCAGCCTCGCCATCTGGCGGCGGCGGCGCCAGCGGTTGCCCACCATCAGCAGCAGCACCGCGCCGATCGCCGCCAGGGCCAGCAGGCCGGCATTGGACAGCGCGTCCAGCACATCCTGGATCTGGTCGCTGAAGACCAGGCCCAGGCCGAGGAAGCACAGCGTCCACACCAGGCCGGCGACCGCGTCGTAGGCGACGAAGCGCCGCCAGCCCATGCCGAGCGCGCCGGCCATCGGCGCGGCGACGACCGAGATGCCGGGCAGGAACTTCGCCGCCAGCAGCGAGCTGCCGCCCCAGCGCGCGATCAGGCTTTCGCTCTGGCGCACGCAGACATCCGGCGACAGCGAGACGCGGCACAGCAGCCGCAGCACGCGATGGCCATGGGTGCGGCCGGCGATGAACCAGATGGCGTCGCCCAGCACGTTGGCCAGCACCGCGGCCACGACCAGCGACAGCGCCGACAGGCGACCCGCCGCCGCCAGGCCTCCCGCCACGACCAGCAGGGGGGCCGCGGGCAGCGGCGCACCGATGCGCGCAGCCAGCGTCACGAGGAAGACGAGCAGGAAGTCGTGCTGGATCAGCAGGTCGATCAGGGCGCGCATGCGGCGCATTGTCGCGGCTGGCGAGGACTCCGGTCGGCGGTGGGGCGATTGCGCGAACGCCGCGCGCCGCGGCCCCGCCCGGCTCAGGACGCCAGCCGCTGCGGCGCCGGCCGGGCGACGAAGGCGAACTGCACGTACTTGGTCTCCTCCAGCTGTCGCCCGAACAGCCGGAAGGCGAGCCGCCGCTTGATCGACGGCGTGTACCACTGCTCGTTGATGCCCTGGACGCTGAGCACCTCGTAGCCGCACTCGTCGAACATCCGCAGCGCGCTGGTGCGGGTGAAGAAGCGCAGATGGGTGCGATCACGGACGCCGCAGCGCTCATAGCGGAAGTCGCGGTCGTGCAGCAGCGGCCAGATCGTGTCGAGGTGCAGCAGGTTGGGCAGCGAGGCGAGGACCACGCCGCCGGGCGCGAGCAACGGTGCGGCGTGGTTCAGCGCGGCCCAGGGATCGGGCATGTGCTCGAGCACGTCGTTGAAGACGACGGCATGGAAATGCGCCTCGGGCAGCGGCAGCGCGGCATCGAAGCAGCCCTGCAGCACGCGATCCAGATACTGGCCGGCGCGCTCGGCGGCGCCGGCGTCGGGCTCCACGCCCCAGACCTCGGCACCGGGGCGCGCCGTCTTGACCGCCTCGCCGAAGGCGCCGGTATTGCAGCCCACGTCCAGCACGCGCTGGCAGTCCCGCGGCAGGAAGGCCAGCATCTCGTGCCGGGCGATGTGGGGGTAATCGATGCGGACGAGCGGACTGGCGGAACGTGCGGCCGGCATGGGACTCTCCTCGGCGGCAGGCACCGCGACGGTGCGGGCAGCATAGTCACGCCCGGCCGCCGACGACATCCTTTGCTTTCGGGACAGGGAAGTCCCGACCCGCCGAGCGGCGCGCCCGTCGGAGGTTCCGCCGCGAGCGCTCAGGCGCGCCGGTCAGAACGAGGTCCAGTCGTCGTCGCCGGCGAGTGCCGGCTCGGCGATCTTCCGCGAGACCGGCGTCGGAGACACCACCTGCAGCTCCGGCGCCGGTGCCCCCCGACGCGCCGGCGTCGCCGTGGCGGCCACGACACGGACGGGCGCGCGCGCCGCCGCGGCCATCGGGGCGGGAGCGGTCTTGCGCTCCACCCAGGAGGTCGTCGGAACCGCCCGCGCCGGTTCGCCGCGCGGGTTGTCCTGGCGCGACGCGGGCATCGGCGGCGTGGCATTCCTCGCCGGCCGGAACGTCGCCGGCGTCGGCTGCACCGGCTTCGCAGGCTGCTCCGGACGCTCTTGCGGCAGCTGCTGCGCCGGACCCGCCTGAGGCTGGTCATCGGTGCGGAACACGGCGACGGCACCGACCATGTCGATCGCCTGGCGCTTCATGCTGTCCGCCGCAGCGGCGCTTTCCTCGACCATCGCGGCGTTCTGCTGCGTGGCGCGGTCCATCTGGGTGATGGCCTCGCCGACCTGCGCGACGCCGGCGCTTTGCTCGGCGCTGGCGGCGCTGATCTCGCCGACGATGTCCGACACCCGTCGGATCGCGCCGACCACCTCGGTCATCGTGGCACCGGCCTGGTCGACCAGCCCGCTGCCCTGCTCGACGCGGGCGACGCTGTCGCCGATGAGCGCCTTGATCTCCTTGGCGGCGCCGGCCGAGCGGCTCGCCAGGCTGCGGACCTCGGCGGCGACGACGGCGAAGCCGCGGCCCTGCTCGCCGGCACGGGCGGCCTCGACCGCTGCGTTGAGCGCCAGGATGTTGGTCTGGAACGCGATGCCGTCGATGACGCCGATGATGTCGGAGATGCGGCGGCTGCTCTCATGGATGCCGCGCATCGTGTCGACCACCTGGCCCACGACCTCGCCGCCGCGGGTCGCGACCTCGCTGGCTCCGCGCGCCAATTGATTGGCCTGCTGGGCGTTGTCGGCGTTCTGGCGCACCGTGGCGCTGAGCTCCTCCATCGACGCGGCGGTCTCCTCGAGCGCCGCGGCCTGTTCCTCGGTCCGCGACGACAGGTCGTTGTTGCCCTGCGCGATGCGGGTGCTGACGGTGGCGATCTGCTCGGCGGAAGCGCGCACTTGGCCGATCAGCGCGAGCAGCTGCCGCTGCATCGCGCCCATCGAGGCGAGCACGCTGGCTGCCGGCGCCCGCTCGGCGCCTTCGACCGGACGCAGGTCGCCGTCGGCGATGCGGCGGGCGGCGTCGGCCAATTGCGCCGGCTCGGTGCCGAGCGCGGTCATCAGGCGGCGCGTGATCAACCAGCCCAGGCCGCAGGCGCCCGCCACGGCGGCCAGGCTCACCAGCGTCAGCCACCAGCGCTGTGCCTGGTATTGGGCGGTGGACGCGGCGACCTGCTCGTCGCCGGCTGCAGCCGCGAAGTCGACGTACTGGCGGGCGGCCGCCAGCAGCTCCGCCAGCAGCGGGCGGCAGTCGCGGGTCATGGCGGCCATCGCCTCGTCGCGCCGGCCGGAGGCGGCGAGCTCGACGATGCCTGCCGCGACCGGACCGTAGCGGCCTTCGACCTCCAGGAGACGTGCGACCAGCTCGCGCTCGCGCGGGCTGGCGTCGGGCGCGGCGGCCACCGCGCCCTTCAGCTTGCGCAGGTGCTCGCCGATGGCCTGGTGGGCCTCGAGCGCCATTTTCTTGGCGGCCTCGACATCCGCCGCCTCCTTGACGATCACCATGTCCCGCACGCCGATGGCGCGGCGGTTGGCGGCAATGCGCACGTCGACGGCCATCGACTCGCGATCATCGATGCCGTGCACGAAGCCGGCGAACCGCGCATCGGCGGCGGCGAGGTCGCGCAGCGCGATGACGCTGACCAGCATCACCGCCGCAACCAGCGTGGCGAAGGCGAGCGACAACTGCTTCTTGATGGAAAGACCGTTCATGGATCTGCTCTTGAGGCAAGCGGCGCGGAAAGCGCGGGCGGTCGCTGAGGGCGGCCGATCAGTTTGGCGGCATGGGTTGGCGAAATGATATTTTTGAAATCGCCAATGCCGATATCAGCAGATCGCTTCACCGTGACGCAGTACGGAAGCGGGCGGGCCGCCCCCCGCGAACGCGGGGATGGCCGCTGTGACGAGCATCACGGTGTGCCGAGGGCGCGCGGGCGTTCCCGCTGGCAGGCCCGCCATGCGGGCCATGTCGGTCCTCTCAGGCGCGGCCCCGTGCTGGGGCCCGGCCGCGTCAGCGCATCGCCACCGGGGTCCAGAAGATGTAGTCGGCCTGATAGTCGACCACCTGCTTCTGCCCGGCGCTGGTGCCGTCGCAGGCCGTCAACGGCGCCACGCCGCCCTTGGTCGCCACGCGCTGGATGTGGCTGACACCCTGCATCGCCCCCATGCCGACGGCGGGATTGGCTTTCACCAGTTGCAGCGGGATGCTGCCGGCTGCGGCGGGCGCGACCGCGAGCTGGGTGCCGGTGACCTTGGAGCCGTCCTTCGACTCCCAGGTGGCGGGCGGGCCGTAGTACTTGCCGACGCCGGTGCCGCGGCGGTCGGTCAGCACCGCGTCGGGCCCGACGAAAGCCCATTCGAACTGCCCCGGCATGTCCTTCTTCGCCCGGCATTCATAGGTGATGCGGCCGACGCCCACCGTTTCCATCGCCACCTTGTGGCCTTCCGGCACCTGGACCGCGGCGGGCAAGCCGGCTTGCGAGAAGGCGGGGCCGGCGCCGGATCCGGCCGGTCCGGACAGGGCGCAGCCGCCCAGCAGGGCGATCGGCGCCAGCAGCGCCAGGAGGGGACTCATGGACTTCGCGCGGGGGGACATCGTGTTCATCGCAGCTCCTCGGGTTGACGGCGTGGCGGCATGCCACCGCCAGGGACGCTGTACGCAAACGCGGCCCGTTTGGATTCGCCGGCCTCGGGAAAAGCCCGGCCGCGCCGCTGCGCTACGATCGCCCGATAGACCGTGAGCCTGTCATCCCGAAGTCTTCGCCTGGTTCTCCTCCGACGGACGCCGTGCAAGCCCTCGCCTTGATTGCTTGGCGACTCTGTTCGCGCCGCATGTCGCGGCGCGACACGCGCGGAGGTGTTCCATGCCTGTCCCCCAAACCCTCGACGAGCTCCGGGTTTCATTGCGCCAAAGTGTCGATGCCCTGCAAAGACGCCAGGCCAGCGAAATCCCCGAACAGCTGATCGATCGGCTGGTGGACCTGGACTGGCTGGAATGGCATGGTGGCAATTTGCGTCTCACGACCACCGGGGCCAACATCCACCGTCAGGAGATCGTCCGCGTTCGCGCCCTCGCCGAGTCCTCGTCAGGCTCCTCGATCACCCCCAACCTCACGGAGGCCACTATCGCTACCCCGAACTACCAGTACGAGAAACGTCAACGAGAACTCGCCAAGAAAAAGAAGAAGGAAGAGAAAGCGCAGCGCAAGGCCGCCGGCTCGCCGCCCGCGCCAGCGACGGAGACGCCTGACGGCGAGAAGCCCGGCCCGGCCTGAGCGCCGGGTTCGGGATCCCCGGGGGCCGGCGCTTCGTCCCCGCGGAGACTTGGCGGAACTACACCTGCCGCCAAGGCCTGCGCTCCTGCGGGGGCTCGCAAGGCGGTCCTTTTGGTGAGCTTGTGCGCGTTGCCGACGGCATCGGGAGACGCCGTTAGGAATTGGTGCTGACTCGCAGTGGGGGGTCTGGGATCCTCCGCCGCCTATGCCCACGTCCCGCCTGGCCTCCTTCAGAGGCGTCGCCTTGCTCGCGGCGCCCTTCCGCCGCATGGCCCGGCTCCTCTCGATCGATGTCCGCCTGGAGCGGAAAGGCCGGCGCCTGGGCATTCGCGTGACAGCGCCTCCGTCCGAGACCCCGCCGCGGGACAACGGCGCCCTCGAGGCGCAGAAGTCCACCAGCATCGCCCTCAAGAGACTGCTCGACACCCATCGCCAGACGCGGCGAGTGATGCGTCATCTGGGCTACGTGGAGCGCGCGCTGGCGACCCGGGGCCAGGAAGCGCTGAACGACCTACCAGTGGAAGTGCTTGCGAAAGCGCTGAAGCAGTTCGAATCCCTCGTCAGCAACTGGTCCGAACCCTTGCTGGCGGGCCTGCGGTCGCAGATGGCGATGGCGGTGCTGCGCCGGTCAGACGACGCCCTCCATGGCGATGCGCCCGATCGACGCTCGGAGTTCTACACGGACTCGCGGCTGGAAGTCAGGGATGACTCGCCGTCCGCCTTCATGGAGTTCGAGCGCGCATTCCAGTTGCACCACTCGCGACCGTGAGCGGCGTGGCGGATCAGTCGACGCCCAGGAAACTCACCCACACTGCCCCACGAACCCACAAGCCGTGCAGAACTCGCAGCCATCCCGATGGATGAGCGTCGAGTTCCCGCACTCCGGGCATTTCTTCCCAGCCATCGCGACGATGCCGCCCGCCTCCGATGCTGAACGCGCCACCATGCCCGCCTTCACCGGCGCTTGCTGCATCAGCCCCATGTCGACCAGCGGATAGCCGTTCTCGTCGAGCACACCCAGCATCGCGTAGCGGTGGATCACCAGCCGCGCCACATAGGCCACCGTCGACGGCCACACCTGCTGTCGGCGCTCGCCCGACAGCGTCGGCACCGGCGCCATGAAATGGCCGAGCGGCTCGCCCACGTTCAGCAGCTTGCGCAGCTTCATGCCGATCCAGCCCGGATCCAGCACCCGCATGTCCAGCGACAGCAGCCGCGCCAGCCCGTCCAGCGCCTTCGGATAGTTGCCCGAGAAACCCATCGCGCATGGCCGCGTGACACTGCCGCCATCGGGCGTGGGCAGGCTGACCTCCTTCAGCGTCAGGGTGAACAGCTCGCCGGTCGCGGGGTTGTCCACGTCGACCGCCCAGGCGAGCGTGCCCGCCGTGCCGGTGCGCGGCTCCTCGCGCGAGAACATCGCGTCGAGCACCGGCGTCGGGCCGCCTTCCTGGAGCGCACCCAGCTGCTCGCAGCGCCAGCGGATCACCGCCGCCGTCGCCGCGACGACGCCCGGGAACAGCCGCGGCTCGCCGAGCGGCGGCATCGGCATCTCGAAGGCGCGCTCCTCGGCCACGGTCGCCAGCGCGTCGAGCTTCAGCCGCAACCACGCGGCGTCGTTGGCACGCAGGTCCATCGACAAGGTCTTGGCCATCGCGCCGAGTCCGCGCGGCTGCTCCGCGCCGTTGACCCAGACCTCGAAGGGCAGCGTGCGGCCGAACAGGCCCGCGTCGGGCCCCTCCGCCGGCAGCTCGCCGACGAAGAGCGCGAAGTCGCCATGCGGGTGGCGGATCATCGTCGACCACGCCGGATTGCCGCCGGGCATCTCGGGCCGGCTCGGCCAGCGCAGCGAGGCCAGCACCGGCTTGGGCAGCCGCTCGACCCGCAGGCGCTGATTGGGGCCGGTGTCGGCCTTCAGCGGCTCGGGCTTGGCGATCGGCTCGACGCTCAGCACTGCGCCAAGCACGCTGTTGGGCCGGTAGGTCGCGAGCCCCTTCAGGCCGCTCTGCCAGGCCCAGCGGTAGAGGTCCTGGAAATCGGCATAGGGATAGTCCGCCGGCACGTTGACGGTCTTGGAGATCGAGGTGTCGATGCACGGCGCGACGGCCGCGACCATGGCCTCGTGATCGGCGGCCTGCAGCTCGAGCGCGGTGACGAAGGCCTCGGTCAGCGGCGCGTCCGGGCCGTGGAGATGGCGATAGAGCCGCCAGGCGTGGTCCTCGACGGCGTACTCCTTGAAGCTGTTGTCCGGCATCCGCTTCTTGCGGGTGTAGCTCCAGGAGAACGCGGGCTCGATGCCGTTGCTCGCGTTGTCGGCGAAGGCCAGCGAGATGGTGCCGGTCGGCGCGATCGACAGCAGGTGCGAGTTGCGCAGGCCCTGCGCGCGGATCTTGTCCTTCAGCCACGGCGACAGTCGCGAAGCGAAGTTGCCGCCCGAGAGATAGAGGTCCGCGTTGAACAGCGGGAAGGCGCCGCGCTCGAGCGCGAGGTCGGCGGAGGCCTCGTAGGCGGCATCGCGCATGACCTCGCTGATGCGGCGCGCCATCGCTCGCGCGGGCTCGCCGTCGTAGCGCAGGCCGAGCATCACCAGCGCGTCGCCAAGTCCGGTGAAGCCCAGGCCGACGCGCCGCTTGTTGGCGGCCTCGCGCGCCTGCTGAGGCAACGGCCACGGCGTCACGTCGAGCACGTTGTCCAGCATGCGGGTCGCGGTCTTGCAGATGTCGGTGAACTCGGCCTCGTCGAAGGTGGCCTTCGACGTGAAGGCGTCCTTCACGAAGACCGTCAGATTGATCGAGCCCAGGCAGCAGCAGCCGTAGGCAGGGAGGGGTTGCTCGGCGCAGTTGTGGACCATCAGGCCGTTCGCGTCGAAGGCGTGAACCTGCTCGACGGTCACGTCGTAGACGGGCTCGACGCCGTCGGGCTCGATGGACGCGACGGTGGCGACGAAGCGCTCACGATGGGGAGGCCGTGTCTGCCCGGCCAGCCGCTCGGCCAGGCCCTGAGCCTTGGCCGCGTCCGAGAAGCCGATGCGATCGGCGAAGCGCTGGAGGTTGTCGTCCGCAATGAGAAGCGCGCCGTGCCCGTCCGCGGATCGCCGCGTCGATGCGACACCGAATCGGAGCAGCATCCGCTGCACGTCCTGCACGAGCTGACCGTCCATCGATCGCAGCGCCACGGCCAGCGCGCCGTTCGGCTCGTCGCTCACCGCGCCGCATGTACCGAAGAGGTCGCGCAGGTAGGCCGACTGCGCCGCGGACGCCGCCGCTTCGATCGAGCGCGGGACGCCCACGGCGCCAGCGGCGACGGCACCGTTGGCCACCGCGCGAAGCTCTTCGTCCGCGACGGAGGTTCCCTGCCATCCGGCGAACGCGCGATGGTCGTGCAGCATGACCTCGTCGCCCGGCTGGAGCGCGCCTGCGGCCGTCCAATCCAGTTCCACCGCATCGCCTCGCCGCTTCAGCACTCTCCTCACCAGGTGATTCGCCGTCAGCCGCAGCTCGTGGCCTTCCCGGGTCCGCAGCGCCAGCACCGCCTTCGTGCCGGTCGGGAAGAAACCGGCCGATTCCGTCCGGTACGCCTTGCCGTCGACCATCGCCAGGAAGGGCACCCCGATCAGGTCCGCGACCTGCCGCGGCCCATCGCTGGTCAGCACCCAGGTCTCCGCCGTCACGCAGGGATTCGTCGCGCTGATCGACTCGCAGTAATGCAGGTTGTTGTCCGCATTGATCCGGTCCAGGAAGAGCACGCCCGGCTCGGCGTGGTCGTAGGTGGAGCGCATGACCTGGTCCCAGAGCTTGCGGGCCCGCATCCGGCGGTAGACCCACAACCCGTCGGCGCGTTGCGTCGCGCCGGCCGCCCGCAGCTTCGGGCCCGGCGCGGCCTTGTGCACCAGCTCGATGTCGGCATCGGCCTCGACCGCCTCCATGAACGCGTCGGTCACGCCCACCGAGATGTTGAAGTTCCTCAGGTCGCCCTGGTCCTTGGCATGGATGAAGGCCTCGATGTCGGGATGGTCACAGCGCAGCACGCCCATCTGCGCGCCGCGCCGCGAGCCGGCCGACTCCACCGTCTCGCAGCTGCGGTCGAACACCCGCATGTAGCTGATCGGACCGGACGCGCTCGACTGCGTCGACTTCACATACGCGCCCTGCGGCCGGATGCGCGAGAAGTCATAGCCGACGCCCCCGCCGCGCCGCATCGTCTCCGCCGCCTCGGTCAGCGCGGTGTAGATGCCGGGGTGGCCGTCCTCCTCCTCGGCGATCGCGTCGCCCACCGGCTGGACGAAGCAATTGATCAGGGTCGCCGACAAGGACGTGCCCGCGGCCGAGGCGATCCGCCCCGCCGGCACGAAGCCGCGCCGCTGCGCCTCCAGGAACTTCGCCTCCCAATGGGCGCGCTGCTCCGGCGACTCCGCCGCGGCCAGCGCCCGCGCCACCCGCGCCCGTACCTCCTCCAGGCTGCGCTCGCCGTTCTTGGCGTATTTCTCGAGCAGCACCTCCGCGCTGATCTCCTGCGGCGGCAGGTTCTCGGCCGAGGCCTGCACCGGCAGCGGCGACGGGGTCGGGGAAGCGGTCTGCTGGGTCATGCGCGGGCTCCTTGGAACGACGGGCCATCCTAGTCCCGCACCGTCCGCCGCCCTGTCCCCCCATTCCACGAAAGCGTCATGGGACCGACCGATCCCTGTCATCGCCGCCGCCGGCGAGGCGCCACGCGCGCTCACCGATGCCGAAGATGCGTGTCCACCGGTAAGCACGCACTTGCGAGTTGCTCACGGTTTGATGCGCATTTGTCGGCGGTTCCACGGGTTGGCCCCATGGATTGGTCGTATAGCGGACGCTATTCTTTTGGGCTATGACTCCTGACAAGGTCTTGCGGTCCAGCCCTGGCACCCTGGGCGATCTGGAACAAGGCTGCGCCGACGCACACCGTCTCATCCTCGACGGCCAGCTCGACGCGGCCCGTTCCCGTCTGGATGAATTGCGCAAGGTCCACGGTGACGACCATGCGCCGATGCAGGAGACCTTCAGCGCGCTGGCCGAGGCCCATGGCGACTTCAGCATCGCCCTCGCCCACTACAAGCGCTTCCATGCGCTGGCCATCCAGGCCGGCGTCTCGTCGCCGCTGGCGTCGCGCGATCAGTTGCTGGCGCGGCTGGTCGAGCGCCAGGAGCAGCGATCCCCCGACATGGCCTGGTGCCTGGTGGCGCTCGCCGCCGCACGCGCGCCGGCCGGGGCGCTGCCGCACATGCTGCGCCAGCAGTGCCGCGCGCAGGATGTGCTCGCGCTCGGTCAGGGCGAGGCGATGCTGATGCTGCTGCACGACGTCGACCTGCCCACCGGGCGCAAGGTCTGCGAGCGCTTCCGCGCGGTCTGGATGCAGCAGCAGCCGACGGCCGGTCCGCTCAGCATGGGCCTCACCGCCTGGCGTGGTCCGGGCGACACCGGCAGCGGCCTGCTCGGCCGTGCCGAACAGGCGCTCACCCGCAGCCAGCGCGAAGGCGCGCCGCTGCGCACCGGCTGACCCGCGTTCCGCGGCAGCCGGGCGACAAGGTCCACCGCGCCGCGCGAGCCCGCCTTCCGGCGACCCCGCGGGCACGGCGCCCGCCATCAGAACGGATTGATCGTCTTCTCGCGCCGGTAATGGATGTAGCCGACGCTGGCGCCGGCGCGCAGGCCCACGCCCAGACGGATCGGCGCCAGCGTGATGCCGTCGGCGCGCTGGTAGTTGATGCCCGCGCCGCCGATGTAGTACAGGCTGCCGTCCACGCCGGGGAAGCGGCGATAGATCGCGCTCGGCTTGGGCAGCTTGTAGACCAGGGTGAAGACCTTGGACGCATTCGCGCCCAGGTCGAAGCCGACCGACGGTCCGGCCCAGTACACCATCCCGCCGCCACCGCGCTTCATCAACAACTGGCCCTCGCCGTAGCGCAGGCCCACGGTGATCGCGCCGCCGGCTTCCTGGCCCTTGATGTAGGCGTTGGGCCGGCCCTGTTCCTTGAAGGCCTTCTCGATCACCTTGGCCAGGCCCTCGGTCGTCTCGCCGAAGAACTCGGTCGCCGCATGCACCACCGAATCCTGGTCGTAGGTATCGTCCTCGCCCTCGGCCGCCAGCGCGGGCAAGGACGCCAGACCCGGCGGCAGCACCAGTCCGGCGGCGGCGTAGCGCCCCAGGCGGCCCAGCGCGTCGCGTCGTGCCGGCGCGGTCGGCGCGCCGTTCAGCTCCAACGGACCCTCGGTCGAAATGTCTTGGCGGTCATGGCGATTCATGCGGATCTCCGGGTAAGTCTGGATGGCGTCGGGCAATCGCGTCGCCCGCCGCGTTCCTGGTCCGGCGGGCAAGCACAGTGCCCGCTCTACGAACCGACGGATGCTACCCCCGGGCGTGACAAACGGCGTGCGCATCGCGGCGGCGCGCCGATACACTCGGCCTCACGCCGTCGAGAGGGACCGAATCCACAAGAAGGAGCGGCGATGCATGCAAACAGCAGTCGTGACAAGAGTGCATCAAGGAGGACATGCAGTGAGCAGTGATCTGCCCCGTCTGGCGCGCGCGCTGGAGTACCTGGACATGGCCTCGGCGCTTTACCTGGCGGGCGGCGCGGACCATTCCGCGCAGTTGCTGGCCGCCGCGGGCGAACGCCTGCTCGGCGACCTGGCCCGCCTGATCCAGTCGCCCGAGCATGGCCACGAGGTCCAGCAGCTGCTGGCCCGCCTGACGCAGCAGCATGTGCCGCAGCAGGTGCCGGAAGTCGCCGGGCACAACCAGTCGCGGCAGCTGCAGGCGATGCTGGCCCGCCAGGAATCGCCCGAATCGACCGAGCTCCGCCAGGCCACCTCCGCGCTGCTGCGCGCCTCGTGGTACCTGCTGGAGACGATGGGCCTGGAGCCGCTGGCGCCCTCGCGCCTGCACCAGGCGATCGAGAAGAGCACCATCTACGCCGAGCTCTGAGCTCGCGCCCGCCCTGACCGAGCTGACCGAGCGACACCATGAGTTCCGCCGAACGCCGTCACTTCTCCCGCATCGCGTTCGCCGGTCCGGCGCAGCTGGTGACGGTCGAGCAGCGCCTGCCGGTGCAGGTGCTGGACCTGTCGCTCAAGGGCGCCCTGCTGCTGCTGCCGGAGTCCTCGGAGGTCGAGCCGGGGGCACTGTGCCTGCTGGACCTGCCGCTGGCGCCGCACGAGGGCCGCATCACGATGGCCGCCCAGCTCGCCCATGTGAGCGGGGACCGTGCCGGCCTGCTCTGCCTGGGCATCGACCTCGAGAGCATCACCCACCTGCGCCGCGTCATCGAGCTCAACCTGGGCGACGCCGCGCTGGCCGAACGCGACCTCAAGGCGCTCGTCGCTCCCTGACGGCGCTGCGCCGTACGGGCGCGGGCATGCCCGCCCGCCCCGCGCCTCGCCCGCCGGTCACCCGGCGATGAATTGCCTCAACACCGCGAAGGCGGCGACCGGGTCATCGCGCCACGCGCCGTGGCCGACGCCCGGGAAGCGCGCCAGCTGACGCCACTGCGGCGGCAGCGCCTCGTGGATCTCCAGCGCGTCCTCCAGCGGGCAGACGGGATCGTCCTCGCCCACCATCACCAGCACCGGGCAGCGGGCCTTCTCCAGGCCCTGCAGCAGGCCCAGGTCCTGTTTCTCGCCGCTGACGAAGTGCAGCAGGATGTCCAGGTTCACCAGCGTGCGGCCGCTGGCCTCCGGATCGGCGGCCGGGCGGGTGTTGTAGAGATGGCGCACGCCGGCCCAGTAGGCCTCGAAGGTCTCGCGCGAGGGACGGCTCCAGAAGGCCTCCGCCAGCGCGCGGGCCTGCGGGCCGCCGCGTCGCTCGAAGGCGGCCAGCTTGCGCTCCAGCCCCATGTGGTGGGAGGTGCTGGACAGGATCACCTTGGACGCATGCCCCGGATGCCGCGCGATGTAGCGCTGCGCCACGAAGCCGCCGAAGGACTGGCCCAGCACGATGGGCTGCTCGATGCCCAGCGCGTCGCACAGGCGCACGATGTCGTCGGCCCAGGTGTCGAGCGTCCATTCCGACGACGGGCGCGGATCGCTGCGGCCATGGCCGCGGTGGTCGTAGTAGACGATCTGCGCCAGGTCCGCGAGCTGGCTGAACGCCGGCTTGAATGCCGCATGGTCGAAACCGGGGCCGCCATGCATGCAGATCAGCGTCGGCTTCTCCCGCATCCGCGTCCCGTCCGGCACCAGGCCGGGCCCCTCGACGTCGACGAACAGTCGCGCGCCGTTACCGATATGGATCTTCATGGACGGCGAGTATGCCGCCTCCGCCCTCCGCAAGCCGGACTCGTCCGGCCCAGGGCGGCTTCGTCGCACGGCCGCTGGCGGGCCCCGCGCGCGGCGGCCAGAATGCCGCCCATGTCCGATGCCTCCCCGTCCCTGACCGGCCCCGCCGGCGAGCCGCCCGCGCCCCGCCGTTCGGCGCGGGAGGCCGCGCTGCAGCTCTTCAACCTGCGCATGATCGCGGCGGCCTTCTACTTCTGCCTGGCGATGGCGGGCGCCCGCTCGCTGACCTGGCTCACCCATGACGACGGCGTCGGCGACTGGCTCATGGAGTGGCTGCGTTTCACCCGCCAGACGCTGCTGACCGCGCTCAGCGTGCTGGTCGCGCTGGCGCTGGCGGAAGCGCTGCTGGCGCGGCTGCGCGTGCGCTGGCCGCTGGCGGTGCGGGCGGTGGCGGTCGCGGCCGGCGCGACAGTCGGCACGCTGCTGCGCTTCCAGGTCGCCAACTTCGGCGTGCCAGACGCGCCGCTGCACTGGGACTGGCTGTTGTCGACCACGCTGCTGTGGCTGGTGCTGGGCGGCTTCTTCGCCGCGCTGCTGCACGGCGTGCGCGAGGAGCGCAGTGCCCAGGCCCGGCTCGCCGAGCTGGCCCGGCAGCACGACCGCCTGCAGGCCCAGCAGCTCGAGGCCCAGTTCTCCGCGCTGAACGCGCAGATCGAACCCCACTTCCTGTTCAACACGCTGGCCAACGTGAAGCGCCTGTACGAGACCGCGCCGGAACGCGGCCGCGACATGATGGCCAGCCTGATCGCCTACCTGCGGGCCGCGCTGCCCAGCATGCGCCAGGGCATGTCGACGCTCGGCCAGGAACTGGAGCTGGCCCGCAGTTACCTGACCATCCTGCAGATGCGCATGGGCGAACGGCTGCGCTTCGACATCGAGGCCGACGCCGCGCTGTTCGCGACGCCGCTGCCGCCGATGGTGCTGCCGACGCTGGTCGAGAACGCGATCAAGCACGGCCTGTCGCCCTTGCCCGAGGGCGGCCGCATCGACATCACCGCCCGGCGCGAGCCCGCCGGCGCCGGCCTGCTGCTGGAGGTGCGCGACACCGGCCAGGGCTTCGCCGCCAGCGGCGGCAGCGGCGTGGGCCTGGCCAACACACGGGCGCGGCTGATGGCGATGTTCGGGCGCGAGGCCTGGCTGGAACTGGAGTCGGCCGAGCCGCGCGGGGTGATCGCGCGGGTGCGCGTCCCGGTGGCCGGCACGGCGCGCAGCGCGCCCGCGGCCCCGGCGACACCCGCCGGAGCGCTCCCATGAGCGAGGCCCTGCGCGAGCGCGCGGCCCACCTCTGGCACTCGTGGCGCTCGCTGCGCCGCGAGGAGCTGTCGTGGTTCCTGCTGATGGGCGTCTTCTACGGACTGGTGGACGCGTCGTCGATCTTCTATGTGATGGACAACGCGCGCTGGCCGTCGGCGCTGGCCAACCAGATGCTCACGCCGCTGCTGGTGGCGCTGGTCATCCTGTTCACCTGGCTGCCGGCCTCGCGCAGCGCGCTGGAGAGCCGCTGGCGCGTCGCGCGGCTGGGCATCGCGGTGCTGATCGGCGCGGTGCTGGCCAAGCTGCTCTATGACCAGCTGATGCCGATGCTGCAGTGGCCCTCGATCGCCGACCTGGCGCGCGAGCGCAAGGGCGAG
Organism: Roseateles chitinivorans; assembly: GCF_002761755.1. Taxonomy (GTDB): domain Bacteria; phylum Pseudomonadota; class Gammaproteobacteria; order Burkholderiales; family Burkholderiaceae_C; genus Roseateles; species Roseateles chitinivorans. Next base: position 84,196 of record NZ_PEOG01000022.1, read on the forward strand.
ACCCCCTACCAGCCGATCCGCTGGCTCAACTTCATCGGCGAGTGCCTGTCGATCTGCGTGACCGCCAGCCTGTCGGTCGCCTGGTACGAGATGGCGATGCGCCGCCGTCGCACCCGGACCCGGCTGGAGGCGTTGCTGCGCGAGCAGAGCGCGATGCAGCGCGACGCCGTGGCCGCGCGCCTGGCGGCGCTGCAGGCGCAGGTGGAGCCGCAGTTCCTGTTCGACACGCTGGTCGACATCGAGCGCGCCTACGAGCGCACCGATCCCGCGGCCCCCGAGCAGATGGAGCGCCTCATCCGCCATCTGCGCGTGGCGTTGCCGCGGCTGCGCGAGCGCGGCGTGACGCTCGAATCCGAGGCGGCGCTGCTCGACAGCTACCTGGCCGTGGTGGCGGGCCGTCAGCGCGGCGCGCTGCCGCTGTCGACCGAGTGGTCCGCCTGGCTCGCGCCGCGGCCGGTGCCGCCGATGCTGCTGCTGCCGCTGGCCCAGCTGATGCTGCGCGACGCGGCGCGGAGATCGGAAGAGCGGCGGGGAGGGGAAGGGGGTCACACACGGTGTTGGGCCGGATGTTGTAAGA
>NZ_PEOG01000181.1 GCF_002761755.1 Roseateles chitinivorans
AGGTCACCGTGGGTGCGCTGGCGTTCGGCCGCGGCCTGCCACACGTCCATCACGTAGAACGGTGGAACCCCTGCCCGAAGTGCGACGCGGTCGTTCATCTCACCCACGCTAGATCACGTGGACTTCAGAACACCTCGGCTTCGAGCCGGCGCAGCTGCTCACGCGGCGGGCCGAGCAGCTGGGCGCTGCCGTGGGCACGCTTGAAGTACAGCTGAATGTCGTGTTCCCACGTGATCGCGATACCGCCGTGGATCTGTACGGCCTCCGAGGTCACCGCCGACAGTGCCTCGCTGGCGAAGTAACGTGCCAGCGCTGCCGACGTCGATGACGGGGTCGCCATGGAATCGTGCACGACGGCGCGTGCCGAGGCGACCTTGACGTACAGGTCTGCCATGCGGTGCTTGCGCGCCTGGAAGCTGCCGATCGGCCTGCCGAACTGCACACGGTCCTTGCTGTAGGCGACGGTCAGGTCCAGGCATCGCGACGCCGCACCGATCTGCT
>NZ_PEOG01000182.1 GCF_002761755.1 Roseateles chitinivorans
GAACGCGTCCGAAGCCGATCCGCTCCTGCTCCAGCCGCACGTGCCCGCTCCCCAGTCGCTTCCAGCGCAGGTCGTCGAACAACTCGCGCTCCGATGGAGCGAGTTGCAGCAGTTCGCGCAGCACGGGCTGCGGCTCGTCGGTCCATTGCTCCCGATGGGCGAGCAGCGTGGCCCGGTCCATCAGGAACGACTCGACATGCGGGAAGTGCCCGCGCAGTTGATCCAGGATCGCGAAGCCGTGGGTGTCGATGTCGCCCCAGTAGTGGATCGTGCGCGCGTGCAGCCACCGGGCCGCGGCCAGCGTGTCGACGCCGTAGCCGGCACCGAAGACGACCATCGCATCGGCCAGCGGTGGAAAGGCGAGGAAGTTGACCTCGTTCTCCGTGATGAAGACGCGCGAGACGGCGGGCGCGAGCCGGGCGAAGGTGTCGTGGTCGACCGTGACATCTTCTGCCCCGCCGGTCCCCAGCAGCGATCGCTGCGCGTCGAGCACGCGAAG
>NZ_PEOG01000183.1 GCF_002761755.1 Roseateles chitinivorans
CAATATTGGTATTATTTTATTGAACTCCAATGAAGGCACAAGAGATGACGATGATTCTTACGAAGCCATGAAAGCCTACGCTCAAAAGCAGGGGTATGATTTTTATTACACGGTAGATACAGATTCCAAGATCGCTAATGCATTTGGAGCTTCCAGAACACCTGAATTATTTCTGTTTGATGCAAACGCTAAACTTCAATACAAAGGCGCTATCGATGATAATCCAAATGATGGAGGAAATGTAAAACGTGTTCATGCTAAAGAGGCCATCAATGAGCTTACTGCAGGGAAATCTATTTCTGTAAAAGAAAGTCGCTCTGTAGGCTGTTCGATCAAAAGAAGCTAACAACCTCTGAATTCTAGAAGCCGCTGTAAAAAATAGCGGCTTTTTTATGGAATTTATTCGGATACGCATCTTGTAAGTAACCAAAACCTGCAATATGAAATCTGTTATCATTATAGTGCTGCTATTAGGCATCACTTATGCGATTGCCGAAGG
>NZ_PEOG01000184.1 GCF_002761755.1 Roseateles chitinivorans
GGTGACGCTGTTGCCGAGCCGCGAATCCGCTTCGTTCGGCGAGGATGATTTCGCACTGGCGTTCGCCCGCATTGAAAACCACTATTTCACCACCTGGGCTTCCTGGAGAGCGATGACCAGCTGCTGCGCAACGTGCCGCTAATCCGCCATATTCCGGCGGTGATCGTCCACGGCCGCTCTGACATGGCCTGCCAGGTTCAGAACGCCTGGGCTCTGGCTAAGGCCTGGCCGGAAGCGGAGTGGCATATCGTGGAAGGGGCGGGGAATTCGTTTGATGAGCCGGGCATCTTGCACCAGCTGATGATCGCCACCGACCGGTTCGCCGGCAAGTGACTTAAAAAACCCGCCGTTACGGCGGGTTTTTTGTTATTTGACCTTCGGCTCGTACGGCAGGCGCGAAAACCTGTGGGATTCCGCGCGGTAGTGCGCCACGCGCTCGCGAAAATAGTCGCGCAGCGCTTCCGGCTGCTCACGCTCCACCACTTCCGGGATCAC
>NZ_PEOG01000185.1 GCF_002761755.1 Roseateles chitinivorans
ATCGCGAACGGATCGCCGGGTACGTCGCCAGCGGCATCCAGGAGGGAGCGAATCTGGTCTGCGGCGGCACGCAGCCCACGGAAGCCCCGCTGGCGCAGGGCTACTACTACTCGCCGACCATCCTCGACGGCGTCAACCGCGACATGCGGATGATCCGCGAGGAGATCTTCGGGCCGGTGACCGGTGTCATGTCATTCACCGACGAGGCCGACGCCGTGGCCAAGGCGAATGACACGGAGTACGGCCTGGCCGGATCGGTGTGGACGCGGGACGTGTCCCGCGCGCACCGGGTCGCGGCGAGCATTGCGGCCGGACTGATCTGGGTCAACACCACCCGCACCATCAACCACCTCGTTCCGTTCGGCGGCTACAAGCAGTCCGGTTACGGGCGCGAGGGCGGACAGGCCGTGATGGAGCACTACACCCGGATCAAGTCGGTGTGGGTGGACATGCAGGACGACCTGCCGAACTGGTACGCCGACTGATGGGCGG
>NZ_PEOG01000186.1 GCF_002761755.1 Roseateles chitinivorans
CAAGTCGGCGCTCGGCCTGTGGAGCTGGGCCATCCCGGCCAACTCGGCAGCCTCGGACGCCGCGTGGGCGTTCATCTCGTGGATCACCTCGCCCGAGATCGACGCCGAGCGGGTCGCCAAGGGTGGTGCGGTGGTCCGCGAGAGCTCGCTGACCAACGAGAAGGTGCTCAAGGACGGGTACGGCGAGGACTACTACCGCGTGGTCGGTGAGATCCTCAGCGACGCAGCCCCGCTCACACAGGGCAAGGGCGGCGAGGAGATGATCCAGGCGGTGGGCACCGAGCTCAACGACGCCGCCGCCGGTAACAAGAGCGTCGCCGACGCGCTGCGTGACGCCCAGGCCGCGGTGGAGCGGATCCAGAAGTGACCTGGGGGAACCCGGCGGCCACGTCGAGAAAAGGCCGCAGATGAAGTTCAAGTACGGCATGCTCATGCCGCTGCTGGCCCTGTTCGCCGTGGCCGTCGGATTCCCGCTGTGCTACGCGGCC
>NZ_PEOG01000187.1 GCF_002761755.1 Roseateles chitinivorans
GGCCTGCCCCTCGGGCCCCAGCAACGCCGACGCGGGCAGTCGCAGCCCGTCGAACTCCAGATCCGAGGCCCTGCGGTCGTCGACCGTGCGGTAGTGGTGCGCGGTGAATCCGCTTCCCGCCGAGGCGGTCTCGACGAGGAACAGGGATATCCCGTCCTTGTCGGTCGTGTCGCCGGAGGTCCGCGCGGTCACCAGCAGATGCGTCGCGAACAGCGCGTTGACCACGACGATCTTCGAGCCGTCGAGCACCCACTCGTCACCGTCGCGGCGCGCCGTGGTCTCGACGCTGTACCAGTTGTCCCCGGACGTCGGTTCGGTCGCGGCCACCGCAACGACGGCCGCTCCACCGACGAGGTCCTCCAGCACGTTCTGCGCGGCATCACCGCCCGCGCGCTGCAGCAGGCCGCCCGCGACGACGACGGTGTCGACGAAGGGTTCGATGACCAGCGCGTGGCCCAGCGCCTCGGCGATCACCATCGCCTCGACC
>NZ_PEOG01000188.1 GCF_002761755.1 Roseateles chitinivorans
GCACTTAAGAGATCAGCTTCTGCTTTACGAATACCAATAAGTGCTTGCTTAGCAATTGGATGATTGGTACGCACCAATTTGATGAACGCATCAGCATTCAATACCTGTGCTCCACTTTGTATTGTGAAAAATAAACCTATGATGAATACAACTCCTTTCATGAATATGCTTTATTTCGCTGACTCTTTGTTCGTTGTTATTGTGCTCTTGGTTGCAGGTTGATAATATTCCGGCGGGAATCCGTTGATATTCCGCCATAGTTCATATCCAACAGAAACATCTTTAAGTAAAGCGATACCATTAGCACCACCACCTATTCTCAATAACCTAGGCCATGCTTTATCGTTAGGATCTTCTGTAACCAATACCCTGAATTTTCCATTACTGCTAACAGAGTTTTCAATAGCAGTCACAAGGCCGCCAAAGGTTCCATAAGAACTCGCTGGCCATCCACTGAATACAATGGCGGGAAATCCGTCAAATAC
>NZ_PEOG01000023.1 GCF_002761755.1 Roseateles chitinivorans
CGTCGACGGCGGACGGCGTCGCGATCGGCGCGCCCGGTCCGACCTGGCGCTTCATCCATTCGCTCATTTCCCAGAGCGTGTGTCCCACCGACTCGCGCGCCGTGTAGCCGTGGGATTCGAAGGGCAGCGTGACATAGCGCACCGCGCCGCCGGTGCCCGCGAGCGCCTGGTACAGCCGCGCGCTCTGCATCGGGAAGGTGCCGGGGTTGTTGTCCATCTCGCCGTGGATCAGCAGCAGCGGCTCCTTGAGCCGGTCGGCGTAGTTGAACGGCGAGAGCTTCTGGTAGACCTCCTGCGCCTCCCAGTAGGTCCGGCGCTCGCTCTGGAAACCGAACGGCGTGAGGCTGCGGTTGTAGGCGCCACTGCGCGCGATGCCCGCCTTGAACAGCCGGGTGTGCGCCAGCAGGTTGGCCGTCATGAAGGCGCCATAGCTGTGGCCGCCCACCACCATGTGGTCGCGATCGCTGACGCCCAGGTCCACCGCCTTATCGATGATCGCCTGCGCGTTGGCGGTGATCTGCGCGATGAAGCTGTCGTTCACCGTCTTGGGGTCGCCCACCACCGGCATCGTCGCGTCCATCAGCACGACGTAGCCGTCGAGCAGCAGCATCAGCGGGCTGGTGCCCGCGAAGACGTTGAAGCGGTTGCTGGAACCGCTGACCTGGCCCGCGGTGGAGGCGTCGGTGTACTCCAGCGGATAAGCCCACACGATCGTCGGCCGGCGTTCGCCGGGCTGGTAGCCGGGCGGCTTGTACAACCAGAACGACAGCGCCACGCCGTCGTCTCGCCTGAAGCGCACGAACTCGCGCTGGATCCCGCGCAGTTGCGGCGAAGGGTCCTTCACGTCCGTCAGCGGTGTCGGCTCGGCCAGCGAGGCACCGCTGCGCAGCACCACGTTGCCGGGCTCGCTGGCGCTCTCCCGCACCGTCAGCACGCGGCTGCCGGTGCCGTCGAGCACCGCCAGCGGCCGCTCATAGTGCGCGGCGTCGCCGCCGTTCACCGGGGCGCCGGACTGGAACACCCGCGACTTCTTGTTGTCCGCCAGCACCAGGCGGTCGATGAAGGGTTGGTCGCCCTCGGGACTGGCGCCGGTGCCGAAGTACCAGAGCGCGCCGTCGTCGACCCGCACGACCGCGCGGCCGGTGGGCTGCATCCGCTGCAGCGGCGTCCCCGGGTCGCGATAGCGGTCGCGCACCGAGCGCTCGATCAGCCGCTGCGCGTTCGTGCCGCCGTCCATCGTGACCAGCTCGGTCGAGGTGCGCATCTTCGCCAGGTCGACATCCTGCACCAGCGCCTGCCGCCCTCCCTCGAGGAACTCGAGCCGGCTCAACCGCTGCGCGACGCGATGCACCTCGCGCGCCTCGCCGGCATAGGGCGGATCCAGGCGCATCAGACGGTCACGATGCGGCACGGGCACGCGGGTGTCGCCACCATCGAGCGCCTCCACCCAGTAGACGGCGTCGTCCGCGCCCGGCGACGCGAAGAAGTGACGCGGTCCCGTGATGACGCCCTCGACCGGCACGCCCTCCTTGAGCCGCGTGCGGCCGATGGGCACGACCTTGCCGTCGATGCCGCGCACCTCGGCCTGGGCGGCGAAGTCGTCCCAGCCGACCTGATAGCTGAACGGCTCCAGCAGCCGCATCGTCAGCAGCTGGCCCGGCGTGCCGAGCGCCTCGATGTGGCTGAAGAGGGCTGGCTCGCCGATCGGCCGCACGGCGCCGGTGTTCAGGTCGATGCGCGCTAGCTGCGAGCTCGCGTGATGCGCGAAGACGGCCGCCTCCTGCGCATTGCCCAGCAGGTCCTGCTGGGTGCGCTCCGGCGAGTTGCGGCCGATCGATTCCTGGATCGACGGCCCCGACGGCGCGCTGAAGACCGGCGCCGGTCCGCGCTTGGCGGGCACCGTCAGCGCGACCAGTTCATGGTCGTTGAGCCACACGACATCGTTCTCCAGCATCGTGTGCAGCCGGAGCTTGGGCACCGCCTTGAGCTTGCCGGTCGCCACCTCGCCCACCCACAGCTCGACCGCGCTGTCGGTACGGCGGTTCAGCAGGAAGCGCTTGCCGTCGGGCGAGAAGCGCAGCTGGTGGAAAGCGCCGCCGGCCGGCAGCGTGACGGGACGCTCGATCGCCTCGGCACCGCCCTGCAGCGGGCGCAGCGACAGCGACTCGATCACGGTGATCAGCTGCGGGCTGTCAGTCGCCGGGTCGTAGCGCAGGCCGGCATGGCGCAGCACCGGCCGGGCCAGCTCGGCGATCGTGCGGAGCTTGCGCGGCACGACGATCGCCAGCGTGCGCTGGTCGGGGGAGACCAGGTAGCTCGGCAGCGCCTTGGCATCGAGCACCGCGCGGATCGCCGGCGATGGCTGTTGGTAGACCTGCGCGAGCGTCGCGGCCGAGGTCAGCGCCGAGGTGGCGGCCGGCTCGTCCGCCGGTGCGGCGCCGGCGGTGCCGGCGGCGAACCCGCCGAACGCGGCGGCCAGGGACAGGGTGAGCGGGATCAGCGACGAGACGCGCGCTTGGGGCATGGATCGACACCGTGAAGCGAAGGAAGGCGGCAATCTAGCAGCGCCTTCCGCCGCCGCCGGAGCGCGTCCCTCGGGGTGATCCCGAGGTTTCAGGCCCGATCGCTCACAGCCGAATCACGCAGCGAACAAACGCGCGGCATGGAGCCCGAGTCCGGTGGCGACGGAGGCGAAACGGTCGCCGCGCACCGGCCGGGCGGCAGGGAAATCGGCGGCGATGCGATCCGCCAGCACCGTCAGGCCGGTCGAGCCGCCGGTGAAGTACAGCGCGTCGACGTCCGAGGGCTTCAGCCCCGCCCGCTCGACGGTCTCGCGACCCGCCTGGGCGATGCGCTCGATGTCGTCGCGCAGCGCGCTCATCGCGGCGCCCTCCGACAGCGTGACCGACAGGCCGGACTCGATCAGCCCGAGGTCGATCATGCAGTCGCCGCCGGCCGCGACCTCGATCTTGGCCTCCTCGGCCCGGTGGGCGAGTTCGTGGCCCAGGCGCTCCTCCAGCACCGTCATCAGGCGCTGGTGATGGCGCGGATCGCCGTAGAAGCCCTTCATGTTGCGCAGCTCGATCACCCGCTGCGGGCTGTAGCAGGTGTTGATCAGGTGCCAGGTGGCGAGGTCGAAGTAGACGCCGCTGGGCACCTCGCGCGGCGTCTGGCCCGGCTTGGCGGGACCGAGGGCGCGGTAGCCGAATTCGCGCAGGATGCCGGTCAGCTCGATGTGCCGGTCGAAATCGGTGCCGGCGATATGGACGCCGTGGTTGGCGAGGATGTCCTCGCGGCGGTCCAGGCGCTGGATGCGCTCGGGTCCGACGCGCACCAGCGAGAAGTCGGAGGTGCCGCCGCCGATGTCGGCGACCAGCACCAGCTGCTCGCGATCGGCCTGCTGTTCGAAGTCGAAGGCCGCGGCGATCGGCTCGAACTGGAAGTGCACGTCCTCGAAGCCGACCGCCCGCGCCGCCGCGGCCAGCGAGGCCTGCGCGGCGGCGTCGCGCTCCGGCTCGCCGTCGACGAAGTAGACCGGACGGCCCAGCACCACGCGGCGCGGCTCATGCCCGTCGCGCGCCGCCTGCCGGCGCAGGCGCTTCAGGTAGCCGGCGAGCATGTCGGCGTACTTCACGCCGCGTCCGCCGCCGACATCGGTGACCTGGTCGATCAGGCTGGAGCCGAGGATGCTCTTCATCGAGCGCATCAGCCGCCCGTCGACGCCTTCCTCGTAGGCGGCCATCGCCGCGCGGCCGAAGGCACGCGGCGGGCCGTCGGCATCGTGGCGGCCTTCGGCGTAATAGAAGACGGCCGTCGGCATCGTGACCTTGTCGTCTTCCAGCGGCACCAGGCGCATGGCACCGGGACGCGCCGCGTCGGGCACGGCCACGGCCGAATTGGAGGTGCCGAAGTCGATGGCGCAGAAGTCGCGCGGCAGGTCGGTGGACGGGGAGGACATGGCGCGGCGGTCGGAAATGCGAAAAGGGCGCGGATTCTAGCCGCGCCCTTTTTCCGGGTCCCGTCGTGCCGATGACGCCGGCAGGGGCTCCGCCGGATCAGGCGGGGCGCTCAGGCGCTCAGGCGCTCAGGCGGTCTGGAGGCTGCGCACCGCGCGCGCCGGCAGCGCGTCGCCGTAGAAGCCGAAATCCAGGTCCGGGCGCTTGCCGCTCATCAGCTCGGCCAGCGCGCGGCCGGAGCCGGCGCCGTGCGTCCAGCCCAGCGTGCCGTGGCCGGCGTTGATCCACAGGTTGGAGGCCTTCTGGCTGCGTCCGATGTAGGGCACGTTGGTCGGCGTGCTGGGGCGCAGGCCGGTCCAGTAGTTCGGCTCGGACAGGTCGGCCACGCCGGGGAAGAGCTCCTCGTAGCGACGCACCAGCGACTCGCAGCGGACCTTGGAGGTCGGGCTGTCGAGGCTGGTGTCCAGGCCCACCAGCTCGGCGGTGCCGGCGATGCGGACGAAGTCGCCCAGGCGCGAGATCGCGATCTTGCGCGCATCGTCCAGCAGGCTGACGGTGCTGGCCTGCTCCGGCCGCTTCAACCGCAGCGTGGCCGAGTAGCCCTTGGCCGGATAGATGTTGAGGTGCTCGCCCAGCGCCTTGGTCAGGCCCGGCGCGTAGGAGGCCAGCGCGACGACGTAGGCATCGCCCTTGAGCCATTGCGTCTGGCCGGTCTCGCGGGACTGGATCTGCACGCCGGCGACTTCGCTGCCTTGCGGCTGCAGCGTCACGATGTCGTGGTTCCACAGGAACTGCGCGCCGCGGCGCTCTGCCAGCTTGGCCAGCGCCTGGGTGAAGACGCGTGCATCGCCGGATTCGTCGCTCGGCGTGTAGGTGCCGCCGAAGACCGCGTGTTGCGCGGAGCGCAGCGCCGGCTCGATCGCGAGGACCTCGTCACGGCTCAGCACCCGGCGGTCGACACCGTGACGGCGCATGATCTCCGCGCCCTGCGCGCCAGCCTCGAAGTCGGCCTCGCTGCCGAAGAAGTGGAGGATGCCCTTCTGCAGGCGGTTGTACTGGATGCCGGTCTCGGCGACGAGCGCCTGCAGCGACTCGTGGCTGTAGCGGCCCAGGCGCACCAGCTGCTCGACATTGCGCTCGAACGCGGCCGTCGTGCACTGGCCCAGGAAGGACAGGCCCCAGCGCCATTGCGCCGGATCCAGCCGCGGGCGGAACAGCAGCGGGGCGTCGTCCTTCAGCAGCCACTTGGCGACCTTGAACGGCGCACCGGCATTGGCCCAGGGCTCGCAGAAGCAGACCGAGATCTGCGCGCCGTTGGCGAAGCTGGTTTCCAGCGCCGCATCGGGCTGGCGGTCGACGACGACGACATCGTGACCCTGGTCCAGCAGGTACCAGGCGGTGTGGATGCCGATGATGCCGGCGCCGAGGACGATGACCTTCATGGGAGAGCTCCAGGTGAACTTGTGGTTCCGCTTCGATGCAGCGTGGGGCGGGCTTCAGGCCAGCGGGCGCAGGATCAGCTGCAGTCCCAGGATGGCCATCACGAGGGCGATCAAGGCATCGATGCTGCGCCAGACCGCCGGGCGGCGCAACGGCACCGCCACCGCCGCCGCGCCGAAGCCCAGCAGCGAGAACCACATCCAGGACGCCACCGAGGCGCCCGCAGCGAAAGGGAGTTGCATGCCGGCCGGCTGCTGCGCGCCGACGGTCCCCAGCAGCACGACGGTGTCCAGGTAGACGTGGGGATTCAGGTAGGTCATCGCCAGCGTGCTGCCCAGCACCGAGGTCAGCGAGGCACCGCCCACCTGCGCCTGCAGGCCGGCCTGCGGCGACATCGCCCGCAGCGCGGCCTTGAGGCCGTAAGCCAGGAGGAAGGCCGCACCGCCCCAACGAAACACTTCCATCAGCAGCGGGCTCGCGGCGATCAGCCGTCCCAGCCCGAACACGCCCAGCCAGATCAGCAGCATGTCCGACAGCGCGCACACCAGCACGACCGGCGCCACATGCTGGCGCATCAGGCCCTGCCGGAGCACCAGCGCGTTCTGCGCGCCGATCGCGACGATCAGACCGGCTCCGGTGAGCCAGCCTTGCAACAGGGCTGCGCTGGGGGACGACATCGGCGGCGGCAGAAAAGGGAGGTGGGCGGGGGATGGGGCGCGTGTTTCCACCCGCTCGGGGGCCGGGCGGGCTGAGCAGCGGATTGTGGTGAGCCACCCTGATTCCATGAAGCGGGATTAATATCTCAGCGAGTACATTAGGACTGCTAATAGAAGCAGTCGGAGATTCCGCCATGAAGGATCTGGACGCCGCCGGCCTGGACTGCCTGGCCGCGCTCGCTGACGAGCGCAGCTTCGAGCGCGCCGCGGAGACGCTGGCGATCACACAGAGCGCCGTCTCGCAGCGGCTGCGCAATCTTGAAGCGCAGGTGGGCCAGTTGCTCGTCGTCCGATCCCGGCCGCTGCGGCTGACCGAGCCCGGCAAGCGCCTGCTGCGCTACGCGCGCCAGCTGGCGGCGCTGCGCTCGGACGTCGTCCGGGAACTGGGCGTGCAGTCGGCCCAGGCGGAGCGGCTGCCGATCGCGGTGAACGCCGACAGCCTTGCGACCTGGGTGCTGCCGGCGCTCGACCCGCTGGTGCAGCGCGGCCTGCGGGAGGGCTTCGGACTAGAGCTGGTCGTCGACGACCAGGACTTCACCCACGACTGGCTGCGCCAGGGCGAGGTGCTGGGCTGTGTCACGACCGTGCCGCAGGCGCTGCGCGGCTGCATCGCGCAGCCGCTGGGCGTGATGCGCTACATCGCCATCGCCAGCCCGGACTTCGCCGCGCGGATGCTGCCCCATGGACTGGGGGCGGCCAACTTCGCGCAGGTGCCCTTCCTGGTCTTCAACCGCAAGGACGACGCGCAGCAGCAATGGGTCCGTCAGGCGATGGGCCTGCGCTCGGCCAGGCTGAACGCGCGCTATGTGCCGTCCAGCGAGGGCTATGTGAACGCGGTGCGGATGGGCTGGGGGGTCGGCGTCGCGCCGGAACTGCAGGTGCGGCCGCTGCTGGCGAGCGGCGAACTGGTGGCGTTGCGGCCAGAGGTGCAGGTGGCGGTCGCGCTGTACTGGCACCAGTGGAAGCTGGGCGGAGAAACGGCGGCCGGGGGGGAGCAGCAGCGCGTGGCCCCTGAAGGAGGGACACCGCCGGCATTGCTGGACCAGATCGGCGAGGCGCTGGCTCGGGGCGCGCGGGAGGCGTTGACGCCCGCCTGAGGTCGGCGGGACGGTCCGGGATGGCGGCGCGTCAGCGCTTGACGGCGGCCAGCTGGATCTTGACTTGCGGCTGGTGCGGGGCGGCCAGGACGGCGGAGGCAGGCGCGGCGCCTTGCTGGGCCAGGCGCAGGCGGAAACCGCCACGCTCGTGCTTGTCCTGGACGGAACTCGCCAGCCACGCCGAGGTCAGCACGACGCTGCTGACAATGGCCCAGGTCATCGACTTGTGAATCAACGGGGACATGAGGGGGGCCAGGTGGCGGACGTATTAGGGAAGGCCCGGAGCATAGTCACCCCCGATTGAGGGGGGGATCACACCTAAGTGGGGTGCGTGGTTATTCCGCCTCAGCTGTGGCGGGCTCACCCCAATCTGTGTGTATTTGTGAACACGATTCCGGAGCACCCGCGATCTGGGGATTCTCCTGAAGACGAAGGCGCGCAAACTGTGGCTCATCGCGCGGCGCCCCATCGGTCCCGCGCGGCGGATACACCCCGTGCTTTCCGACGAGGTCCATCATGCGCATCACCTCCGCCCTGAGCCTTTTCCGTCGCCCCAGTGCCGCCGCGCGCGAGCCGGAACCGGCCGACATGGGGACCGCGTTCGGCATGGAAGCGAGCTTCGGCGACGACAGCGAGTACGAGGACTTCCGGCGCAGCGACTACGGCCTGGAGTCCGAGGCCGCCCCACCGGCGACGATCACCTCGCCGCTGTCCTGGATGGCGGCTCGCCGCGGATGAATCGACAAGGCGCCCTGATGGGCGCCTTTTTCGTTGCCCGAGGCCGCGTCAGCGGATGAGCAGCACCGGCACGTCGCTGTGCGCCATCACCTTGGTGGCGACCGAGCCCAGCACCAGCTTGCCCAGCGCCGTGTGGCCGTGCGAACCCATCATCAGCAGGTCGAAGCGACCCTTTTCGGCCACGGCCGTGATCGCATCCGACGCGTGACCGGTCTTGACCACGTACTGCGCCTTGATGCCGCGCTTGTCCATGAACGCACGGATCGGCTTGAGCACCTTCTCCGCCTCTTCCTGGTAGTAGTCGGCGAGCACGGCCTTGTCGAGCACCGCGGCCGCGCGGGGCGGCACGCCGGCGACCACGTGCACCACCGTGTAGTCGTGGGCGCCACCCAGCCATTCGTCGTGGGCGGAGAGGTAGGCCAGCATGCGCTTGGAGTAGGTGCTGCCATCGACGGCGACCAGGATCTTCATGGTTGTGTCCCTCACTGTCGGCCGACGACCGGCCGCGGGGCAGTGTGGCACAGAGCGTGCTCCGGAAAGCCGCACCCTTGGCACAGGCCGCAGCTGAATTGACGTTGGACAATGTGGGCTCCCCGGCCGGTCGCGAGGCGCCCGAGCCGCGCCTCAGGACCCTTCATCCGCCGACCCGCCGTGCGCCTGCAACTGATCTCCGACCTCCACCTCGAGCGCCAGACCGACTTCCAGACCGTCGCCGCGCCCGACGTCGATCTGCTGGTGCTGGCGGGCGACGTCGGCTCGTACCAGGCCGGATCGCGGCTGGTGACCGACGACTTCGGCCTGGGCCGCTTCTCGCCGAGGCGTGCCGACGCGCCATGGCGGCGCGTGCTCTACGTGCCGGGCAATCACGAGTACGACGGCCTCGAGTTCAGCACCGCCCAGGCTCGGCTGCGTCAAACCTGTGCCGATCTGGGCATCGAATGGCTCGATCGGGAGCAGATCGTCATCGGTGATGTGCGCTTCCTCGGCACCACGCTGTGGGCCGACTTCGACGCGCTGGCCGCGCGCGAAGCCACCGTGACGAAACAGCTGGCGGCACGCGAGAAGGCCTTCCGGGCCGCGAATTTCTATCTGCGTCGCTATTCGACGCTGGTCGACGGACAACATCTGCTGGCCGAAGGGCAGCGGGAACTCGCGCTCGACTGCCAGGCCTGGCTGCGCGCGGCGCTGGCCGCGCCCTTCGACGGCAAGACGGTGGTCGTCACGCATTACGCGCCGAGCCTGCGCAGCGCCGATCCCCGCTATGGGTTGACGCCGGGCACTGCCGGCTTCTGCAACTCGCTCGACGAGCTGCTGCCCTTCGCCGACCTGTGGCTGCACGGGCACCTGCACTGCGCCCACGACTATGTCGTCGAGTCGCCGGCCGGTCCGCGCGGCGAGCTGCCCCACCGGTGCCGGGTCGTCGCGAATCCGCTGGGCTATGCGAGCAAGGGCGAGCAGGAGGACTACCGGCCCGACCTCGTCATCGAGGTCTGACGGGCGGCGGGCCGTCGTAGGTCCAGAGGTAGTCGCGCGGCATCGGGCCCTTGTTGCGGCCGCCCTGCTGCGTCTGTTCCCACGCGTGAGCCAGGATGCCCACCGAGCGGGAAAGACAGAACAGGCCGCGCGCCAGCGGTGCCGGGAAGCCGAGCTCGGCGTAGATCACCGCCGTCGCGCCGTCGATGTTCATCGGAATGCGCCGACCGTCCTTGCGCCGCTGCAATTCGGCCTCGACCGCGCGCCCGATCGCCGCGAAGCGGCCCGACACCACGCCGAGCTGCGCGGCCTCGTCGACCAGCGCCAGCAGGCGCGGCGCACGCGGATCCACCGGATGGAAGCGGTGGCCGAAGCCCGACACGAACTTGCCGCGCAGCGCGATGGCCTCGTCCAGGCCGGCAGCGGTGGCGGTCTCCAGCGTCGCGCCGCCGTCCATCCGCGCCGCGATCGACTGCAGCATCTCCACGCATTGCTCGCCCGCGCCGCCATGCACGTCGCCCAGCACGTTCATCGCCGAGGCCATCGCATTGTTCAGGCCCACGCCGCAGGTCGCCGCCATGCGCGCGATCGCGATGCTCGGTGCCTGCGGCCCATGGTCCACCGCCGCCATCAGCGCCATGTCCAGCAGCTGGGCCTGCTCCGCGCCGGGCAGCTCGCCGCGCGTCATCAGCCAGATCATCTGCGCGAAGCTCACCTGCCCGATCAGGTCCTGGATCGCATGCCCGCGGTAGCGGATCACGCCCGGGGACATCTCGATGATGGACGTGCGCCACCAGTCCGACACGCGGGGATCCTGCTTGCCGTCGCTCAGCTTGCCGTCGCTCATACCGCCTTCTCCTCTTTCAGCGCGGCGCGTTCGTCAGCGCCATAACCCAGCTCGGCCAGGATCTCCTCGGTGTGCTGCCCCAGCCGCGGCGGCGGCGTTGCCACGCGCGGCGCCTGGCCGTCCAGCTTGAATCCGGTGCGCAGCACGCGGATGTCGCGGCCCACGCCGGGCACGTCCTCGAAGCCGCCGATCAGGCCGCGCTCGGCGATCTGCGGATGCGCGAGCGCCTCCTTCACCGACAGCACCGGCCCGGCGGGCACGCCCGCGTCGATGAAACTCGGCCACCAGTCGACCGCCGGCCGCTCGCTCAGCGCCGCCTCCAGCAGGTGCGTCAGCGCGGCCCGATGCTTCAGCCGCGCGTGCCGATCGGCGAAGCGGGCGTCGGTCGTCCACTCGGGATGACCTACGACCGCGCAGACGGCCTCGAACTGCTCCTGCTTGTTGGCGGCGATGTTGAGCAGGCCCTCCCCGGTGCGGAAGGTCCCCGACGGGCTGGCCGTCACGTTGTCATTGCCCATCGGCTGGGGCTCGCGGCCGGCCACCAGCAGGTTGGACACCGCCCATCCCATCGTCGCCATCGCCGCCTCGAGCATCGAGACATCGATGAAGGTCGCGTCCTGGCGCTCGCGGTCGGCCAGTGCCGCGGCGATCGCCATCGCGGCGGTGAGCCCCCCGATCGTGTCGGCCACCGGGTACCCGACGCGCAACGGCGCGGTGGCGGCGTCGCCGGTGATGCTCATCATCCCGGACATGCCCTGGATGATCTGGTCGTACGCGGGCAGGTCGCGCAAGGGACCGTCCTGGCCGAAGCCCGAGATCGCGCAGTAGACCAGCCGCGGATGCTCGCGGCGGAGCTCGTCGAAGCCCACGCCCAGGCGCTGCATCACGCCGGGCCGGAAGTTCTCGACGACCACGTCGGCGCTGGCCACGAGCCGGCGGAACACCGCCTTGCCCGCGTCGCGCTTGAGGTCCACCGTGATCGAGCGCTTGCCCGGGTTCTGCGCCAGGAAGGACGCGCCCATGTGCGCCTGGTTGAGCGCGGTGTCGGCGCCGAGCTGGCGGGCGAGGTCGCCGCCCTCGCGGGCCTCGACCTTGATGACGTCGGCGCCCAGGTGCGCGAGCTGATGGCAGGCGAAAGGGCCGGCCAGCACGTTGGTGAGGTCGAGCACGCGGATGCCGCGCAGCGGTGAGAGGCTCATGGGGATCTCCGCGCGCTCAATCGACCTTGACGTTGGCCGCGCGGACCACCTCGCCCCAGCGCTGCTGCTCGCGCGCCAGGAACTGCGCGGCCTGCTGCGGCGTGCCGGCCATGGGCACACTGCCCTCGGACTGCAGCTGGCCGATCATCGCGGCCTTGGACAGGGCCTTCTGCACCTGCGCATTCATCCGATTGATCACCGCCGCCGGCGTGCCGGCGGGCGCGACGATCATCTTCCAGTCCGAGGTGTCGAAACCCTTGTAGCCGCTCTCGGCCACCGTCGGCACATCCGGCAGCACCGGCAGCCGCGTCGCGGAGCTCACGGCGAGCGCTCGCAGCCGGCCCGCCTTCAGGAAGGACACCACCGTCTGCGGCGTGGCGAAGTAGTAATCGACCTGTCCGCCGAGGAGGTCGGTCGCCGCGGGTCCGGCCCCCTTGTAGGGGATGTGGGTCACCCGGATGCCGGCCTGGCGGGAGAAGAGTTCCCCCGTCAGGTGGCCCACGGTGCCGTTGCCGGCCGAGGCCATCGTCAACGTGCCTGGTTTGGCCCTGGCGGCGGCGACCAGCTCGCTCAGCGTCTTGTACGGGGAGGCCGCCGTCACCACCAGCACCACCGGCTGGCCTGCGACCAGCGCCACCGGCGTGAAGGCCTTCGCCGCGTCGTAGGGCATGCGCGGATACAGCGTCGGGTTGATGGCCAGGTTGGCGGTCTGGCCCATGCCGAGCGTGTAGCCGTCCGCCTTGCTCTTGGCCACCGCGTCCAGGCCGATGTTGCCGCCCGCGCCCGCCTTGTTGTCGGCGACGAAGGTCCAGCCGGTGTCCTCGCGGACCTTGTCCAGGATCAGCCGCGACACGATGTCCGTTCCGCCGCCCGGGGGGAACGGAACGATGAGCTTGATCGGCTGCGCCGGGTAGGCGGCCTCCGCGGCCAGCGCGACGGCCGGCATCGCGCTGGCCAGGACCCCGAGGGCTAGGAATGCCGCCGCGGCGGATCCCGTCGCGCCCGCCAGGGACGGTCGAAGGGGCTGGCTTCGGCTCGATCTCGTCATGTCTCGTCTCCGTGTTTGTTCTATCTAGCAGAACGTTGATTTGTCTGATAGAACTGTAGGACGACAACCAGGCCCTGAAAAGAGCCGTGGACCAGGGATTACCCGTGCCCGAACGAAACAGCGCTCCTCCATCCGCCCGGCCCGCCGCGCCTCCCATCGCCTCGGGAGACGGATCCGCGGCGCGCGCCGAATCCGGCACCGACACCAGCGGGGTCGCGGTCCTCGACCGCGCCTTCGCGCTCCTGGGGGCCTTCGGTCAGGACGAGGACGGCCTCTCGCTGGCCGAGCTGGCGCGCCGGACCGACCTCTACAAGAGCACGGTGCTTCGGCTGCTGGGCGCGCTGGAACACGGTGGCTTCGTGCGCCGGCTGCCCGACGGGCAGTACGCGATCGGCCCGGCGCCGCTGCGGTTGGCGACGATCTACCAGCGCTCATTCCAGGTCGGGCCGGCGGTGGAACCGCTGCTCAAGCAGCTCAGCGCCGAGACCGGCGAGACCGCGTCCTTCTACGTCCGGCACGGCGACGCCCGCATCGCGCTTTACCGCTGGGAACCGGCACGCTCGGTGCGCGCCGCGGTGGCGGTGGGCCAGCAATACGCCTTGCGCCAGGGCGCCTCGGGCAAGGTGCTGTGCGCGTTCTCGGAAGACCTGAGCGCGGACTTGGAGGTGATCCGCACGCGGGCCTGGGCCGATTCCTACGGCGAGCGGGAGCCGGACACCGCCTCGGTCGCGGCGCCGGTGTTCGGTGTCGACGGACGGGCCCACGGGGCGATCGCGGTGTCCGGACCGCGCATCCGCCTCTCGCCGCCGACGACGATGCTCGCAGCGTGCCAGGCGGTGCTGGGCGCGGCCCGCGAAGCGACGCGGCTGCTGGGTGGCGATGTCGCGCGGCTCGAGGCCGGGTTGCGCGGGCTCAGCATCGACCAGTTCAGCGGCGGCACCTGAGCGCCTCGACGCGCAAGCCGACGAAGGCCGCATGCGCTTGAAGCGGTGGGGGGCGTCCATCCTCCCCGCCTCGCTCGATCGGCCCCCGATGAAGAACGCCGGCGCAAGGCCGGCGTCAGTTCGAATCAGGCCGCCCGCCTCAGCGACGGCGGCCTCGTGGCAAGGCGATCAGGCGGCGCCGTGGCAGTTCTTGAACTTCTTGCCCGAGCCGCAATGGCAGGGATCGTTGCGGCCCAGCTTGGGCGTGTCGCGGCGGACCTGCTCGACGTGATAGCGCTGCGACTCGGTCGCTTCCTGGAGGTCGACCACGGTCAGGATCAGATCCTCGATGGCCTCGTCGATGTTCTTGAGCGGGTGTTCCCGGTCCAGCAGCTCGACGATCTCCCGCTCCTCCGGCGTCTCGGCCGGCAGGTGGCGGTACAAGCGGGCGAGCAGCGCGTTGACGTTGTCGTCGGCCTGCTCGTGCAGGTCGGGGAAGGTGACCGCGGCATATTCAAAGCCGCCGACCCACGGCAGCAGCGCGCGGGTGATCGGATCCTCGGGCGGCGTCACCGCGTCGGGATCGATGCCTTCGGCGGCCGCGATCTCGGCGGCGGCTTCGACGGCGTCTTCCGCCCGCTCCTCGGCCTCATCGCCGCCCTCGCCGGTGGCCTCGTCTTCGGCGTCCAGGTCCAGCACCAACGGGTAGAACCAGCCCTGCTCCAGCATGCTGTGGTTCAGCGAGGCGAAGCGGCGCTCCACCAGCGAGCGGATGCGGGCGAGCCAGGCAGGATCGACGTCGTCGGGCAGCGGGCGACCTTCGTAGTCGAAGATCGGCGGCAGCCACTCCTCGATCGGGATCAGGCGCGGCTGCACCAGCACGCCGGCCAGGTAGCCGTCCAGCATCGACGCGTCGAGCGGCTCGAGCGGCGCCGGCGTGGCGGCGAGGAGGTCGTCGAGTTCGTCGAACTCGGCGTCGGAAAGGTCGTGGGCAATGCTCATGGGGCGCGATTGTCGCCGGGCGCGACCGAATCGATCAGCCGTTCGCGCATCCAGCGCTGGGCGCTGCGGTCTTCATTGCGCAGATGCCAGAGCAGGTCCACATGCACCGGCGAGAGCTGCATCGGCAGCGGTCGGTAGATCAGCGACTCCTGATAACCGGTGGCCGTGATGAAGGATTGGGGGAGCACCGTCAGCAGATCGGAATGGGCGACCACCCGTCCGGCGGTGAAGAACTGGTTGACCGTCAACGCGATCCGGCGGCTGCGCTTGAGCGCCGCCAGCGCCTCGTCGACGAAGCCGTAAGGCCGGCCGGAGAAGCTCACCAGCAGGTGATGCGCCTGGCAGAAGACGTCCAGCGTCAGCTCCTGGTCCGCCAGCGGGTGGCCACGCCGCATCACGCAGACGTAGTAGGAGTCATAGAGCCGTTGCTGGCGGATGGCCGCCATGTCGCCCTGCCCCTTGAGCGCGGCGACGGCGGTCGGAAAGTAGCCCAGCGCGAAGTCGGCCTCGCCCTGCTCCAGCAGCGAGCGGGGATCGCGGGTCGTCAGCGGCAGCACATGGACATTGGCCAGCGCCCGCATCCGCTCCAGCTGCTGCATCAGCGGCGGCAGGATCAGCGCCGCGGTGGCGTCGGCCATCGCCAGCCGGAAGGTGTATTCCTCGGATCCCGGCTGATAGTCGCCCGGATCGAGCGCCACCCGCAGGCGGGTCAAGGCCGACCGGACCTCCGGCCACAAGCCCTCGGCGCGGGAAGTGGGCTTCATGCCGAAGGCCTGACGCACGAACAGGTCCTCGCCCAGCGCCTCCCGCAGCCGCTTGAGCGCATGGCTCACCGCCGGCTGCGTCATCGACAGCCGCTCCGCGGCCCGGGTCATCGAGCGCTCCGCCATCACGGCGTCGAAGACCTTCAAGAGGTTGAGATCGAGGTTACGGAAGCTCATCGCGGCCCCTCCAAGGCAGGCACTTCTTCACGGGAAACAGGGAGATGTCGGCGTCTCGGCACCCTTCGCCGGGTGGCCCTCAAGAGGTGGACGGGGGTGCCGGCTGTGCATTCCTTGGCAGGTCGCGACGCATCCCGTGATTCAGGTCACGGTCCAGCCGCAAGCCGCGCAATGATATGCACGGCGTTTATACATTCGATGCCCATCTTTCATTGGCGTCATTCCTAGGGGAAACCCTATAGTTCGTTCCGTCGGTTCTACAGAGCCGCAAAACCAAGCCAATCAAAGGAAATCGCCATGAGCGTCGCTACCCAAACCTTCGGTCTGCCGCTGAGCCGCACGGTGCGTCGCGGCGGCACGTTCGCCACCATCGGTGCCCGCGTCTGGGCCCGCACGATCACCAACGTGAAGGCCCGCATCGAGTCGGCCAAGATGGCCCGCGCCGAGCGCGAGCTGCTGGCCCTCGCCGCCCAGTACGAAGAGAGCATGCCCTCCTTCGCCGCTGAACTGCGCGCCGCCAACGCCCGTCGCAACGGCTGAACTGCCGGCCCACCGGGCGCTGTACAGGCCCGGTCGCGAAGCCAGGAACCTAGTGAGGTGAGCGCAGGCTCTCCTTGAAAGGCGCTCCAAGCCGAGCAAAACAAAAGCCCGCTTCGAATCGCTTCGAGCGGGCTTTGCCTTTTGCGGCGCCGGTGTAGGCGCCGCCCTCGGGGCTGCGGGCCGGTGTGGGCCCGCGGTCGATCAGGCCTGGGCCAGGCGCTGTTCTATCCTGGCCTTGGTGGCCGGCAGTTCGGCCGGCAGGCCCTGGGCCAGCTGGGTGAAGAGCTCGTCGTGCAGCTTGAGCTCGGTCGCCCAGTCCTCGTTCGAGATCTGGGTGACCGTCTTGAACTGTTCCGGCGTGAAGGCCAGTCCTTGCCAGTTCAGGTCCTCGTAGCGCGGGCTGGTGCCGAAGGCATGCTCCACGCCCGCCCCCTGGCCGTCCACGCGTTCGAGCATCCACTTCAGCACGCGCATGTTCTCGCCGTACCCGGGCCAGACGAACTTGCCGTCGGCGCCCTTGCGGAACCAGTTGACGCAGAAGATCGCCGGCAGCTTCGCGCCGGACTGCGCGAGCTTGGCGCCCAGCGTCAGCCAGTGCTGGAAGTAGTCCGCCATGTTGTAGCCCATGAAGGGCAGCATCGCGAACGGGTCGCGGCGCACCACCCCCTGCTGGCCGGCGGCCGCGGCGGTCGTTTCCGAGCCCATGGTGGCGGCCATGTAGACGCCCTCGGTCCAGTCGCGCGCCTGGGTCACCAGCGGCACGGTCGTCGAGCGACGTCCGCCGAAGATGAAGGCGTCGATCGGCACGCCGGCGGGGTTGTCCCACTCGGCATCCAGCGCCGGATTGTTGGTCGCGGCGACGGTGAAGCGCGCGTTCGGATGCGCGGCCTTGGCGCCGGTTTCCTTGGCGATCGCGGGCGTCCAGTCCTTGCCCTGCCAGTCGATCAGGTGCGCGGGCGGCGTGTCGGTCATGCCTTCCCACCAGACGTCGCCATCGTCGGTCAGCGCGACGTTGGTGAAGATGACGTTCTTGTCCAGGCTGGCCATGCAGTTCGGGTTGGTCTGCGAATTCGTGCCCGGGGCGACGCCGAAGTAGCCGGCTTCCGGATTGATCGCGTACAGACGGCCGTCCTTGCCGGGCTTGATCCAGGCGATGTCGTCGCCGATGGTGGTGACCTTCCAGCCCTCGAAGCCGGCGGGCGGGATCAGCATCGCGAAGTTGGTCTTGCCGCAGGCGCTGGGGAAGGCGGCGGCGACATGGTGCTTCCTGCCTTCGGGCGAGGTGACGCCCAGCACCAGCATGTGCTCGGCCAGCCAGCCCTGGTCGCGGCCCATCGTCGAGGCGATCCGCAGCGCGAAGCACTTCTTGCCCAGCAGCGCGTTACCGCCGTAGCCGGAGCCGTAGGACCAGATCTCACGGGTCTCGGGGTAATGGACGATGTACTTCGTCTTGTTGCAGGGCCACTTGACGTCGGCCTGGCCGGGTTCGAGCGGCGCGCCGACGGTGTGGACGCAGGGCACGAACTCACCGTTGTCGCCCAGGGTGTCCAGGACCGCGCGACCCATGCGGGTCATGATGCGCATGTTCACGGCGACGTAGGGGCTGTCGGACAGCTCGACGCCGATGTGGGCGATCGGGGAGCCGATCGGGCCCATCGAGAACGGCACCACGTAGAGCGTGCGGCCGCGCATGGCGCCCTTGAACAGCGCCTGGTCGCCGGTCTGCAGCAGCGTGCGCATCTCGGCCGGCGCCATCCAGTTGTTGGTCGGCCCGGCGTCGGCCTTGTCCTTGGTGCAGATGAAAGTGCGGTCCTCGACGCGCGCGACGTCGCTGGGGTCGCTCCAGGCGAGATAGCTGCCCGGACGCTTGGCCGGGTTCAGCTTCTGGAAGGTGCCGGCGTCAACGAGCTGCTGGCACAGGCGGTCGTACTCGGCCTGGCTGCCGTCGCACCAGTAGACGTCCTTGGCTTCGGTGAGCGCGGCGATCTCGGCGACCCAGGCGACCAGGCGCTGGTGTTTGACGTAAGCCGGCACGTTCAGGCGCAAGCCTTCCATTACAGGTTGGTTCATGGCGATTTCCGATCTGAGGATATGAAAAGCGGAATTGGGTCAGCTCCGTTCCGGTGGCTTCCCGCTCTGTCTGACAGAGGAGAAGACCGCGGAGCTGACCCAATGCCGCACGTCATCGCGGGTGTCTCGCCGAACACTGGTTCCAATGTAATCACGCCGTAACTCGCGTGCTCGGCGGGGTTATGCGTTTCTGGAATGGATTGATGCCGGGGCGGTCCAGGACCGCCTCGCGTCAGCGGGTGCCCTCCCCCACGCTGGGGAACACCACGCTGCGCTTCACCCGCCCATAGGCGAAGCTGGTATCGATGGACTGGATGCCCGGAATGGCGTGCAGCTCCTGCCGGACGAAGCGTTCGTAGTCCTTCAGGCTCTGCGTCAGGACGCGCAGCAGGTAATCCACCTGCCCGGTCATCACGTAGCAGTCCAGCACCGCATCGACGGCCTGGATGGCCCGTTCGAACTTGCGGACCGCGTCGGCGGTGTGCTCCTTCAGCTTCACGCCGACGAAGGCCGTCACCGGCAGGCCGAAGGCCTCCTCGTCCACGACCGCCGTGTAGCCACGGATCATCCCGGACTCCTCCAGCATCCGCAGCCGGCGCAGGCAGGGCGTCGGCGTCAGGCTCACCTGCTCCGACAACTCCTGGTTGGTCATTCGCCCGTTGGCTTGAAGGGCGGCGATGATTTGGTAGTCCTTGCTGTCCATCCCAAGCACCTTAGCAGTTTCTGCCAATTCGCTAGGACTTTCCTCGCGACTTTGAACGCTTCCGCCGGACCCCCGAATCGAGAATTCGCGGATCCCCCGAGAGCGCCATGAAGTCCCTCCAGCCCACCTCCTCGCCGCTGCCATTTCCCGCCGCACCGCCCCGCCCATGGGTGGGCTGGCTGACGATGGGCCTGACGCTGGTGATCTGGGCCAGCTTCTCGCTGTCGATCCGCGCCATCGGCGCCTCGAGCCTCGCGCCCACCGACGTGGCGCTGATCCGCTTCCTGGTGCCCGCGCTCGCGCTGGCGCCCTTCCTGCCCTCGCGACTGGCCGCGCTCAAGGCGCTGCCGGCGAAATGCTGGGTCATGGTGGCCTGCGGCGCGGGCCTGCCCTTCTTCCTGATCGCCTCGCTCGGCGGCAAGTTCACCTCCGCCGCGCATGTCAGCGCGCTCATCGCCGGCACCACGCCGGTGTCCTTCGCGGTGATCGGCTGGCTGCTGTGGCGTGAGCCGGTCTCCGCCCCGCGCCTGCGGCGGCTGGCGCTGATCCTGGTCGGCGTGGCCCTGATGGTGTGGGGTTTCGGCGCGCAGTCGCCGCATGCCCTGGTGGGCGCGGGCGTGCTGCTGCTCGCCAGCCTGCTCTGGGGGATCTACACCCATGGCCTGCGGCTGGCGGGACTGGACCCGCTGTCCGGCGTCATGGTCGTGACCTACCCGTCGGTGGTCGCGCTCGCCGCCCTGGTCGGCTCCGGACTCGTGGAGTCCCGGCTCGCGGCAGCGCCGGTGAACGAGCTGCTGATGTTCGCCGCGGTCCAGGGTGTCGGGGTCGGCCTGTTCTCGACGCTGCTGTACGGCATGTCGATCCGACTGCTTGGGGCGCCGAAGTGCGCGATGGTGGGCGCGCTCGCCCCGGTACTGGCGACGATGCTGGCCATCCCGCTGCTGGGCGAATCGCCCACGGCGCTGACCGCCCTGGGTGTGATGGTGGTCAGCCTGGGCGTGGTGCTCGCCGTCCGGGCGAGCAACGCGCCCCGCTGAACCACGCCGAAGCGCCGCGGGCAGCGCTTCACATCCCCGTCGGGAGCGGAACTCGACCGGCAACCGCCTGCCGGCGCCCACGCGCCGCTCGGGCAAGTCCCGACCCGCCGGGACCGCGCCGGCACGCCGAAAGCCCCTATGCTCGGCGCGTCCACCGCGAGGTTCCCGACGCTCATGTCCGCTCCCACCGGTCTCAGCCTCCGCGCCCGCCTGTACCTGGTCCTCGGCCTCGCGCTCGCGCTGGTGGCCGCGTCGGCGCTGCTGGGGTGGTGGCAATCGAACCGGTTGGCCGGCATCGCGCAATCCCTCTATGAGGACCGCCTCGTGCCGGTGGACCTGCTGCGGGAGATCGAGCACACGCTCGGCGCGCAACAGCTGGGCGCGCTGCTGATCACCCAGGCGCAGCAACCCGATGCCGCACAGCTGGACAGCGCCGGCCGCCGCCTGACCGATGCCACCCGCGAGCTCTGGCGTCGCTACCTGGCCACCCGCATGGTGCCGGCCGAGACGGCCCTGATCGCCCGCACCCAACCGCAGCTGGACCAGCTCTGGGCTGCGCTGACCGCCAACCTGCCGCCGACGCCCGAAGCCTTGAGGGATCTCAACCAGCGCCGCCTGGCGACGATGCGCCTGCTCGACGAGCTGATCGCCTTCCAGCTCAGCCAGGCCCGCGTCGACACCGAACGCGCCCGGCAGGGCGCCACCGACGCCGCCCACCTCGGCCTGCTGCTGGTGCTGCTCACCGCGGGCCTGTGCGGCATCGTCGTCTGCACCGTCTGGACCCGCTACGACGAGGAGCGCCGCGCCGGCCTGGACTCCCGCCAGCGGCTGCAGCGGCTCTACCAGGCGCTGTCGCAGACCAACCAGCGCATCGTGCGCCGCGAGGCCGAGGCCTTCGACGATCCCCGGGCCGAGCAGCACCTGTTCGACGACCTGTGCCGCATCTGCGTCGAGACCGGCCATGCGCGCTTCGCGGCGGTGGTGCTGGTCGACGGCGACCATTTCGAGCGCGTCGCCGAGCACGGTCCCGCCGACCGCCTGATGCCCGGCGCGCCGCAGCGCTGGCGGCGGGATGCCCCGTTCGCGCGGAGCTCGATGGCGACCCGCGCCATCCTCGAGGGGACGCACCAGGTCAGCAACCGCGCGCTCGAGGACCCCAGCCTCACCGTGCCCGGCGCGCCGCTGATCCCGCCGGGCGTCGAGTCGATGGCGGCCTTCCCGTTGCGCCGCGGCGGCGAGGTGGTGGGCGCGCTGAGCCTGCTCGCCGGCGAGCCCGGCTTCTTCGATCCGCAGGTGCTGGGCCTCCTGGACGAGATGGCCGGCGACCTGTCCTTCGCCCTCGAGCACCTGCGGCGAGAGCGCCATCAGGCGCGTGAGCTCGACGTCCTGCGCGATGCGCTGCGCGGGCAGGAGTCCGGCCTCGTCGAGACCACGCCGGCGGCCTTCCGCCCCGAGGCGACGTCAAGGCCTGCGGCAGAATCGCCGGATGCAACTGATCAGTCTGAACACGGCCCGCGCTGAACCGCTGCTCATCGATGGCCGGCCGGTGATGACCGGCATCCGCAAGCGGCCGGTGGCCGATGCGCGCGAGGTGCACCCCCTCGGCCTGGACGGCGACGAGCAAGCCGATCCCAGCGTGCACGGCGGCCTGTCCAAGGCCGTCTACGCCTACCCCACCGAGCATTACGACTTCTGGCGCACGGTGCGCGCCCAGGCGCAGGTCGCCGGCTGGGAAGCCCCGCTGCCCTGGGGGGCGGTGGGCGAGAACCTGTCGATCGCCGGCCTGCTCGAAGGCGACGCATGGATCGGCGACGTGCTGGTCTTTCCCGACTGCGAGCTCGCCATCAGCGAGCCGCGTTATCCCTGCTTCAAGTTCAACGCGGTCATGGGCTTCAACAAGGCCGCGAAGATGATGACCCAGAGCGGCTGGTGCGGCTTCTACCTGGCGGTGCGGCAGGCCGGCACGATCGCGGCGGGGCAGGCCTTCACCGTCCGCCCCGGCCCGCGCGAGGTCTCGATCGCCGAACTCTTCCGGTCGAAGACCAAGGGCAAGGACTGATCGAGCGGACGGGGTGAAGGGCCCCGCCCCCGCTCAGTCCGCCAGCGCCGGATAGTCCGTATACCCCTCGGCGCCGCCGCCGTACATGGTGGCCGAATGAGCCTTCTGCAGCGGCGCATTGAGCCTCAGGCGGCGCACCAGGTCCGGATTCGAGATGAAGCTGCGGCCGAAGGCCACCGCGTCCGCGTGGCCGGTGGACACCGCCTCGATCGCCATCTCGCGGGTGTAGCCGTTGTTGGCGATGTAGACGCCCTTGAAGCGCTGGCGCAGCGCGCCGTAGTCGAACGGCGCGACGTCACGAGGCCCGCCGGTGTGGCCTTCGATCACATGCAGGAAGGCGAGCTTCATCGGCGACAGCTGCTCGACGACATAGTTGAAAAGCGCCTGGGCATCGCTGTCCTGGCCCGCGTCATTGACCGGCGTGACCGGCGACAGGCGCAGCCCGGTGCGATCCGCGCCGATCGCATCGGCGATCGCCTGCATCACCTCGAGGAGCAGGCGCGCGCGGTTCTCGATCGAGCCGCCGTAGGCGTCGGTGCGATCGTTGATGCTGTCGCGCAGGAACTGGTCCAGCAGATAGCCGTTGGCGCCGTGCACCTCGACCGCATCGAAGCCCGCGGCCATCGCGGCATGGGCCGCATGGACGTAGGCCTGCACGATGCCGGGCAGCTCGTCGGTCGTCAGGGCCCGCGGCGCGGCGACGTTGACGAAACCGTCCTTGGTGAAGGTCTTGCTGTTGGCCGGACGGTCGGTCGCCGATTGCGGCCGGGCGCCACCGGGCTGGAAGTCCGCATGGGAGATGCGGCCGACGTGCCACAGCTGCACGGCGATCTTGCCGCCGGCTTCATGCACCGCGTCGGTGACCTGCCTCCAGGCGGCGATCTGCTCCGGCGAGTGAATCCCCGGCGTGTCGAGGTAGCCCTGGCCCTCGGGAATGATCTGGGCGCCCTCGCTGATGATCAGGCCGGCCGAGGCGCGCTGGCGGTAGTACTCGACAGCGAGCGGCCCCGGCACCAGGCCGACGGAGCGGTTGCGCGTCAGCGGCGCCATCACGACGCGGTTGGACAGGGAAACGGCGCCGACTTGCAAGGGGTCGAAGAGACTGGGCATGGTGAATCTGGAGTGCGAAAGGACGTGAGGCGAAAGCGCCCGCATGGGGGGGCGCCGATTCAGGATGGGCCGCAGCTTAGCGAGCGAACCCGGCCGGCGCTGCGCCTAGGCGACAGCCCGGACGCTCGCTGGGGACTTGCGGAAGCGCCAATGGGTCGCCAGGTCGCTTGGCTACACTCGCCCGGCCGCGCGGGGGCCATCACGCCCTTACCGCGCCCTGTCGGCCAGGCGCGGCGCATCCCGCCCCGCTGATCCCGTCATGACCTGGGAGCCCCCTGATGACGTCCGATCCCGCGTTCGATCCCCCTCGTGCCGCCCCCCGCGTCGACCGTCGCCAGCTGCTGCGGACGGGCGCCCTCCTGACGCTGCCGCCCTGGCTCGCCGCGTCACGGGCGCAAGCCCCGGCCGGCGGGACGGCCGTGCTGCGGGTCGGCCCTGACCATCCGGTGAAGACGCTGGGCGCCGCGGCCGCCCAGGCCCGGCCCGGCATGACGGTGGAGGTGCAGGCCGGCGACTACCCGGGCGACGTGGCCGTCTGGCCGCAGGACGACCTGACGCTGCGCGCCGTCGGCGGTCGGGTGCGCCTGCTGGCCAATGGGGCGCACGCGCAGGGCAAGGGCCTCTTCGTCACCACCGGCCGGCGGATGACGATCGAGGGCTTCGACTTCATCGGCGCGCGCGTGCCGGATCGCAACGGCGCCGGCGTGCGGCTGGAGCGCGGGTCGCTGACGCTGCGCGGCTGCCGCTTCCAGGACAACGAGAACGGCCTGCTCGCCGGCAACGACCCGACGATCGAGCTGCGCATCGAGTCCTGCGACTTCGGGCCCATCGCGCCTGGCGAGGGCCGCACCCATACCTGCTACGTCGGCGCGATCGGCCGCCTGACGGTGTTGGCGAGCTACTTCCACCATGGCGCGTCGGGCCACCTGCTGAAGTCGCGGGCGGCAGTGAACCACATCTTCTACAACCGGCTGACCGACGAAACCGGGCGCGCCAGCTTCGAGCTGGAGTTTCCCAACGGCGGCGTGGCGCTGGTGATGGGCAACCTGATCCAGCAGAGTCCGTCGACCGAGAACTACCACCTGATCGCCTACGGCAGCGAGGGGCTGACGCACCGGCGCCATGAGCTGCACCTGATCAACAACACGCTGGTCGACCGGCGGCCGGCGGGCGGCGTCTACCTTCGGATGGCGCAGCGCGCGCAGCAGCTGCGGCTGATCAACAACCTGCTGTGCGGCAAGCAGGAGCTGCCGGCCGGGCCCGACCGAGAACAGCACCACAACTACTTCGTAGAGCTGGACAGCTTCATCGACCCGGACCGTCTCGACTTCCGGCTGCGGCCGGCCTCGCCGCTGATCGGACGGGCCGTCGACCCGGGCGCGGTCGACGGGCAGCCGCTCAAGCCGGCGATGCAGTACCTGCATCCCTGCGCGCTCAAGGAAGTGCCGGCGGGAACGCCGTATTCGCCGGGCGCCTTCCAGCTGTGAGGCCGGGGCCGGCACGCTACAGTCCTGCCCATGCTCGCTTACCGACACGCATTCCACGCCGGCAACCACGCCGACGTGCTCAAACACCTGGTGCTGGCCGAGGTGCTCCGCTACATGGCGGAGAAGGACAAGGCCTACACCGTGGTGGACACCCATGCCGGCGCCGGCGGCTACGCGCTCGACGGCCGCTACGCCCAGAAGAACGCCGAGCACCTGGGCGGCATCGCCGCCCTCTACGCGCGCAAGGACCTGCCCGGGCCGCTGCAGCAGTACGTGCAGCTGGTGCACGACTTCAACCCCGGCAAGAAGCTGGAGCAGTACCCCGGCTCACCGGCCATCGCGCGCATGCTGATGCGCTTCGACGACCGGCTGCGCTGCTACGAGCTGCATCCCACCGACCACCGCATCCTCGCGAGCTACCTGGAGGATCGGGCCAACACCCAGGTCCTCCAGCAGGACGGCTTCGCGTCGCTGAAGGCCGAGCTGCCGCCGCCGTCGCGCCGCGGCGTCGTGCTGATCGATCCGCCCTACGAGATCAAGGCCGACTACGGCAAGGTCATCGCCGCGCTGCGGGAGTCGCTCCAGCGCTTTGCCGACGGCACCGTCGCGATCTGGTATCCGCAGCTGCAGACGGTCGAGTCGGTGCAGCTGGTGCAGCGCCTGAAGGCCGCGGCCGAGCCGGCGGCGAAGAAGGGCTGGCTGCATGTGCGCCTGACCGTCGCGCAGGCGGACGAACGCGGCTTCGGAATGATGGGCAGCGGCATGTTCGTCGTGAATCCGCCCTTCGTGCTGCACGACAAACTGGCCGAATGCCTGCCCACGCTGGTGGACACGCTCGGCCAGTACGACGACGCCAACTACCTGCTCGAGCAGCAGACCGCCTGAGCCCTGAGCGTCGGAGCGCTCCCGCCACGACAACGCGCGCCTCGACGGCGCGCGTTGCGCTTGCGCGGCGCCCTTGCGCGGCGCCCTCTGCCCGATCAATACCCGACCGTGAACCGCCGGCGGATGTGCTGCGGGCGCTCCAGCTCGTCGACGATCGCGACGGCCAGGTCGGCGGTCGACACATGGGCCGGCCCCTGCGCGTCCATCACCGGCGTGTCCAGGCTGACGCGGTAGCTGCCGCGGCGCTCGCCCGGCTCCAGGTGCACCGCCGGCGACAGGAAGGTCCAGTCCAGCGAGGACTCTTGGCGGATCAGGTTGAGCGCCTCGCGGGCGGCCAGCGCACCCTGCTTCCACTGGTCCGGGAATTCCGGCGTGTCGACGAGCTGCACGCCCGGCGCCGCGTACAGGCTGCCGGCGCCGCCAACGACCAGCAGGCGTTTCACGCCGGCGCGCTTCACGCCGGCATAGATGGCGCGGGTCCCTTCGAGGAACTCGGTGTGGATGTCCGGCACCGTCCAGCCGGGATTGAAGGCGCTGACGACCGCGTCGACGCCCTCGACGGCGGCGGCCACCTGATCCGCCTGCTTGGCGTCGGCCTTGACCACGGTCATGCCGGCGCGCGCTTCGAGCTTGGACGGGTCACGCGCCAGCGCGGTCACCGCGTGGCCACGGGCCAGCAGTTCCTTGAGCACTTCGCTGCCGACAAAGCCGGTCGGTCCGATCAGGGCGACTTTCATGAGGGGTCCTTTCGAGGGAGATTCCGAGGGGATGCGACAGGAGCGTCGCGACGGGATCCACTGTAGGAACTTCACAATCGCCGATGAAGTCCTCAGAATCCGCCTTCATTCTTTAGATCCTCTACACAATCCCTCGATGCTGGATCAACTCCGCCGCATGGCCGTGCTGGCCACCGTGGTCGAACAGGGCAGCCTGGTCGCGGCGGCCCGGCAGCTGCAGACGACCACCTCCGCCGTGAGCCAGCAGCTGCGTGCGCTGGAACGCGACATGGGCGTCACGCTGCTGCACCGTTCCACCCGGCGCATCGGCCTCACCCCCGCCGGCGAGCGCTTCGTGCAGGGCTGTCAGGCGATGCTGGCCGCCGCGCGCGAAGCGCAGACCCAGCTGCACCACCTGCGCGACGCCCCGGAAGGCGAGCTGCGGATCTGCGCGCCGGTCGGCGCGGCGCGGCAGATCGGGCCGGCGCTGGCGCCGCTGCTGGCGGCGCATCCGGGGCTGAGCCTGCACCTGGAAGTCGACGACGGCTTCACCGACCTCGTCGCCAAGCGCATCGACCTGGCGGTGCGCTTCGGCCGGCTGCCCGACAGCAGCTGGGCGGCACAGCGGATCGGGCAGAAGACGGTCGGCCTGTACGCGGCGCCGGCCTACCTGGCGCGCCGCGGCGTGCCGGTCTCGATGTCGGACCTGACGCGGCACGACTGGCTGCTCCTGCGCTCGGACACCGGCGCCATCCGGGGCTTCTCGCTGACGGGTCCGGATGGCCGCGAGGAGATGCTGCGCATCAGCCCGCGCGCCAGCAGCAACAACCAGCTCAGCCTGCAGCAGTTCTGCGAGGCCGGCATGGGCCTGGCCATGCTCGGCGCGGAGGACGTCGACGAGTCGCAGGCGCAGGGTCGGCTGCTGCCGCTGCTGCCAGGGTGGTCGCTGCCGACGCTGCCGGTCTATGTGATGACGCCGCAGCGCGATGCGCAGCCGGCCAAAGTCCGGCACGCGATCGAGG
Organism: Roseateles chitinivorans; assembly: GCF_002761755.1. GTDB lineage: Bacteria > Pseudomonadota > Gammaproteobacteria > Burkholderiales > Burkholderiaceae_C > Roseateles > Roseateles chitinivorans. Next base: position 27,010 of record NZ_PEOG01000023.1, read on the forward strand.
CGCTGCGCCATGCCTTCGGCGCGGTCCGCGACGTCGGCGGATGATCGGCGGCGGCTTCACGCGGGCATGGCGATGGCGACGATGACTCCAACGGCGACCAAGGTGGACGCTCCGGACCACGCGGCGGCGGACGGTCACTGGCTCCAGTTGCGACGTGACGCGCGCACCGGCATCGAGACCGTGCGCGCCCATTTCGAAGGCCACGCCTACGACCCGCACGGGCATGACGAACTGCTCATCGGCGTCACGCTGCAGGGCGTGCAGCGCTTCCGTTGCCACCGCTCGCTGCACACCAGCACGCCCGGCCGGGCGATCCTGATCGAGCCGGGCGCGATCCACGACGGCCACGCGCCGGAACCCGGCGGCTTCACCTACGCGATGCTCTACCTGCCGCAGGCCTGGACGGCGCAGCTGCTGGCACGCCACGAGCTGGGCGGGCTGACCGCGTTGCAGCCGGCCTTCCGGCACACGCTGGCCGACGATGGCCGGCTCAGCCTGGCGATCCGGCAAGCCTTCCTGGCACTGCACCTCGACGAGGGCCGCCTGGCCTGCGACCAGCAACTGGACCGGCTGATCGGGCTGCTTGCCGGACAGCTGGACGAGGCACCGCCGCGCGGCGACGCCGCCCGGCCGATGGCACGCGCCCGCGATTTCCTGCACGACGGCATGGCCGGTGACGTCGGCCTGGACGAACTGGCCGCCCACACCGGCATGGACCGATTCCGCCTGACGCGGCAGTTCAAGCAGGCCTTCGGCCAGTCGCCGCATGCCTATCTGGTCAGCCTGCGACTGCGCGCGGCGCGGGCGCTGCTCGCGGGCGGCCATCGGCCGTCGGAGGTCGCGACGGCGGTCGGCTTTTCCGACCAGAGCCACCTGGGCCGCTGGTTCCAGCGCGCCTACCGCCTCACGCCGGCCGACTATCGGCGCCGCTGCACAAACGTTCTAGACCTCGAGCCGGGCGAGCCCTGACGATGCCGGCTTCCTTGTTGAAGCACGCAGTGCGACGTTCATGTTCGATACGAAAGTGGCGCTCATCGTCCGCAACGACCTCGCGACCTGGCAACGGCTGAATGTCGTCGCCTTCCTGGCCACCGGCGTGGCCGCCTCGGCGCCGGAAGCCCTCGGCCAGCCCTATGTCGACGCCCGTGGCCGCCGCTACGCCGCGATGCTGGGACAGCCGATGCTGGTCTTCGAGGCCGACCTGGCCGGCCTGCAGGCGGCGCACCGCAAGGGCCTGGACAGCGGCCTGACGCTGGTGCCGTATGTCCACGCGATGTTCTCGACCGGCCACGATGAAGCCAACCGCGAGGTCTTCCTGGCCGGCGACGCGGACCATCCGGACCTGGTGGGCCTGGCGCTGCGCGGCCCGAAGAAGGCGGTCGACAAGGCGGCCAAGGGCCTGTCGCTGCACCGCTGACAGGCGCTCGGTTGTCCGCATGGAGCCGTCGCGCGGGGCCGCTACATTCGCCGGATGCCATTGAGTCAAGCCGCCTGGGCCCGCATCGTCCCCTTCGCCCTGTTCATGTTGCTGCTGGCGCTGCGGGGCGCCCTGCCCGAGCAGAACGCCTGGGGCCTGGATCCGCGCTGGATCTACGGGCTGAACCTCCTGATCGTTGGCGGCGCGCTGGCCTGGTTCTGGCGCGGCTATGGCGAGTTCGCCCGCCAGAACCGGCCCACCGCCGGCGAGGCGGGCTTGAGCGTGGTCGTCGGCCTGGTGGTCTTCGGGCTGTGGATCTCGCTGGACGCGCCGTGGATGCGGCTCGGCGACGCGACCGCGCCCTTCGTGCCGATGACCTCGGCCGGCACGCCCGACTGGCCGCTGATCGCAGTGCGCTGGATCGGCGCGACCCTGGTCGTTCCGGTGATGGAGGAACTCTTCTGGCGCAGCTTCCTGATGCGCTGGATCGCCAGCCCGCAGTTCGAGACCGTCGATCCGCGAGCGGCGGGCCTGCGGGCCCTGGTGCTGTCGACCTTCGTCTTCATGCTCGCCCACACGCTGTGGCTGGCGGCGATCGTGGCCGGCGCGGCCTATGCGTGGCTCTACGTCCGCACCGGCAAGCTCTGGTGCGCCGTGATCGCGCACGCGGTCACGAACGGCGTGCTCGGCATCTGGGTCGTCTACAGCGGCCGCTGGGAATTCTGGTGACCGGCATCGATCGCCGTCGATCTCGATCAATCGCGATCGAGGCGATCGCGCCGGATCAGCGGCTCATGGCCTTCGTGACGCCGGCTGGCCGCTGCAGGTGCTTGAAGCGCTCGAACAGCCAGCAGCGCATGCCCATCACCAGGGTGAACTGGCGCTTCTCCTGGTCGGGCAGCTTCTGGTCGAGCAGGTGCTGGCGGGCGAAGTCCTCGGCGACGCGCTGCAGCCGGTCGCGCAGCTCGCGCGCCATGCCAGGACTGAGCTGGCCGTGGACCAGCATCAGCAGTTCCGCGTCGTTGTCGAAGCCGCCGGCGAAGAAGTCCTGCATGACATGCTCGCGGAAGAAGCCCATCACCGGCCCCTGCGGTCGCCAGCGGAAGGTCTTGGCGACCTGCAGCCGGTAGCGGTTCAGCGGCCGCAACTCGATGATGCCGAGCCGGTCCAGCTGCGCCAGCGCGCGCGTCACATCGGCCTCGCTCATCCGGTAGGTCGCCACGATCTGCTCGAAGCTCCACTGGCTCAGGCAGCAGATCGCGGTCAGCAGCAGCTTCTCGTCGGCGACCACCTCCCGCTCCTGCTGCAGCGTCAGTTCGCGGCGCAGCGGCTGGGACTGCGCCAGGCGCTGGGACAGCTCGGCGAAGTCGGTCTTGAGGACGCGGCAGATCTCGTCGATCCGCGACAGCGGCATCTCGCCGCCCGACGCGAACATGCGCTTGACGCTGGATTCCGACAGGTCCAGCGCCGTCGCCAGCTGCGCATAGCTGACGCCGGCCTGTTTCAGCTCGGACTTGATGAGGTCGATGAGGGATTGCGTGCTCGCCATGGCGGCGGACGTTAGCGCAGTTCGGTCGCGCCGATCGAGCCCTCGCGTCGCGCCGCGCGATACCGCGGCCTTCGGATGGCGTCCCGGCGGCCGGTCCTGTCGACGATCGCGGCCATTGCCACTCCTGCGGACGCGACCATGCTCCGACGACGTCATCTCCTGTGCTGCGGCGCCGCCGCCGCGGCCGGTCTCTTCAGCGCGCTCGCGGCGGACATGGGTCCGTTGCGCAACCCCTGCGGGGCGCCCGCCGCGCCGATCCCGGGTGTCGATTCCGACTGGCTCGCCCGGATCTGGGACGGCCTCGATCCCGCGCAGCTCTGGGACGTGCACGCCCACCTGATCGGTACCGGCGACTCCGGCTCCGGCTGCTGGATCGCGCCGTCGCTGTCGCAGTGGTGGCATCCGGTCGAGTTCGCCCGCAAGCAGGCGATCCTCAACGGCGCCTGCGTGGATGGCGGGGCCGCCGCGACCGGCGAGGTCGACCGCGCCTACCTGCGCCGCCTCACCGCGCTGGCGGACGCGTTCCCTGTCGGCGCACGCTGGCTGCTGTTCGCCTTCGACGAGGCCATCGGCACCGATGGCCGGCGCAGGCCGGACTGGACCACCTTCCATGTGCCGGACGCCTATGCCCGCTCGGTCGCCGAGGCGCGACCCGACCGCTTCAGCTGGGTGGCCAGCGTCCATCCGCACCGCGAGGACGCGCTGGTCCGCCTGGACCGCGCGATCGCCGGCGGCGCGCTCGCCATGAAATGGCTACCCAGCAGCATGGCGATCGACCTCCGCGACCCGCGGCTGCGGCCCTTCTACGACCGCCTCGCCGCCGCGCGGCTGCCGCTGATCGTTCATTGCGGCGAGGAACATGCCGTCCCTGGAGCCGGCCGGCAGGACCTGGGCAATCCGCTGCTGCTGCGCGAGCCGCTGCGCCATGGCGTGCGGGTAATCGCGGCGCACTGCGCCTCGCTCGGCATGGCGACGGACCTCGACCTCCCTCGACCCCGGTCCGTCCAGGCCTTCGAACTCTTCGCCCGTCTGATGGATGAACCGGCTTGGCGGGGACAGCTGCTCGGCGACGTCTCGGCCATGTTCCAGTTCAATCGGCGGCCGGAAGTCTGGCGGACCGTGCTGCGCCGTCAGGACTGGCATGACCGGCTGCTGCATGGCTCCGACTACCCGTTGCCGGGCGTGCTGCCGCTGGTGCGCCTGCCGCAACTCGTCCGGGCGGGGGTGCTGGATGAAGCGCACGTCGCTCCTTTGGGGGCGTTGCGGGAGCACCACCCGCTGATGTTTGATCTCGCCCTCAAGCGGCTGGCTCGCTGGCAGGGGGATGCGCTGGGTGCGTCGGTCTATGCGACCGCCCGGCATTTCGGCCCGGCAACTGCCTGACCGCCCGGCCTGAACCGGGTCGCCCAGCGTGGTAGCACGGGTCGATACCGGCATGGGCGGCGGGCGATACTCGCCGCCAAACAGCAGGGGGACCGGGGCGAGGGCGGCGACAGTCGCGCCATCGCCACCGGCAACCCATCGGTCCAGAGGGACCTTCATCGAGGAGGAACGACGACATGAACACCCCGCACATCCGCGTCCAGCGCGACACGCAAGCCTGGCGCTACCAGGTGTGGATCTCCTTCGGCATCAGCGTGGCGCTGTGCGCCATCGGCCTGGCCTGGCTGCCCGGCGCCGACCTGGACCGGGCCTTCATGGTCATGGGCTATGTGTTCTGCCTGTCCACGGCCTTCGCGCTGTCCAAGTACATCCGCGACAACCAGGCCGCCCGCACCGACACCCCGATGTGGGGCCTGGTGGTGTGGAGCGGCTTTGGCCTGGCCATGGCGCTCACCGGCTGGGGCCTCTGGCGCATGGAGATCCAGCCCGTCTGGAAGGCCTACCTGCTGGTGTGCTGGCTGTACCTGATCTCCAACGTGTTCACCCTGGCGAAGATGCTGCGCGACGCGCATGAGGCCGACCTCGCCGAGGCCCGCCTGCAAGGCCGCCGCGAGGCCCACCGCGAAGCCGTCGCGGCCGCCGAGTGACCTGTGCGCTCGCCTCGCTGCCCCTGCCTGCTCACCCGACTTCCAGGAGACCCCACATGCGTGCCCGCCTGTCCCTGATCAGCGTCCTGACCGCCGCAACCCTCGCCCTGGCGGCGAGCGGCGCGGCCCGAGCCCACGGCGGACCGAGCGACGCCAGCGCGGCGCTGTCCGCGGTGCCGGTCGCCATCTCGGTGGTCGCGCCGTCGGTGGTGCTGTCCGCCGGCGCGACCTTCGTGGTCGTCGCCATCGAGAGCACCGCCCGCGGCACCGTCTGGGTGCTGGAGCGCGCCTCCGACGGGGCGCGCATCAGCGTCGAGTTCTCCGGCAAGGTGGTCGCCGGCGTGGCGACCTCGATCGGCACCGCCGTCGTCGTGACCGCGATCAGCACCGGCTACGTGCTGTCCGCCGCCGGCGAGGCGATCGCCTTCATCCCCAACGAGATCGGCGCCTCGCTGCTGCACAACGAGCGCGTCACCCACAGGGACCGCGTCACGCCATGAGCGGCGCCCGTGTCATGTCGTGGCTGGCTGCCGCCGCGCTGGGCGGGCTGCTGGCGGCAGGTCCGGCGCAGGCGGGCCGGCCGTGCGAGAACAAGCCGCCTTCGCCCGACCAGATCCGCCGCGGCATGGACCTCGCCCAAGCCACTGCGGCGGCGCTGGACCGCAGCGGCGCCGAGGTGGTGCTGCTCGCGCGCGCCGGCCAGGACCTGTCCGAGTACGGCCTGCGCTGGTCGCATGTGGGCTTCGTCTACCGTGACACGGCGGGCAGCGGTGCGACCGCCAGGCCGGTCTGGCGCGTGATGCACAAGCTCAACCAGTGCGGCACGGCGCAGGCCGACCTGTACCGGCAGGGATTGGGCGAGTTCTTCATGGACAGCCCCTATCGCTACGAGGCGGCCTTCTCGGTGCTGCAGCCCGAACTGCAGCAGGCGCTGCTGCCGCTGCTGCGCGAAAACGCCCGCGCCGCGGCGATGCACACGCCGGCCTACAGCATGGTGGCCTACCCCTGGTCGCGCGAGTACCAGCAGAGCAACCAGTGGGCGCTGGAGACCCTGGCCGCGGCGGCCGCGCCGCGCGAGGTCTTCAACCGCGCGCAGGCGCAGGACTGGCTCAGGCGCCAGGGCTATACGCCGTCGGACCTGCGCCTGTCGACCGCGAAGCGGCTGGGCGCGCGCATCGGCATGGCCAATGTCGCCTTCGACGACCATCCGTCGGCCCGTCGCTTCGCCGGTCACATCGAGACCACGACGGCCGACACGATCTTCACCTGGCTGGACCGCACCGGCCGCGGCCAGGCGATGCAGCGCGTCGCCGCTGTTCCCTGACCGGCGCGTCCCGCCGCCGCCCCCTTCCCTCCCCCCGACTCCCTCAGCGAGCCCTCCCATGAGCGACTCTTCCCACACCAGCCAGTTCGCCCTGCTGGGCCAACGCCGGTTCGCGCCCTTCTTCTGGACGCAGTTCCTCGGCGCCGGCAATGACAACCTGTTCAAGTTCGCCTTCACCGTGCTGGTGACCTACCAGCTCAGCGTCAGCTGGCTGCCGCCGGCGCAGGCCGGACTGGCCATCGGGGCCTTGTTCATCCTGCCCTTCGTGCTGTTCTCGGCCACCAGCGGGCAACTCGCCGACAAGTACGACAAGGCGCGGCTGATGCGCTTCGTCAAGACGCTGGAGATCGTGATCATGGCCGCGGCCGCCTATGGCTTCTACGCGGTGAACGTGCCGGTGCTGCTGGGTTGCGTGTTCCTGATGGGCTTGCACTCGACGCTGTTCGGACCGGTCAAGTACGCCTATCTGCCGCAGCACCTGAACGAGCACGAGATCACCGGCGGCAACGGCATGGTCGAGATGGGCACCTTCGTGTCCATCCTGCTGGGCAACCTGGCCGGGGGGCTGCTGGTCGCGACGCCGATCGTCGGGCCGCAGCATGTGGCGATCGCCTGCGTGGTCGTGGCGGTGCTGGGCCGCGCGACGGCGCAGGCCATTCCCGCCAGCCCGTCGACCGATCCGGACCTGGTCATCAACTGGAACCCGGTCTCCGAGACCTGGCGCAACCTGAAGCTGGCGCATGGCCAGCTGGCGGTGTTCCGCTCGCTGCTGGGCATCTCCTGGATGTGGTTCTTCGGTGCGGTGTTCCTGGCCAACTTCCCGGCCTTCGCCAAGGAAGTGCTGCACGGCAACGAGCAGGTCGCGTCGCTGCTGCTGATGGTGTTTTCGGTGGGCATCGGCGTGGGCTCGCTGCTGTGCGAGGTGCTGTCGCGCCGCCATGTCGAGATCGGCCTGGTGCCACTGGGCGCGATCGGCATGAGCATCTTCGCGATCGACCTGTACTTCGCCTCGCGGGGCCTGCCGCCGTCGGCGGCGATGAGCGTCGGCAGCTTCCTGTCGCAGCATGCGCACTGGCGGGTGCTGGCCGACCTGGGCCTGCTGGCGCTGTTCGCGGGTCTCTACAGTGTGCCGATGTACGCGCTGATCCAGATGCGCGCGCAGCCGTCGCATCGCGCGCGGATCATCGCGGCCAACAACATCCTGAACGCGCTGTTCATGATCGCCAGCTCGATCCTGGCGGCCGCGCTGCTGGGCGCGGGGCTGTCGATCCCTCAGCTGTTCCTGGTGGTGGGCATCGCCAACGCGGTGGTGGCGTTCTACATCTTCCTGGTGGTGCCGGAGTACCTGCTGCGCTTCTTCGCCTTCGTGCTGTCGCGGCTGATCTACCGCTTCAAGGTGAGCGGCGACCAGCACATCCCGTCGCAGGGCGCGGCGGTGCTGGTGTGCAACCACGTCAGCTTCGTCGACGCGGTGCTGCTGATGGCCGCGAGCCCGCGGCCGATCCGATTCCTGATGGACCACCGCATCTTCCGGGTGCCGGTGCTGGGCTGGATGTTCAAGCTGGCCAAGGCGATCCCGATCGCGCCGCAGAAGGAGGATCCCGCGACCTACGAGGCCGCCTTCGCCGCGGCCCAGGCGGTGCTGGACGATGGCGAGCTGGTGGGCATCTTCCCCGAGGGCGGCCTGACGCGCGACGGCACGCTGCAGCCGTTCAAGGGCGGCGTGATGAAGCTGGTGGAGGGGCGGCCGGAGGTGCCGGTGGTGCCGATGGCGCTGCAGAACCTGTGGGGCTCGTTCTTCTCGCGCGTGGAGCAGGGGCAGGCGATGGTGCGGCCGTTCCGGCGCGGTTTCCTCAGCCGGGTGGGCCTGGTCGCCGATGCGCCGATCGCGGCGCGGGAAGTGACGCCGGAACTGCTGCGTGAGCGGGTGGCCGGGCTGCTGGGTGAACCCGACGAGCTACCGGCACGCGTCAGCGGCAGGACGCCGACGCCATCTTGAAGTCGCTGCGCGCGGTGCGCTTGTTGGTCGCGTAAGCAGAACCGTTGTTCAGTCAGCTGGCGCGCTCGCCGTGCCTCGAGGGGGACATTCCGCCCCCGCTCGCCCTATCCACCAAAGTCACTTGGCCGCTTCCACCCGGAGCGGGCGTCTCGCCGCAGCAGACGTCTGATCCTGAGCTTGATCGCCCGCGCGGTGCGCCGGGCCGCACTGGCGCGGACCCAGGCAAGGAGCCCTTCCTTCCAGGTGGTCCAACGCGCGTAGAGCCGCGCGAACCAGGGCAGGGTCATCAGCGCGGGATGCGTGAGTGCGAAGATCCGTGCGACGACGGCGGTGCCAACGACCTTCGCCAGCACGATGACGGCCAGCCCGAGCCCCGGCCTGCCGATGCCGATGAGCCACAACGCCAGCAGCTTGATCGGCAGCAGCATCAGGCCCGGCAGGAGGAACACGACGAGCGCCAGATACGGCGGCAGCCGCTGGACGACGGCCTCGAGCTGCCGCAGCACCGGCAGCCGGCCGATCGCCGCCATCGCCCGCTGCAGCGGCTCCCAGCCCCATTCCTCGAAGAGGATGGCCAGGGCCAGCAACACGCGCACCAGCCAGCGCAACGGTGCGAGCAACGACTTGAACATGGCCGGGATCATGCCAGGGCCGCCGCCATGGCCTGCGTGCCAGAATCGCCCGCCGCCCTCCGACGGCACAAGACCTCCATGCAAGACCCCGTTTCCTCCTTGCGCGACGCTGCCGTCGACCATCTGGCGGCCGGCCGCTCGTCGCAGGCGATCGCCGCCTACGAGGCTCTGCTGCGCGTCACGCCCGGGGAGCCGGACGACTGGTTCAACCTCGCTTATCTGCAGCGGCTTCAGCGCGACTTCGAGGCCTCGCTGGCGTCCTACGATCGCGCCCGGCTGCTCGGCGCCGCCGGACCGGAGGAGATCCATCTGAATCGGGCGGTGATCCTCGCGGAGGACCTGCGCCGCCCCGACGAAGCGATGGCGGAGCTCGAACGGGCGCTTGCGATCTCGCCGCGCTTCCTGCCGGCGCTCGTCAACCTCGGCAACCTGCATGAGCAGCGCGGCGAACGCGCCGCCGCGCTGCGCCGTTACGAGGAGGCGCTGGCCGTCGAGCCCGGGCATGCGCTGGCGCTGTCGCGCCTGGCCAATCTGCGCCGCGTCGACTCGCCCGCCGACCCCCTGATCCAGCGCCTGCGGCAGGCGCTGCGGGTGCCGGGTCGCCATCCGGCGGAGCAGGCCGATCTGGCCTACGCGCTGGGCAAGGGGCTCGACGACGCCGGCGCGTACGACGATGCCTTCGCCGCCTACGGACTCGCCAACCAGGCCGCACGCCACAGCCATGGCCGCACGCCGCTGCGCTATGACCGGGAGGCGCATGAGCGGCTGGTCGACGCGCTGATCCGACAGTCGCGCCAGCCGGCTCCGGCGGCCGTGGTCGCCACACCGGCGCCATCGGTCTTCGTCTGCGGCATGTTCCGATCGGGCTCGACGCTGATCGAGCAGATCCTCGGCAGCCATCCCGACGTGACTCCCGGTGGGGAGATCGATCTGCTGCCCGAACTTGCCCACCGCCAGTTCCTCCCACGGCTGTCCCAGCCGGACCGGCCGCTGTCCGCGGAACTCGCAGACCGGATGCGCCGCGAGTACCGCGATGGCGTCGCCCTGCGCTTTCCCGATGCGGCGCTGCTCACCGACAAGCGGCCGGACAACTTCCTGTTCGTCGGACTGATCAAGCAGCTGTTTCCCGGCGCGAAGATCCTGCACACGCGTCGCGCGGCGTTGGACAACTGCCTGTCGGTGTTCTTCCTGCACCTCGGGCCGTCGATGCCCTATGCGCTGGACCTGGGCGATATCGCCCACTGGTACGGCCAGTACCGCAAGTTGATGGCGCATTGGCAGTCGCTCTATGGCGACGACATTCACGACGTTGACTACGACGCGTTGGTCACCGATCCGCGTCCGCAGATCGAAGCCGCGCTGGCGCATGTCGGCCTGGGCTGGCACGACGCCTGTCTGGACTTCCACACGAGCAAGTCGACCGTCGCGACACCGAGCAACTGGCAGGTTCGGCAGCCGCTGTACCAGCGCTCCTCCGGTCGGTGGCGGAATTACGAACGCCACCTCGGCGCGTTGCGCACCGCGCTCGGGCACTTCGCCGGCGAATGAACGGTGCTCAGGCGCCGAAGATGCCGGCTTCGCGCAGCCGTTCGAGCACCGCGTCAGCAGCCTGGTCGGGCGTCACGGCGGCGGTGCGCAGGAGCAGTTCCGGTTCCACGGGCGGCTCGTACGGAGAGTCGATGCCGGTGAAGTCCTTCAGCAGCCCGGCCCGCGCCTTGCGGTAGAGGCCTTTCGGGTCTCGCTGCTCCGCCACCTCCAGCGGCACGTCGACGTGCACCTCGAAGAACTCACCAGGCGCAAAGCGCTCGCGCACCGCCTGACGATCCGCCCGGAACGGCGAGATCAACGCGACGATCACGATCAGCCCCGCGTCAGCCATGAGGCGCGCCACCTCGCCGACACGACGGATGTTCTCGACGCGGTCCGCGGCGGCGAAGCCAAGGTCGCGGTTGAGCCCTCCGCGCAACAGATCGCCGTCGAGCAGGTAGGTGTGCAGCCCGCGCGCATGCAGACGCTGCTCAAGCCGGTCCGCCACCGTCGACTTGCCTGCGCCGGACAGGCCCGTCAGCCAGACGACGGCGGGGCGATGGCCCTTGAGCAGGCCCCGCGCGGCACGATCCACCTGCAGCTGCGGGGCGAGAGGCAGCGGGACGCTCATCGGGCGAGCCCTCAGACCCCGCGTCCGCGGTCGGCCTGGAAGCGCTGGCGGAAGCCTTCGAAATCGCCAGCGTCCAGCGACTCGCGCACTTCCTTCATCAGGTTGAGGTAGTAGTGCAGGTTGTGCACGCTGGTCAGCATCGGGCCGAGCATCTCGCCGCAGCGGTCCAGGTGATGCAGGTAGGCCCGACTGAAGTTCTGGCAGCAGTAGCATCTGCAGGTCTCGTCCACCGGCTTTTCATCGGCCTTGTAGCGGGCATTGCGCAGGCGCAGGTCGCCGAAGCGCGTGAACAGGTGGCCATTGCGCGCGTTGCGGGTCGGCATGACGCAGTCGAACATGTCGACGCCCTGCCGCACGCCTTCCACCAGGTCTTCCGGCGTGCCCACGCCCATCAGGTAGCGCGGCTTGTTGTCGGGCAGCTGATGCGCGATGTGATCGAGGATGCGCAGCATGTCGGCCTTCGGCTCGCCGACCGACAGCCCGCCGATCGCGTAGCCCGGCAGGTCCAGGTCCTTCAGCCCCGCCAGCGACACGTCGCGCAGGTGCTCGAACATCCCGCCCTGCACGATGCCGAACAGCGCATTGGGGTTCTGCAGTCGCGCGAACTCGTCCTGGCAGCGCTTGGCCCAGCGCAGGCTCATCTCCATCGACAACCGCGCTTCCTTCTCCGTCGTCAGCTGGCCTTTGGTCTCATACGGCGTGCACTCGTCGAATTGCATGACGATGTCGCTGTTGAGGATGGTCTGGATCTGCATCGAGATCTCGGGCGTCAGGAACAGCTTGTCCCCATTGACCGGTGAGGCGAACTTGACGCCCTCCTCGCTGATCTTGCGCATCTCGCCGAGCGACCAGACCTGGAAGCCGCCGGAGTCCGTCAGGATCGGCTTGTTCCAGCTCTCGAAGCGGTGCAGGCCGCCGAACTGCTTCATGATGTCCAGGCCCGGCCGCATCCACAGGTGGAAGGTGTTGCCCAGGATGATCTGCGCGCCCATGTCCTCGAGCGAGCGCGGCATCACGCCCTTGACGGTGCCGTAGGTGCCCACCGGCATGAAGATGGGCGTCTGCACGACGCCGTGATTGAGCGTCATGACGCCGCGTCGCGCGCGGCCCTCGGTCTTGAGCAGTTCGAACTTCAGCATGATGGGCGCGATTATCGGCCCCCGTTCGATGGGGCTTTGACCCGCCCCCTCCCCCGAGTGGCGACGTAGACTCCCGACCCAAGTGGGAGCGCAGACTCCTGGGAGAAGCATCGTGAGGTCCTGGATCGCCGCCCTTGCCGCGACGGCCGCCTGCCTGGGCGCGGCCCCGGCGCATGCCTGCGGCCCATATACGGTCGGCCTCTACGAGTACAGCTCGCTCTATTACCGCGACGCGCAGGGCCGCTGGACCGGCATCGACAAGGACGTCATCGACGAGCTGGCGCGCCGCAGCGGCTGCAAGCTCGTCCCCCGCACCGAGTCCCGCGTGCGCATCTGGGCCCAGATCGGCGCCGGCCAGATGGACATGACGGTCTCCGCGCTGATGACACCTGAGCGCGAGCTGCTCGTCGAGTTCATCCCCTACATCGAGTCCCGGCAGTACGTGGTCCTGCGGCCGGCGCTGGCGGGCGCGCTCACGACACCGGCGGCCTTCCTCGCCGATTCGAAGCGGCGTCTGATCGTGGTGCGCGGCTATGCCTTCACCCCGACGCTGGAGTCCTGGATCGCGACGCTGCGCACCCAGGGCCGCATCGACGATGCCCCCGACCAGCCGACCGCGGTCCGCATCTTCAAGGCCGGCCGGGGCGATGCGGTCGTGCTCGGCGCCCACAGCCTGGCGAGCGCCCGGCGGGCGGATCCCGCCTTCGCTGCTTTCGTGGCGATGTCCTATGCCCCCCATGAACGCAGCATCGGCGCGCTGGCGCTCTCCCGACAGCGCGTGCCACAACAGGACCGCGACCGCATGCGCCATGCCATGGACGAGATGTTGCGCGACGGCACGGTGGAATCGATCAAGCGGCGGCATCTCGGCAACCTGTCCGAGATGCCCTGAGCGCGAGGGCATGAGCGGCGGGCCGCGACAATCGCGTCCATGCCCTCGAGTCTCGCCGCCCCGGTCCACGCCGAACTGATCATCAAGAAGAGCCGCTTCATCGGCTGCGTGGAGGCCGTGCCCGACCGGGCCGCCGCGCTGGCGCGCGTCGCGCGACTCCGCGCCGAGCACCCCGGCGCCGCGCATGTCTGCTGGGCGCTGATGGCAGGCGGCCAGTCCGCCGCCAACGACGACGGCGAACCGGGCGGCACCGCCGGCCGGCCGATGCTCGAGGTGCTCCGGCACCAGGACCTGGACGGCGTGCTGGCGACGGTGGTGCGCTACTTCGGCGGCGTGAAGCTCGGCGCGGGCGGCCTGGTTCGCGCGTACACCGACGCCATCGCGCAGGCGCTGCTGAAGGCGGAGAAGGTCCCGGTGGTCCGGCTGCGCACGCTGCGCTGCACCCTGCCCTATGCGCAGGAAGGGCTGCTGCGCCGCGAGGCAGAGAAGGCGGGCGCCGAGCTCGTGGAAGTGGCCCATGGGGCGCTCGTCGAGGTCACGCTGCGGCTGCCTGACGCTGTGGCCGCGGCATTCGTCGCGGGCTTGAACGAGGCGGGGCAGGGGCGGATCGGCTGGCTCAAGTCCGAGGGCGGCTAGCCGGCCGCCACGCAGCGGCGCACGTTGGCCTCCACGGCGGTCGCGATCGACTTGCGCGTCGCGCGGCGGACGCCCTCCGCGTCCAGCGCCGGCTCGAGTTCTTGCGCGGCCTCACACATCGCGTCGATCGTCTGCGCGGCCACGCTGTCAGCGATGTCGTGCGCTCGCGCCAGTTGGAGTGGAGGATTTGCGGCTCCTGGCCCGCTGACGTGGAGGCTCGTCGAGGCGCTCAAGGTCAGCAATGCTGAGCGTCTCCCTGGGCTTGAACGAATCACCGAGTTCATTGATCAGCGACAGGGCCTGCAGCACCTTCACCATCGACGACACGGTGGCATTGCCGCCGGACTCGAGGTGCTTGACGGCATTCAAGGCAATTCCCGCGCGCCTGGCCAACTCCTGCTGGGTCCAACCTCGTCGCAACCGGTGGTGGCGCAGCCGAGCGCCGATCTCGCCCTGGATCTGCCCTGCGGAAGCCAGTCTGAAGTCCATGTGATATTGGCCTTTATAGAGACCGTAAACCGATATTTTTGTCGCTTAGCGTACTCTAAAAGGGCCACTATGCAACGGGAACGTCTACTCAGGGCCACCTATTGACCGAGGCGTTCCGCCGTCGCCACGCCACCCCTGCATCGCCCATCCGCGAAGCCTGTGTCCCCCACGGCCCCTAGAATCGCGGGCTGCTTTCCCCACTTCCGCGCGAGACTGCCCGTGGCCGCAACCATCCTCCAAAAGATTCCCGCCGGCGAGCGCGTCGGCATCGCCTTCTCCGGCGGCCTGGACACCAGCGCCGCGGTGCACTGGATGCGCGGCAAGGGCGCCATCCCCTGCGCCTACACCGCCAACCTCGGCCAGCCCGACGAGAGCGACTACGACGAGATCCCCCGCAAGGCCAAGGCCTACGGCGCCGAGATCGCCCGCCTGATCGACTGCCGCGCGCAGCTCGTGGCGGAAGGCATCGCCGCCATCCAGTGCGGCGCGTTCCACATCAAGAGCGGCGGCGCCACCTACTTCAACACGACGCCGCTGGGCCGCGCCGTGACCGGCACCGCGCTGGTCGTGGCGATGCGCGAGGACGGCGTCAACATCTGGGGCGACGGCTCGACCTTCAAGGGCAACGACATCGAGCGCTTCTACCGCTACGGCCTGCTCGCCAACCCGTCCCTGAAGATCTACAAGCCCTGGCTGGACCAGACCTTCATCGACGAACTCGGCGGTCGCAAGGAGATGAGCGAGTACCTCATCGCCAACGGCTTCGACTACAAGATGAGCGTGGAGAAGGCCTACTCGACCGACTCCAACATGCTGGGCGCCACCCACGAGGCGAAGGACCTGGAGTTCCTCAACAAGGGCATGCACATCGTCAACCCGATCATGGGCGTGGCCTTCTGGAAGGACGACGTCGCAATCAAGTCGGAGACGGTCACCGTGCGATTCGAGGAAGGCGTCCCGGTCGCGATCAACGGCCAGACCTTCGCCAATCCGGTCGAGC
Source organism: Roseateles chitinivorans (assembly GCF_002761755.1). GTDB lineage: Bacteria > Pseudomonadota > Gammaproteobacteria > Burkholderiales > Burkholderiaceae_C > Roseateles > Roseateles chitinivorans. The sequence goes on from NZ_PEOG01000023.1 coordinate 42,275, forward strand.
TGTTCATGGAAGCGAACCGCATCGGCGGCCGGCACGGCCTGGGCATGTGCGACCAGATCGAGAACCGCATCATCGAGGCCAAGTCCCGCGGCATCTACGAAGCCCCCGGCATGGCGCTGCTGCACATCGTCTACGAGCGCTTGGTCACCGGCATCCACAACGAGGACACGATCGAGCAGTACCGCATGAACGGCATGAAGCTCGGTCGCCTGCTCTACCAGGGCCGCTGGTTCGACCCGCAGTGCCTGATGCTGCGCGAGACCGCCCAGCGCTGGGTCGCCCGCGCGATCACCGGCGAAGTGACGCTGGAACTGCGCCGCGGCAACGACTACACGATCCTCGACACCGTCAGCCCCAACCTGACCTACGCGCCGGAGCGCCTGTCGATGGAGAAGGTCGAGGACGCGGCCTTCACGCCGGCCGACCGCATCGGCCAGCTGACGATGCGCAACCTGGACATCGCCGACACCCGCGACAAGCTCGGCGTCTACAGCCGCAGCGGCCTGCTGGGCAAGAACTCGGAAGGTTCGATCCCGCTGCTGACCGGCGGCGACGAGTGATCCGGCGGGCCCTGACGGGTCCGTTGCTTCGGGACCGGCCGCGCGGGCCGGAAAGCAAAAAGCCGCTGAGCGATCAGCGGCTTTTTCTTCGTGAGCGCGACGCCCGGTGGGCGTCCGGACCTCAACTGCGGCGGCGACGCGCCACGAAGCCCAGCGCGCCCAGGCCGGCCAGCATCAGCGCGTAGCTGTGCGGCTCCGGCACCGACGGCGCGATCGTCGCGTTGACGTTGGAGCTCAGGAACTCGGCGCGCAGACCGGTGAAGTTGTAGGTGCGGTCGACGGTGTCGGTGACGACGAACTGCAGCGTGTTCACGCCCGCCAGGAAACCGCTCGAGGCCGCGAACGAGGTCCAGCCGGCATAGCCGCGCTCGCTGGAGATCGTCGAGATCACATTCCCGTTGAGCAGCAGCACGCCCTTGTTGTCCGCCGCCCACTGGCCGCTGAACGAGGCGCTGCTGGCGTCGAAGCCGGTCAGGTCGAAGCTCAGCGACCAGGTGAAGGTCGAGTTCGAGGTCGGGCTGTAGTTCGTGTTCTGGTTGGCGCCGGGGATCAGCCACGAGGAGCTGGCCGTGTTGGCGAGCCAGCTCGGGAACGGATCCAGGCTGCCGTTGCTGACGATGCCGTTGCCGGTCAGGCCGGCCGCGTTGCCGATCGCGCTGAACGAGTAGTGGCTGTCGGTGCTGCCGGCGGCCAGGCCGGCACCGGTGTTCACCAGTCCGCCGATGGCGGTGGCGGCGGCGAGGCCGCTGAACAGCGTGGCGGCCACAGCGATGGAAGTACGAACGAACAGCGTCATGCCAGATCCCGAGCGGTGAGTAGGTCTTGTGCTGGCGATTTTCCCTAAAGCTAGGGATTCACAACCCCCCGTGGGCGCGGGGGGACACCACAGTCCAGATCGGGGGTCGGGACTTGCGTCACGCCCCATGCGGGCGCCCCCCGCCCTTCAGGGGGTCGTGCCCGCACCGATGTCGGGCGGCGCGGACGGATCCGGTGCGGGCGTCGCGAGCGGGTCGATGCGTGGCAGGTGGCCCAGCTTGTCCGGATTGCGCTGGACATAGATCGCGCTGATGCGGCCAGGCGCCGTCGCGGGTCGCAGCGCCACCGTCTGGATCGGCTCGCCGGCGGTGTCGTAGACGATGTAGCCCGGCAGTCCGTTGACCTGCGCCGGGCGCACCCGCCAGTCGCGGCTGGTGCGCATCCGGACGAAGCCGACGAAGGTCCGCGCCACCAGCGCGCCGCCCTCGAGCATCCGCGGCACCGCGGACACCTTGCCGCCGCCATCGGCCAGCAGCACCGCATCGTCGGTCAGCACGCGGGCCAGGCCCTCGACGTCGAAGGACTGCAGCGCCCCCATGAAGGCCTGGAACAGGCGCTGGCGTTCTTCGTCCTCGACCTCGTGGCGGGCGTAGTCCGCCTTGACATGCTGCCGCGCCCGACTCGCCAACTGGCGGCAGGCCGCGGCACTGCGCCCCAGGCGGCGCGCGATCTCGTCGAAGTCCAGTTCGAAGACCTCATGCAGCAGGAAGGCCGCCCGCTCCAGCGGCGACAGCCGCTCCAGCGTCAGCATGAAGGCCACCGACACGTCCTGGGCGAACTCGGCCTGCACCTCGGGGCTGGGCGACCAGTCGCTGGCCTCGTCGACCAGGGGCTCGGGCAGCCAGACACCGACGTACTGCTCGCGGCGCGCCGCCGCCGACTGCAGCCGGTCCAGGCAGAGGTTGGTCACCAGGCGCGACAGAAAGGCCCCCACATGCCGCACCGCGGTCTCGTCGACGTCGGCCCAGCGCAGCCAGGCTTCCTGGACGATGTCCTCGGCCTCGGCGCGGGATCCCAGCATCCGGTAGGCGAGCGCGCGCAGCGGGCGCGCATGGTCGCGGTCGAAGCGCAGCGCGCGGGCGGCGGCGGACAGGTCCGGCCTCGGCTGGCCGTCCGGCCGGGTCTGGGCGGCGGAATCGAGCGTGGCGCCGGGCGGAGGGCCGGCCGAGGCATCGGAAGGGGGCATGGCGGATGGTCCGTTGTCGTCTTGCTCACAAGACGACGCAGCCTAGCCGTTCGTGACATCGGCCGGAAGCGCCCCGGCGCGGGACGCCGCCCCAACGAGGCCGGCGGAGCCGGCCGGCGCGCGGCTCAGACGCGGGCCCGTTCCAACAGCATCGCGTCGCCGTAGCTGAAGAAGCGGTAGCGCTGGGCGATCGCATGGCGGTACAGCGCCATGATCGGCTCGTAGCCGGCGAAGGCCGAGACCAGCATCATCAGCGTGCTCTTGGGCAGATGGAAATTGGTCACCAGCCGGTCCACGACCTGGAAGTCGAAGCCGGGCGTGATGAAGATGTCGGTCTCGCGCGCCCCGGCCTTCAGGCCGCCGCCGAGCGCCGCCGACTCCAGCGCGCGCAGCGTCGTGGTGCCGACCGCCGTGACCTTCCCGCCGGCGGCGCGGCAGCGCGCGATCGCGTCGACGGTGTCCTGCGTCACCTGGAACCACTCGCTGTGCATCTTGTGCTCGGCCAGCGACTCGACCCGCACCGGCTGGAAGGTGCCGGCGCCGACGTGCAGCGTCACATGCGCGGTGCCGACGCCGCGCTCGGCCAGGCGCGCCAGCAGCGCCTCGTCGAAATGCAGCGCGGCGGTCGGCGCGGCGACCGCACCGGGCTCGCGCGCGAACACGGTCTGGTAGCGCCGCACGTCATCGGCGGAGTCGCCATGCGCGATGTACGGTGGCAGCGGCACATGGCCATGGCGCTCGAGCAGCTCGAACGGATCGCCCGACAGGCGCAGGTGGAACAGGCCGTCGTCCGGCCCGCAGCGGCCGAGCACCTCGGCATCGAAGGCGTCGGCGAAACGCACCACCGCGCCGGGCTTGGGACTCTTGCTGGCGCGCATGTGGGCCCAGACCTCGCGCGTGCCGGGCAGCACGCGCTCCACCAGGGCCTCGACCGCGCCGCCACTGGCCTTCGCGCCATACAGGCGGGCCTTGATGACCTTGGTGTCGTTGAACACCAGCAGGTCGCCGGGGTTGAGCAACTCGGGCAGCTCGCGGAACACGCGGTCGACCGGCGGGTCGACGCGGCCATCGAGCAGCCGTGAGGCGCTGCGTTCGGCGGCAGGATGCTGGGCGATGAGTTCGGGAGGCAGAGCGAAGTCGAAATCGCTCACCGTGAAGAGACGGGACATGCGCGTTGAGGGCCGGACGGACCCGTGCCAATCGGAGGAGAAACGGAAGCGGCGATTGTCCCACGCGGCCCCGGCGCGCCCCGCCCGCGGACGCTCACTGCCAGCGCGCGCCCTGGTGCAGCAGCGCCGCCAGCCGGCCGTTGCCCTGCAGCTCGCCGACGCCGCGGGAGAGCGCCGCGGCGAAGCGCTCGCCCTCGGGCCGGACCTTCGAGAACACCGTGTACAGCGGGATCTCCGAAACCGCCGGGTCGAGCCACGCGAGCTTGCCGGCCGCCTCGCGCAGCTGCGTCTCCAGCAGGTGGGCGCCGACGCCCTTGTCGATCAGCACCAGGTCGACGCGCCCGGCCAGCAGCTTGCGCAGATTGGCGAGATCGTCCACCGCGCCTTCGACGGACAGGTTCGCCGCCTCGAAGCGGGGCGGATTCACATAGCCGTGGACGACGCCGATGCGCAGCCCCGCCAGTGCCCCGAGGTCGTCGATGCGGCGCTTGCGGTCGGTCCGCGTCATGAAGCCGACCTGGTTCACGATGCCCAGCGGATGCGGGAAGCGCATCGTGCGCTCTCGTTCCTCGGACCGCCAGGTGCCGATGACACCGTCGTGGTCGCCGCGCTGGAACTCGAGCAGCGCACGCGCCCAGGGCCGGAAGCTCAGTTCCATCTCTCGGCCCGCCTGCCGCAGCGCGGCGCGGGTGACCTCGCAGGCCACGCCGCCGCCCGGCAGCGTGCTGCCGGTGTACGGCGGGAACTCGGTCGCGACCATGCGCAGCGGCCGTTCCGCCGCGCGCGCCGGCAGCACCGGCAGGGCGGCGGCGAGCCAGAGGAGGCTGTCGCGGCGGGTGGTCATGATCGGGTCGAGACGGGCTGGCCAGAAGGTCGGCACAGCCTAGCAGCCGACCGTGGCGACTGACGCCTCGTCGACCCGGGGGAAATGCCCGGTTGCGGTCCCGGAAGCGGCAATCGATCACGCCGGGCCATGAAAAAGCCGGCCGGGTCTGGCGACCGGGCCGGCTTCGGGGGACGGGCGACCGGCCCGTCGGCAGGTCGCGCGACGGCTTACTGGCCGCCGGTGCCGGTGGCCAGCAGGGTGCCGGCGTTGCCGGCGACCCAGCCGGTGCGGGCGTCGACGAAGAAGACCTGCGTCAGCGCGCTCTGCGTGCCGACGAACTGCTTCCTCCAGGTCGCGCCGCCATCGGTGGTCATCAGCACGGTGCCGCTGTCGCCGACCGCCCAGCCCTGCTGCGCCGTCAGGAATCGGATTCCACGCAGGCCGGTCATGGGCAGGCTGACGCTGGTCTGGAGGGTCCAGCTCGCGCCGCCGTCCTTGCTCGACATCAGCAGGCCCGCATCGCCGACGGCCCAGAGGGTGTCGGCATCGCTGAAGGCCAGTTGGTTGATCGCCGCGCTGGTGCCGGAGAAGCGGCCGGTGAAGGTCTTGCCGCCATCGGTGGTGACGACCACCGCGCCACCGTTGCCGACCAGCGTGCCCTTGAGCGGGTTGCTGAACTTCAGGTCGTTGTAGCGGCCGTCCAGTGTCGCCTGTTGCGTCCAGGACTTGCCGCCGTCCGTCGTCGCGAGCAGCAGCTGACGCGGTTGCGACTGCTGGTACTCGCTCGCCAGCGCGAAGCCGTTGGCGGCGTCGATGAAGTGGAAGGCGGTGATGCTGCGTCCGCTCGACTGCAGCGGCGTGAGCCAGCTCACGCCGCCATCGTCGGTCAGGTAGATGCGACCGTCCGCGGCCAGCAGCCAGCCCTTCTTCGCATCCACGAACTGGAAGCGCGGCAGCATCGAGTAGTAGCCCGAGGTGGTCAGCCCGCCGACCTTGACCGTCCAGTCCAGGCCGCCGTTGGCGGTTTCCATCAGGTCCCCCTTGGCCGACAGCGCCAGACCGCGCTTGGCGTCGAAGAACCAGAAGGCCTGCAGCGTCTTGCCCACCGCATCGGCATCCGGGCCCGCGATGCGCTTCCAGTTCTGCAGGTCGGTGCTGATCCGCGTCACGTTGTCCCAGCCGGTGACCAGCCAGGTTTGCGCATCGATCTGGGTGAGCTGGCTACCGTAGTCCAGCCGCGCGGCGCGCCAGGTGAGGCCGAGATCGGTGCTGATGTCGGTCACGGTGCCGGCGCCAGACGCCGGGTAGTACTGCCGCATCCAGACGCCGCGGGCGATCACGCCATAGCTGACCGAGAACCCGGGGTAGACATTCGCCGGCGCCGCCACCGCGGTCCAGGTCCGTCCCCCGTCGATGCTGCGGTGCAGGGTGCCGTTGGCGACGATGGCCCCGGTGGACGCATCGGAGAACTGCGGATTGCCCTGCGAGAAGTAGCCGGTCGACGGCAGGCCCTGCGGGACGACCGCTTCCCAGCTCTGGCCGCCGTCGGCACTGCGGCGGATCGAGAGGGTGTAGACCCAGCCCTGGCCGCTCACATAGTTCGAGCTCGTCCCGGAGGCCACCACCGCATTGCCGAAGACCTGGAAGCCGCTCAGCGGCACGCTGGGCGCGGCCGGCAGCACCACCGTCGAGGTCTTGCCCAGGTCGGTGGACTTGCGCAGCGCGCCATTGTCGAACCACCACAGCGCGCCGTCGGCGGACAGCATCGGCTCCTGCGCCAGCGACGCCTGGCTCCAGGTCGCGCCGCCGTCGGTGGTCGCGCGGACCTGGCCGTTCATCGACATCACCATCGTGCTGGCGCCGGCCAGCTGCAACGAGGCGCCGGTCATCGGCGGCTGCGCGGTCGGCTGCAGCGTCCAGCGCGCGCCACCGTCGGTGGTGCGCAGCAGCGCGCCCGCGTCGCCAGCCGCCCAGCCGTTGTTGGCGTCGGAGAAGCGGATCGTCGTCAGCCGCGTCGTCAGGCCGGTGGGCTGCTTGGTCCAGCTGACGCCGCCGTCGCGGGTGCGCAGGATCTCGCCGTTGTCGCCGACCGACCAGCCATTGCTCGCGTCGATGAAGAAGAAGGCCAGCGGTACCGTGCCGGTCGGCCGCGGCGCCTGCCAGCACCAGCCGGCGCCATCGGCGCCGGTGCAGCTCAGGCCCTGCACATGGGCGCGGTTGTTGACCGACACCGTCCACTTCACTTCCTTGGAAGCGCCGGCCGCGTTCGAGACCTTCAGCGTCACCGCGTAGTCGCCGACCTTGGCGTAGTCGTGCTTGGGGCTCGCCTCGGTGCTGCTCGTGCCGTCGCCGAAGTTCCACGCGAAGCTCAGGCCGGTCGTCGCCGCGGCATTGCTGGTGAAGGCGGTGCCGGCCGCGACGTCGGTCGAGGCGGCGGCGGCGATCGCCAGGTTGTCCGGAATCGCCACGCCCTGGACCGGCGGCGTCGGTGCCGGCGCTTCGCCTCCACCACCGCCTCCGCCGCAGGCGCTCAGCAGCGCAGCACTGATCAGCACGCCAGCCCAGCCGGCGCGCATGCTTTCGTTCTTGTTCAAGGAATCCTCCCGATGTATCAATTTGTCTTCTTTTTGAAGCGGGCGGATTCTGCCCCAGGCCTGGGGCGAGCCAGCCTCGGGTCCACCCGCTCCACCCGAACGGGGGAGACGCCGAGGCAGAATCGCGGCCATGTCCGAGGCCCGCAGCACCGTCCCGTCGCCGTCGCCCGCCGCGAAACGCGCGGGGGCCGACCCGGGCGAGCGCGCGACCGCGGCGGAGACGCCGATCGCCAAGTCGGCGCCGCAGAAGGCGATGGAGAAGCTGGGGCTGACGCGCGACATCGATCTCGCGCTGCACCTGCCGCTGCGCTATGAGGACGAGACCACGCTGACGCCGCTCGGCCAGGCCCGGGATGGCGACACGCTCCAGTGCGAGGGCGAGGTGATCGAGAGCCGCATCGAGCTCCGCGGGCGGCGGCAGTTGCTGGTCAAGCTCCGCGACGACGACGGCGCTCTGCTGACGCTGCGCTTCCTCCACTTCTATCCGTCGCACCAGAAGACGCTGGCGGTCGGCACCCGGGCCCGCGTGCGCGGCGAGATCCGCGTCGGCTTCTTCGGCCGGGAGATGGTCCACCCCAGCTTCCGCAAGGTCGAGGCGGACACCCCGCTGGCCGCGTCGCTGACGCCGGTGTATCCGACCAGCGCGCAACTGCCGCAGGCCTACCTGCGCAAGGCGGTCGCGTCGGCGCTGCGTCGTGCGCCGCTGGACGAGGTCCTGCCGCAGGTGCTGATTCCGCGCGGCCTGCCGCCGCTGCGCGAGGCGCTGAACTTCCTCCATCACCCGCCGCCGTCGGCCGGCCTGTCGACGCTGGAAGACCACACCCATCCGGCCTGGCAGCGGCTCAAGTTCGAGGAACTGCTCGCGCAGCAACTCAGCCAGCAGCGCGCCCAGCGAGAACGCGCTCACCTGCGCGCGCCAATGTTGCGCGGCGCGCCCGGCGGGCTGCATGAACGGCTGCTCGCCGCGCTGCCCTTCGCGCTGACCGGCGCGCAGCGGCGCGTCGCCGAGGAGATCGCCGCCGACCTGGCCCGCTCCCAGCCGATGCACCGGCTGCTGCAGGGCGATGTCGGCTCCGGCAAGACGGTGGTGGCGGCGCTTGCGGCGGCCGTGGCCATCGATGCCGGCTGGCAGTGCGCGCTGATGGCGCCCACCGAGATCCTGGCCGAGCAGCACTTCCGCAAGCTGATCGGCTGGCTCGAGCCGCTGGGCATCCGCGTGGCGTGGATCACCGGCAGCGTCAAGGGCAAGGCGCGGCAGAAGATGCTTGACGCGGCCGCCTCGGGCGAGGCGACGCTGGTCGTGGGCACGCACGCGGTCATCGAGGACAAGGTCCGCTTCCACCGGCTGGGGCTGGCGATCATCGATGAGCAGCACCGCTTCGGTGTCGCACAGCGACTGGCGCTGCGCAAGAAGCTCGCGGACGAGGCGGCCGGCGCCGCGGCGACCGCCGGGCCCGGCGTGCCGCCCGGTTCAGGCCCGCTCGAGCCGCACCTGCTGATGATGAGCGCCACGCCCATCCCGCGGACGCTGGCGATGACCTACTTCGCCGACCTGGACGTGTCGACGATCGACGAACTGCCGCCCGGCCGCAGCCCCATCGTGACCCGCGTGTTCGCCGACAGCCGCCGCGACGACGTGATCGAGAAGATCGCCGCCGCGGTCGACGACGGCCGCCAGGTCTACTGGGTCTGCCCGCTGATCGAGGAGTCGGAGGCGCTCGACCTCAAGAACGCCACCGAGACCCATGCCGAGCTCGGCGCCGCCCTGCCCGGGAAGATGGTCGGCCTGCTCCACGGCCGCATGGCGCCGGCGGAGAAGGCGGCGGTGATGTCGCTGTTCAGCGGCGGACAGATGCAGGTGCTGGTCGCGACGACCGTCATCGAGGTCGGCGTCGACGTGCCCAACGCCAGCGTGATGGTCATCGAGCATGCCGAACGCTTCGGCCTGTCGCAGCTGCACCAGCTGCGCGGGCGCGTCGGCCGCGGCTCGGTCGCCAGCGTGTGCGTGCTGATCTACACCGGGCCGCTCTCCGACACCGGCAAGTCGCGCCTACGCGCGATGGCCGAGACCACCGACGGCTTCGAGATCGCGCGGCGCGACCTTGACATCCGGGGTCCGGGTGAATTCATGGGCGCGCGGCAGAGCGGCGCGCAGCTGCTGCGCTTCGCCGACCTGCAGGAAGACGCGCCGCTGCTGAGCGCGGCGCGGGCACTGGCGCCGAAGCTGCTCGACGAACAGCCGCGGGCGGCCAGGCTGCAGGTGGAGCGCTGGCTCGGTCACAAGACCGAGTACCTCAAGGCTTAGCCCCAAGGGGTGGGGCCTGACGCTTCAGTTCAGGTCTGGGAAGGTCCGGGGCACTGCGTGAGTCGCCCTGACTGCGGGCGACCGAGCTTGGCCCCGCCAGGGCATGGGGGATCCCTCCAGGACCCCCAAGCCCTGCCCGGGCCCCTCCATCACCGAGCCGGTCGGTGGGGAGCGGCGCGGTGGGTGGGACCCCTGACGGGACTTACTTCAGCTGGATGGCCCAGTACAGGAGCACTTCGGTGGCGGTCACTTCGGAACCGCTGTAGAGCTGGGGTTCGGCATTGATCTTGTCGACCGTGGCCTGGCCCGAGATCACGCGGCCGAACACGGCATAGCCGGGCTGCGAGGCGCTCTTGTAGTCCAGCGAGGCGCTGTTGTCGACCGAGTTGAAATAGAACTGGCTGGTCGCCGAGTCCGCCGCGGTGCCACGCGCCATCGCGATCGTGTACTTCGTGTTGGAGAGGCCGACGTTGGTCTCCAGCTTGATCGTGCCGCCCAGATTGGCGCCCGGGTTCTTCGCCACGTAGCCGGTCGAGAGGCCGCCGCCCTGGACGACGAAGTTCGGCACGACGCGATGGAAGATCGTGTTGTCGTAGTACTTCGCGTTGACGTACTTCAGGAAGTTGTCGGTGGTGATCGGCGTGCGGGCATCCAGCTCGACGACCATCTCGCCGTCGCTGGTCAGCATGCACACGGTGTGCGCCGCGGTGCTCGCGTTCGACGCGGCGATGCCGGCGGCGCTGCAGCTCAGCGTCGGCGGCGTCGTCACCGGGTTCGGCTTCGGGCTCTGGGCCGGGCTGCCGCTGTCGTCATCGTCGCCACCGCCGCAGGCGGCCAGCATCAGGGCACCGCCCAGGGCGGCCGTCAGGGCCAGCCACCGGGGAGCGGCGGCGATCGAGGAAGAGAAGGAAGTCGTCTTCATGGGGGCTCGCAATGGGAGCTTGTGGCCCCCGCTTCTGGCAAAGAAGCGCGAAGTATCGTGGTCGCCTCGACATGCGTCATGGCCCCGGTGCGCGCCCCGCACGAAAACTGGTCGGGCTTTCCCTAACGCCGCCTTCACAAGGTGATGCGCTTCACCCAGCGATCCCGGACCGCCCAGGATCAGCGACAGAAAGACACCGCCGGTTTCAGAACTCGAGGTTGTCGATCAGCCGCGTCTGGCCGATCCTGGCCGCCGCCAGCGCGACCAGCGCCTCGCCCTCGCGCGCCGGGCCGAGGTCATGCCGCCGGCGCAGCGTGAGGTAGTCCGGCACCCAGCCCGCGTCGCGCAGCGCCTGCATCGCGTCCGCCTCGATGCCGTCGAGGTCGCGCTCGCCCGCCTGCCAGCGGCTGATCATCGATTTCAGCGTGCGCGAGAGCAGCAGCGCGTCCTGCTTCTGCTGCTCGCTCAGGTAGCCGTTGCGGGAGGACAGCGCCAGGCCATCGGCATTGCGCTCGGTCTCGCCGGCGAGGATGCGGATCGGCATCGCCAGCTGGTCGACCATGCGACGGATCACCATCAGCTGCTGGTAATCCTTCTTGCCGAAGACGGCCACGTCCGGCTGCACGATCTGGAAGAGCTTGGCCACCACGGTGCAGACGCCGATGAAGAAGCCGGGCCGGAAGTGGCCCTCGAGGATGTCGGCCAGCTCGGCCGGCGGATGGACCTTGTAGCCCTGCGGCTCGGGATACATCTCCCGCTCGTCGGGCGCGAAGACCAGGTCGCAGCCCGCACCCTCGAGCAGCTCGGCGTCCCGCGCCAGCGTGCGCGGATAGCGGTCGAAGTCCTCGTGCGGCGCAAACTGCAGCCGGTTGACGAAGATGCTGGCCACGACCTGGCCGCCCTCGCCCACCGCCGCGCGGGCCTGGCGCACCAGCGCCAGGTGACCGTCGTGCAGGTTGCCCATCGTGGGCACGAAGGCGACCGGGCGGCCGCCCGCGAGCGCGGCGCGCAGGCCGGCGATGTCGTGGTGGATCTTCATGATCAGTAGCTGTGCTCGGGCGCCGGGAAGGCGCCGGACTTGACGTCGGCGACGTAGCGCGCGAAGGCCTCGCCGACCGAGGCCGCGCCCCGCATGAAGTCGCGCACGAAGCGCGGCTTGCGGCCGCTGCCCACGCCCAGCATGTCGTGCATCACCAGCACCTGGCCGGAGCACTCGGCGCCGGCGCCGATGCCGATCACCGGCACGCCCAGCGTGCGCGTGAGCTCGCCGGCCAGCGCGGCGGGCACCATCTCCAGCAGCAGCATCTGTGCGCCGGCGTCGACGAGCTCGCGCGCATGCGCCCGGATCTGCGCCGCGCCGGCTTCATCGCGACCCTGGACCTTGTAGCCGCTCAGCGCGGTGACGGTCTGCGGCGTCAGCCCGAGGTGGGCGCAGACGGGAATGCCGCGCTCGGTCAGGAAGCGCACCGTGCCGGTGGTCCAGCCGCCGCCCTCGAGCTTGACCATGTGGGCGCCGGCCTGCGCCAGCCGCATCGCGTTGCGCCAGGCCACCTGCGGCGACTCGTGGTACGTGCCGTAGGGCAGGTCCGCCAGGATCCACGCCAGGCGGCGCGCACGCGCCACGCATTCGGTGTGATAGACCATCGCGTCCAGCGTCACCGGCACCGTCGTCTGCAGCCCCTGGACCACATTGCCCAGCGAGTCGCCGATCAGGATCGAATCGACGCCCGCGTCCTCCATCGCATGGGCGAAGGTGGCGTCGTAGGCGGTGAGCATCGCGATCTTCTCGCCGGCGGCATGCATGTCGAGCAGGCGCTGCAGCGTCACGGGCTTGCGGTCGGCGGTCGCCTGCGGGCGCGGCGCGGCGTAGGGGGTGGTCGGTTCGGTCATGCATGTCCCCTGGAGGATGGGCCGGGGCCCTGGGGTGGGGCGGCAGTGTACCGGGACGGTGCCAGAAGGCCGCTTTCTGAGGACAATGCCGGCCCATGACCCTCACCGAATTGCGCTACATCGTCGCCGTCGCCCGCGAGCGCCACTTTGGCCGTGCGGCGGAGGCCTGCTTCGTCTCGCAACCGACGCTGTCGGTGGCGATCAAGAAGCTGGAGGAGGAGCTCGACGTCAAGATCTTCGAGCGCGGCGCCAACGAGGTGACGATGACCCCGCTGGGCGAGGACATCGTGCGCCAGGCCCAGTCGGTGATCGAGCAGGCCAGCGCGATCAAGGACATCGCCAAGCGCGGCAAGGACCCGCTGGACGGACCGCTGCGGCTGGGGATCATCTACACGATCGGCCCCTACCTGCTGCCCGAGCTGGTGCGGCACTGCATCGACCTCTACCCGCGCATGCCGCTGATGCTGCAGGAGAACTTCACCCAGAAGCTGCTGGACATGCTGCGCACCGGCGAGCTGGACTGCGCGATCATGGCCGAGCCCTTCCCCGACGCCGGCCTGGCGGTGGCGCCGCTGTACGACGAGTCCTTCGTCGTCGCGGTGCCGGCGGTGCATCCGCTGGCGAAGAAGGAGCGCATCAGCGCCGAGGAGCTCAAGGCCGAGACCATGCTGCTGCTGGGCAACGGCCATTGCTTCCGCGACCACGTGCTGGAGGTCTGCCCGGAGTTCGCCCGCTTCTCCACCGACGCGGAAGGCATCCGCAAGAGCTTCGAGGGCAGCTCGCTGGAGACGATCAAGCACATGGTGGCCTCCGGCATGGGGGTCACGGTGGTGCCGGCGCTGAGCGTGCCGGACGATGTGCCGCCGCACCTGCGCTATGTCCCGTTCGAGGACCCGGCCCCGACGCGCCGTGTCGTGCTGGCCTGGCGCCGCACCTTCACCCGCTACGAGGCGGTCGCCGCGCTGCGCAACGCGGTCTATGCCTGCAAGCTCAGCGGCGTGAAGCTGCTCTCCTGACAGGCCGGCGGCCGGCCGGCAAGGCCCGCCCCCCTCGAAGCGGGGGTCGTCAGGGTATCCGTGAATTTCTCACGAAGTCCGCATCGATAGCCTCGCTGATGTCCACGGCGTCCACCCGGCTCCGTGGCCGCGCTCGCCCCGGACGCACCGTCCCGGGCGCGTCGCCATGTCCAACCATCGCATCAGGGGGAAATCTTGAAACTTCGACCCACCCTCCTCGCCGCCGCGCTGCTGACCGCGGGCGTGGCGCACGCCGGCCCGACCACCGTGTCGGGCTCCGCCAACGGCCTGAGCTGGACCGCCGCCAGCACCATCGTCGGCGTGACCTCCACGGCCACCGCCGCCGGCGGCGGCGATCCGCGCTACTTCGCGCCGCGCTCGCAGTACAGCGGCGTCGCGACGCTGATCATGGATTACGGCGCGGGCGGCCAGTTCATCTGCTCCGGCACGCTGCTGCCGAACCAGCGCTCGATCCTGACCGCCGCCCACTGCGTCAGCGACGGCACCAATGCGCGCCCGCTGAGCACCTCGGTCTACTTCTATACCGGCAACAACCCCGACAACATCACCTGGAACCAGCCTTCGTTCGCCTACCAGGTGACCAACTACGCGGTGCACGCCGCCTACACCGGCGAGGTGATCGACCAGAACGACATCGCCGTGCTGTCGCTGGACAAGCTGGTGGATTGGTCGGTCAAGTCCCACGGCCTGTACGAAGGCGATGACCTGACCGGCAAGGACTTCAACATCGCCGGCTACGGCGCCCGTTCCGACGCCGGCGGCAACACCGGCGCCAACCTGGGCACCGGGCGCCTGCGCCAGGGCGACAACCGCTATGAGTTCCGCCTCGGCGACGCCGACTTCGCCGGCGCCTGGGCCGACATCCTGGGCGAGCCGGCCAGCCAGATCGAGCACACCTACCTGTCGGACTTCGACAACGGCCTGCCCGCCAACGACCTGGCCTGCAACATCGCGGTGGACGGCCTGGGCCTGCCGCCCAGCGCCAAGTTCTGCAACACCGGCCGCGGCGCCGACGAGGTGTCCTCGGCCGGCGGCGACTCGGGCGGCCCGGAGTTCATCGACGACAAGGTGGCGTCGGTGACTTCCTTCGGCCTGACCTTCGGCAGCGCCTGGGGCGATGTGGACAACGCGCTGAACAGCAGCTTCGGCGAGTTCAACGGCTTCGTGCCGGTGAGCATCCACCGGGACTTCATCAACGCCAATGCGGTGCCGGAGCCGGCCACCTTCGCGCTGGCCGGCCTGGGCCTGCTGGGCCTGGGTTGGAACCGCCGCCGTCGCGTCCCGGCCTGATCGCCGACGCGCCAGCGAAAGCCGCCTTCGGGCGGCTTTTTCATTGGCCACCTCCGCGTTTGATTCTGCCTATGACGGCTTTGAGACTATTCAAATTGCTGATTCGATAGCCAATCACTAAAGTCACCGCTCATGGACCGCCGACATCCTCCGTCCGGGAGATGTGGGCGGCGAGTCGAGGACCTACAAACGCGGCGAGCGCCCGATGCGCCTCCCGTCGTGGGTCCCAACTGCAAGGAGCAAGACATGACCCTCCGATCCGGGCAACGCACCATGGGGTGGCTGCTGGTCGCCGCCGGCGCCGCGCTGAACACCCAGACGCTGATCGACTGGTTGCGCCACAGCGTCGCCTGACGCGCGCGGCGTTCACACGGCCGCTCCAGCGGATCGGTTAGGCTGCGCAGCGTCTTTTTGTCTTCCATTCCCCAGAAGGAGTCCCTCGATGGCCAAGAAGAGCCCCTCTCCCGCCAAGGCCGCCTCCGCCAAGGGCGCGCCGTCCATCCAGATCGGCATCAGCGACAAGGACCGCGCCGCGATCGCGCAGGGCCTGTCCAAGCTGCTGGCAGACACCTACACGCTGTACCTGACCACGCACAACTTCCACTGGAATGTGACGGGACCGATGTTCAACTCGCTGCACGCGATGTTCATGGCCCAGTACACCGAGCTGTGGAACGCGGTCGACCCGGTGGCCGAGCGCATCCGCTCGCTGGGCCACAAGGCGCCGGGCTCGTACGCCCAGTTCGCGCAGCTGAGTTCGCTGCCGGACGCGCCGGCCACGCCGCCCAAGGCGCTGGACATGGTGCGCATCCTGGTGGACGGCCATGAAGGCGTCGCCCGCACCGCGCGCGCGCTGTTCGACCTGGTCGACAAGGCCAGCGACGAACCGACCGCCGACCTGCTCACCCAGCGCCTGACGGTGCATGAGCAGACCGCGTGGATGCTGCGCTCGCTGCTGGAAGAGTGATCGCCGCGACGGCGGGCGCCGCCCGCCGCAGGCTGCGAGGGGACCGCGAGGTCCCCTTTTTCATGGGCCGGCGCGGACTCAGCCGATCGCCTTGATGCGTCCGCCGCGGCGGGCCTCGGCCAGCATCGATGCGAGCGCGCAGGAGGCCAGCCGCGCGGTGCGCGAATCGGCACGGCTGGTCAGCACGATCGGCACCTTCGCGCCGAGCACCACCCCCGCCGCATAGGCCTGCGCCAGGAAGCTCAGGCTCTTGGCCAGCATGTTGCCGGCGTCCAGGTCCGGCACGATCAGCACGTTGGCGCGGCCCGCCACCGGCGACACGATGCCCTTGATGCGCGCCGCCTCCGGGTCGATCGCGTTGTCCATCGCCAGCGGGCCGTCCAGCACCGCGCCCGTGATCTGCCCGCGGTCGGCCATCTTGCACAGCGCCGCCGCCTCGATCGTCGACGGCACCTTCGGATTCACCGTCTCCATCGACGACAGCAGCGCCACCCGCACCTCGGGCAGGCGCAGCGCATGCGCCAGGTCGATCGCGTTCTGCACGATGTCGACCTTCTCCTCCAGCGTCGGCTCGATGTTGATCGCCGCGTCCGAGATGATCAGCGGCTGCGGATGCCCCGGCACGTCCATCACGAAGCAGTGGCTGATGCGCCGCGAGGTGCGCAGCCCACCCTCGCGGCGCACGACGGCGCCCATCAGCTCATCGGTATGCAGGCTGCCCTTCATCAGCGCGTCGACGCTGCCCTTGAGCGCCATCGCCACCGCCATCTCGGCGGCCGCGTGGCTGTGCGGGACGTCGAACAGGGTGAAGCGCGCCAGGTCCACGCCGGCTGCCGCCGCGGCCTCCGACACCTTGCCCGCCGGACCGATCAGCACCGGCTCGATCAGCCCCAGCGACGCGGCCTCGGTGGCAGCAAGCAGCGCCACGTCGCTGCACGGATGCACGACCGCCATGCGCAGCGGGGGCAGGTGGCGCACGGCCTCGATCAGGCGGTCGTAATGCGGATGTGCGCTCGGGGGATGCGCGCCGGGCGGATGCGCGTCGGATGAGGTGGGCGACGGCGCCTGGCCGTCCGGCGCGCTCACGATTCGGAACGAGGTGGTCACTGACTGGCTCCCTGTGCTGCAGGACAGCACGGCGTCCCGTTATCGCCGCGCGTTCGGACATGTTTTCCGACGACACGACCCGCCATGCGCTTGACCCTGCTTGTTCCTCGGGCTTTCACGACGAGTCGCGATCGATGATGCATGCTGCGCTGCAACAAATCAAGCAAGGCGGCCGTCGCGCGGCCGTGCCAGGAGCGAGCGAATGTTCGGAACCACCGACTGGATCCACGGCTGGCAGAACTACACCACCGACGCCTGGCAACGGGCCTTGCTGACGCTGGACACGATGCGCGAACGGGGCAATGTGTTCCTGGAGCACCTGCACGCCGGCAAGCCGGCGCTGCTCAAGTTCGAGCACGAGCTGCTGCTCGATGGCCGCGACCTTCCGCAGCCCTGCAACTACGCGCTGCTGCGCATCCTGCCGCCCGACGGCGAGGTCATCGACCCGACGCGCCGTCCCATCGTCGTGATCGATCCGCGCGCCGGCCATGGGCCGGGCATCGGCGGCTTCAAGCCGGACTCCGAGATCGGCGTCGCGCTGCGCGCCGGCCATCCGGTCTACTTCATCACCTTCGAGCCGGAGCCGGTCGAGGGCCAGACGCTGCTGGACGTGGCGCGCGCCGAGGCGCAGTTCATCGAGGAGGTGATCCGCCGCCATCCGCAGGCGCCGGGCCATCCGTCCGTCATCGGCAACTGCCAGGCCGGCTGGGCGGTGGCGGCGCTGGCCGCGGTGCGCAGCGACCTGATGGGGCCGATCATCCTGAACGGCGCGCCGCTGTCGTACTGGGCCGGCTCGCCGCAGCAGAACCCGATGCGCTACTCCGGCGGCGCGCTCGGCGGAGCGTGGCTGTCGGCGTTCTCGGCGGACCTCAGCGGCGACCGCTTCGACGGCGCGCACCTGGTCTCGAACTTCGAGAACCTCAACCTCGCCAACACCTGGTGGGACAAGTACTACCACCTCTACGCCAACGTCGACACCGAACGCGAGCGCTTCCTCGACTTCGAACGCTGGTGGGGCGGCTACTTCCGCATGACGGGCGAGGAGATCGAGGCGATCGTCGAGAACCTGTTCATCGGCAACCGCCTGGCGCGGGGCGAGGTCGAGATGGAGGGCTATCGCCTGGACCTGCGCAACATCGCCGCGCCGATGGTGATCTTCGCGTCCTGGGGCGACAACATCACGCCGCCGCAGCAGGCGCTGGACTGGATCATCGATGTCTGGGGCAGCGAGAAGGCGCTGGTCAAGGCCGGCCGGACCATCGTCTATATGCTGCATCCGCGCATCGGGCACCTGGGCATCTTCGTCGGCGGCGGCATCGCGCGGCGCGAGCATGAGCAGATCCTGGACACGCTCGAGCAGATCGCCGCGCTGCCGCCGGGCCTCTTCGAGATGAAGATCGACGCCCGCGATCCCGACGCGCCGCTGGCGGCGCTGGAGTCGGGCGACTACTCGGTCAGCTTCGAGACCCGCAGCGTCGACGACCTGCGCGCGCTCAACCCCGAATGCCGCCGCGACGAGGCGCTGTTCAGCACGATCGCGCAGGTGTCGGAGGCCAACATGCGCCAGTACCGCCAGTGGCTGCAGCCCGCGGTGCGCGCCACCGGCGGCAAGCTGCTGGGCGAATGGCTGCGCTGGCTGCATCCGTTGCGCCAGCAGCACCTGGCGATCTCCGACCTGCACCCGCTGGCGCCCTGGATCAGGCAGGCCGCGGACAGTGCTCGCGCGCGGCGTCAGCCGGTCGAGCCCGACAACCCCTGGCTGCAGTGGGAGCAACTGGGCTCGCGCTGGATCAGCGAATCGCTGGACCGCATCGGCCACCAGCGCGACGCGGCGCTGGTGCACTGGGTCGAGGCGGTCTACGGCCCGCACGGACTCGGCGCCCTGATGCCGCCGCGCGAGGACGACCGCGCGTCGAGCGCCGCGCATGCCCGGGCCGACGAGCGGGAAGGCCGCCGCATGGCGCTGGAGCAGGTCGAGCAGGGCGGCTTCGCCGACGCGGTCTGTCGCATCCTGCTGGCCGGGTTGGCGCACCGGGGCGTGATCCAGCGGCGCGGCCTCATCCTGGGTCAGATGCTGGCCGACGCGCACCGCCGCATGGCGCAGGACGGCGCGCTCGTCGAAGGCACCGTCGCCGCCGCGCCGGGCGAGGACTGGGCGACGCTGCTGCACCGGCAGGCGCTGATCGTCACCTTCGCGCCGGACGAGGCGATGGCCGCGCTGCCGCTGCTGCTGCCCACGCTCGAGGACCGGGAACAGGCGGTGGCGCTGGCCGGCGCGGTGCTGATGGCCGAGGCGGAGCTCGCCGACCCGGGCTCGCCGGCGGCGCGCCGTGTCCATGAGCTGCTGCACGTCGATCCGGCGCGCGTCGCCGAGATGGCGCAGGCGCTCTCCTCGCCCGCCGCGGCGACGGTCTCGATCGCGGCCTCGCCCAAGCCGCGGCGTCGCCGGGCGGTCGCATGAACACCGCCGCCATCCAGTTCGGCCGGCTGCTGGCCGGCCGCAAGGTGCTGGTCACCGGCATCGCCAACGACCAGTCGATCGCCTTCGGCTGCGCGCGGGCGTTCCGCGCGATGGGCGCCGACCTGGCGCTGACCTACCTCAACGACAAGGCGCTGCCGCATGTCCAGCCGCTGGCGCAGGCCCTGGGCGCCGAGCTGCTGCTGCCGCTGGACCTGCGCCAGCCCGAGGCGCTGGATGCCGTCTTCGCCGCGGTCTCGGACCGCTGGGGCGTGCTGCATGCGGCGCTGCACTCGATCGCGTTCGCGCCGAAGGAGGACCTGCACGGGCGCCTGGTCGACAGCAGCGCGGCCGGCTTCTCGATGGCGATGGACATCTCCTGCCACAGCTTCATCCGCATGGCGCGCCTGGCCGAGCCGCTGATGCGCGCCGAGGGCGGCACCCTGTTCACGATGAGCTTCCAGGGCGCCAGCAAGGTCGTCGAACACTACAACCTGATGGGACCGGTCAAGGCGGCGCTGGAGGCCTCGGTGCGCTACCTGGCGCATGAACTGGGCCCGTCGGGCATCCGCGTGCATGCGATCTCGCCAGGACCGATCGCGACGCGGGCGGCCTCGGGGCTGGAGGAATTCGACCAGCTGCTCGCCGACGCCGCCGCACGCGCGCCGGCCCATGCGCTGGCGACGATCGACGACGTCGGCTACGCGACCGCGATGCTCGCGGCCGATCACGCGCGGCTCATCACCGGTTCCACGCTGTACGTCGACGGCGGTTATCACATCATGGGGTGAGCGATGGATCCAAGGCTGGAAGGCGAGTTCATCGCGGTCGTCAACGCTGGCTCGTCCAGCATCAAGCTGTCGATGTTCTCGCTGCACGACGATCGCCGGCTGGGCCCGCTGCGACTGGAACTGCGCGCGCAGGTCGAGGGCCTGGGCACCGCGACGCCGCATTTCGAGGCCGCGCATGCCGACGGCACGAAGGCGGGCTCGCGCGACTGGCCGGTCGGCGAGCGGCTCGGCCATGAAGGTGCGCTGGAGCACCTCGTCGAGTTCATCCGGCACGAGTTTCCGGGCCTCTCGATGCTGGGCATCGGGCACCGCGTCGTCCACGGCGGCACCGCCTTCCAGGAACCGGTCGTGGTCACGCCGGAGGTGCTGGCTCGTCTGGAGACGCTGATCCCGCTGGCGCCGCTGCACCAGCCGCACAACCTGGCGCCGATCCGCCGCGCCTTCGCCGCCGCGCCCGGCCTGCCGCAGGTGGCCTGCTTCGACACCGCCTTCCACCGCGGCCAGTCCGACGTCGCCGACGCCTTCGCGCTGCCGTACGCGCTCTTCGAGGCCGGCGTGCGCCGCTACGGCTTTCACGGGCTCAGCTACGAGTACATCGCGTCGCGCCTGCCGGCGCTGTCGCCGCGGCTGGCGGACGGACGCGTCGTCCTCCTGCACCTGGGCAACGGGGCGAGCGCCTGCGCGCTGCACCGTGGCCGCAGCATCGCCAGCAGCATGGGCTTCACCGCCGTGGACGGGCTGCCGATGGGCACGCGCAGCGGCGCGGTCGACCCCGGCGTGCTGATCTACCTGATGGACGAGCAGCGCATGGATGCACGCGAGCTGGAGACGCTGCTCTACAAGCAGTCCGGGCTGCTGGGACTGTCGGGCGTGTCCAGCGACATGCGGCAGCTGCTGGCCAGCGACGCGCCGCGGGCGCGCTTCGCGATCGATGTGTTCGTGCACCGCGTCGCGCGCGAGATCGGCGCGCTGGCGGCCGAGATGGGCGGCCTCGACGGCCTGGTGTTCACCGCCGGCATCGGCGAGCACTCGGCGGAGATCCGCCGGCGCGTGCTGTCGCGCTGCCTCTGGCTGGGGGTGTCGGTGCAGGACGCGGCCAACCGCGACGGCCCGCCCGAGCGCCGCATCAGCACCGTCGACAGCCGCTGCGAGGCCTGGGTCATCCCCACCGACGAGGAACTCATGATGGCGCGTCACACCTTCCGCCTGCTCGCCGCCGAAAGGAAGTCCCCATGAGAACGCCCAAGCAACGCCACAGCGCCGAGGAATGGGAGAAGACCGTCGAGGACGTGGACCTGGAGATCGCACAGCTGGCGATCATGTGCCACGTCCGTCTGCTGGACCCCGGGGTGATCGAGCGGGTGCTCGACAACGACGCGCGCGTCTGCCGTGAGGGTCATGAAGGCGGTTTCGAGAAGCTGCGCGGCATGCTCTACCTGCACTACGAGGTCCAGGCCCGGCTCGCCGAGGAACTCGGTCCGGTCGACGCCGCGGGCATCGTCCAGCGGGTGCGCCAGCACCTGCTGACGCGCATCGGGACGCAGCTCGGCACGCTGGGCGCGACCGCCCCGCAATAACCCCACCGGCTTGGACCGGCCGGACGGCGGCGCTACAGTGGGCCGCATCGCCTCGTGGGGCCTCCCATGCGCATTGCCATCCTCTCCTTCGACGGCTTCAATGAGGTCGACAGCTTCCTCCCGCTGGGGCTGCTGAACCGGCTCAAGCCGCAAGGCTGGTCCGCCGAGCTGTGCGGACCGGGACCGGCGGTGACCTCGATGAATGGCGTCACCGTGCAGCTGAAACGCCCGCTCGAATGGGCCAACGAGGCTGACGCGGTCTGGTTCGGTTCCGGCATCTACACCCGGGCCATCGCGGAGAACTCCGCGCTGCTCGACCGGCTGCAGATCGATCCGACGCGGCAGCTGATCGCCTCGCAGTGCTCCGGCGCGCTGCTGGTGGCGCGACTGGGCCTGCTGGGCGACGCGCCGGCCTGCACCGATGCGAGCACCCGGCCCTGGCTGGTCGAGGCCGGCGTGCGGGTGCTGGACGAGCCGTTCCATGCCCGCGGCCCGGTGGCGACCTCGGGCGGCTGCCTGGCCTCGCAATACCTGGCGGCATGGCTGATGTGGAGCAAGGCCGGCGAGGCCGCCACCCGCGACGCGCTGACCTATTCCGCCCCGGTCGGCGAGAAGGCGGACTACGTCGAGCGCCTGCTGGCCCGGGTCCGCCCGTTCATGGCGCCTGCCTGAGCGCCGCCGCACCGAACGGGTCCCGGGCCCCGTCTGGGAAGAACCCCGATAATCGCGGGTTCGCCGCCCAAGAGCCGTCATGTCCACCGATCAGCCGAGCCGTATCCAGTCCGAAGTGCGCCGTCGCCGCACCTTCGCCATCATTTCCCACCCGGACGCGGGCAAGACCACGCTGACGGAAAAGCTGCTGCTGTTCTCCGGCGCGATCCAGATCGCCGGCTCGGTGAAGGCGCGCAAGGCCTCCCGGCATGCGACCTCCGACTGGATGGAGATCGAGAAGCAGCGCGGCATCTCGGTGGCCTCGTCGGTGATGCAGATGGAGTACCGGGACTGCGTCATCAACCTGCTCGACACCCCGGGCCACCAGGACTTCTCCGAGGACACCTACCGGGTGCTGACCGCCGTCGACGCGGCGCTGATGGTGATCGACGCGGCCAACGGCGTGGAGCCGCAGACGCGGCGCCTGTTGCAGGTCTGCCGGGCGCGCAACACGCCGATCCTCACATTCGTCAACAAGCTGGACCGTGAGGTCCAGGAACCGCTGGCGCTGATGGACGAGATCGAGCGCGAGCTCGGCATGACGGTCGTCCCGTTCACCTGGCCGGTGGGCATGGGCAAGCATTTCCACGGCGTCATGGACCTGCGCCAGCAGCGCATGCGGGTGTTCTCGCCCGGCGAGGACCGCGCCGCCGGCACCGAGGAAGTGCTCGACGGCCTGGACAACCCGGCCTATGTCGAGCGCTTCGGCATGCAGTACGAGAACGCGCAGGGCGAGATCGAGCTGGTGAACGAGGCGGCACCCGCCTTCGACGAGGAAGCCTTCCTCAGCGGCAAGCAGACGCCGATGTTCTTCGGCTCCGCGGTGAACAACTTCGGCGTCCAGGAAGTGCTGGACGCGCTGGTGGAACTGGCGCCCGCGCCGGCCGAGCGCGCGGCGATGCAGCGCGTGGTGCAGCCGGAAGAGCCCAAGTTCACCGGTGTCGTCTTCAAGATCCAGGCCAACATGGACCCGGCGCACCGCGACCGGATCGCCTTCCTGCGGGTGGCCTCGGGCCACTTCGAGCGCGGCATGCGGCTCAAGGTCGTGCGCTCCGGCAAGGAGCTGCGGCCCAACACCGTGGTGAGCTTCCTGTCGCAGCGCCGCGAGTTGCTGGACGAGGCCTTCGCCGGCGACATCATCGGCATCCCCAATCACGGCGTGCTGCAGCTCGGCGACACCATCACCGAGGGCGAGGCCCTGCAGTACACCGGCCTGCCCTTCTTCGCGCCGGAGATGTTCCGCTCGGTGGAGGTGGCGGATCCGCTCAAGACCAAGCAGCTGCGCGAGGGCCTGCGCCAGCTCGGCGAGGAAGGCGCGATCCAGGTCTTCCGGCCCGAGGCCGGCAGCGTGCTGCTGCTGGGCGCCGTGGGGCAGCTGCAGTTCGAGGTCGTCGCCCACCGCCTGGAGCACGAGTACGGCGTCAAGGCCCGCATCACGCCAGCGCGCTACAACGTCGCCCGCTGGGTCACCTGCGACGAGGCCGACGGCGGCGAGAAGGAGCTGCGCCGCTTCATCGACCACAACGCCCACCGCGTCGCCTGGGACGCAGTGGGCGCGCCCACCGTGCTGCTGGAATATGCCGGCGAACTCCGCGCGATGCAGGAGAACTGGCCCAAGATCAAGTTCCACGCGCTGCGGGAGCACGCGGGCCTGGTCTTCCAGAAGCAGATGGACGCCTGAGCCGGCGCGGTCCGGCGGACTCCGGACTCAGTACCCGAGCTGCCAGCCCACCAGCCACAGACCGGTGTTGATGCCGGCATAGCGCTCGTAGCCCGCCGTCACCGCCACATGCCGACCGAACTCCAGCGCCAGGCCGGCGCCGGCGCTCACGGTGGTCTTGTCGCTCGGATTGACGCCGTCCTCGCGCGACATCTTGGTGCGGCCGACGCCGATGCGGCCGGTCAAGCTGAACATCTGCGACACCGGATAGCGGCCGACGGCGGCGACGCCGACATGGGAATCCGGGTACTCGAAGTCGCGGCGCGGACCGAAGACCTTGAACTCCAGGCTACGTGCATACAACTCGACGCCATAGTTGGCATTGAAGCGGTAACCGAGCGAGTAGCCGACGGACAGCTGGCTGCCGTCGCGCTTGTAGGACTCGTGGCTGCCGTCGACGCCGCCCACGCCGAGCGACGCGTAGACGAGCGGATCATCCACGCCGGCGGCCGTGGCGGTGGTGGTGGTCAATGCGGCCAGTGTGGTCGCCATCGCGGCGATCCAGCGCTTCTTCATGTGAGGTTCTCCCTGGGTCTGAGGCGCAGCCGGACTCTCGCGGTCCCGCAGCCGGCGCGAGGATAGCGGCCGTCTTGCGGGAAACGTTCAGTCCCGACGCCGTCCCCTCTTCAGAGGGAAAGGGCTTCCCCGGGCTTGATGGCGTGACCTTGTTGACGTTTGGCGGGCGTCCCCGTTGGCGTCGTGTCATCCCCGCTTCCTACACTGCGGCGATGCCGAACGTGATCGAGCCCCTGCCGGAGCGCCGTCTGAGCTGCCTCCTGGTGGCGGCGGGCCTGCTCGCGGGCGCGATGCCGGCCGCCGTCGCCGCGCAGGTGCCGGCCAGCGCGGTGCCGGACGCGTCACGCGAGCTGGTCGCTTTCACCGAGAACCTGCCGCCGCTGAACTATGCCGAGGCCGGCGAGGCGCGCGGCTTCAGCACCGAACTGCTGCGACTGATGAGCGCCGAGGCGGGCGTGCGACTGCGCATCGAGGTGCTGCCCTGGCAGCGCTCGGTGCAGGAGGCGGCGCGGCGCGCCGACAGCGTGCTGTTCTCGCTGGTGCGCACGCCGGAGCGGGAGCAGCAGTACCGCTGGGTCGGCCCGATCAGTCCGCGCCGGATCCTCGTGTACCGGCTGCGCCACCGCACCGACGTGCGCCCGGCCAGCCTCAAGCAGCTCAACGGGCTGCGACTGGGCGTGTCGCGCGATTCGGCCGCTGCCCGGCAACTGCAGGCGGACGGCCTGCGGCCGGACGTGGACCTGGAACTGGGCCTCGACGACGCCACCAACCTGCGCAAGCTGCTCGCCGGCCGCATGGACCTGATCGTGATGCTCGACTGGGCCGCGGCCTGGCACCTGCGTGCGCTGAAGCTGCCGTACTCGACCTTGACGCCGGTGCTGTCGATGGACGTGGACAAGGCCTACTGGTTCGGACTGCCGGCCGACAGCGACCCGGCGGTCGCGCTGCGCCTGCAGCAGGCGCTGGACCGCCTCAGGCGGGATGGGCGCTACGAGCGTCTGCGCCAGCAGTACTTCGACTGAGCCCCTCGGCGGGCACCGCCGGCAGGCAACCCAGGGACTCGAGCGTGCGCTCGACCGCGAGCTCCAGCGGCGTGTGCGGCACGCCACCGTCGCGGGCCAGTTCGGCCGCCAGGCGCGTCTGGCGCAGTCGCAGTGGCTCGCACCAGAGGTAGCGCATCTCGGCCAACTCGCGGAACAGCGGCACGACCGGCTGCGCCAGCCGCACCGCCCACCACGGGAAGCGGCCGATGCGCGGCGTGGTGCCGGCGCGGCGCTGGACGACCCGCTGGATCGCCGCGGCCATCTGCCGGCCGTCCGCGTCCCAGTGCCCCTCGAAATGGAAGGGCGCGAAGGCTGGCAGCGTGTCCCGGCGGGCGATCAGCGCGGCCATCGCCGCGGCGACGTCCGGCAGGTAGGCCCACTGGTGACCGACGCCGTCGCTGCCCGGCTGCTGGATCTGCCTGACCGGACGGCCGGGCGTCACCAGCCCCTGCGAGAACCAGTTGTTCGCCGCGCCCGGTCCGAAGAAGTCGCCCGCGCGCAGCACGATCGCCTGGAACTGGCCACGCACCGCGCCCTCGCGCAGGCGGCGTTCCATCTCCACCCGGATCGCACCCTTGCGGGTGAGCGGGCGCTGCGGCGCGTCCTCGGCCGGCTCCGGGAACACGTCGGGCCCGAAGTTGTAGACGGTCCCCGGCAGCACCACGGTCGCGCCGCGGGCAGTGGCGGCGGCGATCGTGTTGTCGAGCATCGGCAGCACCTGTTCATTCCAGCGGCGGTAGCCCGGCGGGTTGACCGCGTGGACGATCACGCTGCAGCCCTGCGCCGCACGCTGCACGGCCTGCGGATCGAGCGCGTCGCCGCGCAGCCAGTGCAGGCCGTCGCGGTGCTCCGCCTCGGCGGCCAGCCCCCGCTTCAGCGCACGCACGGTCCAGCCGGCGTCACGCAGCGCGCGGGCCACCGCGCCGCCGATCCCGCCACTGGCGCCAAGCACCAGGGCCGTCCGCTTCGCCGCCGCAGTCATCGCGGCCAGCATGCCGATCGCATCCATCGAGGTCATCGCATCCATCGTCAGCTCCTGGGGACCGTCCGGGTCCGGTTGGGTGAAGGCATGGGGCGGATTCTGGAAAACGGCGGCTTTCCTGAAAATTACCGAGCATCGATGGGCGGCTATACATTTCTGCATGGCTTCGACGATCGCTTGGGAGTGGTACCGCTCCTTCCTGGGGGTGCTGCGAGAGGGCTCGCTGTCCGGCGCGGCGCGGGTGCTGGACCTTACCCAGCCAACGGTGGGACGGCATGTGGCGGCGCTGGAGGCGCAGGTCGGGCAGTCGCTGTTCGTGCGCACCCCCGCCGGGCTGCTGCCGACCGAGGCGGCACTGGCGCTGCGTCCCTATGCCGAGGCGATGGACAGCACCGCCGCCGCGCTGGAGCGCACGGCGCGCAGCCACGGGGACGGCGTCCACGGCATCGTGCGGGTAACGGCCAGCGAAGTCGTCGGTGTGGAGATCCTGCCGCCGCTGGTGGCCGAGTTGCGCGAGCGCCATCCCGCGCTGGTCGTCGAACTGGTGCTGAGCAACAAGGTCCAGGACCTGTTGCGGCGCGAGGCCGACATCGCGATCCGCATGACCCCGCCGAAGCAGGAGCAGCTGATCGCGCGGCGCATCGGCGCGATCGAGCTCGGGCTGCACGCGCATGAGCGCTACCTGGCGGCGCGTGGGATGCCGGGTTCGCTGGAGGCGCTGGTCACCGGCGGACACGCGCTGATCGGCTACGACGACTCGCCGCCCTACGTCCGCGCACTGGCGCAGCGTTATCCGGCGCTGGCACGGGAGCGCCTGTCGGTGCGCGCGGACAGCGACCTCGCCCAGCTGGCGCTGATCCGCGCCGGCGCCGGCATCGGCGTCTGCCAGGTCGGGCTCGCGCAGCGCGATCCGTCGATCCGCCGCGTGCTCGCCGACGCCTTCAGCCTGCCGCTGGACACCTGGGTGACGATGCACGAGGACCTGCGCGACAGCCCGCGCTGCCGGGCCGTGTTCGAGGCGCTGGTGGCCGGCCTCGAGCGCCACGTCGCGACCCGCGCGTGACGGCCGTCGGGGCCGTCGGGGCCACCGGAGCCATCGCGGCCATGGCGGCGGCGAGCGCGGCCGGCCCGCGCGCCGCCTCCGCCGCGGGCCTCAGGGCTTGATGCTGTAGTTCGCCGGCACCCAGCGATAGCCCTTGCCGTCGGCGGCCACGTGGCCGATGCCGGGGAAGGACACATGCGCGATCGCCACCCAGTAACCCTTGCTCGCCGCATCCGCATAGGCCTTGCGGCGTTGCGGCATCGCGGCCTTCGAGTCGGTGTCGAAGACGATCGTCACCGTCGGATCCGGGAACTGCACCGCGGCGACGTGCATCAGGTCGCCCCACACCGCCAGCTTCTGGCCCTGGCTCTCGACCATGTAGACCGTGTGGCCCGGCGTGTGGCCATAGGCCGCATGCGCGCGCACGCCCGGCACCAGCTCGGTCTCGCCGCTGAACGGCTTGAGCCGGCCCGCGTCCTTGTAGGGCTTGAGCGCCGCGATCGCCGCGGCGAAGAAGTCCTTGTGCCCGGCCGGCGCCTGCGCGGCGTTGTCGGGGTTCAGCCAGTAGTCGGCGTCATGCTGGTCCATCCGCACCACCGCGTTCGGGAACACGGCCTGGCCGTCCTTGCTCAGCCCGGCCACATGGTCGGGATGCAGGTGGGTGATGTAGACCTCGTCGACCTGCTCGGGCTGGTAGCCCGAGGCCTTCAGGTTGGCGAGCAGCTTGCCGGTGGTCGGGCCGAAGACGCCATTGGCGCCGGTGTCGATCAGCACCAGCTTGGTGCCGGTGTTGATCAGGTAGCCGTTGATCGAGGTCTCCACCGGCGGCTTCAGGAACTGCTTGTTCAGCGCCTTCACGACGCTGCCCGGCTTGGCCTTGTCCATCAGTTGGTCGAACGGCAGATCGACGGTGCCGTCGCTGAGGGCGGTGACTTCGAAGTCGCCCAGCATCAGGCGGTAATAGCCCGGCGCCTGGGTCTTCACCTGCGGCGCGGCCGCCTGCACGCCAGCCGCCGCCAACGCGAGGGCCAGGCCGAGGGCGGCGAACTTTCCGGAACGGATCATGAGGAACCTCCTGTGCTTGTCATGTTGTGTCGAGAGGCGCGCCCGGCGCGCGTCGCGGATGTCCTGCGTTCAAGCAGGCGCGCAGCATAGCCACCAGGCCCGTGGCGCGCCTTCCCCGATCGGGAGAAGCACCGTGCACCCGCAGGAGATTCCGGTGACACGCGTTCGCTGTGCCGCTGTTGTGGCACGTCCTGGCCCCGCCCGTCAGCCTCGTGAAAGACGGCTGTAGCGTGATCCGAACCGATCCGGCCGCGCCTTGACGCAGGCCCCCGGGTTAGCCCTTGCGCAATGCTGCGTAAAGGGTTTTACGCTGTCGAGGGCGCCCGCCGGGGCCCTAAATTCCTGGCTCCACTACAGAGGCTCCGCACACCGGCGCCCACCCTTGCGCCGATGAGCAACCTCATCCTGGAGACACGCAAACTGACCAAGGAGTTCAAGGGCTTCACCGCCGTGGACTCCGTCGACCTGCAGGTGCAGCGCGGTCACATCCATGCGTTGATCGGCCCCAATGGCGCCGGCAAGACGACCTGCTTCAACCTGCTCACGAAGTTCCTGACGCCGACCCGCGGGCAGATCCTCTTCAACGGCCACGACATCACCGGCGAGAAGCCCGCGCAGATCGCCCGCCGTGGCGTGATCCGCTCCTTCCAGATCTCGGCCGTGTTCCCGCACCTGACGGTGCTGGAGAACGTGCGCATCGGGCTGCAGCGCTTCACCGGCACCAGCTATCACTTCTGGAAGGGCCTGAGCGGCCTGCGCCAGCTCGATGGCCGTGCGCTGGAGCTGCTCGAACTGGTGGACCTGCGCGACATGGCCACGCTGCGCGCCGCCGACCTGCCCTACGGCCGCAAGCGGGCGCTGGAGATCGCCACGACGATGGCGATGGAGCCGGAGCTGATGCTGCTCGACGAGCCGACGCAAGGCATGGGGCACGAGGACGTGGACCGCGTCACCGCCCTGATCAAGCGCGTCGCCGAAGGACGGACCGTGCTGATGGTGGAACACAACATGAAGGTGATCAGCAGCATCGCGGACCGCATCACCGTGCTGGCGCGGGGCGCGGTGCTGGCCGAGGGCGACTACGCCACCGTGTCGCGCCACCCCAAGGTGCTCGAGGCCTACATGGGTTCCGAGGCCGCCGAACTGCAGGGGGCGCACTGATGGCCCACGCGCTCGAGATCAAGGGCCTGCAGGCCTGGTACGGCGAGAGCCACATCCTGCATGGCATCGACCTGGCGGTTCCGCAGGGCCAGGTCCTGACGCTGCTGGGCCGCAACGGCGCGGGACGCACGACGACGCTGCGCGCCATCATGGGCCTGACCGACCGCCGCAGCGGCTCGATCAAGGTCCACGGCCAGGAAACCGTGCATCTGCCGACGCACCGGATCGCGCGGCTGGGCCTGGGCTACTGCCCGGAGGAGCGCGGCATCTTCGCCTCGCTCAGCACCGAGGAGAACCTTCGCCTGCCGCCGGCGCTCAAGGGCGGTCGCGGCAAGGTCATGTCCGAGGACGAGATCTACGCGATGTTCCCCAACCTGGCCGAGCGTCGGCACAGCCAGGGCACGCGGCTGTCCGGCGGCGAGCAGCAGATGCTGGCCGTGGCCCGCATCCTGCGCACCGGCGCCGACATCCTGCTGCTGGACGAGATCTCCGAGGGCCTGGCCCCGGTCATCGTCCAGGCGCTGGCCCGCATGATCACCGCGCTGAAGGCGCAGGGCTTCACCATCGTGATGGTGGAGCAGAACTTCCGCTTCGCCGCGCCGCTGGCGGACCACTTCGTCGTGATGGAACACGGCCAGGTGGTCGAGTCCTTCACCGCCGCGCAGCTCGAGAGCAAGCGCGCGCTGCTCGACGAGCTGCTGAGCGTGTGAGGCCCCGTGCGGTCACCGCGTGACCCCACCATTGATTTCGAGCTTCGAGTCTGAAACCCGCGTGGCCCGACGAGGCCGTTAGAAAAGGAGACAAGCGATGAAGACGACCCTCAAGACCCTTGCCCTGGCCTCGGTGCTGGCCTGCGGCAGCTTCGGCGCCCAGGCGCAGATTTCCGGCGACGTGGTCAGGATCGGCATCATCACCGACATGTCCAGCGTCTACGCGGACATCGACGGCGCCGGCGGCGTGGAGGCGATCCGGCTGGCCATCGCCGACGCGAAGGGCATGGCCGCAGGCAAGAAGGTCGAGCTGGTCTTCGCCGACCACCAGAACAAGGCGGACGTGGCCGCGTCCAAGGCGCGCGAGTGGTTCGACACCCAAGGCCTGGACCTGCTGATCGGCGGCACCAACTCCGGCACCAGCCTGGCGATGGCCAAGGTCGCGGCCGAGAAGAAGAAGCCCTTCATCTCGATCGGCGCCGGCACCTCGCGCCTGACCAACGAGGAATGCACGCCCTACACCATCCACTACGCCTACGACACGGTGGCCCTGGCCAACGGCACGGGCGCGGCGGTGACCAAGGCCGGCGGCAAGAGCTGGTACTTCCTGACGGCGGACTACGCCTTCGGCACCTCGCTGCAGGCCGACACCTCGGCGGTGGTGACCAAGTCCGGCGGCCAGGTGCTGGGCGCGGTGAAGCACCCGCTGAACGCGAGCGACTTCTCCTCCTTCCTGCTGCAGGCGCAGAGCTCCAAGGCGCAGATCCTGGGCCTGGCCAACGCGGGCGGCGACACGATCAACGCGGTCAAGGCGGCCAACGAGTTCGGCATCACCAAGACGATGAAGCTGGCCGGCCTGCTGATGTTCATCAACGACGTGCATTCGCTGGGCCTGAAGACGACCGAGGGCATGTACCTGACCGACAGCTGGTACTGGAACCAGAGCCCCGAGTCGCGCGCCTGGGCGCGCCGCTTCTTCGAGAAGATGAAGCGCATGCCCTCGTCGCTGCAGGCGGCGGACTACTCGGCGGTGGCGCATTACCTGAAGGCGGTCGAGGCGATCAAGACCGACGACGGCGACAAGGTGATGGCGCAGATGAAGGCCACGCCGATCAACGACTTCTACACCAAGGGCACGATCCGCAAGGAAGACGGCCGCGGCGTGCACGACATGTTCCTGCTGCAGGTGAAGTCGGCCAAGGAGTCCACCGAGCCGTGGGACTACTTCAAGGTCGTGACCCGCATTCCGGGCGACGAGGCGTTCACCAAGCTGGCCGATTCCAAGTGCCCGCTGGTCAAGAAGTGAGCTGAACCGGCCCCGGCGCGCCGCGCGGACCGCCCGCGCCCGCGCCGGTCCGTCGCGATGTCCAAGACGATGACGATGAGCGAAGACGCATGACCGACTTCTTTGGTGTCCCGCTGCCCGCGCTGCTGGGGCAGCTCCTGCTGGGGCTGGTGAACGGCTCGTTCTACGCGATGCTGTCGCTGGGGCTGGCCGTCATCTTCGGCATGCTGAACATCATCAACTTCGCCCACGGCGCGCTCTACATGATGGGCGCGTTCCTGGCGTGGATGGGGCTGGAGTACTTCGGCGTCAACTACTGGGCGATGCTGCTGATCGCGCCGCTGATCGTCGGGGTCTTCGGGCTGGTCATCGAGCGGCTGCTGCTGCAGTGGCTCTACAAGCTGGACCACCTCTACGGGCTGCTGCTGACCTTCGGGCTGACGCTGGTGATCGAGGGCGTGTTCCGGTCCTTCTTCGGCGTGGGCGGGCAGCCGTACTCGGCGCCGGAGGCGCTGCAGGGCGCCACCAACCTGGGCTTCATGATCCTGCCGAACTACCGGGCCTGGGTGGTCGTCGCTTCGCTGGTCGTCTGCCTGGGCGTGTGGGTGCTGATCGAGAAGACCTCGCTGGGCGCGACGCTGCGCGCCGGCACCGAGAACCCGAAGCTGGTGCAGGCCTTCGGCGTGAACGTGCCGCGGCTGGTGACGCTGACCTATGCGGGCGGCGTGGCGCTGGCGGGCTTCGCCGGCGTGCTCGCGGCGCCGATCCTGCAGGTGAATTCGCTGATGGGCTCCAACCTGATCATCGTCGTCTTCGCGGTGGTGGTGATCGGGGGCATGGGCTCCATCCTGGGCTCGATCCTGACCGGCCTGGGGCTGGGCGTGATCGAGGGCCTGACCAAGGTCTTCTATCCGGAAGCCTCCAACACCGTGGTGTTCGTCATCATGGCCCTGGTGCTGCTGGTGCGTCCCGCCGGCCTGTTCGGCAAAGAGAAATGAACAAGAAACCGCTGGGCTACGCCGCCCTGTTCATCGCCATCGCGCTGCTGCCCTTCCTGGGCGTGTATCCGATCTTCGCGATGAAGGTGATGTGCTACGCGCTGTTCGCGTGCGCCTTCAACCTGCTGATCGGCTTTACCGGGCTGCTGAGCTTCGGTCATGCCGCCTTCCTCGGTGCGGCGGCCTACGCGGCCGGTCACGCGCTGAAGGTGTGGGGCTTCCCGCCGCTGCTGGGCATCGCCTTCGGCACGCTGATGGCGGCGCTGGCGGGGCTGGTGTTCGGGCTGCTGGCGATCCGGCGCTCGGGCATCTACTTCTCGATGATCACGCTGGCGCTGGCGCAGATGCTGTTCTTCTACTTCCTGCAGGCGCCGTTCACCGGCGGCGAGGACGGCCTGCAGTCGGTGCCGCGCGGCAGCTTCCTGGGCATCAACCTGGAGAACGACAACGCGCTGTACTACCTGGTGCTGGCGATCTTCGTCTTCGGTTTCTGGCTGATCTACCGGACGGTGCATTCGCCGTTCGGGCAGGTCCTGACGTCGATCCGCGAGAACGAGGCGCGGGCGACCTCGCTGGGTTACGACGCGGCGCGCTTCAAGCTGATGGCCTTCGTGCTGTCGGCGGGGCTGGCCGGGCTGGCCGGCGCGACCAAGACGCTGGTGCTGGGCTTCGCGACGCTGACGGATGCGATCTGGACCACCTCGGGCCTGGTGATCCTGATGACGCTGGTGGGCGGCATGGGGACGATGGTCGGCCCGATCGTCGGCGCGCTGGTGATCATCGCCCTGGAGAACAAGATCGGCGACCTGGGCCAGTGGCTGGCCGGCGTGACCGGGATCCAGTGGTTCACCGGCCTGGGCGAATCGGTCAGCCTGGTGACCGGGCTGATCTTCATCCTGTGCGTGCTGGCCTTCCGTCGCGGATTGGTGGGCGAGGCCGGGGCGTTGTGGGAGCGACTGCGCAAGCCGGCGAATGCTCGATAAATCGAGCTTTAACGGCGTAAGGCTCGATTTATCGAGCATAGGCGACCGGCGGCGCTAGCGTTGGACAACGGATGCTCGTAATATCGAGCCTTAACCCACTTAAGGCTCGATTTCACGAGCATGAAAGTCGATCAGACCGCCGCCCTGCCCGGGCATTTACAGGCCGAAACCGCTCAGTTGGGCGAACTCATCGCACGGCTACGTGTGGCGCGACAGGTGAGGCAGGCCGATGCGGCCGTTCGTGCGGGTGTCTCGCGCAATACGGCCTACCGCATCGAACGCGGCGACCCCGGCCTTGCGATCGGCCAACTCCTGCGTTACCTCGATGCCATCGCGCCCGGCATGAGCTTGGCGGAGTTGCTGACTGAGCGCGATCCCGCGCTGGCACAACAGCAGCGTGAGGAGCAGCGCCAGCGCGTGCGCGGGCTTACCCAATCGGAACTCGAAGAGCTCGACTTCTGAGAACCGCGCCATGGCCGTGAATGACGCCAAGCTCACCGTCTTCGCCTACCTGGGCGCCGAATGGTCGCCCTGCGCTCAGTTGGTGCTGGAGGAACAGGACCACGAACTGCAGGGCTCCACGCTCGCTTACGGTCTCAACTACCTGAAGCGCCCCGACGCCATCGAGATCGACCCCGTCAGCCTCGCTCTGCGCGACCGCGATCGCGTGCGCGGGCAGCGTCTACGGCCTGTCAACGCCCTCCCCTTCTTCGGCGGCATCCGCGACGCTGCACCGGACGCCTGGGGGCGCCGGGTCATCGAGACCAAGCTCCGAGTACCAGCCAACAGCTTGCCGGAATCGCAGTACCTCCTGCACGCCGGCAGCGAACGCGTGGGTGCGCTCGATGTGCGAGGGTCGCTGACGGCGGGCCCCAGCGCGGGCGTCAGCACCTGGCACACGCTTGAGCATCTGATGGAAGCCGCGGAGCGCATCGAAGAAGGTGTCCCGGTGCCCGCCCATCTCGAAGCCATCTTCATGGACGGGACCGCATTGGGCGGCGCGCGGCCGAAAGCCTCGGTGCGGGACACCCAGGGCGTGCTCTGGCTTGCGAAGTTCAGCAGCCTGCACGATCGCATGGACATTCCCGCGATCGAATGCGCCGCCTTGCGATTGGCCAGCGAAGCCACGCTCACGGTGCCACCCGTGCGCATCGAGATGATCGGCGGCCGACGCGTCATGCTGATCCGCCGCTTCGACCGCTATTGGTCCGACGGCGGGCGGCTTCCTGATCTTGCCGACGATCCGACACTGCTGGTCAAAGGCCCTGGCGAGGGACGCCAGGAGCGACGCCTTGCCTTCAACAGCGGCCTGACCTGGCTCGCGTGCGACGAGACCGAATCACGCACGATGTCCTACGGCGACCTGGCCGGCGCGATTCGTCGCTATGGGCATCCGTCAGTGGTGCGCGCCAACAATGTCGAGCTCTTCAAGCGGATGGTCTTCAACATCCTCGTCAGCAACGACGACGATCATCTGCGCAATCACGGCTTCCTGTTGGACCCGCGGCTGGGCGGCTGGCGCCTGAGCCCCCTGTACGACGTGATGCCGCGTGCGAGCCTGGCGAGCGAACGGCTGCTGCATCTGGGCGTCGGACCCGAGGGCCGGGCGGCAACGCTGGACAACGCGCTGGCAGCGCATGCGGCGTTCACACTCTCGGAGCGGGATGCCGCCGCGGCGATCGATGACGTCTGGCGCGTCGTGCGCCAATGGCGCATGCACTTCGAGCGCTTCGGCGTAAGCGCCGAGCAGATGGATCGTGTCGCGACGGCCTTCCGCCACGTCGACGATGTCTCCACCGCAGCGCTCCGGCGCAAGCTGCCCTGAACGCTCCGCGCAACGCCGCCACATCCGCGGCGCGACAATCCCCGCCATGACTCCCGCCGCCCCCTCCTCCGCCGCGCCGTCGCGTCTCTCGCTGTACCTGAACCTGATCCGCTGGGATCGGCCGGCCGGCACCTACCTGCTGCTGTGGCCGACGCTCTCCGCGCTGTGGATGGCCGCCGATGGCTGGCCCGGCTGGCACCTGCTGCTGGTCTTCGCGATCGGCACCTTCCTGATGCGCAGCGCCGGCTGCGCGGTCAACGACGTCGCCGATCGCGACTTCGACAAGCACGTCAAGCGCACCGCCCAGCGCCCCGTCACCGCCGGGCTGGTGTCGGTGAAGGAAGCGCTGGTGCTCGGCGCTGTGCTGTCGCTGATCGCCTTCGGCCTGGTGCTGACGACCAATCCGCCCACCATCCTGCTGTCCTTCGCCGCACTCGCGGTGACCATCCTCTATCCGTTCACCAAGCGCTGGGTCTCGATGCCGCAGGCGGTGCTCGGCGTCGCGTTCTCCTTCGGCATCCCGATGGCCTTTTCCGCGGCGCTGGGCGGGCGCGAATGGAGCCTGCAGGCGATCGCCGCCTCGGTGCCGCTGTCGGCCTGGGGCCTGCTCGCCGCCAACCTCTTCTGGGTCCTGGCCTACGACACCGAGTACGCGATGGTCGACCGCGACGACGACATCCGCATCGGCATCCAGACCTCGGCGCTGACGCTGGGTCGCTTCGACGTCATCGGGGTGATGGCCTTCTACGTCGTCTTCCTCGCGCTGTGGGCGGCGCTGGGCCTGCGCCTGGGCATGGGCCACTGGTTCCTGGCCGGCCTCGCCGTGGCGGCGGCCCAGGTGGTCTGGCACTACACGCTGCTCAAGGACCGCAGCCGCGACGGCTGCTTCAAGGCCTTCCGCGAGAACCACTGGGTCGGCTTCGCCATCTTCGCGGGCACGGTGCTGGACCTGGCCCTGCGCTGAGCACGCCGGCCGCGCGCAATGACGAACGGGCGCCTCGAGCGCCCGTTCCCACATCCGGCCCGGCGAACGGCAGCGCTCAGGACAGCAACTGGACGATCATGTCCGGATGCAACGGCCAGCCGCCCAGGCCCGCCAGGCCCATCAGCAGACCGAACGCCGTCGGCACCATGGCGACCGCGAAGAGCGCCCACATCTGCGTGAGCGCGGTGATCGCCAGCAGCGCGATCGCGATGGCGAGCAGCGCATCGGACAGGTCGAACTGGTCGTCGCGGAAGTTCAGCGCGTCGTAGCGCTGCTGGTCGGCCTCCGCCTGCTTGCGCAGCTCATCCTTCTTGGCCGACTGCTCGGCGGCCAGCGTCTCGTAATGCGCGATCGCCTGGCGGTAGCCGTCGGCGGCGGATTCCGGCGCGCCGAGCGCCTGCAGCTTCAGCTGGGTCAGCGTCGCCTTGGCGATCTCCTCGCGGGCGTTGCGGGCCTGATAGAACGCCCAGTGGTCGATCTTGTCGGCCTGCGCCAGCTGCATGTTCTGGTTGATGTTGTCGTCCTTGACCTTGCAGATGCCCATGAAGGTCGCCAGCAGCGCGACCGTCACCGCCACAGCGGCGTTGAGCCGGGAGGGACGGTCGGCGGCCTCGGGCCGGTCCACGGCCTGGCGGGCGTTCTCGATCAGTTCTTCGGGGTCGATGTCCATCGGCACGGCATCCAGGAAAAACGAGCGGCCGCAGCATACCGAGCGAACCTGAGCGGGACCTGTACGGATCGCCGCGTCAAGCTGTCGGCCGTGTCGACGACATGAAGGACTCCCCCGGCGCTGAAGCCGACCGGCGGCAGCCCAGCGGTCTAGAGCCGGTCCACGCGCGCCAACGCCGCCACCAGGTCGGACTGCGTCAGGATCCCCACCAGCCGGGCCTCGTCGCCGACGATGGGGATGTGGTGATGCCCGGTGGCCGCGAACATCGGCACCAGGTCCGCCAGCGGGCGGTCCGCGCTCGCCACCCGCACCTGCCGGCTCATGATCTGGCCGACCACCTCGGCCTTGTCGCTGTGCGTCGAGGGCGTCGGGCGGATCAGCTGCCGCAGACGCGTCGCCCAGTCCTCGTGCAGGTCGAGCGCGGCGCCGCGCAGGAAGTCGGCCAGGGTCACGATGCCGACCACGCGCCGGGCGCGATCCACCACCGGCAACGCCTTGATGTGATGCGCCCGCAGCAGCGACCACGCCTCCTGCAGCGGCGTCCCCCATTCCACCGTCTTCACCTCGCGCGACATCACGTCGGCGCAGCGCAGCGTCGTCATCCGTCGGCGCGCCGCCAGCAGGCCCGCCTCGTCGACGATCGCCTGCAGGTCGTCGCGAGGAATGTCCAGCACCTGGTTGTAATGCGCCAGCACCGTCTCCAGGTCGGTGCCGCTGAAGGCGGTCGCCTCGCCCGCCGGACCGCCCCGGGTCGTCGCCGCGGTAGGCGCGGCCACCTGCGGGTGCGGGTAGCGCCGGCCGGTGACGCCGTTGTAGAGCATGCCCGCCGCGACCAGCAGCACCGAGTTCGGCAGCACCGTGTCGAGCGCGAAATGCCAGTCGTGCACGCCGGACAGCACCATCAGCAGCGCCGCCGCGCCGCCCGGCGGGTGCAGACAACGCAGCAGGAACATCAGGCCGATGGCGCCGCCGACGGCGATCGCCGCGGCCAGTTCCGGCACGGCGCCGAACAGGTGGACGCAGGCGATGCCCACCAGCGCCGACGCGGTGTTGCCGACCACCACCGCCCACGGCTGCGCAAGCGGGCTGGCGGGCACGCCGAAGACCAGCACCGCGCTCGCGCCCAGCGGCGCGACGAGCCTGGGCACGCCCGGCGCATGGCGCGACAGCAGCTCCATCAGGACCGCG
>NZ_PEOG01000005.1 GCF_002761755.1 Roseateles chitinivorans
GGTGTGCATCGGGTGGCGCGCATCATGCGGGCCCACAAGATCAAGGCAGTGCGCGGCTACAAGGCACCACGCCACATCGCCGGCCGACCCTCGTTGATCGCACCCAATCATGTGCAACGCCAGTTCACGGTGGACGCGCCCAACAAGGTCTGGGTGACCGACATCACCTACATCCGCACCTGGCAGGGCTGGCTGTACCTGGCGGCCGTGGTGGACCTGTACTCGCGCAAGATCGTGGGCTGGTCTATGAAGCCCACGCTCAACCGGGAGCTGGCGCTGGATGCCTTGCTGATGGCCGTG
This sequence comes from Roseateles chitinivorans, assembly GCF_002761755.1. GTDB lineage: Bacteria > Pseudomonadota > Gammaproteobacteria > Burkholderiales > Burkholderiaceae_C > Roseateles > Roseateles chitinivorans. Next base: position 301 of record NZ_PEOG01000005.1, read on the forward strand.
TGGCGGCGCAAGCCCGCAGAGCAGGTCATCGTGCATTCGGATTAGGGCAGTCAGTACGGCAGCGACGACTTCAAGCGCTTTTGCCGCGAGCACAACCTTCTGCCCAGCATGAGCCGGCGCGGCAACTGTTGGGACAATGCGGTCGCGGAGTCCTTCTTCAGCAGTCTGAAGAAGGAGCGCATCCGCAAGCGCATCTACAAGACCCGGGAAATGGCCCGGGCCGATGTCTTCGACTACATCGAGGTCTTCTACAACCGTTCCCGCCGCCACAGCCATCTGGGCGGCATCAGTCCCGAGGCGTTTGAACTCGCCGCGGCGTGAGGTCAGGATTTGTCTAGAAGACTAGGGACAGTCCACTGCGGCTGTCGGTGCCCTAAATCGCTCTGCGAAGGCACAGGCTGAGGCTGAGGCTCTAGCCGCGAGAAGTAAGGAAGTCGAGGTCATCGTGAAGGACTTGCGAACGCAAGCCGAAGCCTTCAAAACCAGCGATCCGGGAAAGTTCCTTGAGCAAATCTCAGAAGTTCAAAAGACTGCACAAGGGACGAAGCTCCTGAGCCTTGCCGTCAACGTCAAGGCTCTTGAGGATCGTTTCTCGGCCACTCCTGCCACCGCCTCATATGGCTATGGAAACGGAGCGTGGCAAGGCACCACAAAGCGAGCCGACTGCCCGGCAAGGCACGTTGCCGTTGGCGTGGAGGTCACCTATGGGGGAACCTGCAGCAATCAATGCAACGCAGATGGCGGAACGGTCCGAGAGGTGAAGCTGGTGTGCCGCCCCCTGTGAGCCCCGGCACTCTTGAGCTCCTTACGTCTGCGATCCAGAAGTGAAGGGTTCCGTCAGGAGCCCTTGTGCTTTCCGAGCGAAGCTGGGGTCACGCCTTGCGTCCAGTTGCCCCCATGAAGCCCAAGGCCCCACCGACGATCGAGCAGATCGCCATGAACACAAGAGATGCCATGAAAGCATCTCCGATGTCTGAATCAGACCGGATGTGACGAGGGCCATACCAACTCGCGGAGAGCTCCACGAGGCCATACGACCCAAGGGCAAAGAGCAACGCTCCGACGATGGTGAACAGGGCTCGCTTCATGTCATGGATCGATGGGGACATCGGGCAACACGTGGCACCGTATCTTCTGACGGAGTTCACGCTTAGCCAGAGTCCGCCCCGTGAACTTCTGTAACGGTCCTGCTTAAGATGGGTCGCTCAAAAAAACATAGGGAGGGCACATGCAAGCAAATCCAAGGTCCATCGACGCACTGTTCAACTCGCAGATCCGCTACGTGGTGCCGATGTTTCAGCGGCTCTATGCGTGGCAGGAGAGCCCGCAGTGGGCGACGCTTTGGGATGACGTGGTGGAGAAGGCGTCGCTGCAACTTCGAGGCATCAAGAGCAACCCGCACTACCTGGGGGCTCTGATCATCGAGGGAGTTCGACCGAGCTCGCCTCGTGAGGTGAAGCGGTTCTTGGTGATCGACGGCCAGCAGCGGCTGACCACGCTCCAACTGCTGCTGTGTGCCTTTCGGGACATCGCCCGGCAAAACGAATGGAAGACGCTGGAGCGACCGGTCACGCGTTACCTGGAGAACGCCGACGCTGACGTGATGGACAACCCCGACGAGGAGATCCTCAAGCTCTGGCCGACGAAGCTCAATCGCGACATCTTCAAGAGCATCATCATGGCCGGTTCTCGGCAGGCCGTTGAGAAGCAATACCCCTTGATCAGGCTGCCGCGTAAACGCAGCTACGAGCCCCGCAGCAACCTGGTCGAAGGGTATCTCTACTTCTCCCGCACGATCGCAAGCTGGGTTCATGCGGTGGCACAAGAAGGAAGCAAGTCCGCCGAGGAAGCCGCGTTCGCACTCCTTCAGGCTCTGCAACAAGACTTCTCGGTCGTGGAGATCGCCCTATCTGAAGGCGATGATTCGCAGGAAATCTTCTACTCGTTGAATTCCCAAGGGCGGCCCCTTTCTCAGTCGGATCTGCTTCGCAGCCTGATCTTCATGCGAGCAGAAAAGGAGAAGGCCGACCGCGACGCGATCTTCGAAAAATACTGGGCCCACTTCGAGACTCCGTTCTGGAGCCAAGCTCTCACCCGGGCAGGGCGTGAGTTTTCGCGGCTGGACATGGGTCTTCGAAGCTTCCTCATGGCAAAAACCGGGCAGCTTGTCGATGCGAGGCGGGTCAACGAGGAATACCGGCGTTGGATTTCTTCGACACCACCTCGCTATGCGTCGGTGGAGCACGAGCTCGAAGACTTCTCCAGCTACGCGGCCATCTACGCCCGATATGAAGCGACGGATCTGGGCTCCTTGCCAAGCACCGACCTGCGGCGTGTGCTCAAGGACCTGGATGTATCGACGGCACTGCCGCTCTTGATGCATCTGCACCGCGATGCGGCCCTCGATCCTGATCAGCTTCAGGCTTGCCTGAACACGATCGAATCCTTCCTCGCCCGCCGCGTGCTTCTCAACGAGGAGAACAAGGAATACAACCGGCTCTTCGTGGAAGTGATTCAGACCCTGGGCACGCTCAGGGGTGCCGAGGTGCTTCCGGCCTTGCAGCGAAAGCTTCTCACCGCTTCGAGCTCAACTCGCTACTGGCCGACCAATGACGAAGTGGTCGAGTTCCTCGTCCAAACACCGATCGTGGGCAACGTTTCGACCCCCGCCCTTCGGCTGGTTTTGGAGCGGCTGGAGTTGCTCCTCCGGTCCAAGAAGACGGAAAAGGAGTCGATCGAGGCAGGGCTCCAGATCGAGCATGTCATGCCTCAAAGTTGGGGAGCCCACTGGCCCTTGGAGGGCAAGACGATCCCCTCCAACATCGTCATCTACCCTCGATACGCGGTCGATGAGTGGGAGGGCCTTGAGAATTCGATCAGGCAGCGGAACACCCTGGTCCAGACCCTGGGCAACCTCACACTGCTCAACAAGTATCTGAACCCTGCGGCCAGCAACGCCCCGTGGGCCACCAAGCTCAACGAATACAAACACTCGGTGCTGCGGCTCAACCGCGAGGTGAGCAGCGTAGAAGATTGGACCGAGGAGCAGATCACCAAGCGGTCGATCGCCCTGGCAGAAATGATCTGCCAGATTTGGCCTCGGCCCAACCTCCCAGCCTGACGCTCAGAACTTCATCGGAAGCGTGAGGTCAAACAGGTCCATCGTCTCCTGGAGAAGCTGGAGCCTCTTGGCCTTCACGTGCGGGCTTGAAAGGTCGATCGCGGCCTGGTCGTAGTGCCCGACCACGGCCATGAGCATCACCGGGTGCACGTCGAACTCGCCCAGGCGGCTGATGAAGTTCTTGCTAGAGGAACACTGAGACACTGCCGATGGAGATGTGCCTCGCGTGAAAGTCTCCAAGCGACACTTCTCACGCTGTCTGCGGTAGTTGACAAGCGCACATACGGCGTGGATAATAGAACGCATGGAGACCCGCTACCTCACAGTGCGGAGCTTTAAATCCGGGAGACCCACTACCCTAAGTGTGGAACTTTAAATCGGGATGCCGCAGCCCTAAATGCGGTAAAAAAGTGGCTCAGGCCACTTTTTTTTCGCCAAAAATTATTATAGGGAGGATATAACTATGATGTTATATGCGATCAGCGATGATTACATCACTTATCTGCTGAAGACGGACGCACGAGTGATGTTCAATAAGGATGGTCGTCCTTATCTTGGAGTGGTGCTAAAAATCGATGGGCAAAACTGGTATGTGCCCTTGAGTTCGCCCAAAGAGGATGCTGGTTTGAAGCCTAGCTTCGTATGGCTATATGCGATTTACGAAGCTGGTGTCAATAGCAAGATTAACGGCTATCTGTTCTTTAGAAACATGATTCCGGCACCTGATTGTGCGGTTAGTCTTTTTGACTTCCAGAGCAAAGGTGCTAGCTATGAGAATCTGATCAACAAGCAGCATATCGTGCTCAAGAGCGATGCTGATAAAATCGCTAAAGACGCCAACACCTTTTACAAGTTGATTATTGGCAAGAGGAGCGAAGAGCTGCTCAAGAAGAGTTGCGACTTTCAGAAATTGACGGCAGCATGTGCTGCTTATAAGTGTCCCGGAGTTGTTGAGGCCAATCAAAAGGTCGTCTGAACGACCTTTTTTCTTAGAACTTCATCGGTAACTCGATCGTGTGATAGGAATCCATCACCTGCTGCAGGAATTTCAGGGGCTTATCCTGCTGATAGGTCGAAAAGTGAACGCCAGACAGATCCAAACCCGCTTGATTGTAATGGCCCACGATTGCCATGACCTTGGCCGCATTTTCGCCGGTCGATTGCGTCAGGCCGTTGATGAACGTCGTTCGGAATGAATAGAGCTTTCTGGTTTTCTCATCGATCTTGAGATTTTTCACCAGATAAATTTCGTTGAAGCGTCGTGAGACGTTCTTCAAGTAGCCGTTTTTCCCATCTTTCAGAAGAGGGAAAAGTTGCCCTGCGGGATCTTCTTCTTTACGCTTTTTGAGGTAATCCATAAAAGCCGATTCGCGGACGGCCTTGTGAAAGGGAATTCGCCGCTGGCTGTTGGTCGTCTTGCCCGATCTGACTCGGAAGAAGTGGATTTCTTCTTCGTAGCAAACATTTCTGAGGTTGATGCCTGCGAGCTCTTCGGGGCGTGCCCCGGTGTGCAGAAGAAGGAAAGGCAGCCAATAAAAATGTGGCTTGCCATCCGCATACTCTGCATAAGACTCGGGGTCAAAGATGCGTCTCAGGTGCTCGCTCGTGAACTGCTCATAAGAATCGACCAGTTTGGCCGCTTGCGAGCGGGTGCCTACCTCCAAACCCTTGAAGGGGTTCGATTCCGCGTGCCCATGGATCATGGCCCAGCCCATGAAGTGGCTCATGTGCCCAAGCTTCTTGTTGATGCGAGCGATGTTCGCTTGACCTTGCAATAGAAGGTCTTTGAAGTCACTGGCTTGAGCCTTGTCGATCAGACCCACGTCCGCGTTGGGGAACAACGTCGCGAATGCTTTGAAGGTCGCTTGCTTGTCCTCGATCGTTTTGGTCTCGTTGAGTTTTACTTCCTGCTTAAAGTATTTCTCAACCCCCTTTGAGAAGGGCATGGCCTCCTTCGGTGGCAAGGTGGGGGCCGGGGGTGATGCAGTCGGCCTTGCGAGCGGTCGAAAGAACGACTGATCGTCGTCGGGGCCTGTGCCGATTTGGGCGATCGCGAAAAAAGTTCGCGGGCTCGCCGCACATCCTCATCCGACTGGATGTCGGTGAAGCTCACGCTGCCATCGCGATCGACGGTCATGTTGAGCTTTTGGATGTCCGCCTCAATTGCCGCCAGCTTTTCTTCGGCGGAAGGCTCATCGGGCCTCTTTTTCCTCCACCACTCCCAGTTCATCGACCACTCCCAGTTGATCTTGGCAGCAAGGATGCTAGCCAAGGCCGGGTCTTTGGTTCTGAGGGATTTCCGGATCGTCTTGCCCCCGCGTGTCACGCGAAAGTAGAACGTCCCGTGCCGGTCACGGTGCAGATGGGGGAGGGTGACCCTGCGGGTCGAGGCGGTGTGGCCCATGGCGGAAGTTGCGCCACTTCTTGTGCCACCTCGGGCCAATGAACAAAGCCCGCAGGACAAGTGTCCATGCGGGCTTTGGGATTTGGTGGCGCTTCAGGGATTCGAACCCCGGACCTGCGGATTATGATTCCGTCGCTCTAACCGGCTGAGCTAAAGCGCCTTGCGAAGAACGCGACTATAGCAAAGTTTTCGAAGACAATGCAAGCCCCCGCCGAGCACGGCGACAAACGTTCGGCGCGCGAGTCCTCTCGACCCTCCATGTTCAGCTTCCTCAAGAAAAAACTGGGCTTCGGATCCTCCGAGCCCTCGCCGGCGCCCGCCCCCGAAGCGGCGCCCGCACCTGCCCCCGCCTTCCCGACCCCGCCGGTCGCCGTCGAGCCGGCTTCGGCACCGGCACCGCAAGTCCTGGCCCCCGCTCCGCAGACCGCGCCGGTCGCACCGCCGCCCGTCATCGCGGCACGCCCTGAGCCGTCTCCGGCGCCATCACCCACGCCCGTTGTCGCAGCGCCCGCTCCCGTGGCGGCGCCCGCCCCCGTGGCTGCCCCCGTGCCGGCTCCTGCTCCGGTCGTGGCGCCCGAACCCGAGACCGCGCCGCGCAAGAGCTGGATGGACAAGCTTCGCCAGGGCTTGCGCAAGACCGGCTCCAGCATCGCCCAGGTCTTCACTGGCACGCAGATCGACGACGCGCTCTATGAAGAGCTCGAGGCCGCGCTGCTGATGGCGGATGCCGGCGTCAAGGCGACCGAGTTCCTGCTCGAGGACCTGAAGCGCCGCGTCAAGGAGGCCAAGGCCACTGAGCCTGCGGTCGTGCGCCAGCTGCTCGTCGACGCGCTGACCGAACTGCTGCAGCCGCTGGAGCGCCAGCTGGTGATCGGCGAGCAGTCACCGATGGTGATGATGGTCGTGGGCGTCAACGGCGCCGGCAAGACGACCAGCATCGGCAAGTTGACGCGGCATCTCGCCGATGCCGAGGCCAACGTGTTGCTGGCCGCCGCGGACACCTTCCGTGCGGCCGCGCGCGAGCAGCTCGCCGTCTGGGCGGATCGCAACCGGGTGCAGATCGTCAGCCAGGAAGGCGGCGATCCGTCGGCGGTCACCTACGACGCTGTGGTCGCGGGCAAGGCGCGCGGCTGTGACGTCGTCATCGCCGACACCGCCGGCCGTCTGCCGACGCAGCTCCACCTGATGGAGGAGCTCAAGAAGATCAAGCGCGTGATCGGCAAGGCGCAGGAGACGGCGCCGCACGAGGTCCTGCTGGTCGTGGACGGCAACACCGGCCAGAACGCGCTGACGCAGGTGAAGGCCTTCGACGACGCGCTCGGCCTCACCGGTCTGATCGTCACCAAGCTGGACGGCACGGCCAAGGGCGGTGTGCTCGCGGCGATCGCGCGCGAGCGTCCGGTCCCGGTCTACTTCATCGGTGTCGGCGAGAAGCTTGAGGACCTGCAGACCTTCGACGCGCGCGAGTTCGCGCAGGCGCTGCTGGAGTAACCCACGGAGTCCTCGGTCGCGAAGCCGTCGCAGGACGGGGGTGATCGGGGACGGTGAGGAGTGAGGTGTCGGCGCTTGCCGCCGGGGCCTCATACCTCGGCGGCCAACGCACGGGCCGAGGCAGGAATGAAAAGGGCTCCCAAGTGGAGCCCTTCGTCTTACATCGGGAAGCCGCCGCCTCCGCCTCCCATGAGGTTCTTGAGGCCGCCCATCTTCTTCATCATCTTCATCAGGCCGCCGCCCTTCATCTTCTTCATCATCCCCTGCATCTGATCGAACTGATTGAGCAGGCGGTTGACCTCCTGGATCTGGACGCCGGCGCCGGCGGCGATGCGGCGCTTGCGGCTGGCCTTGGACTTGCCGTCCATCAGCAGCGACGGCTGGCGGCGCTCCTTGGCGGTCATCGCGTTGAGGATGCCTTCCATGCGCTTCATGTCGCGCTCGGCCTTGTCCATGTCGGGCTGACCCGCCTTGGCGGTCATCTGGGTGGGCAGCTTGTCCATCAGCCCCGACAGCCCGCCCATCTTCTTCATCTGCGAGATCTGCGCGAGGAAGTCGTTCAGGTCGAAGCCATCGCCGGACTTGAGCTTCTCGGCGAGCTTCTGCGCCGCCTCGACGTCCACACCCTTCTGCACTTCCTCGACCAGCGCGACGATGTCGCCCATGCCGAGCACGCGGCCCGCGTGGCGGTCGGCGTCGAAGACCTCCAGGCCGTCGATCTTCTCGGACACGCCGGCGAACTTGATCGGCGCGCCGGTGATCTGCCGCACCGACAGCGCCGCGCCGCCGCGCGAGTCGCCGTCCAGCTTGGTCAGCACGATGCCGGTCAGCGGCAGCGCGTCCTTGAACGCCTTGGCCGTGTTGATCGCGTCCTGACCCTGCATCGCGTCGACGACGAACAGCGTCTCCACCGGCTTGAGCGTCGCATGCAGGTCGCGGATCTCCGCCATCAGTGCTTCGTCGATCGCCAGGCGGCCGGCGGTGTCGACCAGCAGCACGTCGAAGAAGTGGCGCTTCGCATGGTCCAGCGCGGCCAGCGCGATGTCATGCGGCTTCTGGTCCGGCGCCGACGGGAACCATTCGGCGCCCGCCTGCTTCGTCACGGTCTTGAGCTGCTCGATGGCGGCGGGGCGGTACACGTCCGCCGAGACCGTCAGCACCTTCTTCTTGCGCTTCTCGGTCAGGTGCTTGGCCAGCTTGGCGGTGGTCGTCGTCTTGCCGGCGCCCTGCAGGCCGGCCATCAGGATGATGGCGGGCGGCTGCGCGGCCAGGTTGATGTCGGCGACGCCTTCGCCCATCGTCGCGGCCAGTTCCTTGTGGACGACCGAGACCAGCACCTGGCCCGGATTCAGCGAGGCGACCACCTCCTGGCCGAGCGCCTTCTCCTTCACGCGGGCGATGAAGTCGCGCACCACCGGCAGCGCGACGTCGGCCTCCAGCAGCGCCATGCGCACCTCGCGCAGCATGTCCTGCACATTGGACTCGGTGATGCGGGCCTGGCCGCGCATCGTCTTCACGAGCCGGCTCAGTCGATCGGTCAGGGTGGAAGCCATCGTATTGGCGCCCGCGGAAGCGGGCGCTCGTCATTACACTTTGCGGATGATTTTATCGTCCGCCTCCGCCGAGCCCAGCGGCCTGCTCCTGGCCGCCCTCAGCGCCGCTGGCGCGGTGGCCTATGCCGTTGCCGCCGCCTTCGCGCACCTGCGGCCCCGCACCTGGCGCTCGGTGCTGGTGCTGGCCTGGCTGCTGCACCTGGCCGCGCTGGTCGTGGACATCGGCGGCATCGGCGCTGCGCCGGTCAACGGCAGCCATGCGGCGCGCTTCGGTTTCGCGCCGTCGCTGTCGATGACGGTCTGGCTGGTGACCGGTGTCTACCTGGTCGAGAGCCGCTTCCTGCCGCTGCCCTCCGCCCAGCGGCTGCTCAGCGTGCTGGGACTGCTGGTGATGCTGGTGGCCTGGATGTTCCCGGGCGAATACCGACCGCAGGCGGGCTCGCCGCTGGCGCCGCTGCACTGGGCGATGGGGCTGGCGTCCTACGGCCTGTGCGGTGTCGCGGTGATGCATGCGGTCATGCTCAACCGTGCCGAGCGCCAGATGCGCGCTCAGAAGGGTCAGGGCGCCCCGGTGCTCGGCACGCCGCTGCTGCGCCTGGAACGCCTGACCTTCCAGTTCGTCGGCGCGGGCGTGGTGGTGCTGTCGATCGCGCTGCTGCTGGGCGTGGCCTTCACGCCGCAATGGCGCTGGGATCACAAGACGCTGTTCGCCGTGATGGGCTGGGTTGTGCTGACCGGGTTGCTGACGGGCCGCCGCGTGTTCGGCTGGCGCGGCAAGCGCGCGACGCGCTGGCTCTACTTCGGCGCCGCGCTGCTGCTGCTGTCCTACGCCGGCTCGCGCTTCGTGCTCGAGGTCGTCCTGCAGCGGCCGCCCCTGTGATGCCGATCCTGTCGACCGCCTCCCCGAAGCTACCGCCGCGCTCATCGTGATCAAGCTGCTCTTCTGGATCGTCCTGCTGGCGGTGATCGCCTTCGTGATCGGCTTCAAGCGAGGCCGGCCGGCGCCGCGCGACGACGTCCGCCCGCCGCCGCCGCAGCCGCGCCTGCCCGAGGACATGGTGAGCTGCGCCGAATGCGGCATGCATCTCCCGGCCAGCGATGCGCTGCCCGGTCGCGGCGGTCAGTTCTGCAGCGCCGCCCATCGCGCCGCGCACGAACACCGCCTGGAAGCCGCCGAGGCGGCGCGCAGCCGCCGCGACAGCGCCGGGACCTGAGCACCGGACCGCATGGCCACCTCCGAGACCGTCGGCGCGATCAGCGCCAGCACCATCCAGCGCCTGTATCGGGCGTTCATGGGGGCGCGGGCGGCACTGGGCCTGGCGCTGCTGGCGACGCAGTCGCTGGCCGGCCTGATGGGGGCCCGGCCGACCGGCTGGACGACGCTGATCTCGCTGATCTACGGCACGCAGGCGGTGCTGGCGTGGATCCTGCCGCGCTGGTTCGGCGGCGGCGACGTGCCGTCGAAGGACCGCGCCGGCCTGAGCACGCGGCAGTTCATGGTCAGCATCGGTGCCGACCTGGTGCTGTTCACGCTGCTGCAGGTGCGCGATCCCAGCGGTCCCTATGGCGCGCTGTTCTTCATGCCGGCGCTGATGGCCGGCGCGCTGCAGCCGCGGCTGCGCGCGCTGGGCTGCGCCGCCTTGCCCAGCCTGGTGCTGCTGTCGATGTCGGGCTGGGCGGTGCTGAACGAGCAGGACGGCGCGCTGCGCATCAGCCAGGCCGGGCTGCTGGGCTGCGGCCTGTTCGTGGTCACGCTGCTGGCGAACGAGATCGCCTCCCGCCTCGCGCGCGAGGAACGCGCCGCGCGCGGCAGCCTCGAGTACGCCCGCCAGCAGGCCGACCTGAACCGCCTCGTCATCGAGGAGATGGAGGAGGGCGTCGCCGTCGTCGACCGCCGCGGCCTGGTGCGCACCGCCAATCCGGCGGCGCGGGCGCTGCTGGCGGAAGGCGCCTCGCTGCGCTCGGGGGCGTTCCGGCTGGACACCACGCCGGCCTGGAAGCCGCTGCTGCGAGCCATCGAGAAGGCCTTCGCCGGCGAGCTCTGGCCGGAGGCCGGCCGCGACCTGCTGCTGGACTTCGGCCGCGGCTCGCAGCGCTCGCTCCGGGTGCGCATGCGCTTCACGCTGCGGCCGCTGGATGGCGACGACCTGTGCGTGCTCTTCCTCGAGGACAACCGGCTGCTCGAGGCGCGCAATCGCCAGGAGAAGCTCGCGGCGATGGGCCGGGTGTCGGCCGGCATCGCGCATGAGATCCGCAACCCGCTGACCGCGATCGCGCAGGCCAACGCGCTGCTGTCGGAAGACCTGGCGCAGGATCCCAAGGGCGAGCAGCTCACCCGGATGGTGGCGTCCAACGTCGAGCGGCTCAAGCGCCTGGTCGACGACGTGATGGAGGTCGCGCCCGGCATCGCGCCGGTGGCGCTGACGCTGTCCGCCGCGCCGCTGGTGCGCGAGTACTGCGCCGACTGGGCCACCACCCAGCGGCTGCCCGCGGGCGAGGCCAGCCCGCTGCGCGTCGAGATCGAGCGCGACGGCCTGCTCGTCAGCTTCGAGCCGGAGCACCTGCGCCGCGTCCTGATCAACCTGCTGGACAACGGCCTGCGCCACGCCCGCCCCGGGCCGGGCGCGCTGCGCGTGCAGCTGCGCGAGGACGGCGAGTGGGTGCGGCTGTCGGTGTTCAGCCGCGCCGAGCCGATTCCGGCCGAGGTCGAACGACACTTGTTCGAGCCCTTCTTCTCCACGCGCAGCCGCGGCTCGGGTCTCGGCCTGTACATTTGCCGCGAGCTGTGCGAACGCTACGGCGCCCGCATCGAATACCACCGCCGCGACACCGGACCGAACGCCGAGGCCAACGAGTTCCGCGTGCTGCTGCCGCGGCCGGCTTCGCCAACCGCCGCGCTCGCCTCGGTCCCGTCCGCGGGGCCGGATTCCCATTTCCCCGATACCGAACTCCATGAGCGCTGATCCCCGCCTGCTGGTCGTCGACGACGAGCCCGACCTGCGCACCCTCTACGAGATGACGCTGCTGCGCGAGGGCTTCTCGCTGGACAGCGCCGGCACCGTCGAGGACGCGCTGGAGCTGCTGGGCGCCCGCCGCTACGACGCGGTCATCACCGACATGCGGCTGCCGGACGGCAGCGGCCTGGACATCCTGCGCTGGCTCGAGCAGCAGGGGCGCAGCGAGCGCGCGCTCGTCATCACCGCCTACGGCTCGGCCGAGAACGCGGTCGAGGCGCTCAAGGCCGGGGCCTACGACTACCTGACCAAGCCGGTGGACCTGCGCCAGTTCCGGATGGTGGTCGCGTCGGCGCTCGGCCGGACGCCCAAGATGGAAGGGCCGGTGCCCAAGCCGTTCTCCTCGGCCCCGGCGGCCGCGGCGTCGAGCGCGGCACCGGTCGTCGCCGCGCCGGACGCGTCGGATGCGTTCGCGCCGACGGCGCCTGGCGCCTTCGACGTGCTGGCCTCGGCGCAGGCGCCCAAGCCCGCGCCAGCCGAGGCGCGCAAGCTGCCTCGCGCCACCCCGCCGTTGACCGGCTCGACCACCGCGCTGGAGCGGCTGGTCGGCGATTCGGCGCCGATGCGCCAGGTGCGCGAGCTGATCGAGAAGGTCGCGCGCAGCATGGCGCCGGTGCTGCTCAACGGCGAATCCGGCACCGGCAAGGAGCTTGTCGCGCGCGCGATCCACGACGTCAGCGCGCGCCGTCCGCAGCCCTTCATCGCGGTGAACTGCGGCGCGATCCCGGAGCAGCTGCTGGAAGCGGAGTTCTTCGGCTATCGCAAGGGCGCCTTCACCGGCGCGAGCGAGGACCGGGAGGGCTTCTTCCAGGCGGCGCAGGGCGGCACGCTGTTCCTCGACGAGATCGGCGACCTGCCGCTGGCGATGCAGTCCAAGCTGCTGCGCGCGTTGCAGGAGCGCTCGGTGCGGCCGGTGGGCGCGGTGGCCGAAATGCCGGTCAACGTCCGGCTGCTCAGCGCCACCCACAAGGACCTGGCCGCGGAAGTGGCGGGCGGCCGCTTCCGCCAGGACCTGTATTACCGGCTCAACGTGATCCAGATCCGCGTGCCGCCGCTGCGCGAGCGCATGGAGGACCTGGCGCCGATCAGTGCCCGCATCCTGCAGCGCATCGCCGCCGACGCGGGCGTGGCGCCGGTGCCCGCGCTGACGCCGGCGGCGCTGGCGACGCTGTCGCGCTACAGCTTCCCGGGCAATGTGCGCGAGCTCGAGAACCTGCTGCATCGCGCGCTGGCGCTGTCCAGCGGCGATGGCATCGACCTGGCCGACCTCGGCCTGCCCGACAGCGTGCTGGGCCTGGACGACGCGCCGGCGGAGACGGGCGACGTGGCCGCGGAGCCGCCGCTGGGCGCCGCCTTGCCCGCCGAGGCGCGGGGCGACGCGCCGCTGCCGGCGGATCTCGCCACCTATCTGGACGAGGTCGAGAAGCAGATCCTGCTGCGGGCGCTGGAGCAGCACCGCAACAACCGCACCGCGGCCGGCGCCAGCCTGGGCCTGTCGCTGCGCCAGATGCGCTACCGCATGGCGCGGCTGGCGATTTCGGTCGGCGGCGACGAGTCCTGACGGGTTCGCATCCCAGCGGGAATGCGCGCAATGCGACCATGACCCCACCGCCGGTGGCGGCTCCGGGAAGGTCCTAGGGCGGGGTTGTCCTAACGGGTGGGGACAGCGGCGCGGCCTGTCATCGAAACGCCATCGCCGCCTGCTCAGCAACCATCGGCCCTCGCGCCCGATTCCCCGCTGCAGCCCGCGCCAATCCTGGCGCCGTCCACACGATGCGCGAATCCATCGGGGCTGTGCGGGGTCAGGTCTTCCGGCTAGACCAGCGGGTGGCGGACGTCAAGGGCGATGACGCTACCGCTAGTTCCTTGAAGGTCCCGCGACCACTAGATATAGTGTTTTGCATGCTATCCTGCTGACCTTCGCAAACACGGCGATGAATGCTCCATCAGAAGTCTTGCCCGCGCTGCCGACCCCTCGGTCGGAGAGCCGGAAGTTCCAAGTCCAGGCGCATCAGCAGCATCGCGAACACCACCTGACCCCCTGATCGTTAGGCCCTTCGGACCCGCCGGGCCGGGCGAAGCTTTTTTGTTTTTTCCAGACACCAGAACAGACGAGGATCCCATGCAGACAGTCGCCGCCACACCGACCGCTGAAACGGGCCTGGCCCAGGCTCCGCGCGAGTCCGCCGCCGCTTCGGCCAGCTTTCCGCAGCACCAGATCATCCGCCGCAACGGCGCGGTGGTGCACTTCGAGCCGAGCAAGGTGGCCGTGGCGATGATGAAGGCCTTCCTCGCGGTGCACGGCACCAGCGGCGCGGCCTCCGCCAGCGTGCGCGAGACGGTCGACGCGCTGACCGATTCGGTGACGCGCGCGCTGCTGCGCTCGCGTCCGGCCGGCGGCACCTTCCACATCGAGGATGTCCAGGACCACGTCGAACTGGCGCTGATGCGCGGCGGTCACCATGAGGTCGCCCGCGCCTACGTGCTGTACCGCGAGCGCCGCACGCAGGAGCGTGCCCGTCAGGGCGAGCAGCAGCAGGCCGCCGTGCTGGAGTCCGGCATCTCGGTGATCGAGAACGGCGTGCGCGTCCCGCTCGACCTGAACAAGCTGGCTGCGCTGATCTCGTCGAGCTGCGAGAACCTGGGCGTGGACGTCAAGCCCGAGCCCATCCTGGCCGAGACCAAGCGCAACCTGTACGACGGCGTTCCGATGGACGAGGTCTACAAGGCCGCCATCCTGGCCGCGCGCACGCTGATCGAGAAGGATCCGGGCTACACCCGCGCCACCGCCCGCCTGCTGCTGCACACGATCCGCAAGGAGATCCTGGGCCGCGAGGTCACGCAGGCCGAGATGGCCACCGCCTACGCCGACTACTTCCCCGGCTTCATCAAGAAGGGCGTGCAGGCCGAGCTGCTGGACGAGAAGCTGCAGCAGTACGACCTGGCCAAGCTGGGCGCCGCGCTGAAGGCTGAGCGCGACCTGCAGTTCGACTACCTGGGCCTGCAGACGCTGTTCGATCGCTACTTCCTGCACGTCGACGGCACCCGCATCGAGATGCCGCAGGCGTTCTTCATGCGCGTGGCGATGGGCCTGGCGCTGAACGAGATCGACCGCGAGGCGCGCGCCATCGAGTTCTATGAAGTGCTGTCGACCTTCGACTTCATGAGCTCGACGCCGACGCTGTTCAACTCCGGCACGCGCCGCTCGCAGCTGTCGAGCTGCTACCTGACGACGGTGGCCGACGACCTGGACGGCATCTATGAAGCGCTGAAGGAGAACGCGCTGCTGTCCAAGTTCGCTGGCGGCCTGGGCAACGACTGGACCCCGGTGCGCGCGCTGGGTTCGCACATCAAGGGCACGAACGGCAAGTCGCAAGGCGTCGTTCCGTTCCTGAAGGTCGTCAACGACACCGCCGTCGCGGTGAACCAGGGCGGCAAGCGCAAGGGCGCCGTCTGCGCCTACCTGGAGACCTGGCACCTGGACATCGAGGAATTCCTCGAGCTGCGCAAGAACACCGGTGACGACCGTCGCCGCACCCACGACATGAACACGGCGAACTGGATTCCCGACCTGTTCATGAAGCGCGTCATCGAAGGCGGCGACTGGACGCTGTTCAGCCCGTCCACCTGCCCGGACCTGCACGACCTCTTCGGCAAGGAATTCGAGGTCGCCTACACGGCCTATGAAGCCAAGGTCGACCGCGGCGAGCTCAAGCTCCACAAGCGCATGCCGGCTCGCGACCTCTGGCGCAAGATGCTGACGATGCTGTTCGAGACGGGCCATCCCTGGATCACGTTCAAGGACGCCTGCAACGTGCGCTCGCCGCAGCAGCACGTCGGTGTCGTGCACTCGTCCAACCTGTGCACCGAGATCACACTCAACACCAACGACAACGAGATCGCGGTCTGCAACCTGGGCTCGGTCAACCTGTCGCAGCATCTGAAGGACGGCAAGATCGACCAGGAGAAGCTGAAGAAGACGGTGTCGACGGCGATGCGCATGCTCGACAACGTCATCGACATCAACTACTACGCGGTGAAGAAGGCGCGGGACTCGAACCTGCGCCACCGTCCGGTGGGCCTGGGCATCATGGGCTTCCAGGATGCGCTGTATCAGCTGCGGGTGCCGTACGCCTCCGACGCGGCGGTCGAATTCGCCGACCGCTCGATGGAAGCCGTCTGCTACCACGCGTACTGGGCCTCGACCGAACTGGCCGCCGAGCGTGGCCGCTACAGCAGCTACCGCGGCTCGCTGTGGGACCGCGGCATCCTGCCGATCGACTCGCTGAACCTGCTGGCCGAGGCTCGTGGCGGTTATGTCGAGGTGGACCGCTCGTCGTCGCTGGACTGGGACGCGCTGCGCGCCAAGATCGCCCGTGACGGCATGCGCAACAGCAACTGCGTGGCGATCGCGCCGACCGCGACGATCTCCAACATCATTGGCGTCGATGCCTCGATCGAGCCCTGCTTCGGCAACCTGTCGGTGAAGTCCAACCTGTCGGGCGAGTTCACCGTGGTGAACGAGCACCTGGTCCGCGACCTCAAGAAGCTGGGCCTGTGGGACGACGTGATGGTGATGGACCTGAAGCACTTCGACGGCTCGCTGCGCCGCATCGACCGCGTGCCCGAGGAACTCAAGCACCTGTACGCCACCGCCTTCGAAGTGGATCCGGTGTGGCTGGTGGAGGCCGCCGCGCGCCGCCAGAAGTGGATCGACCAGGCACAGAGCCTGAACATCTACATGGCCGGCGCGTCGGGCAAGCGCCTGGACGAGACCTACAAGCTGGCGTGGCAGCGTGGCCTGAAGACCACCTACTACCTCCGCACGATGGGCGCGACGCACGCCGAGAAGAGCACGGTGCAGAACGCCGGCCAGCTCAACGCGGTGAGCAGCGGCATCGGTGGCATGAGTGCCGCGCCGATCGCGGCGGCAGCGGTTGCTGTCGCGCCGATCGAGACGTCGGTCTCGCCGGATCTGGGCGACGTGTCGCCGGCGACGGACGTCAAGTTCTGCGCGATCGACGACCCCGGTTGCGAGGCCTGCCAGTAATCGAAACAGGAGGTGTCGGCGTCACCACGCGCCGACGCCTCCGATGCTCGCGATGCGAGTGTTCATCGATGTTTGCGGCGATCGGCGTTTTCTGCGGCCGGTCTCGCGAGCGATCGATGAACGCTTGATCGGACGCTCTCTTCCGCTCCTGGCGCGCGCCTCGTCGGCGCGCCGCCGCGCTCACCAGGAGGCGCGCGGCACACGGTCCCACGCGTCGAATGCGATGCGGACCAGCAACAGCGAAGCGGCGTCAAAGTCAAGAAGTCCTTTGTGTTTGAACACAACACTCCGATAATCCGCGACCATAGGAAGACCACCATGCTGGTTTGGGAAGAAGACCGTAAGCCTTCGAGCAACGCGCCGCAGTCGGGCGCATCGATCCACGCAGCGACGCAAGCCGTCGCGCGTGACGCCGCCGCCTCCGCGGCGGCTTCGGTGTCCTCTTCTGCCTCGTCGATCACCAATGCGAGCGAGCGCCGTGTGAACGTCGCCGACAAGCGCATCATCAACGGCCAGACCGACGTCAACCAGCTGGTCCCGTTCAAGTACAAGTGGGCGTGGGAGAAGTACCTCGCCACCTGCGCGAATCACTGGATGCCGCAGGAAGTGAACATGTCCCGCGACATCGCGCTGTGGAAGGACCCGAACGGTCTGACCGACGACGAGCGCCGGATCATCAAGCGCAACCTCGGCTTCTTCGTGACCGCCGACTCGCTGGCCGCCAACAACATCGTGCTGGGCACCTACCGCCACATCACGGCGCCCGAAGCCCGCCAGTTCCTGCTGCGCCAGGCCTTCGAAGAAGCGATCCACACGCACGCCTACCAGTACATCGTCGAGTCCCTCGGGCTGGACGAGAGCGAGATCTTCAACGCCTATCACGAGGTGCAGTCGATCCGCGACAAGGATGAATTCCTGATCCCGTTCATCGACGCGATCATGGATCCCAACTTCGTCACCGGCACGCCGGAAGCCGACCAGACGCTGCTGAAGTCGCTGATCGTCTTCGCCTGCCTGATGGAAGGGCTGTTCTTCTACGTCGGCTTCACGCAGATCCTGGCGCTGGGCCGCCAGAACAAGATGACCGGCGCTGCCGAGCAGTACCAGTACATCCTGCGCGACGAGTCGATGCACTGCAATTTCGGCATCGACCTGATCAACCAGATCAAGCTCGAGAACCCGCACCTGTGGACGCCTGAATTCCGCGCGGAGATCAAGGCGCTGTTCCAGAAGGCCGTGGAGCTCGAGTACCGCTACGCCGAGGACACCATGCCGCGCGGCGTGCTGGGTCTGAACGCGGCCATGTTCAAGGGCTACCTGCGCTACATCGCCAATCGGCGTGCGACGCAGATCGGCTTGGAGGCGCTCTTCCCGAACGAGGAAAACCCGTTCCCCTGGATGAGCGAAATGATCGACCTGAAGAAGGAACGCAACTTCTTCGAGACCCGAGTGATCGAATACCAATCGGGCGGCGCGCTGTCCTGGGACTGATGAAGTCCGAGGCGGAGTGACCCTCGAGCATTGTTTGTTGAAGAAGAGATCAAGCTTGGCGATGCGCCGACCGACCGACATAGAAGCGGCGGAGACGCACCGCAACCCGATTCACCGCACCGCGGAGCGCAACTCCCGCGCGTCGTGGGCGGTGAATACCTGCACCGGCATCAACCGGTTGATGACGGGCAGGGCTATTTCCACTTGATCAAGGAGAACTGAAATGGCAACTGCGAAGAAGGCCGCTCCGGCCAAGAAGGCGGCTCCGGCCAAGAAGGCCGCCGCGAAGAAGGCTCCGGCCGCGAAGAAGGCGGCTCCGGCCAAGAAGGCCGCGCCGGCGAAGAAGGCCGCTCCGGCCAAGAAGGCTGCGCCGGCGAAGAAGGCTGCTGCCGCCAAGAAGGCTGCGCCGGCGAAGAAGGCCGCTCCGGCCAAGAAGGCTGCTGCTGCGAAGAAGGCGGCGCCGGCGAAGAAGGTCGCTGCCAAGAAGGCCGCGCCGGCCAAGAAGGTCGCTGCCAAGAAGGCTGCGCCGGCCAAGAAGGCCTCCGCCGCCAAGAAGCCGCCGATCAAGGCCACCGCTGCCAAGGCTGCGAAGCCCGCCGCGAAGAAGGCTGCTCCGGCGAAGAAGGCCGCTGCTGCGAAGAAGGCTGCCCCCAAGGCCGCTGCCAAGCCTGCTGCGAAGCCGGCCGCCAAGAAGGCTGCTGCTCCGAAGAAGGCTGCCGCCAAGCCTGCCGCTGCTCCCGCTGCCAAGCCTGCCGCTGCGCCGGCTCCCGCTGCGAAGACCGCGCTGAGCCCGCAAGCCGCCTGGCCCTTCCCGACCGGCAACAAGCCCTGAGCTTGAACGATGACCGGACCTTCGGGTCCGGTTCGTCGAAGCCCTCCGAACCCGGCGCGAGCCGGGTTTTTTCTTTGGGACTCGCGAAAGAAGGAAGGGCGCCCGTGCGGCGCCCTTCGGAGGGAGAGGGATCGTTGGGGCGGAGGCCCCGCCCCGGTCAGGGGTAGAAGAGCTCGACCGAGTAACCGCTGATCTTCTGCGCGCCGCTGTCGAAGACCAACTGCAACTGTTGATCGGCGCCGGCAGGCAACGCGACGCGGCCGGCCTGCATCTCGGCCGGCGAGAGCATGCGGCGCACGACCAGCACGCCGCTCGCGTCGGTCAGGCTCAGGTCCACCCATGGCTGCGCCACTTCCCAGTTGCTGCGGTTGCGCAGGCTGATGCTGAAGCGGTAGTGGTTGGCGGCGCCGGCGGGATTGAGGCTGCTGCTCTCGACGCTCAGGGCCTCGATGTGCTGCCACGGCTTGATCTCCTGGCCCAGCGCCTGTGCCACCGAGACCAGCGCCGGCTTGGCTGCCGGGTACTGCGCGGCGATCGCTTCGCGGGCATGCCAGAGCAACTGGCCCATCAACCCGAACGCCAGGACCGTCGCGGTGCTGCCCAGCGCCAGGCGCACGCCGGGGCGATTCCAGCGTCGCGCCGATTCGGCCTGGCGCATGAAGCTCGGCAACTGGTCCGGCATCACGCTCGGCGAGCCCTGCGGGGACATCGCCTCCGCGCTGACGGCCGCAGCGGACGACGCGGCCGCGCGGGCGGCCATCAGTTCGGACTCCGCGGCCAGCACCGTCATCGTGGTTTCGGGGCTCTCCGTCGCACGGGGCGTCGCAGTCCGACGCCGCTTGAACGGATTCCAGAACCGACGCGGCCTCGCGGCCTTGGCGGCGCGCCTGGCCTCGGCGATGGCGTCCTCGTCGGGCGCCATCATCGACGAGGACGGTTCGAGCGACGGCTCCAGATCGGGCTCCTGCGCCGCTTCGTTCGCGCGCAGCTGCGCCGCGGTGGCCGGGCTCAGCGCGAGCGTCACGTCAGGTCGCTCGTCGTCGTCGATCATCGGCGGCGGCAGCTCATCCTCTTCGAAGCGCATGCCCTTGGGCTCGGGCAGGTGGGCGCGAGGATCGGGCGCGGCGGGCGCCTCGAGGAAGGGTTCCCGACGCGCCTCGTGAGGACGCTCGTCGACGCCGGACGCGTTGAAGCGTGCGTCGACGATGTCGTCCATCGGCTCATCGTCGGCCATGCGTCGCGGCGGCGCGAAGGGATTGAGCGACTCGTCGTCGGCCGCGATCCAGCCGCTGTCGCGCGGCGGCTGATGATGCGCCGGGGGCTCCGGTGCAAAGGCCGGCTCCGGCGCGAAGACCGGCGGGGGCGGCGGCATCGGTCGCGCGGGGGCGACCGGCGGTGGCAGCGGTGCGGGCTGGCTCGGCGGGAAGTCGTCGCGATAGGCCGGCGCGGGCGGCGTCGGCACGGGCGAGGGCGGGCGGCGTTCGATCGGCGCGGGCTCGGCCGATGGGCTCACCGGCGGCCAGGGCGGCGGGCTGTCGCGCTCAAGATCGAACAGCTGCTCGCGGGCATCGAAGACCTCGGCGCAGCGGCCACAGCGGACCCAGCCTTCGGAGACGCGCAGCTGGTCCTGCACCACCCGGAAGATGGTGCCGCAGGTCGTGCAGCGGGTCGCGAGATTCATGGGCGCGATGATGCCACGAAGCAGGGTCAGTCCTTGACGCGAACGCACCCGGGTTGACACTCCGTCACCACGGGCGCGCGGCCCGCGATGCGGCTGTTCATCGGCCCGGGCGAGGCAATGGGGGCGCCCGCGGGTGAGCGTTCAGGTGGGTGGGCGCGCGTGCGGCGAGTGATCCACCGGACGGTGGTTCAAGCGGTCCGACGCGCCGTCATCAGGATCCAGCCGTCCTCGCTGTCGGCGACCTCCAGGGCCACATGCGGCGCATAGGCCGCCTTCAATTCATCGGCCTGGCGCTCGAGGATGCCGGCCAGCACCAGGTGGGCGCCCGGGCGCAGGTGGTTGCACAGCAGCGGAGCCAGCAGCTTCAGCGGCGTGGCCAGGATGTTGGCCAGCACCACCGGGTACTCGCCCCGCGCGGCATCGGGCATCGCGGCGTTCAGCGTCACGCCGTTGTCCTTGGCGTTGTGGGTCGAGGCGATCAGCGCGGCGGGGTCGATGTCGACGGCGTCGATGGACTTCGCGCCGAACAGGCCCGCCGCGATGGCCAGGATGCCGGAGCCGCAGCCGTAGTCGAGCACGCGATCCCAGCCGGCGGCCTCGGCGCCGCGGCGCGCGATCCAGCGCAGGCACATGCGCGTCGTCGGATGCGTGCCGGTGCCGAAGGCCAGGCCCGGGTCGAGCCGCATGACCTGCCTCGCCTGCGCGGGTGCCTCATGCCAGGACGGGACGATCCAGAACTCGGGCGTGATCTCGACCGGCGCGAATTGCGATTGCGTCAGCCGCACCCAGTCCTGCTGCGCCACGGTCTGGATCGCCTGCACGTGGACGTCGGTGGCCCAGTCCTGCGCCAGGATCAGCGTGGCCGCTTCGGTGGCCTCGGCCTCCTCGGCGAACAGCGCCTTCACCACCGAGCGCTCCCAGCCCGCGCGCGGCGCGGGCATGCCGGGTTCGCCGAACAGCGCGCGCTCGGCCGGCGTGTCGGCATCGGCGTCCTCGACGGAGACGGCCAGCGAATCGATTTCCATCAGCGCGTCGCTGACGGTCTCGACATCCTCCTCGCGGCAGATCAACACCAGTTCGTGCAGCAGGGGGTCGGTGGCGTGGTCATCGCTCATGGCGGCTCCGGGACTTCGGTGGACTTCTGAAATGGAGAAGCCCTCAAGTCGGACCGGGGTCCGCGCTTGAGGGCCTGCGCATTGTCGCTCAGCGACGATCAGCGCTTATGGGCGGCCATCCATTGCTCGAGGTAATGGATGTCGGTGCCGCCTTCGATGAACTTGGCGTCGGCCATCAGCTCGCGGTGCAGCGGGATGTTGGTCTGGATGCCTTCGACGACGGTTTCCGACAGGGCGATGCGCATGCGGGCCAGGGCCTGCTCGCGGGTGTCGCCGTGGACGATGATCTTGCCGATCATCGAGTCGTAGTTCGGCGGCACGAAGTAGTTGGTGTACGCATGCGAGTCCACCCGCACGCCGGGGCCGCCCGGCGGGTGCCACATCGTGATGCGGCCCGGCGACGGGATGAACTTCACCGGATCCTCGGCGTTGATCCGGCACTCGATCGAGTGGCCGCGCATCGTGATGTTGCGCTGGGTGAAAGGCAGCTTCTCGCCGGCGGCGATGCGGATCTGCATCTGGACGATGTCGATGCCGGTCACCAGTTCCGTCACCGGGTGCTCCACCTGCACGCGGGTGTTCATCTCGATGAAGTAGAACTCGCCGTTCTCGTACAGGAACTCGAAGGTGCCCGCGCCGCGGTAGCCCATCTTCTTGCAGGCGGCGGCACAGCGGTCGCCGACCCGCTCGATCAGGCGGCGCGGAATGCCGGGCGCTGGCGCTTCCTCGATGATCTTCTGGTGGCGGCGCTGCATCGAGCAGTCGCGCTCGCCCAGCCAGACGGCGTTCTTGTGGCCGTCCGCCAGCACCTGGATCTCCACATGGCGCGGATGCTCCAGGAACTTCTCCATGTAGACCTGCGGATTGCCGAAGGCGGCGGCCGCCTCGGCCTTGGTCATCTGCACCGCGTTGACCAGCGCGGCCTCGGTGTGGACCACGCGCATGCCGCGACCACCACCGCCGCCGGCGGCCTTGATGATCACCGGATAGCCGATCGCCCGGGCGATGCGGACGATCTCCTTCGGGTCGTCGGGCAGCGCGCCCTCGGAACCCGGCACGCAAGGCACGCCGGCCTTGATCATGGCCTGCTTGGCGGAGACCTTGTCGCCCATGGTCCGGATGTTGTCCGGCGTCGGGCCGATGAAGGTGAAGCCGCTGCGCTCGACGCGCTCGGCGAAGTCCGCGTTCTCGGACAGGAAGCCGTAGCCGGGGTGGATCGCTTCGGCGTCGGTGACCTCGGCCGTCGCGATGATGGCCGGCATCGACAGGTAGCTCTGCGCGGACGGGGCGGGGCCGATGCAGACGGCCTCGTCGGCCAGCTTCACGTACTTCGCGTCGCGGTCCGCTTCCGAATACACGACGACCGACTTCACGCCCAGCTCGCGGCACGCGCGCTGGATGCGCAACGCAATTTCGCCTCGGTTGGCGATCAGGATCTTCTTAAACATCTGCGCCTCGGCTCAATTGCGCTGCCGCGCTGCGCGGGGAGCGCACTGTGGCTTCTCCGCAAGGCCTGCGGCCTTGTCACCGCGATTCGCGATGAGGATCTTCTTGAACATCTGGGGGCCGCCTTACTCGATGACGATCAGCGACTGACCGAATTCCACCGGCTGGCCGTTCTCGATCAGGATCTTCGTGATCGTGCCGGCCTTGTCGGCTTCGATCTCGTTCATGATCTTCATCGCCTCGATGATGCAGATCGGGTCGCCTTCCTTGACCTGCTGGCCGACCTCGGCGAACGGCTTGGCGTTCGGGCTGGAGGCACGGTAGAAGGTGCCGACCATCGGCGACTTGACGATGTGGCCGGTTTCGGCAGCCGGCGCGGGGGCGGCGGCGGGCACCGGAGCGGCGGCGGCCGGGGCGGACGCGACAGGCGCGGCGACCATCTGCGGCGCGGCCTGCATCATGGGCATGGCGGCCACGACGGGCTGGCCATCGGACTTGACGATGCGCACCTTGCCATCGGCTTCGGTGATTTCAAGTTCAGAGATGTTCGACTCGGAGACGAGGTCGATCAGGGTCTTGAGCTTGCGCAAATCCATATGAACTCTCCAACGGGGATCGGTTGTGATCTTCGGGTTGTCTTCCGGTCCGGCGGCGGGGCGGCGGACCGCGGCGCTCAGGGGGACGAGGCCGGCCGGCTCAATTGCTGGATCGCGAACTGCAGCGCCAACCGGTAGCCGGTCGGACCCAGTCCGCAGATCACGCCTTCCGCGAGCGCCGACACGTAGCTGTGATGGCGGAACGGCTCGCGCTTGTGGATGTTGGACAGGTGCACCTCGACAAACGGCAGCGCCACCGCCGCCAGCGCATCGCGGATCGCGACGCTGGTGTGGGTGTAGGCCGCCGGATTGATGATGATGAAACGGGTTCCATCCCGACCCGCCGCCTGAATGCGGTCTACCAGGCCACCTTCGTGGTTGCTCTGATAGCTCTCTAGAACTACGCCGGCTTCCTGCGCGATCCGACGAAGATCTGCATCGATCTCCGCCAAAGTGGTCGCGCCGTAGACCCCGGGCTCGCGGGTGCCGAGCAGATTGAGGTTGGGGCCGTGTAGTACCAGGACTTGCATTCAGCGACCGGTCCCGCCAATTAGAGCGAAGACACTAGAAGCGTAAAAGGGTGGACTTTACGCCTTTTGGGTTCAGATCCCGGCAGCAAGCCAAAAATAAAAGTCTTGACCGGCTCCAGGCAGCCCGCTATGCCAGACGGGTCGTTTGACCGTCCCTTGACTGGGGAGCCAGTCAGGCGTCAAACCCTTGCCGCGCGCGCCATTGCGCGCAGTTCCTCGAGGTGGGTGGCGCCCAACTTGCGCCAGATCGGTTCGCCTTGGGCGCCGAAGGCGACGGTAAACGGCAGACCGCCCTTGGCGTTGCCCAAAGTTTTGGACAAGTCGGTGCCGGTCAGGCCGGCGAGGGCCACCGGGAATTTCAGGGGGAGTTTTTCCAGGAAGCCGCGTACCGGCGTCGGCGCGTCGACCGCCAGTCCGAGCACCTGCCAGCCCTGGGCGCTGAATTCGTCGTGGAACTGATTGATTTCCGGCAGTTCCTTGACGCAGGGTGCGCACCAGGTCGCCCAGAAATTCAGCAGCAGCGGCTTGCCGCGCAGGTGGGCGGCGGGCTGGTAGGTCTGCTGGTCGAGCGTGTCGAAGCTGGCATTCCAGAATGCCGCGGCTTCCGCCGACAGCGGTGCCGAGGGGGCCGCGCCCCCCGCCTGTCTTTCATGGTGCAGGGAAAGATAGGCCCCGGCGCCGGCTGCCACTACACCGGCGGCTCCCAGTCCCAGAACAGCGCGTCGTTGCATTCATTCGTCCTTTGCGGTCATCAATTGGCGCAGCGCGGCCAGGTCGCCGCGTTCGGTCCGGCCGCGGGCGTCGGGCTTGAGCGCGCCGCGCAGGTCGTCGTGGTCGAGGATCGTCAGCGCGATCGCCACCCGTTCGTTCAGCGCGCGGCAGGGCACGTCCAGGACCAGTTGATCGACCACCTCGCCCTTGGCATTGCGGGATTGGCCGACGTCATAGTCCACCCCCTGGTTCAGCAGCGCGATCTCCGCCGACTTGCTGTCATCGCAATACAGCTGCAGGTGGATGTGGGACAGCCGGGTGGCCGTGCCGCGCCAGACGGCGCCGCTCAGATGGGGGCGGAACTCGGCCAGCCGCTCCATCCAGGTGGCGGCCAGTTCGCGCAGGGCCTGCAACTCGGCCGGTTGGGTGTCGGCGCAGAAGATGTCCAGATACTCGCGCACCTGGTCTTCCAGTTCATCGTTGCTGGGCAGCGCCGTGCGCGGCGGCAGGCCGAGCACCTTCAAGGCGCGCGACTTGGCGGGGCCGTATTCCAGGCCTTCCTCCACCACCAGGCGGGCGGCGGCGGCGGCGATCTCGGTCGTCAATTCGGGTGTCATGGCGCCCTTTCGGCTGCTCGGCCCTGGGCGGGCGGTCCCCTGGCGAGGCGTCAGGGGATGTCGACCGCGCCCATCCGGGCCTCGATGGTGCCAGCCCGTCCGATCACATACGGCGAACCTGGGCGTTTCTCGAACCGCTTCGGCGCCGGCAGCATCACCGCCAGGCGCGCCGCCTGGTTGGGACCCAGCCGGGCGGCGTCGACGCGGTAGTAATGGCGAGCGGCGGCCTGGGCGCCGAACACGCCTTCGCCCCACTCGACATTGTTCAGATAGATCTCCAGGATGCGCTGCTTGTCCAGCAGCGCTTCCAGCATCAGCGTCAGCACCAGTTCCTGGCCCTTGCGCAGCAAGTTGCGCTCCGAGTTGAGGAACAGGTTCTTCGCCAGCTGCTGCGAGATCGTCGACCCGCCGATCACCTTCGGGACCGGCGGCGGCTTGTTCGGATTGGTCTTGGCCAGGCGGGCGGCACGCTTGTCGGCCAGTTCCTGCGCGCGCTGGTTCTTGTCCCAAGCCTTCTCGAGCGCCTCCCAGTCCACGCCGCCGTGTTCGTTGAAGCCGGCATCCTCGCTGGCGATCACGGCACGCTTGAGGTGCTTGCTGATCAGACTGCCGTCGACCCATTGCTGGGCCCAGAGGATCTGATGCTTCTCGCGCAGTAGGCGCAGGGCCTCGGAGCGCTGGAAGGTGGTCGACTGCGGCGAAACCACCGCCATCAGCGCGATGCGGGCGGCGAAGAACAGCTGCAGGCACAGAACGCTGACGAGCAGCATGCCGGCGAAACGCCAGAACTGTTTCATGGGGCGGTCCTCAATGGGCAGCGAGTCGACGGCGCAGGTCGGCGAGCACCGCCGCGCTGTCCGGGCGCACCCCGCGCCAGAGGAGGAAAGCCTCGGCCGCCTGCTCGACCAGCATGCCCAGGCCGTCCCGGGTCGCGCCGCCTGCGCCCGCCTGACCGGCGGCCCAGTCCAGGAAAGGAGCGGCAGCAGCGCCGTACATCATGTCGACGGCCAGGCCGCCGACGGCCAGCACCGGCGCGTCCGGGTCCGGCAGGGGCAGCCCGGCTCCGCTGAGCGACGCGCTGGTGCCGTTGATCATCACGTCGTGCCGCCCGTCCGGCGCCGGGGCATCGAGGCCGCCTGCGCTCAGGCGCACACCGTGGTCGTCCGCCCAGGCGCGATGGCTGGCCGCGAGCGCGACTGCCTTGTCGGCGCTGCGATTGACGATGCGGATCTCCGCGGGCCGGCCGCCGATCAGGCTGCCGAGCACGCCGGCCGAGGCCCCGCCCGCGCCGATCAGCAGCACCCGCTGACCGCGCAGCGGGCGCGCGGCGTTGCGCTCGATGTCGGCGACCAGGCCCGCGCCGTCGGTGTTGTCGCCGAGCCAGCCCCCCTCGGTGTCGAAGCGCAGCGTGTTGACCGCGCCGGCGAGTTCGGCGCGTGACGTGCGACGGGCCGCGAGCCGGAAGGCGTCGAACTTGAAGGGGACGGTGACGTTGCAGCCGCGTGCGCCGCTGGCGACGAAGTCGCGGATCGCGGCCTCGAAGCCATCGAGCGGGCAGAGCAATCGCTCATAGACCAGCGACTGACCGGTCTGCGCGGCGAAGGCGGCATGGATCTCCGGCGAACGGCTGTGCGCCACCGGATTGCCGGCGACGGCGTACCGGTCCGGCCCGGGGGGCGCGGCCGTCGCGGAGGCGGAAGTCGGATCAGCGCTCATGACGTCTATATAAGAAGAGATGCGGCCGCGTGACCCGGCGGCGGCGGGCGAGTTCAGGACGGCTGCCCGCTGAGGGTCGTTTCCAGGTTCTCGTCGCGGGTGAAGCGGAAGCGCGAGGTGATCACCAGCAGTTCCGCGCCTTGGCGCATCTGCGCCGTGAAGTTTCCAAACGGTGCGCTGGCGCGGACGATCGCCACCGCCCGTCGATCCAGCACCGCGTTGCCGGAGCTCTGCACGATGTCGGTCTCCACCACGCGGCCGCGGGCGTCGACGTGGATGTTCATCGTCAGCTCGCCGTAGAGCTTGCGGCCCTGGTAGGTCGGGAAGTCGCGGGTGCCGCGGCTCTCGATGCGCCGGCGCAGCTGGTCGTAGTACTGGGCGTAGACGACCTCGCGCGTGGCCGGGCTGACGTAGCGCTTCTTCGGCCGCGCGTTTTCCTCGTTGACCCGCTTCTCGATCTCGGCGAGCAACTGCACCAATTGCCGGCGGCGCTCGGCCTGCTCGCGCGCCTCGGGCGTGCCCTTGTCGCGCTGCGGGTCGGGCGGCGGCAGCAGCGCCAGCTCTCGTCGCACCCGGGTGAGCAACTGCTCCTGCGCCACCTGCAACTGCTGGATCTGGCTGTGCTGGACCTCGGTGCTGTCGCCGGTCTCGGCCATTGGCGCGGGGGGCAGCGGCGACGTGGCCCGCACGTCGGCCGCCATCTCGCCGCCGCCGGCCAGGTTGGCCTGCGCCAGCGCCTGTGCCTTGACCGGCGCCTCCTGGCCGCGGGCATTGACGAGCACCACCTCCAGCGGCGTGTCCTGGAACAGGCGGTCGAACTGGTCGGGTGCGACGAACTTGAGCGTCCCCAGGCCCAGGTGCAACCCGGCCGAGACGATCAGCGCGTACTGCAGCAGGCTGAGCTTGGGCATCGTGAACATGCGAAAGCGGATCAGGAGGCTGCGGGAGCGGGCGTCGCCGCGCCCTCCGCGCCGTCGTCGTTGACGTCGATCGCCAGCGTCAGCACGCCGCTGGGCTCCTCGTCCTCCTCGGCCTCCGCCTCGTCGGACGGAGCGGCCTCGGCATCCAGGCGCTCGACCAGGTTGGCATGGACCTCCAGCGTCAGTTCGTCCAGGCCGGTGATGCGGACCTTGACGTGGCTGTTGCGCGGCAGCGATTCGCAACCCAGCGCGCGGAAGACCAGCGGCAGTTCGTCGGCGCGGACCAGGCCGTCCTTCAGCACGGCGGCGGTCAGCTCGGTGATGCCCTGCTGCTGCAGGTAGCGCAGCGTCCAGTAGCGCTCGATGCCCGACTGGAAGCCGTTGTAGGCGCTGTAGGCGGCATCGAAGCCGGAGATGATCGAGAACAGTGCTGCGTCCTTGGGCTTGAACGGCGCGGCCAGTGCGGCGGTCTTGCCGTGGCGGGCGCAGGCGATGATCTGCCACTGGTTCACCAGGTCCACGTAGCGGCGCAGCGGCGATGTCGCCCAGGTGTACTGCGCCAC
This sequence comes from Roseateles chitinivorans, assembly GCF_002761755.1. Lineage (GTDB taxonomy): Bacteria > Pseudomonadota > Gammaproteobacteria > Burkholderiales > Burkholderiaceae_C > Roseateles > Roseateles chitinivorans. The sequence goes on from NZ_PEOG01000005.1 coordinate 29,152, forward strand.
GCCCATGCCGGCGTGCGGCGCGGGCTTGGTGCCCATGCGGACCTTCATGCCCGGCGCCAGGCTGGCCTGGCTGCGATAGATGCCGGGCACGCCGCAGTCGGCGAGGATGCCGCCCCAGCTGGAGTTGGCCAGGATCATGGCCTCGGCCACGATCAGGTCCAGCGCCGCACCGCGCTGGCGTACCGAGATGCTGACCTGCTCGGCCCCCACCGGTTCGTGCTCGCCGTTGTTGTCCAGGCGGAAGTTGTAGTCCGGACGGTTGAAGGTCTCGGGCTTGCCACGCACCACCTCTCGCTTGGCCTTGAGGTCCTTGGCCAGGCGGTAGGCGAAGGCCAGTTCCGGCGCGAAGTCGTAGTCGGCCGGCGCGGCGCCGGTCAGCGTGGCGTCGGTGATGACGTGATCCAGCTTGTCATGGCGCAGGTTCGCGGCGATGGGGACGCGCTCGAGCCGGGTCTCGCGGCCGGTGATCTCCAGCGTCGCCTCGTCCATCGTCAGGTAGATGCTGACGGCCGGGCAGTCGCGGCCTTCGATCAGCGTGTAGGCCTGGACCACGTCGTCCGGCAGCATGGTCAGCTTCCAGCCCGGCATGTAGACGGTGGAGAAGCGCTCTCGGGCGACCTTGTCCACCGGCGAGTCCGGCTGGATCGCCAGGCCCGGCGCGGCAATGTGCACGCCGAAGACCACGGTGCCGGTGCCCAGGCCCTGGACGGACAGCGCGTCGTCGATCTCGGTGGTGGCGGAGTCGTCGATCGAGAAGGCGCGCACGCCGGCCAGCGGCAGCTCGTCCTTGATCTGGGGCGCCGACAGCGCCGGGAAGCCGGTGCCCTTGGGGAAGTGCTCGAAAAGGAAGCGCTTCCAGTGGAACTGGTAGGGGCTGGCGATCGCGCCGGCGTCCTTGAGCAGGTCCAGCGGCGCCTTGTGGCTGCGCTTGGCGGCCTCGACGACGGCCTTGTACTCGGGGCCGTTCTTGTCGGGGCGGAAGAGGATCTTGTAGATCTGGTCGCCGATCGGCGCGGGGCACTGGCCGGCGGCGAGTTCGTCGGCCCACTGCTCGATCTGCGCGGCGACCTGCTTCTTGCGTTCGATGCCCAGCAGCGCGGCCTTGACGATCTCGGCCGGCGCCTTCTTGAACAGGCCCTTGCCCATCCGGCGGAAATAGTGGGGCGCCTCGAACAGGCGGAACAGCGCGCCGGTCTGCTGCCCGAGCGTGGCCTTCTCGTCGAAGTAGTCGCGGGCCAGGTCGGCAAAGCCGAATTCGCCCTCGGGCGCGAACTCCCAGGCCAGGTCGAGGTCGATCTCGGCGGCCAGACGCTGGCCCTCCGCGATCAGCTCGGCCGGCGCGGGCTTGTCGAACTTGAGCAGCACATGGGCGGTCTTCACTTTGACGCGCTTGCCCGAATCGAGCTCGATCTGCATCGAGGATTCGGCTTCGGACAGGACGCGGCCGGCGAGGAATTTTCCGGCGTCTTCGAACAGGGCAAACATAGCGGCGGGATTGTCGCTGATCGCGGAAGGGACGCCGGACGGGTGCGGGCGGCGCGGGTGTCAATTCGTTCCCAGATGGGGACCCGTTCGCCACAGGCGTGCCACGGACGCTGTCCACGGGCTGTCGCGCCGATGTCAATCGCGTGTCAACGGTCGGTCACGGCGCCTTCGCATACTCGCCGCGCACTGGCTGCCCCACATGCCCCCGCGATTCCATACCCTCATCGCCGCGCAGTTCCTCTCCGCGCTCGCCGACAACGCGCTGCTCATCGTCGGCATCGCGCTGCTGCGCGAGATGGGGCAACCGGCCTGGTGGGCGCCCCTGCTGAAGCTGTGCTTCACGCTGGCCTACGTCGGGCTGGCGCCGGTGGTGGGATTGATCGCCGATGCCTGGCCCAAGGTGGCGCTGATGAGCTGGATGAACGGGCTCAAGGCGCTGGGGGTCGGTGCGATGGCGCTGGGCCTGGATCCGCTGCTCGCGTTCGGCATCGTCGGCACGGCCGCGGCCTGCTATGCGCCGGCCAAGTACGGTCTCATCACGGAGATCGTTCCGCCGACGCGGCTGGTGGCGGCCAACGGCTGGATCGAGGTGTCGGTCGTGTGCTCGGTGCTGCTTGGCACCCTGGTCGGCGGCCTGCTGGTCAGCCCCTGGTGGATGGCGGCGATGGGCGCATGGGGCGTGCCGCGCCCGCTGATCGCGTCGCTGTGCGCGCTGCTGGGCGTCTACGCGCTGGCGGCGCTGCTGCAGCTGCGCGTGCCGGAGAGTGGCATCGTCTATCCCCGGCCGCCGCGACGGGCGATGGATATCGTGCGCGATTTCCGGATCTCGAATCGTGCTCTCTGGCGGGACCGACTGGGTGGTCGCCTGTCGCTGTCGATGACGACGCTCTTCTGGGGCGCCGGCGCGACCTTGCAGCTGGCGGTCCTGCAATGGGCGCAGGACGTGCTGGGCCTGAGGTTGAACCAGGGGGCGTACCTGCAGGCCACGGTGGCGATTGGCGTCGTGGTCGGTGCGGGTCTGGCGGGCCGCTGGATCGCTTTGCACCACTCGCTGCGCGTGATGCCGCTGGGCCTGATGCTGGGTGGCCTGATGCTGGGCACGCCATGGGTCGCTTCGCTGGGCTGGGCGCTGCCGGCGATGGTGCTGGTCGGTGCGGTGGGCGGCGCGATGGTCGTGCCGATGAATGCATTGCTCCAGCACCGGGGCGTGCAGATCCTGAGCGCCGGCCGTTCGATCGCTGTTCAGGGTTTCAACGAGAACCTGAGCATCCTGCTGATGCTGGGTTGCTACACCGCGCTGCAGGCGATGGGCGTTCCGCTGGTCTGGCTGATGAGCGGCCTCGGCGCCTTCGTCTTCGCGTGCGTGCTGATCCTGATGATCCACCGCCACGCCCACCACCAGCCGGTCCCCATTCCCACGTCTCCGACTTCCCGAGACAGCGCGGTGGTGTGACGTGAAGGGAGCCCGGGGCCGGCGGCGGCGCCCGCTTCCATGACTGACCAGGCACGTTCTGTCTGACCAAAGCGAGCCGAAGGCGAGCGGCGGGAGTTGAGTGCCGAAAGCGGGCGCCGCCGCCGGCCCCGGGCTTCCTTCACCTGCGCTCGCCCGTTGCAGTTGAAGCGCCCCAAGGCGCCCTAAAGCGCCCTAAAGCGCCCCGGCCTCCACCCCTGCCAGCCGAGCTCCCGCCCTCATCGCGACGGAGGTGCCGTCGATGGCTGCGGCGTAGACCTGTTCGATCCCTTGCACGATCCCTTCCCAGTCGAGTGATTCTGCGCTGGCTCGCGCTGCGGCTCGCATGGCGCGCAGCCGAGGCAGATCGTCGAGCAGCGCCAGCGTGCGTGCCTGGAATGCTGCCGGTTCATTGAACGGCGCGAGTCCGCCATTCACGCTGTCGCGCACGAGCAAAGCCGCCGCGGCGTATTGATAGGCCATGACTGGCAAGCCGCTGGCGAGTGCTTCCGGTGTGACGTTGCCGTAGGTTTCGGTGATGCTGGGGAAGGCGAAGAGGTCGCCGCTCGCATAGCAGGCGGCGAGCTGTTCCCCATGTTGCATGCCGGCGAACACGACGTTGGCGGAGGGGGGCAGTGCCTGCTCGAAATCGGCGCGAGCGGGGCCGTCGCCGACGAGGACGAGTCGCGCGCGCGGATGGCGGTGGCGGATGGCGGGCCAGAGGTCGACCAGGAGCTGGAGGTTCTTCTCGGCGGCCAGCCGGCCGACGTGGAGGAGGACGGGGTCGCCGGGCGCTGCGCCCCAGTGCTCTCGCAGCGCGTCGCTGCGGCGCGAGGGGTGAAAGAGCTGCGTATCGACGCCACGAGCGATGACGCTGACGTGCCGGAATCCCTGGGCCATCAGTTCGCCGGCGAGCGCGGCGTTCGGCACCATCGTCGCGTGGCAGCGGTTGTGGAACTTTCTGAGATAGGCGAGCAGCGGCCGACGCAGCCAGCCGATGCCGTAATGCTGGGCGTAGGCATGGAAGTTGGTGCGGAACTCCGACACCACCGGCAACTTGAGATGGCGGGCGGCTTGCAGCGCGGACCAGCCCATCGGGCCTTCGGTCGCGATGTGGACCACGTCGGGCCGCTTGCTGGCCCAGAGGGTGACCAGGGTGCGCTTGGAGACGACGCCCATGCGCAGGTGCGGGTAGCGTGGCACGGCCAGGCCGCGCATCAGGACTTCGTCGACAGGGCGATCGCCGGACACCGGCGCGCCGGACGGGGCCTGCCGCGGCCTCAGCAGCTGGACCGCGTGGTCGCGCGCCTGCAGGCCGCCGACGACGCAGGCGATGCTGCGTGCCACGCCGTTGACCTCGGGCGGATAGGTCTCGGTCACCACCGCGACGCGGAAGTGCCTCTGGCGCGTGGGCAACTCGTCGACTTCGAGTTCGATCGGCGGGGTCGTCATGGCGCGGATGATGGGCGGCCAACGCAACAGTTCTGTGACGGCGACGATCGTCACGCGCCTGACACGCCCGATGGACACAGTCGCCACGCGTCCGTCATCGATGCATCATCGTGCCGCCACGGCACCGCCATCGAGTGACGGCACGCTCCACGGCTCATCTCATGGTCATCTCACCGACGAGGCCCGCATGAAGGACTTTCTGGCACTTCTGAATGAACAGCGCTGGGACGACCACCGCTACTACCACCACTGCCGAATCAACCAGTCGCTGCATCTGCTCAGCGCCTGCTGCTTCGTGGTCGCCTACGGGCTGCTGCTGGTCGATCCCGCCTGGTCGGCGCTGCTGGCCTGGGGCGTCTCGATGACCAGCCGCCAGGCCGGGCACTTCTTCTTCGAGCCCAAGGGCTACGACCATGTGAACCAGGCCACGCATGAGCACAAGGAGGAGATCAAGGTCGGCTACAACCTGCGCCGCAAGGTCGTGCTGATGGCGCTGTGGGCGCTGTCGCCGGTCGCGCTGTGGCTGCAGCCGGGCCTGTTCGGCCTGTTCGAGCCGGCCACCGGCTTCGGCGACTACCTGCACCAGCTGGGCCTGCTCTGGTTCTGGCTCGGCGTGGGCGGCCTGGTGTTCCGGGTGCTGCAGCTGGCGGTGATCCGCGACCTGCGCACCGGCCTGGCCTGGGCGACGAAGATCATCACCGACCCCTTCCACGACATCCAGCTGTACCACCGCGCTCCGTTGCAACTGCTGCGCGGAGAGCGGCTCGATCCCGCACTGTGGCCGCGCGCCGATGGGCACAATGCCGGGAACGGCGAGCAGACGGCCTGATCCGACGGGATGGCGCGACGCGATCCCGGGCGACGGGATCGCGATCGACGCGGGGACAGGCGGCCGCCGGCCAGATGGAGCTTTCCGCATGTCCGCAGTCGAACGGCGCCTTCGGGCGCCGAAGTCATTGGCGTGGGTCATCACGGTCGCCGCCGTGCTGGCCGGTTGCGCCAGTCCGATGCCCAACACCGGCAACCAGCGCGTCACCGGCGGCCCGATCGTCTTCACCCATGTCGGCCATGGCGAGCCGACGGTGGTCCTGCAATCGGGACTGGGCGATGGCCGCGATCCCTGGGCGCCAGTGCTGAACGCGCTGCGTGCCGAGCACAGCGTCTTCGCCTACGACCGCCCGGGCTATGGCGACAGCACCGCCACGCCACCGACGCCGCGGAATCCCTGCGGCATCGCGACCGAACTGCATGGGCTGCTGCAGAGCGCCGGCATCAAGCCGCCCTACGTGCTGGTGGGGCACTCGATCGGCGGGCTGTACCAGTACGCGTTCTCGCGGCTGTATCCGGACGAGGTCGCGGGCATCGTGCTGGTCGACGCGACCCATCCGCTGCACCTGCGAAAGATGCAGGTGGAGGTGCCGGTGATGGCCAACATGCTGGACAGCATGAGCCGCCGGGTGTTCCGCGGGATGATGCAGGCCGAATTCCTGCAGCAGCAGGACTGCATCGACACGCTATGGCAGAAGCCGCGGCCGGACGTGCCGGTGCGGGTGCTGACGCGCACGGTGTATTCGCCGATGGAGACGGCCAGCGGCTTCGAGTCCATGGTGCACGGCCTGGAGCCGAACTGGCTGCCGCTGGTGGGCGGCAAGGAGATCCAGCCGGTGGCGGGATCGGGGCATTACATCCAGCGCGACAAGCCCGAGGTGGTGACCAAGGCGATCGAGGAGGTCGTCCAGGAGGCGCGCGAGCGCGGTCACCCGTCGGCGCCCGGCGCGGCCCTGCGATCGCCCGCCGGCGCGCGGCCGGCCCGCTGAACGCGGGGAGGGACGCCGCGATCAGCCCCGCAGGCCCAGCGTCTCCATCAGCAGGCGCCGCTTGATCGCCCGGTTGCTCGGCAGCGCCGGGCTGCTCCACCAGCCGCCGTCGCGCATCGCGCGGGCCGCGGCGAGGATGCGGCGCTGGACCTCGTCGAAATCGGCGTCGCTGAAGTCCAGGCTGAAGATCATCCGCCCGGTGCCGACCCAGCTCAGCGCCAGGCCTTGCTCGCGCAGGTAGTACTGCAGCATCCAGTTGTAGCGCGACGGCTCGGTGTAATAGAGCGTCCAGACCGAGGACATGTTGGCCGCGCGCAGCGGCAACTGCTCGGCCTCGAGCGCCGCATTGAGCCGCTCGCGCCGCGCGTCCTGCTGCGTCTCCTGTTCGTCGATCTGGCGCAGGCGCTCCGGATCCTCGAGCGCATCCAGGAACACCGACATCGCGCCCATCACATGCGGATGGGTGTTGAAGGTGCCGCGAGCGAAGCAGATGTCGGCCGGGCGCTCGTCGCGGTAGCGCTTCATCCACGCCGCGCGGCCGCAGACCACGCCCACCGGCAGGCCGCCCCCCAGCGTCTTGCCGTAGGTCACCAGGTCCGCCTGCACGCCGAAATACGCCTGGGCACCGCCCGCGCCGAGGCGGAAGCCCATGAAGACCTCGTCGAAGATGAGCGCGATGCCGCGTTCGGTGCAGACCTCGCGGAGCTCGCGCAGCCAGGCGGCGTAGGCGGCCTTGTCGTAGGACGCGCGCCGGGAGCTGTCGACCAGCGAGCCGTCGCCCGGCGCCGGCTTGTTGGGGTGCAGCGCCTGCAGCGGATTCACCAGCACGCAGGCGATGTCGCGCCGGGTGCGCAGCACTTGCAGGCTGCGGGCGTGCATGTCGCGCAGGGTGTAGGTGCGCTCGGCCGGCAGCGGGTTGCCGGGGCCGGGCTGGGCTTCGTCCCACCAGCCGTGGTACGCGCCGCAGAAGCGCACCAGGTGCGTCCTGCCGGTGTGGTACCGGGCCAGCCGCACCGCCTGCATCACCGCCTCGGTGCCCGACATATGGAAGGACAGCTGGTCCATGCGCGCATGGCCGAGGATGCGCCGCACGTTGTCCTCCACTAGCGGGTGGTAGACACCCAGCACCGGGCCGAGCGCCTCCACCCGCCGCGCGCCCTCGGCGATGCAGCGCTGGTAGAACGCGTAGCCGAAGAGATTGACGCCGTAGCTGCCGGCCAGGTCGATGAAGCGTTCGCCGTCGAGATCGGTGAGCCAGTGGCCGTCGCTCGCGACCATCACCGGCCCGAGCGGCAGCTCCCGCTGAACCAGCGGGCTGAACGGCGGCGGCACGCGATAGCTGCTGGTGAACTGGAGGTCCGGCAGCGAGGGCTTCATCGCCTGCGTCGCGGCGATGCTGCGCGCATGGCGGCTCTTGAGCGTGCGCGACAGCGCGGCGAAGCTGGCGCGACGCGTCGCGACGATCGTGTCCGGCGCATCGTCGGCGTTGAAGAAGCGCCCGTCGTCGAAGCGCTGCGTCGGCATCAGCCGCGCGAGCCGCACGGCCATTCGCGAATGACCCGCCAGCGACGGGTGCTTCGCCCGCGAAAGCTGCAGCCGGCGCCAGCCGGTCGGCGCGTAGTACAGGGCCACGAGTCCGGCCGCCGCGGCGGCGACGGGCAGCAGGTCGAAGGTGAAGAACGTCGTGGACATGGGCATGGACCTCCGGAGCCTCGTTCTGCTGTCACACAGCATTGGCAAATTGCGGAGATATGTATCCGACGGAATTGACATGTCCATGAAATCGGCGCGCTGGATCGACCGTCTGACCCAGCAGGAAGATCTCAATTTCCTCTTGACCAATCGCGTGCCGCGCCTGGCGCTGACGCGCTTCATGGGCAGGTACAGCCGGATCGAGTCGCCGATGCTGACGCGCTTCAGCGTGGCGGTGTGGCGGCTGTTCACCGACCTCGACCTGAGCGAGGCGGAGTCGCCGACGCGCGGCTACCGATCGTTGCGCGAGGTCTTCACGCGCCGGCTGAAGCCGGGGCGGCGGCCGATCGATCCGTCGCCGGGCACGATCGTCAGCCCCTGCGATGCGATCGTCGGCGCGCACGGCCCGGTCACCCGCGGCATGGCCCTCCAGGCCAAGGGCATGGACTACCGCATCGCCGATCTGTTCGGCGATGCCACGCGGGCTGCGCCCTATCTGGACGGCACCTACCTGACGCTGCGCCTGACCTCGGCGATGTACCACCGCTTCCATGCGCCGGCCGACCTGCGCATCCAGCGCGTCACCCACATCGCCGGCGACACCTGGAACGTCAATCCGATCGCGCTCAAGCGCGTCGAGCGACTGTTCTGCCGCAATGTCCGCGCGGCCGTGGAATGCACGCTGCCCGACGGCACGCCGATCGCGCTGGTGCCGGTGGCGGCGATCCTGGTCGCGAGCCTGCGCCTGCATGCGCTGGACCTGACCTTGCGTCCCGATCATCCCGGCCCGCACCGCTTCGAGCTCGGCCACGACCATGCGCGCGGGGAGGAGATGGGCTGGTTCGAGCAGGGCTCGACCATCCTCGTGTTCCTCCCGCCGGGCGTGAAGCTGTCGGCGAGCTTGCAGCCCGGCCAGCGGATCCGCATGGGCGAGGCGATCGCGCGTCTACCATGCGCCGATGGCGATGAATGACACGATGCCGTCCCCGCTGGGACTGGCCGCGCCGTATGGCGGCGATGAACACGGGCTGATCTGCGGCTTCTGGATCCATCCCGAGCGCCCCACCGAAGCGCTGCCGACGCTGGCTCAGGCGCAGGCCCGGCTGGCGCGGCCGGAGGGCGGCTTCCTGTGGCTGCATCTGAACCTCGCGCATGCGGGCGCGCTGCCCTGGCTGCGCCGCAACGCCGCACTGGCCGAGAGCTTCGACGAAGCCCAGCAGCAGGGCTCGCGCTCGTCGCGCATCGAGCGCGTGGGCGAGCATCTGTTCGCGGTGCTCAACGACGTGACCTTCGACTTCGCCTTCGACGTGGGCGACGTGTCGACGCTGTGGATGCAGGTCAGCGAGCACCTGGTGCTGAGCGTGCGCCGCGCGCCACTGCGCTCGGTGGACCGGCTGCGCATGGCGATCAAGCGCGGCGACCGGCCGCGATCGAGCGTGGCGCTGCTGGATCACCTGCTGCGCGACCAGGCCGACGAGCTGCAGCGCATCGTGCGCCAGGCCACCGAGCGGGTCGACGACATCGAGGACGCATTGCTCGCCGGCCGGCATGCCGGGCACGAGTCCGAAGTGGCGGCGTTGCGGCGCCTGATGGTGCGGCTGCAGCGGCTGCTCGCGCCGGAGCCCAGCGCGCTGCTGCGCATGCTGTCGAATCCGCCGGACTGGGTCGCCGAGCAGGACAAGCAGCAGCTGCAGCAGGCGAGCGAAGAATTCGCGCTGGTGCTGCGCGACATCCAGGCGCTGCAGGAGCGCATCCGCGCGGTGCAGGACGAAACCTCGGCGCGTGTCGCGCAGGAGAACAACCAGACGCTGTACGTGCTGACCATGGTCACCGTGCTGGCGCTGCCGATCAACCTGATCAGCGGCCTGTTCGGCATGAACGTCGGCGGGCTGCCGCTGCTGGAGCACAAGCACGGCTTCTGGGTCGTTGTCGGGCTGATCGTCGTGCTGACGGGGCTCGTGACCGTGTTGCTGCTGAAGGCGACCGGGCGGCGGAAGTAGACGGCCGATCGCGCGGCATGGCCGGGCACGGCACGGAGAGGTGAGGTCGTGGCCTCGGTCGCCTGCCGTCAGGTCCCTCACGGGTCCCCCGCGGACCCTCACAGGCCGAGGAACGCGGTCAGCTCGTCGAGGTAGTCGTCGAAGTCGGCCAGGCCGTGGTCGCTGCCCTCGAGCAGCTTGATCCTGCTGCCCGGGTAGCGCGCATGCATCTCGCGCCAGTCGAGCACCTCGTCCCCCTTGGCGATGACCGCCAGCAGGCGATCCGGATGCGCCAGCGCGCCGGCGCCGAGCGCCCGCAGTTCGTCGACGAACTCGCGGCGGAAGAAGAAATGCTCGTCCGGATCCTGCCAGCAGGTCTGCTCGCCGATGTGGTTGGCGAGGTCGCGGGCCGGGTCCACCGCCGGATTCAGCAGCACCGTGCGGGCGCCGGTGCGCTGCGCCACCCAGGTCGCGTAGAAGCCGCCGAGCGAACTGCCCATCACCGCCATCGTGTCGCGCGGCCAGTCGCGGATCAGCGTGTCCACCAGCGCCATCGCCTCGCGCGGCGACGGCGGCAGCTGCGGGCAGGCGAACACCAGATCCGGTCGATGGGCGGCGGTCCAGGCGGCCATGCGACGCGCCTTCGCCGAGCGCGGCGACGAACGGAAGCCGTGTAGGTAGAGGAGGTGGGTGCGGCGCGCCGGCGCGGGGGCCTCCGGCTGGGGGGAAGGGGAGGTCATGGGCCGGCAGTTTAGGGGTCTCCCTCTCCGTCGGGTGGGTGGGTCACTTCCGGCACGGGTGGTCGGCTGGGCGATCATCGCCACCGTCGCGGCCGACGAGGGCCGCGCGCTCGTTAGTGCGCATTGACGCGGGGGCTTCGGCCCCGGCACATTGCCCGTTCCGTCTGGGCGCAGGCGGCCAGAAGACCGCAGCGCCCGCATTCCTCTCAACAGGGCCCGGCCGGCCGACCCCGGACGGACCCCCGACCACACAGATCCATGATCCACAGGGACACGATCCAGCTGACGGCCATCGCGGCCGCGGCGCTGCTGCTGACCGCCTGCGCCACGACCGGCACGACCGGCTCCTCCTCGCCCTCCGGCGCGCCGACTGCCCAGGCCGCGCCCGCGCCGGCCAATGCCGCCTCCGCCGCGCCCGGCCAGCCCGGTGCCTCCTCGCCGATGACGGCGCCGCGTCCCGCCGCAGATCCGAGCGCGCCCAAGCCCTTCGCCGAGGTCAGTCGCGACGCCAAGCGCGACGACGGCCTGTTCCCGATCCTTCGCAAGGAGGAGAAGGTCTGGCTCGAGATCCCGCGCGCGATGCTGAACAAGCCCTTCCTGTTCACCATCAACATCTCCAGCTCGATCGGCGAGCGCGGCTTCTACGCCAGCCAGATGGGCCCGGAGATCATGGCCGAGTGGCGCCGCATCGGGAACACGATCCAGCTGGTGGCGCTGAACACCGAGTTCCGCGCCGAAGGCGGCGGCAAGCGCGCCGGCGAGGAGGCGTTCTCGCCCAGCCTGCTGGCCGCCGGCCCGGTCGCCAGCGCCGATCATCCGGAGCGCAAGGCCTTCCTGGTCGACGCCGGCATGCTGCTGAGCGACATCCCCGGCATGTCGACCCGGCTGGAAATGGCCTACCGGCTGCCCTACAACGTCGATCGCGGCAACTCCTACTTCGAGCTGACCCGCGCCGACGAGAAGCTGACGACCCTGAACGCCAAGGTCCACTACTTCACGCCGCGCATCCCGGCGCCGCCGCTGGTGGCGCCGCCGGTGCCGGTGCCGACGCCGCCGCAGGCGACGCCGGATCCGCGCTCGATGTTCATGGGCTTCGTCTACAACTTCCGCGCGTTGCCGGAGGAGAAGATGTCGCCGCGTCGCGCCGACGGCCGGCTGGGTCACTTCACCGAGACCTTCACCGACCTGAGCGATGACCTGAAGGCCAACCCGCGCGTCCACTACATCAACCGCTGGCGCCTGGAGAAGAAGGATCCGGCGGCCGCGCTGTCCGAGCCGGTGGAGCCGATCACCTACTGGATGGACAAGAACATCCCGCCGAAGTACCGCCCGGCGGTCGAGGCCGGCATCCTGGAATGGAACAAGGCTTTCGAGAAGATCGGCTTCAAGAACGCGGTCGTGGCCAAGCAGCAGCCCGATGACGCGGACTGGGACAACATGGACGCATCGCATGCGTCGATCCGCTGGTTCGTCGGCTCCGACGTCGGTTTCGCCATCGGACCGAGCCACGTCGATCCGCGCACCGGCGAGATCCTGGATGCCGACATCGGCATGAGCGACGTGTTCGCCCGCGGCGGACGCGCGTTCATCAGCGAGGACGCGCCGCGCGGCCTGGCCGGTGCTCCGGTGTCGACGCTGGCCGAGGAAGCTCAGGCGCTGGCCGCGCTGAACCACGGCTGGCGCGAGGGCCGCAACGCGACCTACTGCACCTATGCGCACGACGCCGCGGCCGAGATGGACTTCGCGCTGGACGTGCTGGAGGCCCGCGGCGACATCGCGCCCGACAGCCCGGAAGCCGACGCCTTCATCCAGGCGCGGATCAAGGACGTGATCATGCATGAGGTGGGTCACACCCTCGGCCTGAAGCACAACTTCAAGGCCTCGACGCAGGTGACCCAGGCGCAGCTGAAGGACAAGGCCTGGACCGATGCGAACGGGCTGTCGGCCTCGGTCATGGACTACAACGCCTACAACATCCCGCTGCAGGGCGAGGCGCCGACGACGTACAACAACACGACGCTGGGCGCCTACGACTACTGGGCGATCGAGTACGCCTACAAGCAGGTCCCCAAGGAGCAGGAGGAGGCCGAGCTCAAGCGCATCGCGTCGCAGAACACGCAGCCCGGCCACGCCTACGCGGACGACACCGATGCTGGCGGCTTCGGGCCGTTCGACGGCATGGACCCGACGATCAACCGCTTCGACCTCGGCGACGACCCGATGGCCTATTTCCGCAAGCGGCTGAAGCTGACGCAGGAGTTGTGGGCCCGGGTGCAGAACCGCGCGCCGGAGGCGACCGATGATCCGCTGCGCCAGCGCCGTCAACTGGCCAACGGCTTCAGCCAGCTGGCCCGTGCGTCGGACCTGGTGGGCAAGTACGTCGGCGGCATGTACACCCACCGCGACGTGCCGGGGGCCTCGGTCCCGGCGATGCGTCCGGTCGATCCGGCCAAGCAGCGGGAGGCGCTGCGCTTCCTGGCGCAGGGCATCTTCAGCGCCGACAGCTTCCGCTTCAAGCCGGAGTTCCTGACCTCGATCACGACGGACTATGTGGAGTTCAACCGCGCCGGCTTCGTCAACATCCCGGCGGCGGTGGCGCGGGTGCAGCTGGGCTCGCTGGACCGCCTGATGCAGGCCCAGACGGCGATCCGCCTGATGGAGCTGCCGGCCTACGTGCCGGTGTCGCAGCGCAAGGGTTTGATCTCGATCGGCGAGGTCTACGGCACGCTGCAGTCCTCGATCTGGAGCGAGCTCAAGACCGGCGGCGACATCGACCCGCTGCGTCGCAACCTGCAGCGCGAATACCTGCGCCGCATCCAGGCCAACCTGACGAAGAGCGGTGCGGCCTCGGGCCAGTTCGCCGATGCCTACGCGGTGCTGCGCCTGCACGCGGTGCAGCTGCAGAGCGACCTGCGCGCGGCGCAGGGCAAGGGCTCGCTCGAGACCCGCGCCCACCTGGCCGAGAGCCTGGACTTCCTCAGCACGGTGCTGAAGGCGACGATGGTGCGGACCTGAGCGCAGGCGCGGTCGTTCGACCGCGCCTCCTCAGCGCGAAGGCCGGCGAAAGCCGGCCTTTTTCATTGGGCTGACCCGCAGGTCGGCGATTCAATCTCGTACCCCAGAGACAGGTAGAGATGCGTTCGCAATCGGCCTTGCTCGGTTTCCATGAGATGCACGCCCTCTGCGCTCGTGCACAAGCTGGCGGCTCGTCTGGCGCCGCGGCGGTCGGTGAGCTCGAACCGTCCTCCACGCGAATGCGTCCGGATGTCCACTCCGACCGCACCCACGCCGATGAAGGGCATGTCGGACCATGCCGGCGGGACCTTGGCCTTGTAGACGCGGGGAGCGATGGCGCGAAGCTCGTCCGAAGCGAGCACCTCGGCCGCATCGATGGCCACGAGGTCCGCCGCGCGTAACCGCTTGCAGCACCGTGGGCGCTGGTCTGCACCTGGGTACTCCAGCGCGATAGTCGAGCCCGTAGGAATCGGCGATGCCGCGACCAGCAGCGCCTCTCCAGATCCGTCCAGCTTGACGATCGCGAAGCCCGCCTCGGCCGTCGCGGCACATGCCGACGCGCTCAGGGAAAGGGCGAGAGCGAGGAATCTAGCGACCATCGTCGGACCAATGCGGAGGGTCGGAGACCAACTTGTTCACGCCGTAGCTCGCGCCCACGGCATTCAAGTCGCTGAGCCTCTTGATCTCCACTTCTTCATTTGAAGCGTTCTTGATCTTCTTTCCGACGATGCCGTTCACGGTCATGTCGATCGCGCAACGTTCGGTGTGCCGGGAGATCAGCGCAGGCGGGTAAACGATGCCGAAGGCTTTCGCCATGGCCGAGGCGGCCCGCTTCGAGGCTTCCTCCGAAGCGTGCACCCATTCGATATCAACGCCGGCCATGGTGGGCACCTTGGCTGCGTCGATATCGCCACGCGAGATCTTGGAGCTGTAATGCATCAGGTAGGCGCGCTCGCGCGGTCTGTACGTCGCAGCGATCGACACGCTTCCGCCCGCTTCTGCGATCGCTGTCAAAAACTTCTTCACCTTGTCGCGAAAAGCTGGATCGAGATCGTCCGTGCTCGTGCTACCAGGAAACTTGCTGACCCATGAGGCGCCGCTCTTCTCCTTGGCGGGACTGGACTGTGAAGCGGACTCCGGGCTGCGCTCGACCTCGGTTGGATTCAACACGCAGGTCGGCCCGGGCGGTCGGTTCTGCATTCGCGCACAGGTGCCCGGGTCAATCGCGCCGGGATTTGAATCCATTCCAAGTGGACCGGGACGGCTGGCCATGGTGCTCAAGACGACGATCTCCGTATTACCGGCAGTGCGCAGGCCCGCTTCTTTGATGAAGCAATGGCGAGTCCGGATTCTGAATCTCGCTGCCCGCATGACGGCCTGACCTTGGTCATCGTCTCCGTTTCAACGAATGGACGGCAGCAGGTCCTGGCAGTCCTTGGTCCACGGCGTCGTCAGGCGCGCGTCGCGGAGCTCGCTCAGTGGTCCCCGACCGGATACCGCCGCTCCGCCGCGACGATGTCCCAGACCGCGATGAACATCGCGGCGATCAGCGGGCCGATGACGAAGCCGTTGATGCCGAACACCGCCATCCCGCCCAGCGTCGACAGCAGCACGACGTAGTCCGGCATCTTCGTGTCCTTGCCCACCAGCAGCGGCCGCAACAGGTTGTCCACCAGCCCGATCACGATGGTGCCGAACAGCAGCAGGCCGACCCCCGACGCGATGTGCCCGGTCGCCAGCAGGTAGATCGCCACCGGCGCCCACACCAGCGCCGCCCCCACCGCCGGCAGCAGCGAGAGGAAGGCCATCAGCACCGCCCACAGCACCGGCGCGTGGATGCCCAGCGCCCAGAACGCGAAGCCGCCCAGCGCGCCCTGCAGCGCCGCCACCGCGATGTTGCCCTTGACCGTCGCGCGGATCACCGTGCGGAACTTCTCGCCCAGCTGCCGCTTGTAGGAGTCCTGCAGCGGCAGCGCATCGCGGATTCGCGCCGACAGATGCTCGCCGTCGCGCAGCAGGAAATAGAGCAGGTAGAGCATCACGAAGAAGCTCACCAGGAAGTCGAAGGTGTCCTGGCCGAAGCCCAGCGCCTTCGTCGCCATGAACTGGCTGCCCTGGTTCAGCGCGCTGCCCAGCTTCTCCTGCAGGTTGGCCAGGTCGTGCAGCCCCAGCCGCTCCAGCACATCCAGCAGCCACGACGGCAGCGCCGCATAGACCTGCGCCACGTAGGTGTTGAAGTTGAACTGGCCGGACTTGACCATCTCGAAGACCACCGTCGCCTCCCGCACCAGCGCGCCCATCACGTAGGTCAAGGGCAGCACCACCAGCAGCAGGATCACCAGGATGGTCACCCCGGAGGACAGCCCGGGGCGCCGCGTCTTGCGCAGCAACCGGCGATAGAGCGGCTGGAACACGATGGCCAGCGCCACCCCCCACAGCAGCGCGCTCAGCATCGGCCACAGGATCCAGCCGAACGCCACCGTCACCAGCGCCAGCAGGCACAGGAAGGACCGGTTCTGCAGCGCGGGCACCAGCTTGCCAGGACCACTCATCGTGTCGTCGCTCCTCGCGTGAATGAAGTCAATCGGGTCGATCGGTCGATCGGGGCTGCTCTGAACCCTGGGGGACCGGCG
This sequence comes from Roseateles chitinivorans, assembly GCF_002761755.1. Lineage (GTDB taxonomy): Bacteria > Pseudomonadota > Gammaproteobacteria > Burkholderiales > Burkholderiaceae_C > Roseateles > Roseateles chitinivorans. Next base: position 45,415 of record NZ_PEOG01000005.1, read on the forward strand.
GCGGAGCAGCTGTCGGACCGCTGGTCCGGGGCTGCGTCGCCGCGCGCGGCGCAGGATCGCCGGTTTACTTCAGCGCGTCCAGCAGCTTTTCGTGGATGCCCCCGAAGCCGCCGTTGCTCATGCACAGCACATGGTCGCCGGGCCGCGCCGCCCGCCGGACCATCGCCACCAGTTCCTCGACGTCGGCGCCGACCAGGCCCTGCTCGCCCAGCGGCGCCAGCGCCTCGCGCGCGTCCCAGCTCAGGCCGTCCTGGTTGCAGAAGCTCAGGTCGGCCTCCTCCAGCGCCCAGGGCAGCTGCGCCTTCATGGTGCCCAGCTTCATCGTGTTGGAGCGCGGCTCGAACACCGCCAGGATGCGTTCCTGCGGTGCGATGCGCCGGCGCAGGCCGTTGATGGTGGTGTGGATCGCCGTCGGGTGGTGCGCGAAGTCGTCGTAGACCTTCACCCCGCCGGCTTCACCACGCAGTTCCAGCCGGCGCCGGACGTTCCTGAAGCTGGCCAGCGCCTCGGCCGCCCGCTCGGGATCGACGCCGACATGTTCCGCCGCCGCGATCGCCGCCAGCGCGTTGAGCTGGTTGTGCTCGCCCAGCAGTTCCCAGGTCACGTGGCCGACCTTCAGGCTGCCGCGCAGCACGTCGAAGGACTGCGGCTCGCCGCGGGCGCGCAGGGCGCCCGGTTCCTCCTTGCGTGCGCCGAAGCGCTGCACGTCGCTCCAGCAGCCGCGCGACAGCACCCGCTGCAGCGCGTCCTCGCGCGCGTTCACCACCAGCCGTCCAGACGGCGGCACCGTCCGCACCAGATGGTGGAACTGGGTCTCGATGGCGGCCAGGTCCGGGAAGATGTCCGCGTGGTCGTGCTCGAGGTTGTTCAGGACCGCCGTGCGCGGCCGGTAATGGACGAACTTGCTGCGCTTGTCGAAGAAGGCGGTGTCGTATTCGTCGGCCTCGATGACGAAGTACTTCCCGCCGCCGAGCCGGGCCGACACGCCGAAGTTCTGCGGCACGCCGCCGATCAGGAAACCGGGCGCCAGGCCCGCCGCCTCCAGGATCCAGGCCAGCATCGAGGTCGTCGAAGTCTTGCCGTGGGTGCCGGCCACCGCCAGGACGTGCCGCCCCTGCAGCACGTGCTCGGCCAGCCACTGCGGTCCGCTGGTATAGGGCAGGCCCGCATCGAGGATCGCCTCCATCAGCGGGAAACGCCCCTCGGAGGAGCGCGTCACCACGTTGCCGATGACGAACAGGTCCGGCTGGAGTGCCAGTTGCTCCGCGCCAAAGCCCTCGATGAGCTCAATGCCCAGCGCTTCCAGCTGCGTCGACATCGGTGGATAGACATTGGCGTCGCAGCCGGTCACCGTGTGGCCGGCCTCCCGCGCGAGTGCCGCCAGGCCGCCCATGAAGGTGCCGCAGATGCCAAGGATATGGATATGCATGTCTGTCTCTCAGCCGCTGTACCAATCGGTAAGCAAGCGTAATGCCTGTCGCGAGACGAAAAGTTTGCGACAACCCGGTCCGTCGTTTGCCGTGGCGCGTGAGGGAATGGTGTCAAACCGGTGTTGTGTGGGCGTCAGCGCAGGGCCCGACGCGCTGCGTCCAACGTGGCATCGATGTCCGCGTCGGTGTGCGCGGCGGACACGAAGCCGGCTTCGTACAGCGCCGGCGCCAGGTACACGCCGGCGTCCAGCATCGCATGGAAGAAGCGGTTGAAGCGCTCCTTGTCCGTCGTCATCACGGTCGTGTAGTTCTGCGGCAGCTCCGGCAGCAGGAAGAAGCCGAACATGCCGCCCTCGCTGTCGGCGCTGAAGGGCACGCCATTCTCGGCCGCCACGGCCTTCAGGCCGTCCACGAGCCGACGGGTCCGCGCCGACAGCGCATCGAAGAATCCGGGCCGCTTGATCTCGCGCAGCGTGGCCAGGCCGCAGGCCGTGGCCACCGGGTTGCCCGAGAGCGTGCCCGCCTGGTACACGCCGCCCAGCGGCGCCAGGTGGCGCATGATCTCGCGGCTCGCGCCGAAGGCCGCCAGCGGCATGCCGCCGCCGATGACCTTGCCGAACACGCTGATGTCGGGCACGAAGCCCGGGATCAGGTCGGCATAGACGCCCTGCGCGCTGCGCAGTCCGACGCGGAAGCCGGTCATCACCTCGTCCAGCACCAGCAGGGCGCCGTGCTGGCGGCACAGCTCGCGCATCCGGGTCATGAAAGGCACGCTGGCCCGCACGAAATTCATGTTGCCCGCGATCGGCTCAACGATCACGCAGGCCAGCTCCGCGCCGTGCAGCGCGAAGGCTTCCTCGAGCTGGGCGACGTTGTTGTACTCCAGCACGATGGTGTGCTGCGCCGTGGCCTCGGGCACGCCGGCCGAGGTCGGATGGCCGAAGGTCGCCAGGCCGGAGCCGGCCTTGACCAGCAGCGCATCGGTGTGGCCGTGGTAGCAGCCTTCGAACTTGATGAACTTGCTGCGCTGCGTCGCGCCGCGCGCGAGCCGGATGGCGCTCATCGTCGCCTCGGTGCCTGAACTTACCAGCCGGATCTGCTCGCAGCTGGGCACCAGGGCCAGGATCTCCTCGGCCAATTCGACCTCCCGCTCGGTCGGGGCGCCGAACGAGAAGCCGTCCAGCACCGCCTTCTGGACCGCCTCGACGACCGCCGGATGGCCATGGCCCAGGATCATCGGACCCCAGGAGCCGATGTAGTCGATGTAACGCTTGCCGTCGGCGTCCACGATGCAGGCGCCCTCGCCGCGGGTGATGAAACGCGGCGTGCCGCCGACCGCGCGGAAGGCGCGCACCGGCGAGTTCACCCCGCCAGGAATGACGCGCTGGGCGCGGGCGAACAGGGTCTCGTTCTGGCTCATATCGGGATTCCGGTACTGCTGGGGCGGATCAATGCGGGAAAAGAAGGAGGGCGCCGCGCGGGCGCCCTCGGTGGACTCAATGGATGCGGCGAGGGCCTCGGCTGGGTGGCTCGTCGATCGTCATCTCGTCGGTGGCGGGCACCGCCTCGGCGCCTTCCTCGCCTTCCTCCCCGGGCGGCAGCGCCCAGAAGAAGCGGTCGGGCACCACGTTGCCCATGCCGGGGCGGAAACCCGCTTCCAGCGACTGGTCGAGGAAGGCGAGCGCCTCGCCGACCGCATCGTGCGGTTCGGAGCCGACCGAGAGCAGGGCGGCCAGCGCGGCCGACAGGGTATCCCCGGCGCCGACGAAGCTGGCCTCGAAGCGCTCGAACTTCTCGCCGGTGATCGCGCCCTGGGAGTTCGCCAGGACGTTGTCGATGTACTGGTTGGGCAGCTGGATGCCAGTCACCAGCACATGCGCGGCGCCGTGCTGCTGCGCCGCGACCGCGAGTTCGCGCGGGGAGGCCGGGCGGTCCGCGTCCCAGTCGGGCAGCAGGCAGTCGAGCAGCGTCTTCTGGTTGCCCACCAGCACCAGCGTCTGCGGCAGCACCAGCTCGCGGAACGCGTCCAGGTAGCTCTGCTGCTGCTCCTCGTCCAGCCAGGAGATGCTCGGCAGGTAGGCCACCAGCGGCACGTCGGGGTAGTCGGAGAGGACCTCCGCGACCGAGGAGACTCCCTCGGCGCTGCCCAGGAAGCCGACCTTCCAGGCGGCGACCGGCACATCCTCGAGGATCGAGCGGGCCTGTTCGACGATGCAGTCGCCGTCCAGCGTCTGGTGGTCGAAGACCTCGGCCGTGTCGCGCATCACGATGGCGGTCACCACCGGCAGCGCATGCGCGCCCATGGCGGCGATCGTCGCCACGTCGCCGGCGCTGCCGCCCGCGCCGCTCGGGTCCGACGCATTGAAGCTCATCACGCAGGCCGGCGGCGGCGAGTCCTGGTCATCGATCGCGGCGGCGTCCTGGGGGTCTTGTTGGTGCGGGTCTGGGCGGCTCATGGATGGTTGGCGCGAAGCCGTGAACTGATGCGCATAACGTGAAGAAGGACCGCAATCGACTGTTGTTTCATCGGTACTTCCGCCCCCCGGGTCAGCACGGGGGCGTGGCTACAATCTTTCGATCATTGTAGTGATGCAAAGTCAACCCATCGTGAGCGAAGCAAGGACCTGGATGTGCCTGATCTGCGGCTGGATTTATGACGAGGCCGCGGGCGACCCCGAGCACGGCATCGCCGCCGGCACGCGCTGGGAGGATGTCGACATGAACTGGACCTGTCCCGAATGCGGTGCCCGCAAGGAGGACTTCGAGATGGTCCAGATCTGACCCGCACATCGACCTTGCGACGAAGCATCCGGTCGCGCCTGTCGCGAGCCTGAAATTTCCCTGACAACCATCGTCTGAACAATACGGAGAAGAGCTTGGATTCCAGCGCAAGCCCCCGCACGGCGACCAAGGTGCTGGTCATCGACGACAGCAACACGATCCGCCGCAGCGCCGAGATCTTCCTGAAACAGGGCGGACACGAAGTCGTGCTGGCCGAGGACGGCTTCGATGCGCTGGCCAAGCTGAGCGATTACCAGCCCGACCTCGTGTTCTGCGACATCCTGATGCCGCGCCTGGATGGCTACCAGACCTGCGCCATCATCAAGCGCAATCCGCAGTTCGCCTCGGTGCCGGTGATCATGCTGTCGTCCAAGGACGGCCTGTTCGACAAGGCGCGAGGCCGCATGGTGGGCTCGCAGGACTACCTGACGAAGCCCTTCACGAAGGACCAGCTGCTGCAGGCGGTGCAACAGCACCGCCGGGCGGGTTGACCGGCACGACGGCCGCCCGCATTCCCCGACCCATTCCACGACATTCAACGACGCTCACGCCAGGCTCGACCGACGCACTTCCCGACGCGAATCGACGCGAGCCGAGAGAGGGAGATTCCATGCCCATCCACAAAATCCTGCTGGTCGACGATTCGAAGACCGAACTGCACGCGCTGAGCGACCTGCTGACCAAGCGCGGCTTCACCGTCCGCACCGCCGAGAACGGCGAGGAGGCGATGAAGCGCCTGGCCGAGGAAAAGCCGGACCTGATCCTCATGGACGTGGTGATGCCCGGCCAGAACGGCTTCCAGCTGACCCGCGCCATCACCCGCGACGAGCGCTACGCCGACGTGCCGGTGATCATGTGCACCAGCAAGAACCAGGAGACCGACAAGGTCTGGGGCATGCGCCAGGGTGCGCGCGACTACGTCGTCAAGCCGGTCAAGGCGGACGAGCTGCTGGCCAAGATCAAGGCGCTGGGCTGACACCATGGCCAACAAGCAAGCGCTGCGCGAACTTCAACAACGGCTGGCGCAGCGCATGCAGGCGGCGCGCGAGGCGCCCCAGGCCGCGAGCTGGCTGGCGGTCGAGTGCGCGGGCCTGGGCCTGCTGCTTCCGCTCAAGCAATCCGGCGAAATTTTCACGCCTGTGCCGCTTCAGGCGGTGCCGTACACGCAGCCTTGGATGCTGGGTGTGGCCAACTTGCGCGGCGGGCTGCACACGGTGGTGGACCTGTCGGCCTTCCTGGGCCTGCGCGGTCCGATCCCGCTGACGTCGGCCCACCGGCTGGTGTCGATCAATCCCGACCTGGGCATCAACTGCGCGCTGCTGGTGGATCAGCTGCTGGGGCTGCGCGGCGACGAACAACTGCAGGCCGAGCCCGATGCGCCCGGCCATCCCGATTTCGCTCCTGCCCGCATGCGCGACGGGCAGGGCCGGCGCTGGCAAGTGCTGGACCTGGATGCGCTGACGCAGCATCCGCAATTCCTGCGCATTGTTTTGAACTGATAGCCAGACGACGGTCCCGTCACAGGCGCCGATTCGACGAACGAGATCAAACGAGGGTGAGATGAGCTTCCTGGACAAGATCAAGAACAAGGGCAAGAACGAGGGCAACGACGACTTCGACGACGGTCCGCGGACCGACGCGTCGGGCTCGGCGGCGGAGGACACGACGGACTTCCAGCCCTCGATCATCACCGCGGCGCAGCCCACGCCGGAGTTCCAGGACACGTCCGCGGGGTACCAGCCCTCGGCGTCCGCCCCGGAAAGCCCGACGCCGATGCCGGAGGTCCTGAAGCAGCCCGAGCAGCGCCGCACCGGCCTGCTGACGGCGCTGACGGCCGCGGGCGTGCTCTTCACTGCCGGCACCGTCTCGATGGCGCTGATCAACGGCAACCGCTCGGCGGCGCAGGTGCGTGGCGCCGGTCAGGCCGCGACGCAGTCGCAGCGTCTGGCGAAGGCGGTCTCGACCGCGCTGCTGGGCAACAAGAACGCCTTCCCGGAAATGAAGGAAGCGGCCGACATCCTGACCAGCGTGACCACCTCGCTGCGCGACGGCAGCGGTGAGCTGGCCAAGGCGCCGGGCTCGGTCGACGGCCTGCTCGAGAAGATCGCCCCGATGGTGGCGCGCGCTGACAAGAACACCAAGGTGATGCTGGCGCAGGAGAAGGTGCTGACGCAGGTCGGCGCCGCGCTGCGCGCGATCAACCGCCAGTCGTCGGACCTGCTGGAAAGCGCCGAGGCCGTGGCCTCGCTGTCGCTGCAGAGCTCGGCCCCGACCGGCGAGGTCGCCGCGGTCGGCCAGCTGGTGATGCTGACGCAGCGGATCGGCAAGTCCGCCAACGAATTCCTGACGCAGGAAGGCGTGAGCCCCGAGGCCGTGTTCCTGCTGGGCAAGGACCTGAACGCGTTCCGCGAGATCGCCCAGGCGCTGCTCAACGGCAACCCCGAGCTGCGCCTGAACGGCGCCAAGGACCCGCAGGTGCGCGAGCGCCTGAAGGTGCTGCTGACGCAGTACGACCAGACCCGCTCGCAGGCGACGGCCATCCTGTCCAACCTGCAGGGCCTGGTGTCCGCGCGGGAAGCGCAGACGGCCATCCTCAACGACTCGGAAGTGCTGCGCAAGGACCTGGACGACCTGGGCCAGGGCCTGGAGTCCGCCGGCGGCATGAACCCGCTGCTGCTGCTGGCGATGGCGGCCTCGCTGGCGATGCTGGTGATCGGCGCGGTCGGTTTCCTGCGGCTGTATGTCTCCGACCAGGCGCGCCGTGCGCAGATGGCGGAAGAACAGCGCCGCGAAGCCGAGGCCCAGGAGCAGGAAGCCAAGCGCGTCAACGACGCCAACCAGGCCGCGATTCTGCGTCTGATGAACGAGCTGCAGACGGTCGCTGAAGGTGACCTGACCCACCAGGCGACGGTGACGGAAGACATCACCGGCGCGATCGCCGACTCGGTGAACTACACCGTGGAAGAGCTGCGCTCACTGGTGCATCAGGTGCAGACGACGGCGGTCCGGGTGACGGACACGACCGCGCAGGTCGACCAGACCTCGACCGAGCTGCTGGCCGCGTCGACCGAACAGCTGCACGAGATCCGCGCCACCGGCGAGGCGGTGCTGCAGATGGCGCACCGGATCAACGACGTGTCCGCGCAGGCGCAGCAGACCGCCGACGTGGCCCGCCAGTCCCGGCAGGCCGCTGAACAGGGTCTGCAGGCGATGCAGAACAACATCGGCGGTATGAACCAGATCCGGGACCACATCCAGGAGACGTCCAAGCGCATCAAGCGGCTGGGCGAGTCTTCGCAGGAAATCGGCGAGATCACCGAGCTGATCTCCGACATTACCGAGCAGACCAACGTGCTGGCGCTGAACGCGGCCATCCAGGCGGCGTCCGCCGGTGAAGCCGGTCGCGGCTTCTCGGTGGTGGCGGAAGAAGTGCAGCGGCTGGCGGAACGTTCTGCCGACGCGACCCGCCGGATCGCCGCGCTGGTCAAGACCATTCAGACCGACACCCACGACGCGGTGGCCGCCATGGAGCGCTCCACGCTGGGGGTGGTCGAGGGCACGAAACTGTCCGACGCGGCTGGCCGCGCGCTGGAAGACATCGACTCGGTGTCGCGTCGCCTGGACGAGCTGATCGGCCAGATCTCGACGGTCGCGCAGAACGAAGCGCGCGCCGCCAACGAGGTCGGCGCCAACATCCAGCACATCTTCGCGGTGACCGAGCAGACGTCCGACGGTACGCGTTCCACCGCCCAGATGGTGCACGAGCTGTCGCGATCGGCCGAGGCGCTGAAGCAGTCGGTGGCCCGGTTCAAGGTGACCTGACCGGCATCGGCCGACCGTCCCGCCCGGTAGAACAGGGATAGAGACCCGCACCGCGTCGACATAAAAGAGAGAACAAGAGCGAGCATGGACCTTACGCGCGAATCCGAGTTCCCCGCCGACCTGAGCCCCTTGGCCTGGGTCCAGGAGGAACTGCGCCGCACGCTGGAATCGGTGCACAAGGCCCTTCGCCGCGTGCTGCGCGATGCCGATGCGCGAGCGACGACCGTGGGCGGCGACGGCCAGCCCAGCCCGGCGCTGCAAGGCGCGGCCCAGCAGATGCACCAGGCCGCCGGCGTGCTGGCGGTGGTCAGCCTGCCGGCCGCCGCGCACCTGCTGCGCGCCGCCGAGGCGACGCTGTTCCGCCTGGCGGAGAACCCGTCCGGCGTGACCATCGCCGAGATCGAGGCGGTCGAGCGCGCGGACTTCGCGGTGCTCGCCTTCATCGCCAAGACGCTGGCCGGCGGCCAGCCGAGCTCGCTGGCGCTGTTCCCCGCCTACCAGACGCTGCAGGAACTCAACGGCGCCGGCCGCATCCACCCGGCCGACCTGTGGACCGAGGAATTCCGCTGGCGCGAACTGCCGCTGGACCGCAACGTCCGCGCGTTGAGCGCCGAGCAGATGCGCGCCCCGTTCGAGGCGCTGCTGCTCAAGCAGATGCGCGCCCCGGCGCCCGGCCAGGGCCAGTTGCTGAGCGACCTGTGCGCCGGCCTGGCGCTGACCCAGACGCAGGCGAACGCGCGCACGCTCTGGATGCTGGCCGCCGGCCAGTTCGAGGCCCAGTCGCGCGGGCTGCTGCCGGTGGACACGTTGGTCAAGCGCCTGGGCTCGCGCCTGCTGGCGCAGCTGCGCGCCGGCAGCGATGCCGCGCCGTCCGAGCGTCTGGCCAAGGACCTGCTGTTCTTCTGCGCCGCCGCCAAGCATGCCGAGCCCGGCAGCGCGCCGCGCCTGACCGCGGTGCAGCAGGCCTACGGCCTGATCGAGGCCGACCAGGTCGACTACCGCGACGACACGCTGGGCCGGATCGATCCGAACTGGGTCGCCGCCGCCAAGCGCCGCGTCGTCGCCGCGAAGGAATCCTGGGCCTCCGCCGCCGAGGGCGAGACCCATCGCCTGGGCGGCCTGGACGAGCAGTTCGCCCACGTCGCCGAATCGCTGCAGAAGCTGTTCCCGAGCGGCGAGGTGCTCGGCGACACGCTGCGCCGCGCCGTCGTCGCGACGCTGCGTTCGGGCCGCGCGCCCGAGCCCGCGCTGGCGATGGAGATCGCCACGTCCATGCTCTACCTGGAAGCGGCCCTCGAGGACGAGGCCTTCGACCAGCCCGAGCAGGCCGAGCGCGTCAAGAGCCTGGCCCGCCGCATCGAATCGGTCGGCCATGGCGAGGCGCCGCTGGCGCTCGAAAGCTGGATGGAGGAGCTGTATCGCCGCGTCGCCGACCGGCAGACGCTCGGCTCCGTCGTCCATGAACTGCGCGCCAGCCTGTCCGAGGTCGAGCGCCAGTGCGACGAATACTTCCGCGACCCGTCCAAGCGCGACCTGCTGATCCCGGTGCCGGGCCAACTGCAGGCGATGCGGGGCGTCTTCAGCGTGCTGGGCCTGTCGCAGGCCGCGCAGGCGACGCTGAAGATGCGCGACCAGGTCGACGAACTGGCCAACACCGAGGTCGATCCGTCGCTGGCTGGACCGCGCGCGCAGTTCGACCGGCTCGCCCACAACCTCGGCGCGCTGGGCTTCCTGATCGACATGCTGAGCGTCCAGCCGCAGCTGGCCAAGCGCATGTTCCGCTTCGAGGACGACACCGGGCTGCTGCAGTCGCTGGTCGGCCGCGAGAGCGAGCAGCGCGCTCACGCACAGGAACTGGCCGCCGCCGAAGCCGCGGCCCAGCCGCAGCTGATCGACCAGCTCCAGGCGACCGCCCAGGCCGTCGCGCAGGGCGATCGCTCGGCCGAGGACCTGGCGCGCGACCTGGAACGCATTTCCCACGAAGCCCGCGCCGCCGACGATCTCGGCCTGGCGCAGGCCGCGCAGCAGGCCCAGCAGCAGTTGCTCTCGTCCGGCGGTGACGCCGCGGGCAGCCAGGCGGCCGAATCGCTGCAGCAGTTCATCGAGGCCGCCGCGCCGGTCGCTCCGCCCGCGCCGGCGCCGAGCGCGCCGATCCCGCAGGCCGAGGCGGCCATCGACGAGGAGATGCTGGGCATCTTCCTGGAAGAGGCGGCCGAGGTCGTGGCGACCGCCCGCGAGGCGCTGACCGCGCTCGCCCGCAGCGCCAGCGACAAGGAACAGCTGACGACGGTGCGCCGCGCCTTCCACACGCTCAAGGGCAGCTCGCGCATGGTCGGGCTGAACGAGTTCGGCGAAGCCGGCTGGGCCTTCGAGCAGCTCTACAACCATCGCCTGTCGGAGCATCCGCAGGCCGATTCGGACCTGCTGCGCGCCAGCAACGAGGCGCTGGATGCGTTCCAGGCCTGGGCCGCCGCGATCGGCGAAGGCCGGCCGCACGGCTATCACAGCGCGCCGTTCCGCGCCGCGGCCGACGCGCTGCGCCTGGAGAACCGATACGCCCCGCTGCAGCTGTCCGCCGCAGCGCCGGCCGCGCCGGTCCTGGCGGTGCCCGAGCTGATCGAAGTGGCCGAAGTGGCCGAAGTGCCCGAGGTCATCGAGATCGCCGACCTGCCCGAGGTCGCCGAGATCCCGGCCCCGGCCCCGGCGCCGGAGATCGATCTGGCCGGACTGCAGGTGCTGCCGGAACTGTCGCTGGCGGACGAGGTGGCGACGCCCGCGCCGGCGACGCCGCCCGCGGCGGACGAGCTGGCCGCGCTCGACCTGCTCGCCACGCTGGACGCGGAACATGCCGCGGCCGGCTCGGTGCTGCCGTCGCTCGACCTGCCCGCGCTGGATCTGCCGGGCCTGGACGTGCCGCCGCTGCCGCTGGCCGACCTGGACGTCGTGACTGCGACCCAGGCGACGCCCGTCGCGCTCGACGCGCCGTCGCTGGACTTCCCGACGGACGTGCCCGAACTGACCCAGGCGGTGCCCGAGCTGGACGCCGCCATCGACCTGGACGCGCTGTCCGCCGTCGAGTTGCCCGCGTTGACCGCGGAGCCGCCGGCGCTGGACACGACGATGTCGCTGCCGACGGTGGCCGACGTGGTCGAGCCGTCCGCGCTGCTCGAGCCTGCCGAGGTGGAAGCCGCCGCAGCCCAGCCGCCGGTCTTCCAGGATGAACCGACGCTGTCCCTCGAGCCCACATTGACGCCCGCCGACGAGGCGACCGTCACGATGGAACTGCCCGACGGCTGGCCGGCCGATGCGCCGCTGGTCGAGATCGAGGCGACGACGCCGATGCCGCTGGACGCGGTGCCGGCCGAAGCCGCCGCCGAAGAGCCGGCGCTGGATCTGCTGGACCTGTCCGGCCTCAACACCGAGCCGGTCGCAGCGCTCGACACGCCGTCCGCCGCCGACCTGTCGCTGACGCTGGACCTCGGCCAGGAACTGGTGTCCGCGCCGGTGGAAGCCTCGGCGACCGCCGACGACGCGACGCTTGACCTGAGCGACGGCGCCGCCGATGCCGCCGCCGACGCGACCGCGCCGGAGGGCCTGTCGCCGCGGACCTTGTCCGACCTGGATCTGCCGGACCTGGACCTGCCCGACCTGAGCGCGGCACCGGCCCACGCGGCCCCGGCGCTGAGCCTGGTTGGCGGCACCGCCGTCACGCCGCCGACCGCCGAGGTCGAGGCGGAAGCGCATCCGCAAGAGACCGTCGAGGACAGCGACGATGGCGTCAAGGTCATCGGGCCGCTGCGCATCAGCATCGCGCTGTTCAACATCTTCCTGAACGAGGCCGACGAGCGTTCGCGCCGCCTGCAGGTGGAGCTGAGCGAGTGGGCGCTGCTGCCCCAATCGCCGCTGCCGCAGGACGCGGAAGCGCTGGCGCACGGCCTGGCCGGCAGCGCCGCGACGGTCGGCTTCGAGGACCTGTCCACGCTGGCTCGTTGCCTGGAACACGCGCTGGAGCGCGCCCAAGGTCATCAGGTCGCCGACCCGACGCTGTTCCAGCGCGCCGCGGACGAGATCCGCCGCCTGCTGCATCAGTTCGCCGCCGGCTTCCTGAAGGAGGCCGATGCCGGCCTGCTGGCGGAACTGCAGGCCTTCGAGCCGGGCGCCGCGCTGCCCGACGGTCATGCCGACAGCGACGAGGGCCTGCTGGCCATGTCGCTGGAGGAGGTGTCGACGGCGTCGCTGCCGGCCCACCTGCTGGCGGACCACACGGCCGAACCGGCCCTGCCGACCTCGCATTACGCCTTCCACCAGGCCGCCGAGGCGACCGCCGACGATTTCGACTTCAGCCAGCCCGACCAGATCGAGCCGGAACTGATGCCGATCTTCGAGGAGGAAGCCGAGGACCTGCTGGGCGAGCTGCACGGCGCCCTGCGCGAGTGGGCGACCCAGCCGGCCGATACCGGACGCGCCGCCGCCTGCATGCGGGTGCTGCACACTTTCAAGGGCGGTGCCCGCCTGGCCGGCGCGATGCGCCTGGGCGAGCAGGCGCACCGCCTGGAGTCCCAGATCGAGCGCCTGCTGGCCGACGGCGAACCGGGCTACGAGCAGCTGCTCGCCCTGCAGGACGCCGGCGACAGCCTGGAGCACAGCTTCAAGACGCTGCAGCGCACCTGGCGCGATCCGGCACCGGTGGTGCCGGCGCCGATGGCGCCGTCCGCCCCGGCCGCGCCGGTGGCCGACCTGCCGGCGCCGATCCCGCCCGCCGTCGCGGTCGAGACCATCCAGGCACCGGCCGAGGGATCCGATGCGATCACGGCGCCGCCCGCCGAGGCAGCGCCTATCGAGCCGATCGCCGAAGTGATCGCCGAACCCGTCGCGGAAGCCGCCACGCCGGTCGAGGCGCCGGTGGCCGAACCCGCGCCCACGGTGGCCACGCCGCCGGCCGACATCGAGATCGACTGGGCCCACTTCAGCGAGATCGCCGACCTGGGTCAGCCGCTGGAAAGCGCCCCGGTGGCCCCGGCCGCCCAGGTGCGCGTCCGTGGCGCGCTGCTGGAGCGCATGGCCGCCCTGTCCGGCGAGGTCTCGATCCGCCGCGCCCGTCTGGAGTCCGAACTGGGCCAGATGCGGACCTCCCTGTCCGACCTGGACGACAACCTGGAGCGTCTGCGCACGCAGCTGCGCGAGCTGGAACTGCAGGCCGAGGCCCGCATCGCCGCCCGCCAGGAAGCCGCGCAGGCGACCGGCAAGGACTTCGACCCGCTCGAATTCGACCGCTACACCCGCTTCCAGGAACTGACCCGGATGCTGGCCGAGTCGGTCAACGACGTGGCCACCGTCCAGCGCGGCCTGCAGCGCAACGTCGCGGCCGGCGAAGACGAACTGGCCGGCCAGTCGCGATTGACCCGCGAGCTGCAGGACGACCTGCTGCGCACGCGAATGGTCGAGTTCGACAGCAGCCTCGGCGAGCGCCTGCACCGGGTCGTCCGCCAGGCCGCCCGCGAGAGCGGCAAGCAGGCCCAGCTCGAGATCCGCGGTGGCGGCGTCGAACTGGACCGCGCGGTGCTGGAGCGCCTGACCGGCGCCTTCGAGCACTTGCTGCGCAACAGTGTCGTGCATGGCATCGAGACGCCGGATGTCCGCCAGCAGGCGGGCAAGGCGCCGGTCGGCCGCATCGTGCTGAACCTGCACCAGGAAGGCAACGAGATCCAGGTCCGCTTCAGCGATGACGGCGCCGGCCTGAACCTGGCGCGCATCCGCGCCCGTGGCGAAAGCCAGGGCCTGATCCAGCCGGGTCAGGACCTGAACGACGCCCAGCTGATGGACCTGATCTACGAGCCGGGCTTCTCCACCGCCGAATCGCTGACCGAGATGGCCGGTCGCGGCGTCGGCATGGACGTGGTCCGCTCCGAGGTGAACACGCTGGGCGGCTATGTGCTGACCCAGTCCACGCAGGGGCAGGGCGCCAGCTTCGAGTTGCGCGTGCCGCTGACGACGGCGCTGACGCAGGTCGTCGTGCTGCGCTACGGCGATCGGAAGGTCGCGGTGCCGGCCAGCCTGATGCTGTCGGTGCAGCGCCTGCCGGCCGAGACGGTCGAACAGGCCTACGTCGACGGCGCGCTGATGGCCGCCGGCGAGCGCATGCCCTTCTACTGGCTGGGCGGCCTGATGCACCAGAGCGACCGTGGCGTCGCCCACGGCAAGACCCTGCCGGTGGCGCTGGTGCACAGCGCCCAGCAGCGCCTGGCGCTGCACGTCGACGAAGTGCTGGGCAACCAGGAAGTCGTCGTCAAGAACCTCGGCCCGCAGCTGATGCAGGTCCCGGGCCTGGCAGGCATCAGCCTGCTGGCCTCGGGCGAGGTGGCGCTGATCTACAACCCGGTGGCGCTGGCCAACCGCTACGGCCATGCCGCGCAGCAGCGCGTGCACGATGCCGAGGCGGCGGCACGCCAGGTGGTGGTCGAGGAGGTCGCCGAGCAGCTCGCGCCGCTGGTGATGGTGGTCGACGACTCGCTGACCGTGCGCCGTGTCACCCAGCGCCTGCTGGAGCGCGAGGGCTACCGCGTGCTGCTGGCCAAGGACGGTCTGGATGCGATGGAGCGCCTGGCCGGCGAGGAACTGCCGCACCTGGTGCTGTCGGACATCGAGATGCCGCGCATGGACGGCTTCGACCTGGTCCGCAACCTGCGTGCCGACGCGCGTCTGGCGGGGCTGCCCGTGATCATGATCACATCGCGCATCGCTCAGAAACACCGCGACTATGCACAACGGCTCGGAGTCGACGATTACCTGGGCAAGCCCTATGACGAGGAGCACCTGCTCGGCCTGATCGCCCGATACACTTCGCACCATTCCGCCGGAAAGCCGGCGAGGGCGTAGCGTCCGGGCTCCCGGACCATCGGTGGTTGCCGGCGCCTGGATCCTCCCTCCACGCTGCAAACACCATGTCCGGGGTAGTCGACCATCTTGCCGAGCTGACGGGTTTCCGTGACCGCGACGTCATGGACGTCACCCTGGTCACCGCGCTGCGCGATCTGCTCAATGGCCCTGCGGCCGCCGTGGCGATCTATCGCTGCGTCGGCGAGCCGGGCCAGCAGCGCTGGCTGACCCGCGCCCGGCTGCACGCCGGCGACGCGGTCGCCACCGCCGACTCGCTCTGGGTCGATCCCGACACCCTCCCGAGGCTGGCCGAGCATCCGCGCCGGCTCGAGTGCCTGACGCAGCGCAGCGTGCTGCAGCAGCGCGAGAACAACGAGTGGGTCACGCTGTTCCCTCTGGCGACCGAACGCGACGTGGTCGGCGTGCTGGAGCTGCACACCGCGCGCCGCCTCAAGGCCGAGGCGCAGCGCATGGTCAGCAGCGTGCTGCGGATCTATCACAACTTCCAGGGCCTGCTGGACTACAGCGAGCGCGACACGCTGACCGGCCTGCTGAACCGCAAGACCTTCGACGAGAGCTTCCTGAAGGCGGTCTCTGAGCTGCCGCTGCGGGTCCACGCCGAGGAGGCCGCGCAGGACGAGCCCGATCAGGACCGCCGCCATGCCGCGGTGCATCCGCGCTACTGGATCGGCGTGATCGACATCGACCACTTCAAGTCGATCAACGACCGCTTCGGTCACCTGATCGGCGACGAGGTCCTGCTGCTGCTGTCGCGGCTGATGCGCAGCAGCTTCCGCTTCAACGACCTGCTCTACCGCTTTGGCGGCGAGGAGTTCGTCGTGCTGATGCGCTGCGAGGACGAACCCGACGCCGCGCATGCGTTCGAGCGCTTCCGCCTCAACACCGCCCAGTACGCCTTCCCGCAGGTCGGCCGCATCACGGTCAGCATCGGCTTCACGCAGATCCGCAGCGGCGACTCGCCGGCTGCGGCCTTCGAGCGCGCCGACAAGGCCGTGTATCACGCCAAGGGCGCCGGGCGCAACCAGGTGCAGAGCCACGCGACGCTGGTCGCGCAGGGCCGGATGGCCGAGGCCAGCCACCTGAGCGACGTCGAGCTCTTCTGATCCCGTGACCAGGACCTGGCGCTGGACCGCGCTCGCCGCCTCGGCGGTGACGGCGGTCGCGGCCCTGCTGATCGGCTGCGCGACGCCGCCCCCGGTGACCGGTCCCGACCTGCCGGCCCAGCCCGGCACGCAGGCGGCCGAGGACGGCAGCCATCATTGGCAGGACTTCGACTGGAGCGATCCCGCCCGCCATCGCGCGGTCCCGGTGCGGGTCTACTGGCCCAGCGGCGAGCCACCGGCGACCGGTTGGCCGGTCGTGGTCTTCTCGCACGGCATGGGCGGCTCGCGCCGAGGCTACAGCTACCTCGGCAGCTACTGGGCGGCCCACGGCATCGTCGCGATGCATGTGCAGCACATCGGCAGCGATCGCCGGCTCTGGGCCGGTGGCTTCGGCTGGTCGAACTCGCTGACGCTGGTGCGGCGGCTGCAGCACGCGGCGCAGCCGGAGGAGGCCATCGAACGCACGCAGGACATCCGCTTCGCGCTGGACCAACTGTTGGCCGGACCGCTGGGCCGCCAGCTGGATGCGACGCGCCTGGCGATCGCCGGGCATTCCTATGGCGCCAACACCAGCCTGCTGATCGCCGGCGCGAAGGTGCCGACGCCGCTCTCCGGCCTGGCCGGCGGCGCGGCGCAGGCGTCGACGCTGGCCGATCCACGCTTCAAGGCGGCGATCCTGATCTCCGCGCCGCCGTTCTACGGCGAGGGGGACCCGGCGCCGATCCTCTCCGGCATCGCCATTCCCACGCTGCACATCAGCGCCACCGCCGACGAGATCACCATCCCCGGCTACTACAGCGGACCGTCGGACCGGGTCGCGCTGTTCGACGCGATCGGCGGGCCGCGCAAGGCGCTGGCGATGTTCAGCGGCGGTTCGCACAGCATCTTCACCGACCGGACGAACACCGGCGGCTTCGAGCTCAATCCGAAGGTCAAGGCCGCGACGCGGGAGCTCAGCCTCGCCTACCTGCGCCTGGTGCTCGACGGCGAGGCAGAGCCGCTGCGCGACTGGCAGCAGCGCCATGGCGCGCTGCTGGCCCGTTGGCAGGCCCCTGGAGGGTAGGGCCGGGCGCCCCAAAGGCGGGTGACGGCCTGGCAAGTCCTGACCCCGGCGCCGGTCTCCGGCTTCCCGCGGACAGGCCGGCGGCGCCGGCGAGTACGCTGGCTGCCAGTGGACGTGGCTTTCCCGGTACGCGGCACGTGAGCAGGGACTTGCTTTTCCCGCGCCGCGCCTCTAGCGTTAGGCCCACGTGAGCGGGCGCCAGGGAGCGACCGCGCGAGCAAGCCCTCCCACCGAAGGGCGAAATCCATGCGAGACAGAAGCGAGAGCGGCCCGATCGTCGCAAGCGGCGCGAAAGACGTCCGATGCGCGTAGCACCAAGGGCCCGACTGCAGTGGGGTGGACGCCGGCGAGCTTGTCATCGCTGGAACGCGGCGTCCGCAGGGTTGTACGAACACGGGCCAGAAGGCCCGGACCATCCATGCGCTTGCTGACCTTTCCGGTGGCTGCGGGCCTGTTGCTGGCCGGCTGCGTTGCCTTCGTGGCCACCGCTTATGGCGAGTACCGCAGCCTGGGCGAGCTGACCCGTCTGGAGGCGGGGCGCGCCCATGCCCTGCGCACCCAGCAGCTGGTCTCGGACCTGAATGGCCTGCTGATCGACCTGGAAACCGGCACGCGCGGTTTCCTGATCACCGGCGATGCGGCCTTCCTGCAGCCCTACGAGCGCGCCCAGCGCGATCTCGACGCCAGCTATGCCCAGCTCAAGGACGCGCTGGCGATCACCGGCGACCGCCAGGATCAGGCCTTCGCGCGACTGGACCGCTTCATCGCCGAACGACGCCGCCAGGTCGAGAACCAGGTGGCCAACCGCTGGAAGCTGGGCGCCGAAGCGCTGAACGACCGGCAGGCCTATGTCGCGGGCAAGCAGCTGATGGACGAGATCCGGGGCGAGCTGGCGCGGCTGAAATCGGTGCAGCAACGCCGGATCGACGGCATCGAATCGGCGGTGGCGCTGCAAACCAAGGAAACCACGCTGCTGGCGCAGGTGCTGCCGCTGGCCGGTGGCGTGCTGGTGGCCGCGGCGATGGCGGCGCTGTGGATCGAGCGCGAGCGGCGCGATCAGGCCGAGCGCGCACTGCGAGACAGCCATGCGCGGCTCGAGGGTGCCGTCGCCGAGCGGACCCGCGAACTGCGCGAGGCGCTGACCCGCATCCAGAGCTTCGCCGCCGAACTGGACCGCAGCGTGGAGGCCGAGCGGCGCCGGCTGGCGCGCGAGGTCCACGACCAGCTCGGGCAGCTCGGCACGGCGGCGAAGATGCTCGCGCTGTCAATGGCGCGCAAGATCGCACCGGCCAAGGAGCCGATGCACGACGAGATGCTCGCCATCGCCGACGAGGTCATCGGCGCCGCGCGCCGCATCGCCAACACGCTGCGACCGCCGCTGCTGGACGACTTCGGCTTCGGTGCGGCGGTCCAGCACTATGCGCAGGGCCTGCAGCGGCAGAGCGAGCTGGTCGTCGACCTGGACCTGGCGCCGGACGAGGCGCTCAGCAGCGAACAGCACAACCAGCTGTTCCGCCTGCTGCAGGAGGCCGCGACCAATGTGCTGCGGCATGCCCAGGCCCACCAGCTGACGATCGAGTCCCGCATCGAGGACGGCGAATATCGGCTGCGGATCGAGGACGACGGCGTCGGCCCGGGCCAGGTGCGGGCGGATGCGTCGGGCCTGCGGAACATGCGGGAGCGCGCCGTGCTGGCGGGCGGTGAGCTGGTCTTCGGGCCGGCGCCGCGGCGGGGCACGCGGATCGATGTCCGGGTGCCGCTCGGTGGCGGCGCGGACGAGCGAGACAGCACCGGGGAGACCCGGGAGAGCGAGGAGGGTTGGGATGAGGTTTCTGATCGTTGACGACCATCCGATCATGCGGCTCGGGGTCAAGCAGTTGATCCAGGGCCATTGGCCATCGGCAGTGCTCGACGAGGCATCGACCATCGCCGAGGCCCTGCAGCTGGGACAGGCGAACCGGCCGGACGCGCTGGTGCTCGACCTGTCGCTGCCCGACGCCAGCGGGACCGAGGGCGCCAGCCGCATGCTGCGGGCGCTCAAGGGCGTGCCGGTGCTGGTGCTGAGCCTCAACGCGGAGTCGGCCTACGCGGCACGGCTGCTGCAGATGGGCGTGTCCGGCTACCTGCCCAAGGACAAGGCGACCGATGAGCTGGTCGTGGCGCTGCAGCGCCTGTTGCAGGGCGGGCGCTATGTCACGGCCGCGATGGCGGACCATCTGCTGGGGTTGCTCAGCGGCGCGACGCCGGGCCAGTTGCCGCATGAGCAGCTGTCGGCGCAGGAGCACCGCGTGATGCTGCTGATCGCCGCGGGCAAGACGCCGGCGGAGATCGCGGAGACGATGCACCTGTCGGCCAAGACGGTCGGGACCTACCGCGCGCGCATCCTCGAGAAGACCGGTTGGCGCAACAACACCGAGCTCACCAAGTACTGCGTCCAGCATGGGCTGACGGACATCCAGTGAGCAGCCGGGTGCTGTAGGGGATCGCCCGACAAATCCTGCGGACAGGCCCCGACACCAGCATGCGCGGGGCGCTGCTGATGCCGGCGCCGGGCCTCGCGCAAGATGCCGGACAGGCGGTGACAGCCGGTCGCCGCCCCGATCCGGAGCATCCCTTCATGGACATTTTTCTCGTCGAGGACTCGTCGGCCATCCGCCGCCTCCTGGCACGGCGGCTCGAGGACGTGGCTGGCGTGCGCGTCGTCGGCGAGGCGGACTCCGCGCCGCAGGCGATCGCGCTCATCGACTGGCTGCAGCCCGACACGGTGCTGCTGGACATGACGCTGCTGGTGGGCACCGGTGTCGACGTGCTGCGGGCGCTGCGTCACAAGGGGTTCCAGGGCCGGATCCTGATGCTCACCCATCACGCGATGGACGCCTACCGCGACATGTGCATGCAGGCCGGCGCGGACGGCTTCTACGACAAGGGCAGCGGCCTGGAGTCGCTGTTCGGCGATCTCGACGAACTGCTGCAGAGCGAGCGCGCGACGGGGCGGCAGACGCGGCCCTCGCCGCTGCTGCGGGACACCGCCACCGGGCTGCTCGGCCAGGTGGCGCTGCTGGAGCGCCTGGACCAGGTGCTGCGCATGGTCAATGCCGAGGCCGGCCGGGTGGCCGTCACCGTGGTGGTGCTCAAGGGCCTGGAAGCGCTGCTGCGCAGCCAGGGCGTGCAGGCGACGGCGCCGGTGCTGGTCGAGATCGGCCGGCGGCTGTCGGCTTGCGCCGGTCCGGTCGACCTGCTGGCGCGGCACGCCAACGAGCAGTTCGCGCTGGTGGTCTCGCGCGCCGGTTCGGCGCAGGAGGCGGAAGCGATGGGCGAGCGCATCCGCGATGCGCTGGCGCAGCCTTTCGACCTCGGCGGCCATCCGGTGCGGCTGGACAGCCATGTCGGCGTGGCGCTTCACCCCCGCGACGCGATCACCGCGCGCGGCCTGCTGATCCTGGCGGAGGCCCGGGCGCACGGCTTGAGCCTGCCCCAGAAGGGCAGCGCCGTCGTGCATTGACGGCGCGCGGATCCGGACGACCTAGTCCGGCGCGAAGCCGCGGTCCTTGACGACGGCGTAGCGCGCCATCGTCGCCATGCGCGCGGTCTCGTGGCGCACGATCGGCTCGGGATAGTCCCGGCCCAGCACCACGCCGCAAGCCGCCAGTTCCGCTGGCCTGGCCAGCCAGGGCGCGTGGATCAGCGCCGGCGGCAGCCGGGACAGCTGCGGCAGGTAGCGCTTGATGAACTTGCCGTCGGGATCGAATTTCTCGCTCTGGCTCACCGGATTGAAGATGCGGAAGTAGGGCTGGGCGTCGCAGCCGCTGGACGCCGCCCATTGCCAGCCGCCGTTGTTGGCGGCGAGGTCGAAGTCGATCAGCTTCTCGGCGAAGTAGGCCTCGCCGCGGCGCCAGTCGATGCCCAGGTCCTTGATCAGGAAGCTGGCGGTGACCATGCGCAGCCGGTTGTGCATGTAGCCGGTCTGGTTGATCTGGTGCATCGCCGCGTCGACCAGCGGATAGCCGGTGCGGCCCTGGCACCAGGCGTCGAAGTCGGCATCGGCCTCCGGTCCCTCGGCCCAGGCAATGCGGTCGTACTCGGGCCGGAAGGCCCGCTCCGTCACCTGCGGGTGGTGATGCAGGACCTGGTGGTAGAAATCCCGCCAGATCAGCTCCGACAGCCAGGTCTGGGCGCCGGCGCTGGGGCCGCTGCTTCCGTAGCCGCGTTGCCAGGCCTCGCGCGCAAGCACGCGGATGGAGATCGTGCCGAAGCGCAGATGGGTGCTCAGGTAGCTGGGGCCCTTGGCGGCGGGGAAGTCCCGGGTCTCGCCGTAGCGGTCGATGCGCTCGAGGAACTCGTCGAACAGCCGCCGCGCGCCCGCGCTGCCGCCTGAAAGCGCCGCGCTCAGCTCGGCGGGCTCGAAGCCGATGTCGGCCAGCGTGGGCACGCCCCGACGCGCCGCCACATCGGCACCGGTCGCCAGCCGGGACGCATGGCGCTCCACCGGATAGCTGCTGAGGAAGAAGGGCGTGATCTCGCGCAGCCACGCGTTCTTGTAGGGCGTGAAGACGCCGTAAGGCTTGCCGGCACCCGTCAGCAGCTCGGAGCGCTCGAACACCACATGGTCCTTGAAGCTGTGCACCTCCAGGCCACGGGCCTTCAGCGTGGCGCCGACATCCGCGTCCCGACGCAGCGCGTCGGGCTCGTCGTCGTGATTGAAGTACAGCGCCTGCACGCCCAGCTCGGCGGCCAGCGCCGGGATCTCTTCGCGCGGCGCGCCGTGCCGAACGATCAGGCCGGCGCCGGGGGCCAGCGCGGCGAGGTCGGTGTCCAGGACGCGCAGCGCGTCGAGGACGAAGGCCACGCGTCGGTCCGCGCGCGGCAGCGGGTCCAGGATGTCGGTGTCCAGCACGAAGGCGCAGTAGACCCGGCGGTGCCGCCTGAGCGCGTGGTACAGCGCGGCATGGTCGTCCGCCCGCAGGTCGCGGCGGAACCACACCAGGGCGCTGTCCGCGCCGTCCGTCGGCGCCGGGGTCCGGGAAGCGGGGGAAGAGGACGTTCGCGTCATGGGGACGGAGTGTCGGTGAAATAGAATCCGCGCCTATGTCCAAGGAACGCATCGACCTGACCAACCAGTTCCTGATCGCCATGCCGGGCATGGTGGACGAGACCTTTGCCGGCTCCGTCGTCTACCTGTGCGAGCACAACGAGAAGGGCGCGCTGGGACTGGTCATCAACAAGCCGATCTCGCTGACCCTGGGCAACCTGTTCGAGAAGGTCGAGCTCGAACTCAACGACGAGGACATGGCCGCGCGGCCGGTGTTCTTCGGCGGCCCGGTCCAGACCGAGCGCGGCTTCGTGCTGCACGAGCCGCTGGACGAGCAGGGCAATCACTACAACGCGACGCTCGCCGTGCCTGGCGGGCTCGAGATGACCACCAGCCGCGACGTGCTGGAGGCGCTGTCCAATGGCGCCGGCCCGAAGCGGGTGCTGGTCACGCTGGGCTACAGCGGCTGGGCTGCGGGGCAGCTCGAGGAGGAACTGGGCCGCAACGGCTGGATCACCGTCGACGCCACGCCCGAGATCATCTTCGACACGCCCATCGAGGAGCGCTACGACAAGGCGCTGGCCTTGCTCGGCATCGATCCGCGCATGCTCAGCCAGGAGGCCGGGCACGCATGAACCCCGGAAGCGCCATGACCATCGCTTCCCCGTCGTCGATTGTTTCCCCCCTCGGTTTTGATTTCGGTACCAAGCGCCTCGGCGTGGCGACCGGCAACCGGATGCTGGGCAGCGCGCGGGGCTTGCGCACGATCACCGAGCAGGGCGATGCGCGCTGGGCCGCGATCGCGGCGCTGATCCAGGAGTGGCAGCCGGATGCGCTGGTCATCGGCGTGCCGCGTCATCCGGACGGCGCCCCGCATGAGATGACTGCCCGCGCGCTCAAGTTCGCCGGGCAGTTGCGCGGCCGCTATCGGCTGCCGGTGATCGAAGTCGACGAACGCTACACCAGCGCGGAAGCCCAGTCCCTGGGCGCGCGCGACCTCGATGCCGCGAGCGCGGCATTGATCCTCGAACAATTCTTCCGGGAACACCCATGAGCACATTGCACCTCGATGCGGAAGCGCTCTACGCCGACCTCGCGCGCGGCGTCCAGCGCCTGCTGCAACCCGACTGCGCGCTGGTCGGCATCTGGTCGGGCGGCGCCTGGCTGGCCGAGCGCCTCCAGCAGGACCTGAAGCTGTCCGGCCAGCACGGCGTCATCTCCAGCGCGCTGCACCGCGACGACTTCGGCAGCAAGGGCATGCATGCGAGCGCCGACCACACCAAGCTCCCGTTCGAGGTCGAGGGCCGCCACATCCTGCTGATCGACGACGTGCTCTACACCGGCCGCACCACCCGCGCGGTCATCAACGAGCTGTTCGACTTCGGCCGCCCCGCCAGCGTGACGCTGGCGGTGCTGGTCGACCGCGGCGGCCGCGAGCTGCCGATCGAGCCGGCGTTCTCGGCCGCGCGCGTCGCGGTGGCGCCGAACCAGCGGCTGAGCCTCGTCAAGGGCGACGACGGCCGCTTCAGCTTCGACGTGAAGGAGGACTGATCCCATGCTGAGCAAACGCAATCCGCAGCTGAACAAGCATGGCGAGCTGATCCACCTGCTGTCCACCGAGGGCCTGCCCAAGGCCGTGCTGCACCAGATCCTGGACACGGCCGGCACCTTCCTGTCGGTCAACGACCGAGAGGTGAAGAAGGTGCCGCTGCTGCGCGGCAAGTCGGTGTTCAACCTGTTCTTCGAGAACAGCACCCGCACCCGCACCACCTTCGAGATCGCCGCCAAGCGCCTGTCCGCCGACGTCATCAACCTGGACATCGCCCGCTCCAGCACCGCCAAGGGCGAGACGCTGCTCGACACGGTGGCCAACCTCTCGGCGATGCATGCGGACATGTTCGTCGTGCGCCACAGCGAGTCGGGCGCGCCCTACCTGATCGCGCAGCATTGCGCGCCGCATGTCCACGTCGTCAACGCCGGCGATGGCCGCCATGCGCATCCGACGCAGGGCCTGCTGGACATGTACACGATCCGTCACTACAAGAAGGACTTCACCAACCTGACGGTGGCGATCGTCGGCGACATCGTGCATTCGCGGGTCGCGCGCAGCGACATCCATGCGCTCACGACGCTGGGCGTGCCGGAGATCCGCGCGGTCGGACCGAAGACGCTGGTGCCGGGCGACCTCAAGGACATGGGCGTGCGGGTCTGCCACGACATGGCCGAGGGCGTGAAGGATGCCGACGTCATCATCATGCTGCGCCTGCAGAACGAGCGCATGAGCGGCGCGATGCTGCCCAGCGCCGGCGAGTACTTCAAGAGTTTCGGCCTGACGCCCGAGAAGCTGGCGCTGGCCAAGCCCGATGCGATCGTCATGCATCCGGGTCCGATCAACCGCGGCGTGGAGATCTCCTCCACCGTCGCCGACGGCCAGCACAGCGTGATCCTGCCGCAGGTGACCTTCGGCATCGCGGTCCGCATGGCCGTCATGTCCATCCTCGCCGGGAACGAAGCATGAAGATCCTCATCCAGAACGGCCGCCTGCTCGATCCCGCCTCGGGCCTGGACCAGACCGGCGATCTCGCAATCGCGTCGGGCCGCATCGTCGGCCTGGGGCAGGTCGGCGACTTCAACGCGGACCGCGTCATCGATGCCAGCGGCCTGGTGGTCGCGCCGGGCCTGGTGGACCTGGCCGCGCGACTGCGCGAGCCGGGCCACGAGCATGAAGGCATGCTGGAGAGCGAACTGGCCGCCGCGGCCGCCGGTGGCGTCACCAGCCTGGTCTGCCCGCCCGACACCGACCCGGCGCTGGACGAGCCCGGCCTGGTGGACATGCTCAAGTTCCGCGCGCGCAAGCTCAGCCGCTGCCGGCTGTTCCCACTGGGTGCGCTGACCCGCGGCCTGGAGGGCGAGGCGCTGACCGAGATGGCCGAGCTCACCGAGTCCGGCTGCGTCGGCTTCTCGCAGGCCTATCGCCCCATCCGCAACACGCTGACCGTGCAGCGGGCCATGCAGTACGCCGCGAGCTTCGGCTACACCTTGTGGCTGCATCCGCAGGATCCGTGGCTGAGCGGCGGCGTCGCGGCCAGCGGCCCGGTGGCGACGCGCCTGGGCCTGTCGGGCGAGCCGGTCGCGGCCGAGACCATCGCGCTGCACACCATCCTGGAGCTGGTGCGCGTGACCGGCTGCCGTGTCCACCTGTGCCGCCTGAGCAGCGCCGCTGGCGTCGAGCTGGTGCGCCAGGCCAAGCGGGACGGCCTGCCGGTCACGGCGGATGTCTCGATCAACTCGCTGCACCTGAGCGACGTGGACATCGGCTACTTCAATTCCTCGATGCGGCTCACGCCGCCGCTGCGCCAGCAACGCGACCGGGCCGCGCTGCGGGCCGCGCTGGCGGACGGCACGATCGATGCGCTGGTCAGCGACCACAACCCGGTCGCGGCCGACGAGAAGACCCTGCCTTTCGCCGAGGCCACGCCCGGCGCGACCGGCCTGGAACTGCTGCTCAGCCTGGCGCTGCGCTGGGGCCAGGACGAGGGCCTGTCGCTGGCGCGGACCCTGGACACCATCACTGGCCGTCCGGTCAAGGTCCTCGGCGGCGCGCTCGGCTCGCTGGCGGCGAGCGCCGGCCGGCTGGTCGAGGGCGGCGTGGGCGACGTCGTCGTCTTCGATGCCGAGGCCAGCGGCGCGGTCACGCCGGAGCGGCTGGTCAGCCAGGGCAAGCACACGCCGTTCTCCTTCGACATCACCGGCTTCGAGCTGCCGGGCCGGGTGCGTTACACGCTGGTGGCCGGCACGGTGGCCTACGAATCGCTGGTCACCGACGTCGAGCGGACCGCCTGATGCGCGCCCTCGTCGGCGTCTGGCGCGGGCTGCGGCTGCTGGCGCACATCGCGCACGGGGTGTTCCTCGTGCAGGTGCGCTGGTCGGGCTTCGGCCCGGCCCGGCGACAGCAGCTGGTGGGCTGGTGGTCGGCGAAGCTGCTGAGGGTCCTGGG
Organism: Roseateles chitinivorans; assembly: GCF_002761755.1. GTDB lineage: Bacteria > Pseudomonadota > Gammaproteobacteria > Burkholderiales > Burkholderiaceae_C > Roseateles > Roseateles chitinivorans. The sequence goes on from NZ_PEOG01000005.1 coordinate 71,537, forward strand.
CGTGCGGCTGGAGGCGCCCGGTGCGCAGACGCCGGCGCCGCGGCTGATCACCGCGAACCATGTCTCCTGGCTGGACATCGCGGCGATCCATGCGGTGATGCCGGAGGCGCGATTCGTCTCGAAGGCGGACATCGCGGCCTGGCCGGTGGTGGGATCGCTGGCGACGGCGGTGGGCACGCTCTACATCGAGCGTGCCAGCAAGCGCGACGCGCTGCGCGTCGTGCACAAGACGGCCGAGGCGCTTGCCGGCGGCGAGACGGTGGCGGTTTTTCCAGAAGGCACGACTGGTGCCGGTTATCCGTTGCTGCCGCTGCACGGCAATCTGCTGCAGGCGGCGATCAGCACCCACACGCCGCTGCAGCCGGTGGTGCTGCGCTGGTACCAGCCGACGCAGGCTTACAGCGAGGCTGCGCAGTACATCGGCCAGATGACCCTGATCGAGAGCCTGTGGCGCATCCTGACGGCGAAGGATCTGGCGGTGGAAGTCCGCTCGCTGCCTGCGATGTCGACCGAGGGCCTGGACCGCCGCCACCTCGCCGAGGCCTTGGCCGACACGATGTCAAACGCGCTTCCCAGGCCCTGAGTCCTGGGTCGTTCGGGGACGGCAAGGCATGGGGTTTCCGCGCTTGCCGCGGAGGCCCCATGCCTTGGCGGCCAAGCGCGCGGCCGGCGGCAGGTGGGCGGCCTCCCCATCGATCACGGTCCCCCAGAGAGCGCCAGAGAGCCCAGGAGGAGGCAGCCCCCGCTCGCCGCAGCCCTCCAATCGCCCACGAGCGGGAATGCCGCATGCCCTGCGGCCGCGGTTTGATGCGAGGATCCGCCGATGCTGCTGTGCTTCGATGACGAACAGGACCTGGCCACGCGGCTGGCCAGGGAGCTGGGCCGCCCGATGGGCGTCATCACGCGACATCGTTTCCCGGATGGGGAGACCCGCGTGGTGCTGCCCCGGCCGTTGCCGAGCGACATCATCGTGCTGCGCGGGATGCAGCATCAGCCCAACGACCGCCTGGTCGAGCTGCTGATCGCGGCACCGGCCGCGCGCGGCTGGGGCGTGCGGCATCTGATGCTGGTCGCGCCCTACCTCGCCTACATGCGGCAGGACATGGAGTTCACGCCCGGCGAGGCGGTCAGCCAGCGCCACATCGCGGCGCTGCTGTCGACCTTCTTCGATCGCGTGGTGACCGTCGATCCGCACCTGCACCGGATCGCCAGCCTGGATGAGGTGATGCCACGCGGGCGCGGCGTCGCCCTGTCGGCGGCGGCCCTCCTGGGGCGCTTCATCGCCGTGCAGGTGCCCGGCGCGGTGCTGGTCGGACCGGATGAGGAGTCGGGCCAGTGGGTCGCCGAGGCGGCGCGCGCCGGCAAGCTCGAGCATGCAGTCGGCCGCAAGGTGCGCTTCGGCGACACGCAGGTGCAGCTGGCGTTTCCCGAGCTGGACGTGCGTGGGCGCTCGGTCGTGCTGCTGGACGACATGGCCTCGACCGGCCGGACGCTGATCGGCGCGGCGCGCGAGGCGCTCGAGCGCGGCGCCGCCAGCGTGGACGTCGCGGTGACGCATGCGCTGTTCAATGGTGACGCGCTGCCGGCGCTGCGCGCGGCCGGCGTGCGTCACATCTGGAGCAGCAACGCGGTGCCGCACGAGACCAACGCGGTCTGCATCGCGGAACTGCTGGCGACCGCGCTGCGCCGCAAGTAGGGCGCGGCGACAGCGCGCCGGCGAGCCCTCAGGCCTTGCCCTGGTTGGCCACCGCGGCCGCGGCCTTGGCGGCGGCTTCGGCGTCGCCCAGGTAATAGCTCTTGATCGGCTTGAGGTCCTTGTCCAGCTCGTAGACCAGCGGGATGCCGTTGGGAATATTCACGCCAACGATGTCTTCGTCGGCGATGCCGTCCAAATACTTCACGAGGGCGCGGATCGAGTTGCCATGGGCCGCGATCAGCACGCGCTGGCCCGACAGAATGGCGGGCGCGATCTGTTCGTTCCAGTAGGGCAGCACGCGGGCCACGGTGTCCTTGAGGCACTCGGTCAGCGGAATGTCCGATGGCTGCAGGCCGGCATAGCGGATGTCGCCGCGCTCGCTGCGCGGGTCCGAGGCTTCCAGCGCCGGCGGCGGGGTGTCATAGCTCCGGCGCCAGATGAGCACCTGCTCGTCGCCGTACTGCTTGGCCATGTCCGCCTTGTTCAGTCCCTGAAGGCCGCCGTAATGGCGCTCGTTCAGGCGCCAGCTGTGCCGCACCGGCAGCCACTGGCGGTCCATCTGGTCCAGGCAATGCCACAGGGTCCAGATGGCGCGCTTGAGCACGGAGGTGTGGGCCACGTCGAAGTCGACGCCCGCTTCCTTCAGCAGACGGCCCGCCTGCTTGGCCTGCTCCACCCCGGTGGGCGTCAGATCCACGTCGGTCCAGCCGGTGAAGCGGTTCTCGAGATTCCAGGTCGATTCGCCATGGCGAATCAGCACGAGCTTGTACATGGGTCTTGGGTTTCGTGAGGTTTGGCCGGGTTCCGGCAGGCCCGGCGGATTCTAGAGGCAGCCCTCCAGGGCCCCCGTCTCAAGAACCCTTCCGGACCGCCGACAACTGCTTTCGCATCGGGCGAAAGGCGTTCCACACGCCCTCGTTTGGTTCGAGAAAAGAACATGCCCACGTCGGGCATTCACGCTGTACAGGAGTACTTGCAATGATGGTGGTGAAGAGCTTGCGACTGGCGCCGGTGGCGCTGGCGCTGCTGGCGTTCGGCGCTCAGGCGCAGGGCCAGTCGGAATCGATGTTCTCGTTCTCCGGCTTCGGCACGGTCGGCCTGACGGGCACGACCAAGAATGGCGCCGAGTACGTCATCCCGGGCCAGGTCCATGGTGCCGACAAGTCGCTGAGCGGCGAGGTCGATTCCAAGCTGGGCCTGCAGGGCACGGCCAAGTTCAATGCGCAGTTTTCCGCGACCGCGCAGGTGCTGACCAAGCAGACCGGCAAGGGCGACTGGACGCCGCAGGTCGAGTGGGCCTTCGCCAAGTGGCAGGCCACGCCGGGCCTGGCGATCCGCGCCGGCCGCATGGGCGCGCCGTTCTTCGCGGTGTCCGACTTCCGCGACGTCGGATATGCCAACACCTGGCTGCGCCCGCCGATCGACGTCTACGGCCAGGTGCCGGTGAGCCACTTCGACGGCGTCGACGTCAACTGGGCCACGCAGGTCGCCGGCAAGAGCGTCTCGCTGCAGGTCTTCGGCGGCGAAAGCGCCTCCTACGTGCGCCAGACCAAGGTCGAGCTCAAGAAGATGGTGGGCGTGAACGCCACTGTCGAGCTGGCCGACGGCCTGAACCTGCGCGTGGGCCATGCGCAGGGCAAGCTGACCGCGCACAGCGCCACGGTGCGCTCGCTGGTCGGCGCGCTGCGCCAGACGCCGTTCGCCTCGGTCGGCAACGAGATCGATCCGACCGACAAGGATGCCAGCTTCTCCGGCGTGGGCCTGAGCTACGACGAAGGCCAGTGGGTCGTCGCCGCCGAGTACACCAAGCGCCGCAACGACTCCTTCGTGCCGGACACCACCGGCTGGTACACGACGGTCGGCTACCGCGTCGGCAAGTTCACGCCGTACGCGACGCTGTCGCAGCAGAAGACCGACAGCAGCAACGTCAACAACACGATCCCCGGCACGGTGGTCGTGGGTGGCTTGCCGCTGCGCGCCGTCGTCGACGCGGTCACCGCCGCGCAGAGCACGCCGCAGAAGACCATCGCCGTCGGTGTGCGCTGGGATGCCTGGCGCAACGTCGCGCTGAAGGCCCAGTACGACAGCATCAAGACCACCGGCGCCGGCCAGTTCTACAACGTCCAGCCGGGCTTCAACAACGAGCGCGTCGGCGTCTACAGCGTCGCCGTCGACTTCGTGTTCTGAGCGGAGCACAGACCGTCATGCAGTTCAACATGATCAAGCCCCTCATCGGCGCCGCGATGCTGGTCGCCGCCGTGGCCGCGCAGGCGCAGGTCGCCGTCGTGGTCAATCCGAAGAGCCCCGTCGCGTCGATGAGCGCCGACCAGGTCGCGAGCATTTTCCTGGGCAAGTCCAACCAGCTGCCCAGCGGCGCCGCCGCGCAGGCGGTGGATCTGCCGGAAAGCGCTGCGGCGCGGGAGCACTTCTATTCGAAGGCCACCGGCAAGTCCTCGGCCCAGGTGAAGGCCGCCTGGTCGCGCCTGGTGTTCTCGGGCAAGGGCACGCCGCCCAAGGAGCTGGGCAGCTCGGCCGACGTCAAGAAGTTCGTCGCCGCCAATGCCGACGCGATCGGCTACATCGAGAAGTCGGCCGTCGACGGCTCGGTGAAGGTGGTGCTGAGCGTCGATTGACGCCGGCGGGCGGGCGACCGAGGCCGCCCGCCTTGCCGCCGTGACGGTCCGCGCAGACGGGCCGGGCGGGCGCCGTCGACCTGGGGAGGTCGTTGGAGACACAGGATGAATTGGAGTCAGGCATGAACTTGAAGACCCGTATCGCGATGCTGCCGGTGCTGGCGGCGATCGTCTTCGCGGTGGGCATCGCGGTGGTGCTGTTCTTTTCGTCGCGGACCTCGGGCGCCATCCACGCGCTGGGCGAGGCCGACTATCCGTACCTGGTGGCCACCAACCAGGTGGCCGCGCAGCTGGAGGCGCTGGGCGGGACGATCCAGTCCGCCGTCGCCGAGGGCGAGAAGAAGCGCCTGGACGAGGCTGCCGAGCGCGCCGCCGCGATGCGCAAGGTGATCGCCTCGATCAAGGCCATCCCGGGGCGCGCCGATGCCGGCGCGCGGCTGGAGAGCGGCTTCGAGGCCTATTACGCCGCCTCGGTCGAGACGGCGCAGCTGTTCCTCGGCATCAAGCAGGGCGACCAGGCGGGCGCCATTCCCAGGATGCAGGCGGCGCAGAAGGCGCTGGAGCAGATGCTGGGCGACGCCCGCGCCGATGCCAAGACGACTTTCGACGCGACGCTGGCGCGCGCGGAGCAGGGCGTCGGCTCGGGCCTGTGGGCGACGGTGCTGAGCGGCCTGATCGTGGTGGTCTGCCTGGGCGCGGGGTCGTGGCTGCTGATCGCCAGCGTGTGGCGCCAGCTCGGCGGCGAGCCCGAATATGCCCGCGACGTGATGCGCCAGATGGCCGGCGGCGACCTGTCGCAGGCCATCGTGGTGGCGCCGGGCGCCGAGTCCAGCCTGCTGGCGGCGGTGCGCGACATGTCGCAGGGGCTGTCGGCGATCGTGAGCGACGTGCGCAGCGGCACCGACTCGATGACGGTGGCCTCGCGCGAGATCGCGGCAGGCAACCAGGACCTGTCGGTGCGCACCGAGAAGCAGGCCGGCTCGCTGGAGCAGACGGCCTCCAACATGCAGCAGCTGACCGAGACCGTGCGCCAGAGCGCCGACGCGGCCAGCCAGGCGAACCAGCTGGCGGGCAGCGCCGCGACCGTCGCGAAGAAGGGCGGCGAGGTCGTGGGCCAGGTGGTCTCGACGATGGACGAGATCAGCGCGAGCTCGCGCCGCATCGGCGACATCATCGGCGTCATCGACGGCATCGCCTTCCAGACCAACATCCTGGCGCTGAACGCCGCGGTCGAGGCCGCTCGCGCGGGCGAACAGGGGCGCGGTTTCGCGGTGGTGGCCGGAGAGGTGCGCTCGCTGGCGCAGCGCAGCGCGGAAGCGGCGCGCGAGATCAAGGCGCTGATCGGCGCGAGCGTGGCGCGGGTCGAGTCGGGCTCGCGGCTGGTGCAGGACGCCGGCGCGACGATGGAGGAGATCGTGGCCAGCGTGCAGCGGGTCTCGGACATCATCAGCGAGATCACCGCGGCGTCCGCCGAGCAGAGCCAGGGCATCGGCCATGTCAACGAGTCGGTGGTGCAACTGGACCAGATGACGCAGCAGAACGCGGCGCTGGTGGAGCAGGCGGCGGCCGCGGCCAACAGCCTGGAACAGCAGGCGCGGGCGCTGCAGGCGGCAGTCTCGACCTTCAAGCTGGCGTGAGCGCCGGGGGCTGTCGCGGCCCCCGGCCTTCCTATAATCCGCAGCTTTTGGATTCAACCCACGGGCCCCGCCTTGAAGTTCCTGATCGAAAACTGGTATCTCGTGCTGGCCGCGCTCACCTCGGGCGGCCTGCTGCTGTGGCCGTCGCTGCGCGGCAAGTCGGGCGGCGTGGCGACCGCCGAGGCGGTGCGCCTGGTCAATCGCGAGAAGGGCGTGCTGATCGACGTCAGCGAGCCAGCCGAGTACGCGGCCGGCCATGCCAACGGCGCCCGCAACGTGCCGCTGTCGACGTTGACTGGCACTGAACTGCCGGCCAAGCAACTGCCCAGCAACAAGGCCCTGCCGGTGGTGCTGATGTGCAAGACCGGCGCACGCGCGCAGCGCGCCGCTGGCATCCTGCAGAAACAGGGCTACGCGAACGCGGTCGCGGTCCAGGGCGGTCTGGCCGCCTGGCGCGAAGCGAGTTTGCCTGTCGAGAAGTCCGCGGCCTGATCGCCCTGGCAGCCGCACCGGCACCTGTTTTGCCGGGACACCGGACACTCGATTCGACTTTGGAGATTGGCGATGGCCGCCGTGAAGATGTATACGACCCTGGTCTGCCCGTACTGCGTGCGGGCCAAGTCCCTGCTCAAGCAGCGGGGCGTGGAGCAGATCGAGGAAGTGCGGGTGGACCTGGACCCGTCGCAGCGCGATTCGATGATCCAGCTGACCGGGCGCCGCACCGTGCCGCAGATCTTCATCGGCGACACCCATGTCGGCGGCTGCGACGACCTGATCGCGCTGGACCAGCGCGGCGGCCTGCAACCGCTGCTTCAGGCCTGAGTCCCTTGCTGGGACACTGCCCCGGCCACCTCCGGAAATGACCTCACCGGGCGGTCGCGGACGCTCGGTCATAATGCCCGCCACGGCTCGCCGCTGGCGGGCTTTTTCATTTGGATGACCCCCATGGCCGACGACAACAACGCTCCCGTGTTCCAGATCCAGCGCATGTACCTGAAGGACCTGTCGCTGGAGCAGCCCAACGCCCCGGCGATCCTGCTGGAGCAGGCCCAGCCGCAGGTCGACATCAAGCTCTCGCTGGCCGCCGAGCCGGTGGCCGAGGGCCTCTTCGAAGTCAGCGTCACCGCCACCGTCACGACCACGGTGCAGGACAAGACCCTCTTCCTGATCGAGGCCAAGCAGGCCGGCATCTTCGAGATCCGCAACCTGCCGCAGGACCAGCTCGAAGGCATCCTGGCCATCGTCTGCCCGCAGATGATCTACCCCTACCTGCGCGCGATCGTTTCGGACGTCTGCACCCGCGCCGGCTTCCCGCCGGTGATGCTGACGGAAGTGAACTTCCAGGCCATGTTCGAGGCCCAGCAGGCGCAACTGGCCGGCGGCCAGACCAACGGCGAAGCCGTCCCCAACTGATCCCCGGGGCCCATGAGCACGCCGGCCCCGCGGACCCGTCCGCCGGCCGGCGTGTTGCATTGCGGACGCCTCCTCCTCGCTCTCTCTGACCGACCATGACTGCTCCGCGCATGAAGATCAGCGTGCTCGGCGCCGGTGCCTGGGGCACGGCGCTGGCGATCGCCGCGAGCGCGCGCCACGAGCTACTGCTATGGGCGCGCGACGCCGACGCGATCGCCGCGATGCGCACCGCCGGCCGCAACGACCGCTACCTGCCCGATGCGGCGCTGCCTGCGACGCTCGGCCTGACCGACGACCTCGAGGAAGCGCTGGCGCACGGCCGCGACGGCCTTCTCGTCATCGCGACACCGATGTCGGGCTTGCGCGGCATGCTGGCGCGGCTGCCCGATGGCGCGCGCGCGCTGTGGCTGTGTAAGGGCTTCGAGGCCGGCACCGGCCTGCTGGGTCACGAGATCGCCCGCGAGGTCGCGCCGCGGCTGGCCGCCGGCGTCCTGTCGGGTCCCAGCTTCGCGCAGGAAGTGGCGGCCGGTCAGCCGACGGCGCTGGTGTCCGCCTCGGTGGATGCCGCGCTGGCGCAACTCGGCGTGTCGGCTTTCCACAGCGAGCGGCTGCGGGTGTACTCGTCGGCTGATCCTGTCGGTGTCGAGGTGGGCGGCGCGGTCAAGAACGTGATGGCGATCGCCGTGGGCATCGCCGACGGCCTGCGGCTGGTCGCCGAGACCCAGGGTCGACAGGGGCCCGGGTTGAACGCCCGCGCCGCGCTGATCACGCGCGGCCTGGCGGAGATGCAGCGGCTCGCGCTGGCGCTGGGTGCGCAGCCCGAGACGCTGCTGGGGCTGGCCGGCCTGGGCGACTTGGTGCTGACCGCCACCGGCGATCTCTCGCGCAACCGCCGCGTCGGCCTGCTGCTGGCCGAGGGCCTGGACCTGCCGGCCATCCTCGCGAAGCTGGGCCATGTCGCCGAGGGCGTCTACAGCGCGCCGACGGTGCTGGCACGGGCCCGCAGCGCCGGTGTCGACATGCCGATCACCGCGGCGGTCGTCGAGCTGCTCGAAGGCCGGTTGACGCCGCAGGAGGCCCTGGACGCGCTGATGGGGCGCCAGGCCAAGTCCGAATGGTGAGGGCGAGGCATGAGGCCAGGCATGAGGCCAGGCACGGGAGGCAACGCATGAGGGTCAGGGCAGGGGTCGGCTCATGAAGCGGCGAGACCTGATCGCCGCCAGCGCCGCGACCGCGGCCACCGCAGCGGGCGCTGGCCTCGGCGTGATGGCGATGCCTGCGGTCGCCGCCGCCGGCTCGTGGCCGTCGCGACCGGTGCGACTAGTAGTGCCGTTTCCGGGCGGCAGTTCGCCGGACCTGGTCGCCCGCTACCTCGCCGAGCCGCTCGCTCATGCGCTCGGCCAGCCGGTGGTGGTCGACAACAAGCCGGGGGCCGGCGGCAACATCGGCACCGGCGCGGTCGCCAAGGCCGCGCCCGACGGCCACACGCTGCTGTTCACCATCCAGGGGCCGCTGATCACCGCGCCGCTGCTGGCGAAGTCGCTGCCCTATGACCCGCAGCGGGAGCTGCGCGCGGTCAGCTTCATCGCCAGCTCGCCGAACGTGCTGGTCGTGCCGCCGTCGCTGGGCGTGGACACGCTCGCGCAGTTCGTCGCGCTGGCCAAGCGGCGCGCCGGCGAACTCAACTACGGCAGCGTCGGCAACGGCAGCGCCGCACATCTGGCGATGGCGTCGTTCATCGCTCGCGCGGGCCTGGCGATGGTGCATGTGCCGTATGCCGGATTCCCGCAGGTCGTCAGCGCCATGCTCGCCGGCCAGATCCACGCCGGGTTCATGGTGCCGGCCATCGCGATGCCGCAGGTGCGGGCCGGCAAGTTGAAGGCGCTCGCCGTGACCAGCGCCGGCCGCTTCGGCGCGCTCGCGGAACTGCCGACCGTCGCCGAGTCCGGCTATCCCGGCTTCGAGGCCACCTCGTGGCAGGCGCTGCTGGCGCCGGCCGGCACGCCCGAGGCGATCGTGCGGCGGCTGTCGGACGAGGTGGTGCGGATCGTCCGCGGCGAGGCCTTCCGGCGCGAGCTGCTGCCGCTGTTCTTCAGCGCGGCAGGCACCTCGCCGGAGGGGCTGGACAGCCTGATGCGCGACGAGCGTCAGCGCTGGGGCGCGCTCGTCAGGCAATTGAAGCTCGAGCGGGAATGAGCGATTGAGCGTCGAGGCGGCGCTCGCCTCCACGCCCGGCCCTTTCCCACCTTGGCGGCGAGGGAGCCGCCAGCGCCGAGGCGTTCCCGGCGAGCGAGCGGCTCGCCGCCGCGCTCAGACGCCGTCCGCGTAGCCGTTCTGGCGCCAGCCTTCGAAGACCGACACCGCCACCGCATTGCTCAGGTTCAGGCTGCGCTGGCCGGCGCGCATCGGCAGCCGCACGCGCTGCTCGAGCGGGAAGCCATCGCGCAGCGCCGGCGGCAGGCCGGAGGTCTCGCAGCCGAAAACCAGCCAGTCGCCCGGCTTCAACGCCACTGTCTGCAGCAGGCGGCTGCCGCGCGTGGTGAAGGCGAACAGCCGTGTCGGATCCGGCTGTTCCGTCGCGAGGAAGCGGGCCCAGTCCGCGTGCCGCAGCACCGGCGCGTACTCGTGATAGTCGAGGCCGGCGCGCTGCAGCAGCTTGTCCTCCATCGAGAAGCCCAGCGGCTCGATCAGATGCAGCCGGCAGCCGGTGTTGGCCGCGAGCCGGATCACGTTGCCGGTGTTGGGCGGGATCTCCGGATGGACCAGCACGATGTTGAACATGGGGCGAGGCTCTTTCGCTCTTTGTTGAGGACTACGGGGTGCGCGCGACCACCCAGGCCTGCACGTCCGCCGCGCCGGCGCGGCGCAGCGCGAGCGCGGCCTCGTGCAGCGTGGCGCCGCTGGTCATGACGTCGTCGACGATCGCGACACGCAGCCCGCGCACCGGCTTCATCACCGCGAAAGCGCCGCGCAGGTTGCTCCGGCGCCGGTCCAGCGGCAGCCGCGCTTGCTGCGCGGTGTCACGCAGGCGCAGCAGCGTCCGCGCGCAAAGTCGCGATTGTCGCTCGACGCCGTCCGCGGCCCGCGGCCACGCGAGCCGGCGGGCGATCTCATGCGCCTGGTTGTAGCCGCGCTCGCGCAGCCGCTCGGTCGACAGCGGCACCGGCAGGATCAGGTCGGGCGCGTCGACGCCGGCTCGCGCCAGGGCGAGCGACAGACGCCTGGCCAGCAGCGGTGCGACTTCCAGCTGCTCGCCGAACTTGAGCGCCAGCAGCAGCCGGTCCCAGGGGAAGCGGTAATCCATCGCCGCCACGCAGCGCGACAACGGCGGCGGTTGCCGCGCGCAACGGCCGCAGCGCAGCGAACGGAGATCGGACGCCGCGGCGCGCGCAGCGCCCGGTGGCAGGCGCAAGGCGCAGAGCGCGCAACGCGGCCGGGCATCGGGCGGATGCAGCGCATCGCAATCGGCGCAGGTGCCGCCGCGGCACCAGCGGCGACACAGCGCGCATTGACCGGGCCAGCGCCACGGGCCGCCGAGGCGCTCCACGAGCGCCCGGCCGACCGGTCCGATCCGCGCGATACCGCACGCCATCGGGGATCGCAGCAAAGTCCGGCGTCGGGTCGGGTCAAGCATGCCCACCTACAATCGCGCCCCATGACTGGAGACGAGGCCTTGCCGCCGGGCACACAGCAGATCGATGCGAGCGCGGCGCAACGGCAGCGTCGCCGCCTGGCCGCGTCCGAGGAGGCGCCCTGGCTGCATCAGGAGGTCGCCACGCGCATGCTGGACCGGCTGCCGGTGATCCGGCTGCAACCGACCGCGGTGCTGCAGAGCCGCCCCTCCATCGGCGGCGGCGACGCGGGGCTCCGCCAGCACTATCCGCAAGCGACGCAGCTCTGGCTCGAACCCGATGCCCAGGTCCGCGCGCTGTTGCAGCAGCGCCTCAAGCGCGGCTTCATGCAATCGGTGATGGACAAGCTGCGCGGCGGCGCGCCGACCGAGCTGGTCGCGGAGCCGCCCGCAGGTGCGGCGCAGCTGGCGTGGTCCAACATGGAACTGCATGCCGAGGCCGACAAGCCGGCGCTGATGAAGGGCTGGCAGGCCGGCCTGGCGGTCGAAGGCTGCCTGATGTTCTCGTGCCTCGGGCCGGACAGCTTCATCGAGCTGCGTCCGATCTTCGCCCGCGAAGGCTGGGGCGTGCCGGCGCCGGACTGGGTCGACATGCACGACCTGGGCGACATGCTGGTGCATGCCGGCTTCGCCGATCCGGTGATGGACCAGGAGCACCTTCGCCTGACCTGGGGCTCGCCCGAGGACCTGCTGCGCGATCTGCGCGCACTCGGCGGCAATCTCGCGCCGGCCCGCGTGCGCGGTCTGCGCACGAAGGGATGGCGCGCGCGGCTGCTGGGCGCGCTCGAGGCGCTGCGCGGCGGCGACGGCCGGCTCTCCTTGAGCATCGAGCTGGTCTATGGTCATGCGTTCAAGCCTCAGCCGAAGGTGAAGGTCGCGGCCACCACCGAGGTGTCGCTCGAGCAGATGCGGGCCATGGTCCGCGGCGCGGGCAAACACTGACCCCCATCGCGCGCGGCCTCGGCTAGGGCTCGCGCGAGGGCGTCGCGACAGAGGGCGAAGGCCCCTCTGTCTGAGGGTAATCCTGGGCCGTTCGGCCCTCTGGGGGCGGTCATAGTGCGCCAGAGGGGTGGGCTAGAATCCGCGCCCGACTGGAGTACGTCTGCTGGCCCCGTAGGTTTCCGCCACCGCTTGGCGCCGAAGCCCGCGCTACAAGCGGGCTCGAGCGCCGAAGCCGCCTGGAGGAGACCCGGGTGACAAGAGCTTGAGAAAGACTGGATAAAGAGACGACCATGACGATTGAACACAGTTGTGTGCAACTGGGGCGCCGCTGCAGCCAGCTCGCGTTCGGCCTGACGGCCGCGCTGGCCAGCCAGGTCGCCTTGGCGGTCAACGACCTCCCCGGAGGTCCGGCCGTCAACCAGCTGAATCTGCATCCGCCGGTCACCAAGATCGCGCATGAGCAGATGTGGCTGCACAACATGATGCTGATCCTGTGCCTGGCGATCTTCATCGCCGTGTTCGGGGTCATGTTCTATTCGATCTTCAAGCACCGGAAGTCCAAGGGCGCGGTATCCGCCAACTTCCATGAGAGCGTGAAGGTCGAGATCGCCTGGACCGTCGTGCCCTTCATCATCGTCATCCTGATGGCGCTGCCCGCCACCAAGGTCGTCGTGGCGATGAAGGACACCACCAACTCCGACCTCACCATCAAGGCCACCGGCTACCAGTGGAAGTGGGGCTACGACTACCTGAAGGGCGAGGGCGAGGGCATCGGCTTCGTGTCGACGCTGGACGCCTCGCACCGCGCGCTGTCGGACTCCGGCCATCCCGGCCAGGTCGACAACTACCTGCTCAAGGTGGACAACCCGCTGGTGGTGCCGGTGGGCAAGAAGATCCGCATCATCACGACGGCCGACGACGTCATCCACGCGTGGATGGTGCCGGCCTTCGGCGTCAAGCAGGATGCGATCCCCGGCTACGTGCGCGACACCTGGTTCAAGGCCGAGCAGACCGGCGATTTCTACGGCCAGTGCGCCGAGCTCTGCGGCAAGGAGCACGCCTACATGCCGATCCACGTCAAGGTGCTCAGCGCCAAGGACTATTCCGCATGGGTCGACGGCGAGATGAAGAAGATCGCCGCCAAGGCGGACGACCCGAGCAAGGTCTGGACGATGGACGAGTTGATGGCCCGCGGCCAGAAGCTGTTCGACGCCAACTGCGCCGTCTGCCACAAGGCCGACGGCAAGGGCGCGGGCCAGTTCCCGGCGCTGGACGGCTCGGCGATCGTCAAGGCCGAGGACCACGCCGCGCAGCTGCACCTGGTGCTCAACGGCAAGGGCCAGATGCCCGCCTGGAAGGGCGTGCTGAAGGACAGCGAGATCGCCGCCGTCGTGACCTACACGAAGAACGCCTGGTCCAACAAGACCGGCCAGCTGATCCAGCCCGCGGAAGTCGTGGCCGAGCGCGCCAAGTGAGGCGCGCCGCCTGATCCGCCGAGCTTGACCCGCTGATCGCAAGAACGCGTTTGAACGCCAGCCCGTCCTCCGGGACAGGCAGCCACCGAGGATTTGACATGAGTGCAGTGCTCGACCACCCGACCGGTCATGCCCATGACCATGACGATCACCACGACCACCATGCCCCGACGGGCTGGCGGCGCTGGGTCTTCGCGACCAACCACAAGGACATCGGCACGCTGTACCTGCTGTTCAGCTTCACGATGCTGATGATCGGCGGGACGCTGGCGCTGTGCATCCGCGCCGAGCTGTTCCAGCCGGGCCTGCAGTTCTTCAATCCGGAACTGTTCAACCAGTTCACGACGATGCACGGCCTGATCATGGTGTTCGGCGCGATCATGCCGGCCTTCGTCGGCTTCGCGAACTGGATGATCCCGCTGCAGATCGGCGCGTCCGACATGGCCTTCGCGCGGATGAACAACTTCAGCTTCTGGCTGATGATCCCCGCGGCCATCATGCTGGTGGCGTCGTTCTTCATGCCCGGCGGCGCGCCCGCCGCGGGCTGGACGCTCTACGCGCCGCTGACGCTGCAGATGGGCCCGTCGATGGACGCCGGCATCTTCGCGATGCACATCCTGGGCGCCTCGTCGATCATGGGCTCGATCAACATCATCGTGACCATCCTCAACATGCGCGCCCCCGGCATGACGCTGATGAAGATGCCGATGTTCGCGTGGACCTGGCTCATCACCGCCTACCTGCTGATCGCGGTGATGCCGGTGCTGGCCGGCGCGATCACGATGACGCTGACGGACCGCCACTTCGGCACCAGCTTCTTCACGCCCGCGGGCGGCGGCGACCCGGTGATGTACCAGCACATCTTCTGGTTCTTCGGCCACCCCGAGGTCTACATCATGATCCTGCCGGCGTTCGGCATCGTGAGCCAGATCGTCCCGGCCTTCGCCCGCAAGCGCCTGTTCGGCTACGCCTCGATGGTGTACGCGACCGCCTCGATCGCGATCCTGTCCTTCATCGTGTGGGCGCACCACATGTTCGCCACCGGCATGCCGGTGACCGGGCAGCTGTTCTTCATGTACGCGACGATGCTGATCGCGGTGCCCACCGGCGTGAAGATCTTCAACTGGCTGGCGACGATGTGGCGCGGCTCGATGACCTTCGAGACCCCGATGCTGTGGGCCGTGGGCTTCATCTTCGTGTTCACGATGGGCGGCTTCACCGGCCTGATCTGCGCGATGGCGCCGATCGACATCCAGATCCAGGACACCTACTACGTCGTCGCCCACTTCCACTACGTGCTGGTGGCCGGCTCGCTGTACGCGCTGTTCGCCGGCGTCTACTACTGGGGACCGAAGTGGACCGGCGTCATGTATTCGGAGACGCGCGGCAAGATCCACTTCTGGGGCTCGCTGATCACCTTCAACGTGACCTTCTTCCCGATGCACTTCCTGGGCCTGGCCGGCATGCCGCGCCGCTACGCCGACTACCCGATGCAGTTCGCCGACTTCAACGCGCTCGCGTCGATCGGCGCCTTCGGCTTCGGCCTGATGCAGGTCTACTTCTTCGTCTTCGTCGTGATCCCGATGATGCGTGGCAAGGGCGCGAAGGCGCCGCAGAAGCCGTGGGAAGCGGCCGAGGGCCTGGAATGGGAAGTGCCGTCGCCGGCGCCGTTCCACACCTTCGAGACGCCGCCCAAGCTGGACGTCACCGCCACGAGGATCATCGGCTGAGCGCCAGGAACGAGGAGTGGCAGCGATGGCCCCGACGCCCGAGCAACGCAAGAGCAACCTGCGCCTGGCGCTGATCCTGGCCAGCGTGGCCGCCGTCTTCGCGATCGGCTTCGTGGCCAAGATCGTGCTGTACGGCGCGGCCTGAGCGCGCACGGTTCCGGCCCGCAGAGATCGCCATGAGCCCGCCCGCCAGCAAGCTCGCCGCCTGGATCCGCCGGGAGAACCTGCGGATGACCGGCAAGCTGCTGGTGGTGGTGGCGGTGATGTCGTGCTTCGGCTATGCGCTGGTGCCGATGTACCGCGCGATCTGCACCGCGCTGGGCATCAACGTGCTGTCGCTGTCCGAGCGCCAGCATGCGGTGCGCGCCGAGGATGTGAAGAACACGCAGATCGACTACAGCCGCCAGATCACGATCGAGTTCGACGCCAATGCCCGCGGTCCCTGGGATTTCAAGCCGGCCAAGCGCCACCTGACGGTCCACCCGGGCGAGCTGACGACGGTGATGTACACCTTCCAGAACATCCAGCAGCGGACCATGTCGGCGCAGGCGATCCCGAGCTACGCACCGAAGCAGGCGACGCCCTACTTCAACAAGCTCGAATGCTTCTGCTTCAACGAATACACGCTGAAGCCGGGCGAGCAGAAGGAGTGGCCGGTGGTCTTCGTCATCGACCCCAAGATCCCGAAGGACGTGCGCACGATCACGCTGTCGTACACCTTCTTCGAGGTGGCGGGGAAGGGCAAGGCCCAGGCCGCGGCGACGGTGGACGCGAAGGGGCGGCCGGGCGCCTGAGCGCCGGGCGGTGGAAACGACGATGGCCGACGAGCTCAAGCCGGGCGAGGATCTGAAGCGGGCGATGCAGCGCAAGGGCTCGTTCCTGGGCACGCTGCGGGCGGTGGCCTGGTCCTTCTTCGGCGTGAGGAAGGGCTCGGAATACGAGAAGGATGTGTCGCAGCTCAACCCGCTGCACGTGATCGCGGCGGGCGTGCTCGCGGCGGTCCTGTTCGTGCTGGGATTGATCCTGCTGGTCCGCTGGGTGGTGAGCAGCGGTGCGGCAATGAACTGAGAACTGAGTTCGAGGAGAAGAACGCATGTCGGCAACGACGACTCATGGCAATCAGCCTTATTACTTCGTGCCCGGCCCGTCCCGGCATCCGGCGATGGCCGCCTTCGGCCTGTTCTGGGTGATCCTGGGCGCGGGGCAGTGGGTCAACGGCCACGACTGGGGCAAGTGGTCGCTGCTGTTCGGCCTGCTGTGGTGGGCCTTCACGCTCAAGCAGTGGTTCGGCGACGCCATCCGCGAGAGCGAGAGCGGCCAGTACAGCGACCGGATCGACGTGTCCTTCCGCTGGAGCATGGGCTGGTTCATCTTCTCGGAAGTGATGTTCTTCGCCGCCTTCTTCGGCGCGCTGTTCTGGTCGCGCGGCTACAGCATCCCGACGCTGGGCAGCCTGGACAACGCGCTGCTGTGGCCCGACTTCAACGGCCTGTGGCCCAGCGTGGCGGCCGGCGCGACGGCTTCGCCGGCGGGCACGGTGGACGCGTTCTCGACGATGGGCCCGTGGCCGATCCCGACGATCAACACCGCGCTGCTGCTGACCTCGGGCGTGACGCTGACGATCGCGCACCATGCGCTGATCGCCGGCAAGCGCGCCAAGACGATCGGCTGGATGTGGGCGACGGTGCTGCTGGGCTTCGTGTTCCTGTGCTTCCAGGGCTACGAGTACTGGCATGCGTACCAGGAACTGAACCTGAAGCTGAGCTCGGGCATCTTCGGCTCGACCTTCTTCATGCTGACCGGCTTCCACGGCTTCCATGTGTTCGTCGGCATGCTGATGCTGCTGTTCATCACGCTGCGCCTGATGAAGGGCCACTTCACGCCGGAGCGCCACTTCGGTTTCGAGGGCGCGGCCTGGTACTGGCACTTCGTGGACGTCGTCTGGCTGGGCCTGTACGTGATCGTCTACTGGATGTGATCGCGCGGACCGGCGCGGTCCGACGCTGAAAGACGAAGCGCCGCTCGAAGCGGCGCTTTGCTTTTCCGGTCCTGCCCCCCGCGCGAGCCGGTCGCTCGCCGGTCAATCGAGGGTCAATCGCCGGTCGATTGCCGATCACTTGCCGGTCACTTGCCCAGGGGCAGCCCGGTCGGATGGATCCAGCCCATCCAGGCGCTGAAGAGGATGAACAGGAACAGCGCCACTGACAGTCCGACGCGCACCGCCAACGCGCGGGCCATGGTGGCCTTGCCCTTCTGCTTGCGCAGCATCAGGACGCCGGCGGAGAACAGCGCGCCCAGGATGCCGATGAACGCGATGAGGACGATGACTTTCATGGCGGATGATTATTCCCACCGCGACCCGATGCGGCCATCGGGCCGGCCCCGAAGGCGGCATGGCGTCGTGGTGATCGCGACGCTGGCCGGCGTGACGGCGGCGCTCGCGCTCGGCCTCTGGCAACTCGATCGCGCGGACCAGAAAAAGGCGATGCAACGCGCGATCGACGAACGCGGCCGGCAGGCGCCGCTCGTGACCGCGGCGCTGCCGTCCGCGGCCGAACCGCCCGCGCCGGGGCTCGAGCATCGCCGCGCCGCCGTGGTCGGGCGCTGGGATGCGGCGCACACGATCTACCTCGACAACCGGGTGATGGACGGCCACACCGGCTTCTACGTCGTGACGCCGCTGCGGCTGGCCGGCCGCGACGAGGCGATCCTGGTGCAGCGCGGTTGGGCGCCTCGCAATGCGGCGCGGCGCGAAGCGCTGCCGCCGGTGGCGACGCCGACGGGCGAGGTGCGGATCGCCGGCCGGCTCGCGCTGTCGGCGTCGCGGGCCTATGCGCTGGGGCGGGACGCGGAGCTGGGGCCGATCCGGCAGAATGTCGACCTCGCGGCCTTCCAGGCCGAGACGGGGCTGCGCCTGCTGCCGCTGGTGATGCTCCAGACGGAGCCGGACCCGCTGAGCGGTGCCGACGGCACCGACGGCCTGCGCCGCCACTGGCCACCGCCGGCGGTCGACATCCACAAGCATTACGGGTACGCGTTTCAATGGTTTGCGCTCGCGGCGCTGATCCTGGGTCTCTATGTCTGGTTCCAAGTCCTCGCTCCCCATCGGGCTGGCCGAGCCGCCCGCACCGACGAATCCCCCGATGAGCAGCGCCATGCATGACGGTCGCGCGCACGGCCAGGACGCGGCGCCGGCGCCGGTCGACACGCCGCTGCCGCCGGACGGCCCGGTGACGCTGGCGGTGCATTCGGTGCCGATGCCCGACCTCGATCCTCCGAAGCGCTCGCGCTGGACGCTGTGGCTGGTGCTGCTGGTCTGCGCCGCGCCGGTGGTCGCGTCCTACTTCAGCTTCTACGTGCTGGACCTGCGCGGTCGCGCCTACGGCGACCTGATCCAGCCAACACGCGACCTGCCGGCCTCGCTGGCGCTGACCGACCTGAAGGGCGCGCCGGTGGCGGCCGTGTCCCTGCACGGGCAATGGTTGCTGACCTACGTGCCGGACCGCGCCTGCGACGAAGGCTGCGAGCGCATGCTGTTCATGCAGCGTCAACTGCGCGAGATGCTCGGCAAGGACCGCGACCGGCTCGACAAGCTGGTGCTGGTGCCCGACGACGTCAATCTGACGCCGGCGCAGATCGACGCGCTCACCGCGCATGGCGCGCCGGCCACGGTGCTGCGCGCGCCGCGGGCGGCGATCGAGGGCTGGCTGATGGCCGCGCCCGGGCACCGGATGGGCGAGCACCTGTTCCTGGTCGACCCGATGGGGCGCTGGATGCTGCGCACGCCCGCGACGCCGGAGCCGTCGGCGGTGAAGAAGGACCTGGAGCGCCTGATGCGGGCCAATGCCGGCTGGGACAAGCCGGGCCGCTGACGGCGTCGAAGGAACAGGACCCCCGCGCATGAACGGATTGGCGATCGGTTTCGATTTCGAGCCGCTGCTGGAACTGCTGGCGATGGCCGCGCTGGTCGGTGCGGTGCCGCTGGTGGCCTGGCAATGGCGCCACCGCGGCGACACGGCCGCGCGGCGGCTGCGCGCGCTGACGGTGCTGGCGACCTTCCTGACCTTCGACCTGATCCTGATCGGCGCGCTGACGCGGTTGACCGATTCCGGGCTGGGCTGCCCCGACTGGCCGGGCTGCTACGGCAGCGCCTCGCCGATCGGGGCGAAGGCCGAGATCCTTGCCGCGCAGACGGCGATGCCCACCGGCCCGGTCACCCATGGCAAGGCCTGGATGGAGATGCTGCACCGCTACATGGCGGGCGGTGTCGGCTTCCTGCTGGTCGTGCTGGCGGTGTTGAGCTGGTGGGTCTGGCGGCGTGGCCGTCGCACCGGCGAGGCGACGCCGTCGCCCTGGTGGGCCACGCTGTCGCTCGCGTGGGTGCTGGTGCAGGGGCTGTTCGGCGCCTGGACGGTGACGATGAAGCTGTTTCCGGCGATCGTCACCTTGCACCTGCTGCTGGCGCTGGGGCTGCTGATGCTGCTGGCCTGGCAGGCGGAGGCCTACGCGCCCCGGCCGCTGGCCTGGCCGGTCGGTTTGCGGCGGGCAGTCCTGGCGTTCACCGGCGTGGCGATCGCGCAGGTGGCGCTGGGCGGCTGGGTCAGCACGAACTACGCGGTGCTGGCCTGCCAGGATTTCCCGACCTGCCAGGGACAATGGCTGCCGCCGACCGACTTCCAGCACGGCTTCACGCTGTGGCGGGAGCTGGGGCGCGGCGCCCACGGCGGCTGGCTGCCCTTCGAGGCGCTGACCGCCATCCACCTGGCGCATCGCGCCGGCGCGATGGTCGTGTTCGCCGCGTTGCTCGCGCTGGCCTGGGCGCTGTGGCGCCAGGGCGGCAGCGACGCGGGCGGCGAGGGCCGCCGCTGGGCGCGCCGTCTGCTGGCGGTGGGCGGATGGCAACTGGCCTCCGGCCTGTCCAACGTGGTGCTGGGCTGGCCGCTGGTGGCCGCGCTGGCCCATACCGGCGGCGCCGCGGCGCTGCTGCTGATGTGCGCGATCCTGCTGGCGCGGCTGCGTGCCGGCAGATCGTCGAATGTGATCGAGCCGGCGGCGCAGCGCGCCGGCCTCCTGACGGTGAGTTCGAAATGAGTTCCGCGACGCAGGCCGCCATGCCCTCCCGCTGGTGGCAGTTCTATCAACTGACCAAGCCCAAGGTCGTGCAGCTGATCGTGTTCTGCGCGGTCATCGGCATGGCGCTGGCGATCCCCGGGCTGCCGCAGGGGGACGAGTGGGTGCGGCTGATCGCCGGCACCGCCGGGATCTGGCTGGTGGCCGGCGCCGCGGCCGCCTTCAACTGCCTGATCGAGCAGCACATCGACGCCAAGATGAAGCGCACCGCGTGGCGTCCGACCGCGCGCGGCGAGCTGAGCCGCAACCAGACGCTGCTGTTCTCGGCCGGGCTGTGCGCGCTGGGCTCGGCCATCCTCTACCTGCTGGTGAATCCGCTGACGATGTGGCTGACCTTCGCCACCTTCGTCGGCTACGCGATCGTCTACACCGTCATCCTGAAGCCGATGACGCCGCAGAACATCGTGATCGGCGGCGCCTCCGGCGCGATGCCGCCGGTGCTGGGCTGGGCGGCGATGCGCGGCGAGCTGGGCGCCGAGGCCTGGCTGATGTGCCTGATCATCTTCCTGTGGACGCCGCCGCACTTCTGGGCGCTGGCGCTGTACCGCAGCGAGGACTACCGCAAGGCCGGCCTGCCGATGCTGCCGGTGACGCATGGCAACGCCTTCACGCGGCTGCAGATCTTCCTCTACACCTGGATCCTGTTCGCGGCGACGCTGTTGCCCTTCCTGACCGGCATGAGCGGCTGGCTCTACCTGGCCGCGGCGATCGTGCTCGGCCTGATGTTCTGCCATCACGCATTCAAGCTCTGGAAGGCCTATTCGGAGGCGCTGGCGCGCAAGACCTTCCTCTTCTCGATCCTGCATCTGTCGCTGCTCTTCGGCGCGCTGCTGCTGGATCACTACCTCAGTCCCTGGCTCGGCTGAGCCGCGGACGCGCGCGCCGGCGACCTTCTTTCGGATCGGATGTGCTGATGATCTCGCGACGTTTTCTCGGACTGGGCGCCGTCGGCGCGGTGGGCGCGGCGCTGCTGGCGGGCTGCGACAAGCTGGGCTTCTCCTCGGCGCCCAAGGCCAGCTTCCAGGGCGTGGACCTGACCGGCGCCGCCTATGCGCGCGGCTTCAGCCTGCCGGACCAGCACGGCCGCACCCGCACCCTCGAGGACTTCAAGGGCAAGGTCGTCGTCGTGTTCTTCGGCTTCACCCAATGTCCCGATGTCTGCCCGACGACCCTGGCCGAACTGGCCCAGGTGAAGAAGGCGCTGGGCGCCGATGGCGACAAGGTGCAGGGCGTGTTCATCACCGTCGATCCGGAGCGGGACAAGCCTGAGCTGCTCAAGGCCTACCTGGAGAGCTTCGATCCGGGCTTCGTCGCGCTGCGCGGCTCGCCGGAGCAGCTCAAGGAGGTGGCCAAGGAGTTCAAGGTCTACTACGCCAAGGTCCCTGGCAAGACGCCCGACAGCTACACGATGGACCACACCGCGGCGAGCTTCCTGTTCGATCCGCAGGGGCGGGTGCGGGTGTTCTCCCGTTATGGCGCCGGGGCGACCGCGCTGATGTCCGACATCAAGGCGTTGCTCGCCGGCCAGTGACGCCGGCCCCGCCATGAGAAAGGCCCCGCATCGCGGGGCCTTCTTCGTGGTGCCCACCGTCTTGCCGGCGGGCCGCCGTCAGCGGGCGTTCAGGTGCTCAGGCGGTCTCGGCGACCATCGCCTTGCGCATCTTCTTCATCGCCGCGACCTCGATCTGGCGGATGCGCTCGGCGGAGACGCCGTATTCGGCGGCCAGCTCATGCAGCGTCATGCCGCCGGAGCCGTCGTCGTTCACCTTCAGCCAGCGCTCCTCGACGATGCGGCGGCTGCGCGGATCGAGCACCTCCAGCGCCTGCTGCAGGCCGTCGCTGGCCAGGCGGTCGCGGGAGCGCGACTCGATCACCCGGGTCGGTTCCTGGGTGTCGTCCGCCAGGTAGGCGATCGGCGCGAAGGTCTCGCCGTCGTCGTCGGTCTGCGGCTCCAGGGCCACGTCGCCGCCGGACAGGCGCGTCTCCATCTCCAGCACCTCCTCGCGCTTGACGTTGAGCTCCTCGGCCACGCGGGCGATCTCGCTTTCGGTCAGGGACGCGCGCTGCTGGTTCTCGGCGCCTTCCTTCAGCGCATGCTTCATCGAGCGCAGGTTGAAGAACAGCTTGCGCTGCGCCTTGGTCGTCGCGACCTTGACCATGCGCCAGTTCTTCAGGATGTACTCGTGGATCTCGGCCTTGATCCAGTGCATCGCATACGACACCAGGCGGACGTTCTGGTCCGGGTCGAAGCGCTTGACCGCCTTCATCAGGCCGACATTGCCTTCCTGGATCAGGTCGCCCTGCGGCAGCCCGTAGCCCAGGTACTGGCGCGAGATCGACACCACCAGACGCAGGTGCGACAGCACCAGCCGGCCGGCCGCTTCCACATCGCCCTTTTCCTTCAGGCGCGTGGCGTAGTCCTTCTCTTCCTCGGCCGTCAGCAGCGGGACGCGGTTGATCGCCGTGATGTACGCATCCAGGTTCCCGAGCGATGGCACCAGGGACCAGGGATCGCGGACCTTCAATGCAAGGCTGTTGGACATGTGTTCGTTTCTCCTGTATCGGGCCGGTCCTCCGGTCCGATGGCTGGGAATATTAGCACTCATGAGCGGCGAGTGCTAAAGCTCCCGAAAACAGGTCAGTCCGGGAAGGGCTACCTGCTCAAATCAGTGTGAACCGGCCGTCTTAGGGCCGACTTAAGTCATTGATTTGCCGAAGAAACCGGCAGCTGGAAGCTGAAGGTCGAGCCTTCCTCCAGCCGGCTGTCCACGCGCAGTTCGCTGCCCATCAGCGCCAGCAGCCGCTGCGTGATGACCAGCCCGATCCCGGTGCCCTCGATGCCGCCCACCTCCCGGCCGAGGCGGTTGAAGGGCTGGAACAGCTGCGCCTTCTGGGCGTCGCTCAGACCGGGGCCGGTGTCGGAGACGCTCAGTTCGACCATCGACTCCCCCGCCCGCCGGGCGCGCAGCCAGACCTTCCCCCCGGCGTGGTTGTACTTGACCGCATTGCTCAGGAGATTGGTCAGCACCTGCTTGAGCCGGGTGGCGTCGGCGCGCAACTCGCAGGCGTCGGAGGCCAGTTCCACCTCGATCGACACCCCCAGCCGCCGCCGCTGCGACTCGACCATCGCCAGGCTGTCGGCCGCGATCGGTTCCAGGTCCAGATGCTCGATCCGCACCCGCAACTGGTCGGCGTCCAGTCGCGACAGGTCCAGCGTGTCGTCGATCATCTGCAGCAGATGCCAGCCCGACTGCTGGATCTGCGCCAGCCAGCCGCGCTGGCGCGGGCTGAGGATGGGATCGTGGTCCGCCTCGAGCAACTGCGCGAAACCCAGCATCGCGTTCAGCGGCGTGCGCAGCTCGTGGCTCATCCGCGAGAGGAACTCGTTCTTGGCGCGGTTGGCGGCGAGTTCCGCCTCATGCGTGCGCTCCAGCTCCGCCAGGCGCAACTGCTCGCCGATGTCCTCGACGATGCCCAGCAGCCGGTAGGGCTGCCCCTGGGCATCGCGCAGCAGGCTGACGGTGGCGCGCACGGTGATGAGCTGCCCCTGGGCGCCGATGTAGCGCTTGATGCGGCTGTAGCGGCCGAGTTCGCCCCGGATCAGGGCCATGCCCAGCCGGCTGTCCTCCGCCCGGTCGTCGGGGTGGGTGATCGCCATCACCGAGCGCGCCTTGAGCTGCTCGACGCTCATGCCCAGCAGCTGGCAGAAGTAGGGGTTGACCTCCTGCGGCCGCGCCTTGAGGTCGCAGGAGACCACGCCGATCGGCGCATGCTCGACGATGGTCCTGAAGCGCTCCTCGCTGTCGCGCAGCCGCAGCCGGGCTTCCTCGACGCGGCGCGCCACGCGGGCGGTCGTGCCGGTGATGGTCAGCAGCAGCAGGCCCAGCAGCGCGGTGCCGGTGAGGCCGGCGATGGCGAAGGGCAGGGCGGCACTGCCTTCCAGCGCCGGCAGGCCGGTCGGGCTGTAGACGACCAGGCGCCAGGCACGGCCGGCGAAGTCCAGTTCACGCGACTGGCTCGGCAGCGTGTCGGGCAGGCGCAGGCAGCGCGCATCGCCGGCCAGCAACGGACGTTGGCTGCCGGGCGTGGCGTCGAGCAGGCAGTAGTCGAGTTGGCCGGCGCGCGCCGGCAGGGCGCCGTGCAGCAGTGCTTCCGGACGCAGCGTGGCGAAGGCCACGCCGAGCGGACGCCGCGGACGTCCGGCCGCGTCGCGCGGCTCGGTGGAACCGCCTTCGTACAGCGCCCGGTAGACGACCACGCCCATCAGCGTCACGCCGACGTCCTGCGACAGCGGGAAGCTCTCGGTCGCCGCCGGCTGGCCGGTGGCGATGGCGCGCTCCTGCGCCGCGCGCGCCTGCGGAATGCTGCGGATGTTGGCGCCCATCGCCGGCCGGTTGCGGGCATACGGCGCGATCAGGCGGATCGGCAGCAGCAGGTCGGGATCGGGCTGCAGGTCGCCGGGCCGGCGACGCTCGAAGACGCGGTAGTTGAGGTAGCCATCGGCCTGCGCCGCGCGCTCGAACGCCGGTACCTCCTGCGGCCGCAGCAGCGGCGCCCAGCCGACCGCATGCACCGCGCCCCCGGCGCGGGCGCGCTCCGCATGGGCGCGCTCGAAGTCGGCGCGGCTGATGTGCGGGGCCACCAGCAGCAGGCTGTGGTTGGCCTCCAGCGCCGTCAGCGGCATGGACAGCGTGTCGGCCAGGCTGCTCAGCGCGCTGGTCGCCTCGAGCTCGAAGGCCTGGCGGCGGCGACCCTCCTCGTTGTCGGCGACCTGCCGCGTGGCGCCGAACAGCAGCGCGCAGGCGATGACCAGCGGCAGCGCCACGCTGAGCCGGCGTGGCGCCCAGTGCCGGCGGGGCAGGCCGAACAGCGCCAGCGACACCGGCGCGCCGATCAGCACGCCGATCGCATCGCCGATCCACCAGGCCAGCCAGTGCGACGCGACCTGCGACGGCCCGATCGCGCCGCTGCCCCACAGCGCCGCGACGCCGACGGTCGGGCCGACGAGGCAGGCGACGCCGGCGGTCGCGGCGAGGAAGCGCAGCAGCTCGGCGGGCTCGCACAGCGGTGGATGGGGTCCGGTCCAGCGCCGGGCCAGCACCGCGCCGAGCCAGGCCTGCAGTGCGCCGCCGATGCCGACCAGCAAGGGCTGCAGGAGGGCGAGATGGCCGCGTTCCACGCCGATGGCGAGGCTGACGGCCGCGCCGCCCAGCGCGATGCCGGGCAGCACCGGTCGCCCCCAGCGCAGCACCGCCGCGACCGCGAGACCCGCGGCGGGATAGATCGGCGAGACGAAGTCCGGCGGCAGGATCAGCCGCAGCGCCAGCACGCCCAGGACGGCATAGGCCAGCGCCACGGCGGCATTCAGCACCGCGAGGCGTGCCAGCGAGCGTCCCGGCGGCGGATCCTCCGGCGCATGACGACCGGGAGCGGCGACGACGTTCGTGGAAGAAGGCGCTTCGGTCATGGGCACCAGCGTAGCGCCGCTGTGCGCATGGCGACACGAAGATTTGCCCTGCCCCGGAAGCCTGTCACGCGAATCCGGCGCGCCGGATCAAGGCTCGGCCGTGACGGTGGCAACGGGGCGCCTGTGATCGGTACCCGGCTGCATCGATGAATCCGCAGCAGGGAGCCGGCGAACCTGGCCCGGCAATTGATCCAACGCAATCGCTCCGGGCGGGCCCGGTCCTACGCTGAGCCGATCAGAGTGCTGACTGTGCCGAGGAGGCTGCGATGGCGATGAACGTGGGAACGACGGAGCGCTTGCTGCGCGTGGGCGTGGGCGCCGCCCTGATCCTGGCCGCGGGCCTGGGGTGGGTCGGGCTGTGGGGCTTCATCGGCCTGGTGCCGCTGCTGACCGGCCTGGCGGGGTACTGCCCGGTCTATTCGATCTTCCGGCGCGGCACATGAGCGCGCCGGCCCCCCTGAGCCTGCGCTTCCTGGGCGCCGCTGGCACGGTCACCGGCTCTCGCTACCTGGTGCAGTACCGGGAGCGACGGCTGCTGGTCGACTGCGGCCTGTTCCAGGGGCTGAAGCAACTGCGACTGCGCAACTGGGCGCCGTTCCCGGTGCCGCCCGGCACCATCGACGCGGTGGTGCTCACACACGCCCACCTCGATCACAGCGGCTACCTGCCGCGGCTGGTCGAGGAGGGATTCCGCGGCGTCGTGCATGTCACGCCCGGCACCGGCGACCTGCTGCCCATCCTGCTCCGCGACGCCGGCCGGTTGCAGGAAGAGGATGCGCGGTACGCCAACCGGCATGGCTTCAGCAAACATTCGCCGGCGTTGCCGCTCTACACCGAAGCCCAGGCGATGCGCGCCCTGGAGCGGGTGCGGCCTCGTCCCTTCGACCGCGTGTTCGAGCCGCTGCCCGGCCTCATGGCGAAGTTCAGCCACGCCGGGCACATCGTCGGCGCGGCCAGCCTGCATCTGGCGACCGAGGCCGGGTCCATCACCTTCTCGGGCGACCTGGGGCGAACTGACGATCCCGTCATGCGTCCGCCGGCCTGCGCCGAGCAGGCAGACCTCATCGTCGTCGAGTCCACCTACGGCAATCGCCGCCATGCGACCGCGCCGACCGATGGCGAACTGGCCGAGGTCATCTCGCGCACCGCCGCGCGTGGCGGCACGACGCTGATCCCCGCGTTCGCCGTGGGGCGGGCGCAGGCGGTGTTGCACGCCCTGCTGCGGCTCAAGGCGGCGGGCCGCATTCCGGACTTGCCGATCTACCTCAACAGCCCGATGGCGATACAGGCCGGTCGTCTGCTGGAGCCGCACGCCGATGAACTTCGCCTGAGCGAGCCCGAGCGCCGCGACCTCGCGGAGAAGGTCCGCTACATCCGCACGGAAGAGGAATCGCGCGCGCTGAATGCCCCCGCATTCCCGTCGATCATCGTCGC
Source organism: Roseateles chitinivorans (assembly GCF_002761755.1). GTDB lineage: Bacteria > Pseudomonadota > Gammaproteobacteria > Burkholderiales > Burkholderiaceae_C > Roseateles > Roseateles chitinivorans. The sequence continues at coordinate 98,725 of NZ_PEOG01000005.1, forward strand.
GGCCAGCGGCATGGCGACGGGTGGCCGCGTGCTGCACCACCTCAAGGCGCTGGCTCCGCATCCGGAGCATGCGATCGTCTTTGTCGGTCACCAGGCCGCCGGCACGCGCGGCGCCAGCCTCGTCGCCGGCGCGGACGCGGTGCGCCTGCACGGCCAATGGGTCCCGGTGCGTGCGCAGGTGTGTGCCATCGAGGGCATGTCCTCGCATGCGGACCAGGCGCAGTTGCTCGACTGGCTGTCCACCCTGCAGCGCCGGCCGGCGCATGTGTTCGTCACCCACGGCGAGCCGGAATCCTCCGACGCGCTGCGTCAGGCGATCGAGGAGCGCTTCGGTTGGTCCGCCTCCGTCCCGGAGCACCTCGACACCGTGGCCTGGCCGCCGGCGCTTTGACCGGCAGGCCGGGCCGCAGCCGCTTTCCCTCACCCACAAGGAGTTCCCATGCGCACCATGAAAGCCGCCGTGGTCCACGCCTTCCGCGAGCCGCTCACCATCGAGGACGTGCCCGTGCCCGAAGTGCGGCCCGGCCAGATCCTCGTCAAGCTCGCCGCCTGCGGCGTCTGCCACACCGACCTGCATGCCGCCGACGGCGACTGGCCGGTCCGACCGCGCCTGCCTTTCATTCCGGGGCATGAGGGCGTCGGCACTGTGGCCGCCGTCGGCGCGGGGGTCAAGCACGTCCGCGAGGGTGACCGTGTCGGCGTGCCATGGCTGCACACGGCCTGCGGCCATTGCGAACATTGCCTCACGGGCTGGGAGACGCTCTGCGACCACCAGCAGATGACCGGCTACAGCGTCAACGGCGGTTTTGCCGAGTACGTCCTTGCGGATCCCAACTACGTCGGCCACCTGCCGGCCGAGGGCTCGTTCGAGGCGCTCGCGCCGATCCTGTGCGCGGGCCTGACGGTCTACAAGGGATTGAAGGTCCTCGAGGCGCGGCCCGGCCAGTGGGTGGCCATCGTGGGGGCGGGGGGCCTGGGTCATCTGGCCATCCAGTACGCCCGCGCGATGGGCTTTCATGTGGCTGCGGTGGATGTGGACGCGACCAAGCTGGGCCTGGCCGCGGCGCTGGGGGCCGAACTCTGCGTCAACGCTGTGGACGACGACCCCGCCGCCGTGCTGCAGCGGGAGCTCGACGGCGTGCACGGGGCGCTGGTGACGGCCGTGTCGCGGCAGTCGTTCAGCCAGTCCCTGGCGATGCTGCGCAAGCGCGGCACGATGTCGATGGTGGGGCTGCCGCCGGGCGACTTCGGGCTGCCGATCTTCGATGTCGTGCTCAATGCGAAGACGGTGCGCGGTTCCATCGTCGGCACGCGCCAGGACCTCAACGAGGCGCTGCAGTTCGCCGCGGAGAAGAAGGTCCATGCCGAGACGACGCCGCATGCGCTGGAAGACGTCAACGTCATCTTCGACGCGCTCAGACGCGGCCGCATCGAGGGTCGCGCCGTCCTGACCTTCGACTGACCCGCGGCCCGGACCTCGCCGAGGAGCACGACATGACCTACAGAACCGTGATGGTGGGCCTGGATGGCGCGCCGACCTGCGCCGCGCGCACCGAGGTGGCGATCCACCTGGCCCAGGACTTCGATGCCCACCTGATCGGTGTGGCGCCCACCGGCATGGTGGACCTGCCAGCGGCGCCCGGCGCGGCGGCGCTGCTCGGCGATTACGCGGCGTCCGCCTGGCCGCTGCTGATCGAGAAGGCGGAGGAGGCGGCCGGCGAGTTCCGCGCACGCTGCGAGGCCGCGGGCCTGCCGTCGTTCGAGGCCCTCGTCGACGAGGGCCCGGTGGCGGCTTCGCTGGCCGGCCGCGCCCATTGCACCGACCTGCTGGTGATGAGCCAGCCCGATCCCGCGCAGGCCGGCCATCGGTACGAGTTGTCGACGCTGGAGCAGGTGCTGCTGCATGGCGCGCGGCCCACCTTGCTGGTGCCCTATACCCATCACGGACCGCTGCGCATGCGGCGCATGCTCATCGGCTGGGACGAGAGCCGCGAAGCGGTGCGCGCGATGACCGATGCGCTGCCCCTGCTCCGCCGGGCGCAACAGGTGACGCTCGCCCACTGGCGGCACGATCCCGACAGCGGTCGTGTGCTGCAGCGGCTGCACAGCGTGCACCAGTGGCTGGCCTTCCACGGCGTGGAGGCCCAGCCGCAGGATCTGGTCACCTCGCTGCCGATCGGGGAAGCCATGCTGTCCGCCGCCTGCGACCTGGACACCGACCTCATCGTGATGGGGGCCTACAGCCATCCCCGCTGGTCGGAGTTCCTGTTCGGCGGTACCTCGAGGACCCTGCTCGGCGCAATGACGGTGCCGGTGCTGATGTCGCATTGAGTGGTGTCGCATTGAGGCACGGAGATCGCGACGCGGTCCCGCGCCGGTCCGCCGCTCAGTGCGACATCAGCAGCGGCACCGGCGAGGTCTCCAGCATGAAACGCGTGGTCCGGCCGATCCAGGGCGCGCGCCAGGTCTCCTGGCCGTAGGCGCCCATGACGACGAGTGTCGGCTCGAGCAGTTCCGCCAGGCGCAGGAGCTGGCGTTCAGGCCGCGTCGTGAGCATGACCGAGCGGTTCTCCGCCGTGACGCCTTGCCGGCGCAGCCAGTCGCGCACCGGCGGCCACCAATCCGCTGGTCCGGTGCGGGCGGCTTCCAGGCAGATCAGCTGCATCACCTGCACCTTGCCTGCACGGCGGAGCAGGGGCAGCGCATCGGCCACCGCCCGGGCGCAGGCACCGCTGCCATCCCAGCCGATCAACACGTTCCCGACAGACAGCGGCTCGCTCCTCGTCGAGGGGAGGATCAGCACCGGGCGAGCGGCCAGGCGGAGCACCACCTCGAGATCGTCGAAGGTGAGCGGCCCTCCCCGCGAGCTCGCCACCGGCTGCGTGACGACCAGCACGTCCGCGGCGTGACTGGCCAGCACGAGGGCCGCCGAGGTCTGCCCGGCGTAGGGCGCTACATCGCCGCAGCGGACGCCCGTGGCGTCGCATCGCGCGCGGAAGCGCTCGCTCATGGTGGCGTGATCGACCGACCAGGCGTCCATGGACGCTCTCCAGCGCAGCGATGAGGGCGTGCCGGCCTCGATGCCGGGCGAACGCGCACTGGCGCTCACGCCCGTCACGCCGGCGTCGAACCACCGGGCCAGCAGCAGCGCGGCGTCGATGCATCGCTCCGCCGCGATGCCGAGGTCGACGTGCACCGCGATGGACCGCCATCCTCCGGCGTCCGCGTTCATGGCGCGTGACTGGGTTCCTTGACGATCATCACGGGCACCGGCGACAGCCGCGCCACCAGCTCCGCATCGCTGCCGAGCAGCGCACGGCTGACGCCGCGGCGACCATGGGATCCGATCATGACGAGGCCGGCATGCTCCCGCACGGCGCGCTCCACGATCGCTTCCGCCGTGCGGCGTCCGCCGGCGTCCAGGATCGTGCGCTGCGCGGGCAGACCGGCCTTCGCCAGCTGTTGACCGGCCTGCGACAGGATCGCCTCGGCCGCGGCGCGTTGCGACGCGCGCGACGCTTCGAGCATCGCGGCGTCCGAGAACTCCACGTTGAGCGGCAGGTCGTACATCACGTAGACCAGTTCCAGCTCGGTGGGCTGTCCGCGCAGCAGCTCGGTGGCGGCTGCCAGCGCAGCGTTCGCGGGTGGGCTGCCGTCATAGGCGAGAAGCACTTTGCGATACATGGTCGACCTCCGTGAAGGACGCGTTGAAGGACCTGCGGCCGAAGGCTTGACCGCATCCGGCTGCCGACCGGCTGCCGACCGAGGGAGCGGCTTGCGGACGCCGGCTTGACGCGGACCATTCTGGTGAGGCGTTCGCTGCGCCACTTGCGCTTGCGCAATCCGGCATCGGACGCCCTGGTTCAGGGACATGCGCGGCGATCGTTGATGCATGTCAACCGGCCTGCTTGTGCACAAAAACAGGTGGTCCTAATGTTGGCCCGCGCGCCTCAAGGGCGCCGTGGTCTGCGATGCGCGAGGTGCCCTTTGGCGGGCGCTGGGTCGTCGGGCCAACCAAGGAGCGACGTGATGACGACGACAGGGACCGCCGGCTTGCAGGAAGGCGACGCGGCGCGCTGCACTGGGATGGACCTGCTGCGCTGGAGCGGCATGCCGGTCGAGGAAGCGACTTCGTTGCGGGACGTGAGTTTCCCGGTGAAGTGGTTGTCTGCGGGGCAGCCGCTGGTGGTGGAGGGGGCGCCGCTGGAGAGCCTGTATTTCGTGCGCTCGGGCACGCTGAAGGTGTTCCAGACCGAGCGCGACGGCTATGAGCAGGTCCATGCCTTCGCGCTCAAGGGCGACATCCTTGCGCTCGACGGCCTGCACGACGAGCGCCATGCCACGGCCGCGACGGCGCTCGAGCCGTCCTCCGTGGCCGTGCTGCCGCTGCGGGAGTGGCAACGGGCCACCCGCGAGCATCCCTTGCTGGCGCGCCTGCAGGCGCGCGCGGCCAGCCTGGAATTGGCCCGGCGCGGCGCGACCTTGCACAACATGGCGGCGGTCGCGGCGGAGGTGCGACTGGCGCGGTTCCTGCTCCAGCTCTCGGCGCGGCAAGCGCTGCTCGAATTTCCGCCGCGCAAGCTGCGGCTGCGCATGAGTCGGCGTGACATCGCGAGCCTGCTGGGCGTGTCGCACGAGTCGGTCAGCCGCTCGCTGGGCATCCTGGCGACGGAGGGCCTGATCCGGGTGAACCACAGGGAGGTGGACCTCGTGGACGAGGGTGGTTTGGTCGCGCGCCAGACGACGACCCGTCCGGAGCGCGATGCGCCTCGCCTGACGGCGTGAAGGGCAAGGGCGGGGACGCTGGCTTTGCGTCAGTCTCGGGTCACGAGGAAGAAGACATACAGACGGCTGAGCAGCCCCAGCACGGCCAGCAACGCCAAGGCCGTCACCACGATCGCGCGCCAGCTCATCGGGCCGTCCCCTCGGCGGCGGGAGCGTCCTTCTCCGGCGGGCCGACGAGCAGGACCGGCAGGGGACTGTCGCGCAGCACCACCAGCGCATCGCTGCCCACCAGCATGCGCGACAGGCCGCGCCGCCCATGGGTGCCCATGACGATCAGGTCGCATCCCAGCTCGCGGGCCTGCCGGACGATCTCCGCGCCGGCGTGGGCGTCGAGCGATTCCTTCAGCACGATGGCGACGGGGAGATGCGCGTCCTGGACCTCGAGGGCTGCGGCAGCGAGGAGGTCGTTGGCGGCTTCGCGCCGGGGCGCCAGCTCAAGTTCCAGCTGTCCGGTGAGGCCGGCATAGCCGAAGAACGGGTAGACATCGAGGACGTGCAGCAGGGTGATGTGGGCGTTGAGCGGCCCTGCCAGAGCGATGGCCTCGCGCAGGCCTCTTGCGGCGGTCGCGCTGCCGTCCAGGGGAACCAGGAGAGAGCGGTACATCCGTGACTCCCCGGTTCAGTCGGACGAGGCTTCCGACGGCGGCCGGCGCACCAGCATCACCGGCACCGGGCTCTCGCGCACCACCAGTTCCGCATCACTGCCCAGCACCAGGCGCGACATGCCGCGCCGCCCGTGCGTGCCCATGACGATGAGGTCGCAGGCGGTCCGCGTGGCCTCGGCGACGATCGTGTCGGCGACGCGGCCCCCGATCAGCTCCTTGAGCACCGCCTCGCTGGCGACGCCGGCATCGAGCGCCCACAGACTGGCGTCGCCCAACAGCCTGTCGCCGTCCTTGAGCATCTGGCGCCGCGTTTCGTCGAAGGCGACGGCGGAGGTCGTTTCCAGCACGGCCGGCTGTTCATTGACGACGTGCAGCAACACCAGCGTGGCCTGCAGGCCAGCGGCGAGGCGGATCGCCTCTTCCAGGCCCCTGTTGGCAGTGACGCTGCCGTCGATGGGCACAAGGATTCTCTTGTACATGGCGGACTCCCGCGGCCCAGGAACGGAGGCCCACGCCGGGCCGCCGGCGGTGAGCCTCCTCATTCTGGAGAGCGGGGCGCCGTCGCCGATTGAGCAAACGCAGGTGTTGGCGTTGACCTGCCCGGCGTTGATCAGCGTCGATCGGGCGTCGGTTCGTCGGGTCGGCGTCCGGTCAGACGTTGAACAGGAAGTTCAGCACGTCGCCATCCTTGACCACGTACTCCTTGCCTTCCGCGCGCATCTTGCCCGCGTCCTTGGCGCCCTGTTCGCCCTTGAACTGGATGTAGTCGTCGAAGCCGATCGTCTGCGCGCGGATGAAGCCGCGCTCGAAGTCGGTGTGGATCACGCCCGCGGCCTGCGGCGCGGTGTCCCCGACATGGATGGTCCAGGCACGCACTTCCTTCACGCCGGCGGTGAAGTAGGTCTGCAGGCCCAGCAGCTTGAAACCCGCACGGATCAGGCGGTTCAGGCCCGGCTCGTCCTGGCCCATCTCAGCCAGGAACAGCGCGCGGTCCTCGTCCTCCATCTCGGACAGCTCGGCCTCGGTCTTGGCGCAGATCGCCACCACCGGACCGTTCTGCGCCGCCGCGTACTCCTTGAGGCGATCGAGGAAGGGGTTGTTCTCGAAACCGTCCTCCGCCACGTTGCCGACGAACATCGCCGGCTTGGCGGTGATCAGGCACAGCGGCTTGAGCACCGCCAGCTCTTCCTTGCTGAAGTCGATCGTGCGCACCGGCTTGCCTTCGTTCAGCGCCGCCTCGCACTTCTTGAGCACCTCCACCAGGCGCGCCGCGTCCTTGTCGCCGCCGGCCTTGGCCAGCTTCTGCGCGCGCTGCAGGCCCTTCTCCACCGTGCCGAGGTCCGCCAGGCACAGCTCGGTCTGGATCACCTCGATGTCCGAGATCGGATCGACCTTGCCGTTGACGTGGATCACGTTGGGATCCTCGAAGCAGCGCACCACGTTGACGATCGCGTCGGTCTCGCGGATGTGCGACAGGAACTGGTTGCCCAGGCCCTCGCCCTTGGACGCGCCGGCGACCAGGCCGGCGATGTCCACGAACTCGACGATCGCCGGCACGATGCGCTCGGGCTTGACGATCTCGGCCAGCTTCTGCAGGCGCGGGTCCGGCAGCTCGACGATGCCGACGTTGGGCTCGATCGTGCAGAAGGGATAGTTCTCGGCGGCGATGCCGGCCTTGGTCAGCGCGTTGAAGAGGGTGGACTTGCCGACGTTGGGCAGGCCCACGATGCCGCATTTGAGGCTCATGGTTGGCTTTCGGGGGAAATGCTGTGTTCGGGCCTGCGGCGACGCGCGCGGGCGAAACCGGCATTTTAGTCAAGCCGCCAATCCGCAGCCGACGCCCGCTCAGCCGTTGCCGGCGACCGGCGCCGTCCCGCTGCCTACAATCCCGGCCCATGGAAAAGTTCGACGTCCTGGTTCGCGGCAGTGGCTGCGTCGGCCGCAGCCTGGCGCTGGCGCTGGGCGCCCGCGGCCTGCGCGTGGCGCTGCTGGCCCGGCCCACCGCCCCGCGGTCCTCCGCCGACGTCCGGGCCTACGCGCTGAATGCCGCGTCGGTCGCGCTGCTCAGCCGGCTGCGCGTCTGGGAAGGCCTGGCCGAGGACGCCCGCACCCCCATCCACGACATGCGCATCCACGGCGACCGCGTCGGCGCCGAGCTGCATTTCAGCGCCTGGCAACAGGGCGCCGGCGAACTCGCCCACATCGTCGATGCGGCCGCGCTCGAGGACCAGCTCGATGCCGCGCTGCGCTTCGCTCCGCATGTCCAGCGCGTCACCGAGGCCGTGCCCGCCACGCTCCAGGCGCTGTGCGAAGGTCGCGACACCGGTGCCGCCGAGGAATTCGGCGTCCACTACGAGCGCCACGACTACGGCCACCTGGGCGTCGCCGCCCGGCTGGTCGCCAGCAAGCCGCACCAGGGCCAGGCCTGGCAGTGGTTCCGCTCGCCGGACGTGCTGGCGCTGCTGCCCTTCGACCGGCCCGAACCGGGCCACGGCTACGGCCTGGTCTGGTCGCTGCCCAAGGACGAGGCCCGTCGCCTGCTCGCCGCGGGTCCGGCCGAATTCGAATCCGCGCTGCTGGCAGCCACCGGCGGCGCCGCGGGCACGCTCCGGCTCGCCGGCGAGCGCCAGGCCTGGCCGCTGCAGCTGTGCCGCGCCGACCGCCTGTGCGGGCCGGGCTGGGTGCTGCTCGGCGATGCCGCCCACCTCGTCCACCCGCTCGCCGGCCAGGGCCTGAATCTCGGCCTGGCCGATGTCGAGGCCCTGGTCGACGTGATCGCCCGGCGCGAGTCCTGGCGTAGCCTGGGCGACGAAAAGCTGCTGCGCCGCTACGCCCGCGCCCGCGTCGCGCCGACCTGGGCCATGGGCGAACTCACCGATGGCCTGCTGCGCGGCTTCGCCAGCCAGGCGCCGGTGATCGCCCGGCTCCGCAACGAGGGGCTGCGCCTGGTCGACCGCGCCGGCCCGCTCAAGAAGTGGCTCACCGCCCGCGCGCTCGGCCATTGACACGCCGCGCGCCGCCTCCCGACCGTCTTCGAAAGTCCCGCATGAAGTTCATGACCCGCCCGATCTCCCGCCAGTCGCTGGCACTGGCCGCCGCGCTCGCGGTGCTCGGCCTGTCCGGCTGCTCCGCCCAGGCCAACGAGGACACCATCCGCAAGAACCTGGCCGCGATGATGCCCAAGGAGATCAAGATCGACGAGGTCCGTCCCAGCCCGATCGCCGGGCTGTGGGAGGTGCGCATCGGCAACGAGATCCGCTACAGCGATGCGAGCGGCCAGTACCTGATCGAGGGCGACATCCTCGACCTCAAGAACCGTCGCAACGTGACGCAGGAACGGCTGGAGAAGCTCTCGTCGGTCGATTTCGCCTCGCTGCCGCTCAAGGACGCGATCGTCTGGAAGAAGGGCGACGGCAAGCGTCGCATCGCCGTCTTCGCCGACCCGAACTGCGGCTACTGCAAGCGCTTCGAGAAGTCGCTGCAGGAGATGGACAACATCACCGTCTACACCTTCGTGATCCCGATCCTGGGCGGCGACTCGCCCGAGAAGTCGCGTGCCGCCTGGTGCGCCAAGGACAACACGCTGGCCTGGCGCAACTGGATGATCGACGGCTACGCGTTGCCCAAGCTCGAGTCCGCCTGCGACGCTGCCGCGATCGATCGCAACCTGGCGCTGAGCCAGAAGATCCGCGTGACCGGCACGCCGGCGATCCTCTTCGAGGACGGCACCCGCGCGCCGGGGGCGCTCAGCCCGCAGCAGCTCGAGAAGCGCCTGCAGGCCGTCCAGGCCCCGGACAAGACCCCGAAGAAATCCTGATCCGATGAACGACCGCACCGCCCACTCCGCCCCGGCCCACGCCGGCTCGGCCGCCGTCAACCCGATCGCCCTGCGGCTGGGCTACGCGGGGCTCATTCCCTTCGTCCTGGGCGCGGCGCTGGTCTGGCTGGTGCGCGCGGACGCCCATCCCTATGTCACCGACGGCCTGTCGCGCTACGCGGCCATCGTGATCAGCTTCCTCGGTGCGATCCATTGGGGCCTGGGCTTCCGCCAGACCATCCCGTCGCCCGCGCCCTTCATCTGGGGCGTGGTGCCGGCGCTGCTGGCCTGGATCGCCTCGACAATGCCGCCCTATGCCGGGCTGGTGATCGAGGGCTTCCTGCTGATCGGCTGCTATGTCGCCGACCGCAAGCTCTATCCGTCGCTGGGGGCGTCGGCCTGGCTGACGCTGCGCTTCCGGCTGAGCGCGATCGCCGCGCTGAGCTGCTTCATCGCCGCGCAGGGCACCTGAAAACCCTGACCGGCGCCTGAACGAGAACCGCCCAGCCGCGCACCGCGGCGGGTCCAGGCTTGGTAGGCTGTTCCCATGACCGCAAGCCCCACGATCCATTACCGCATCGCCGTTGCCGACCCGCATGCGCATCGCTTCGAGGTCACCCTGACCGTGCCGGCGCCCGAGCCGCGCCAGGCGCTGAGCCTGCCGGTCTGGATTCCGGGCAGCTATCTGGTGCGGGAGTTCTCCCGCCACCTCGGTGCCGTCAGCGCGCGGCAGGGCAACCGGGAGGTCCTCGTCACGCAGACCGCGAAGAACCGCTGGGAATTCGAGTGCGGCGGCCGTGGCGCGCTGGTCGTCAGCTATCCGGTGTACGCCTTCGACACTTCGGTGCGCGCCGCCTTCCTGGACGCGCAACGGGGCTTCTTCAACCCGACCAGCCTGTGCCTGCGGGCGCACGGCAAGGACCATCTGCCGCATCGCGTCGAGCTGACCGGCCTGCCGGCGGGCTGGGAGGTGGCGACGGCGATGGCCTCGGTCGAGGGCGCGCCGCTGCAGTTCGAGGCCGCCGACTACGACGAACTGGCCGACCACCCCTTCGAGCTGGGCCCGTTCTGGCGCGGCGAGTTCGTCGCCGGCGGCGTGCCACATGAGTTCGTCGTCGCCGGCGCGCTGCCGGTCTTCGATGGCGAGCGGCTGCTGCGCGACGCGCAGAAGCTCTGCGAAGCCCAGATCGCCTTCTGGCACTGCGGCAAGGGCAAGCCGCCGATGTCGCGCTATGTCTTCCTGCTCAACTGCACCGACGACGGCTACGGCGGCCTGGAGCACCGTGCCAGCACCGCGCTGATCGCGTCGCGGCGCGACCTGCCGCGGCTGGGCCAGGCCGAGGTGTCCGAGGGCTACGCCAAGCTGCTGGGCCTGATCAGCCACGAGTACTTCCACACCTGGAACGTCAAGCGGCTGCGGCCGGACGTGTTCGAGCGCTACGACTACGAGCAGGAGAACTACACCGAGCTGCTGTGGTTCTTCGAGGGCTTCACCTCCTACTACGACGACCTGTTCCTGGTGCGTTGCGGCCTGATCGACGAGGCCCGCTACCTGAAGCTGATCGCGCAGACCTTCACCCAGGTGCTGGGCGCGCCGGGCCGCAAGCATCACAGCGTGGCGCGCTCCAGCTTCGAGGCCTGGACCAAGTACTACCGCCAGGACGAGAACACGCCCAATGCGGTGGTCAGCTATTACGCCAAGGGCGCGATGGTGGCGCTGGCGCTGGACCTGTCGCTGCGTGGCGCGGAGAAATGCGACAAGCCGGTGTCGCTGGACGACCTGATGCGCGGCCTGTGGAAGGACACCGGCGGTGGTCCGGTCGACGAGGCCCGCATCCTGCGCAAGCTCGCCGACCTGGGCGGCGAAGCGAGCGCGCAGACCTTGTCGACCTGGGTGCATGGCACCGACGACCTGCCGCTGCCGCAGCTGCTCGAGCGCATGGGCGTGCGCTGGTGCCTGGAGAAACCGACGCTGGCGCAACGCCTGGGGCTGCGAGTGTCGGAAAGCGACGGCGTCGTGATGGTCAAGCATGTGCTGCTGGACAGTGCGGCGCTGGCCGCCGGCCTGAGCGCTGGCGATGAGATCGTCGCCTCCAACGGCTGGCGGGTGCGCAAGCTCGATGACCTGCCGCTGACGCTGAACCATGTCGATCCGCAGCGCCTGGAGCTGCTGGTGACCCGCGACCAGCGCATGTTGTCGCTCGCCCTGACGCTGCCGACACAGGAGAGCGCCGCGCGGCCGGTCTGCCTGGGCCTGCTGGACAAGGCGCCGGCGCGCGCGCAAAGCCTGCGGCGTGCATGGCTGGGCGGCTGAACGCCGCCCCTGGCGGCGCCGGCAGAGGTCCGCGTCCGCGCCGCGGCGCCGTCGCGCTGGGCGGGCTGACCGCGGCCGTGCTGGTCGTCCACCTCTGGCTGCTGAGCGGGGCCCGCGAGCTCCATGAGCACTGGATGCCGGACACGCCGGAGCCGGACCGGATCGAGGCGGTCTTCGTCCGCGAGCTGAAGCCGGCCGCGCCGCCGCCGCCGGCCGCCCCCGAGAAGGCTGGTCCCCCCGGCACGCCGCGGCGGATCCTTCCGGCCATCCCGTCGCTGGGCGAGGGCCCCGCGCCGCTGCCGCCCGATCCCGTTGCCAGCGAGCCGCCGGCGGAGTTGCAGGCGCTGGCGATGCCGCCGGCCCTGGCGGTCTCCGATGCCGTCGGCGAGTGGACGCCCGGCATCGAATGGCCGCTCTCGACCGAGCTCGACTACCGGCTGACCGGCGACTACCGCGGCGCGGTCTACGGCGACGCGCGCGTGCAGTGGCTGCGCGACGGATCGCATTACCAGGTCCATCTCGAGGCGTGGATCGGCCCGAGGATCGCGCCGCTGATGTCGCGCCGGCTGAGCAGCGACGGCGAGATCACCCCGCTGGGCCTGGTGCCGCGGCGCTTCGACGAGGTCACTGGCGGACTGGCCGGCGGCAACCGCCACCAGACGCTGCGCTTCGAGGACGGCGGGGTGCGCCTGGCCGATGGCCGCCGCGAGCCGATGCCCGATGGCACGCAGGACGCGGCCAGCCAGTTCGTGCAGTTCACTTGGCTGTTCCTCACCGGCCGGCAGGTGGCGCAGGGCGACCAGTTGATCCAGCAGTCGCTGGCGCTGCCGCGCCATCTGCACCTGTGGCGCTACCGGGTGACCGAGCTGGAAGAGGTCGCGACACCGCTGGGCCCGATACCGGCCTGGCATGTCGACTCGGACATGGATGACACCCGCGGGGACATGCAGGCCGAGTTCTGGCTGGCGCCGTCGCTGCAGTACCTGCCGGTGCGGGTGCGGCTCTGGCAGAACCGCGCGAAGGACCCGCGCACGCACATCGACCTGGTGCTGAAGGCGCCACCGAAGCAGGCGCTGGCACCCGCTCCGGCCTCGGCGCCGGCCGCGAGCGCCGCGGCGGAGGCAGCCTCCACGGCGGGGCGGTGAAGGCCGGACGGGTCATGCCACCAGCCACCGCCGAGGGCGAAGACCCCCTCTATAGTTGCCGCCATTCCAGCTGAAGGAGACCTCCCATGATCCAAGCCCTGACCGGCGTCACGTTCGAGAACATCCTGGTCGAGGTGGCCGGCGCCGGCGACCGCAAGACCGGCGTGATCCGGCTCCATCGCCCCAAGCAGCTGAATGCCTTGAGCGACCCGCTGATGGACGAACTGGGCCGTGCGCTGCTGGCCTTCGACGCGGACGAGGGCATCGGCTGCATCGTGCTGACCGGCAGCGAGCGCGCATTCGCCGCCGGTGCGGACATCCCGACGATGGCGCCTCACACCTTCATGTCGGCGTTCAAGAGCGGGCTGATCTCGAAGAACTGGGAGACCATCCTGCAGGTGCGCAAGCCGGTGATCGGCGCGGTGGCGGGCTTCGCCCTGGGCGGCGGCTGCGAGCTGGCGATGATGTGCGACTTCATCATCGCGGCGGACACGGCCCGATTCGGCCAGCCGGAGATCAAGCTGGGCATCATTCCCGGCGCCGGCGGCACGCAGCGCCTGCCGCGCGCCGTCAGCAAGAGCAAGGCGATGGACATGCTGCTGACCGCCCGCATGATGGACGCGGCCGAGGCGGAGCGCGCCGGGCTGGTCTCGCGCGTCGTGCCGGCCGAGCAGCTGATGGCCGAGGCGCTGACCGCGGCCGAGACCATCAACGGCTTCAGCGGCCCGTCGACGATGCTGATCAAGGAACTGGTGAACCTGGCCTACCAGGGCCCGCTGACCGATGGCGTCGCGATCGAGCGGCGCTACTTCCATGCGCTGTTCGGCAGCGACGATCAGCGCGAAGGCATGGAGGCCTTCCTCGCCAAGCGCCCACCGGCGTTCAAGCACAGCTGAGCGGCCTGCGGTCGGGGCAGGTCTCCCCCATTGCCTGCCCCGATTGAAACAATCCTTGATCCCGATCGGTGTACGGTTCGCACACCAACGCAGGATTGTTGACGATCCATGAATGGATCTTTCCAGAATACCTAGTGTTTCCCCTGAGGAGCGGCGCCTAGAGTTCAGCCCATGGACGACGCGGAGTGCGGAGTCCGGTGCAACGAACCGAGAGGAACCGCCATGAACACGCTCACCAAGACCGCCCTGATCGCCGCCGCTTTCCTGAGCGCCAGCGCCACCTTCGCCGCCGAACCGGTCGAGAAGACCCGTGCCGAAGTCATCGCCGAACTGCAGGCCGCCCGCGACTCCGGCGAGGTCGCCGCGCTGAGCGCCGAGCAGGCGGGCGTGGGCTCGCTGAGCAACGGCATCAACGCCCCGAGCGCCACCCAGATCGCCGCGAAGAAGGCCGCCGACAAGGTCGCCGCCAAGAAGGGCGCTTCGAACGAAGGCAACGCCGCCAAGTAAGGCGCAGCGCTTCCCCCTCGACACTGCCGGGCGCACCGGCCGGCCCGGGGGGAGGCCAAAGGAAAAGGGACACCTCGCGGTGTCCCTTTCTGCTTTTGGGGCTCTCCCCTTGGCGCTCAGCCCTCGCGCCTTCTTCTCCCTCGCCCGCTTGCGGGAGAGGGAAGGGTGAGGGCCAGCGGCCGTCCGCCTTCGCTCAGCCTTCGCGGCGCAGCGCCGGGAACAGGATCACGTCGCGGATCGACGGGCTGTCGGTGATCAGCATCATCAGGCGGTCGATGCCGATGCCGCAGCCGCCGGTCGGGGGCATGCCGTACTCGAGCGCGCGGATGAAGTCGGCGTCGAAGAACATCGCCTCCTCATCGCCCGCGTCCTTGTTGGCGACCTGCGCCTGGAAGCGCGCGGCCTGGTCCTCGGCGTCGTTCAGCTCCGAGAAGCCATTGGCGTACTCGCGGCCGGTGATGAAGAGCTCGAAGCGCTCGGTGATCGTCGGGTCCGCATCCGAGGCGCGCGCCAGCGGCGAGACCTCGACCGGGTAGTCGACGATGAAAGTCGGTGCCCAGAGCTTTTCCTCGACGGCCGCCTCGAACAGGCCGAACTGCAGCGCCGACAGGCCCCAGTGCTTGGGCGCTTCCTCGCCCAGCGCCTTGAGCCTGGCGCGCAGCACCTCGGCGTCGTCGGCCTCGGCCTCGGTCACGCCGGCATGCACGATCAGCGACTGGCGCACCGACAGCCGCGCGAACGGCTGCTCCAGGTCCACCGGCTTGCCGGCGTAGCTGACGACGGCGCTTCCGGTGGCCGCGCGGGCGGCGTGGCGGATCACTTCCTCGGTGAAGCTCATGACCTCCTGGTGGGTCCAGTAGGCCGCGTAGAACTCCATCATCGTGAACTCGGGGTTGTGCCGGACGCTGATCCCCTCGTTGCGGAAGTTGCGGTTGATCTCGAACACCCGCTCGAAACCGCCCACCACCAGGCGCTTCAGGTAGAGCTCCGGCGCGATGCGCAGGTACATCTCCTGGTCCAGCGCGTTGTGGTGGGTGATGAAGGGCTTGGCATTGGCGCCGCCCGGGATCGGATGCAGCATCGGCGTCTCGACTTCCAGGAAGCCGTTCTCCACCATGTACGAGCGGATCGACGACACCGCCTTGGAGCGCGCCACGAAGCGGTCGCGGGCCTTGCCGTCGGAGATCAGGTCGGCATAGCGCTGGCGGTACTTCTGCTCCTGGTCGGCCATGCCGTGGAACTTGTCCGGCAGCGGACGCAGCGACTTGGTCAGCAGGCGCAGCGTCGTCACCTTGACCGACAGCTCGCCGGTGCGGGTGCGGAAGAGCGTGCCCTCGGCGCCCAGGATGTCGCCCAGGTCGAAGTGCTTGAAGTCGTTGTAGACCTCCTCGCCCAGTGCGTCCCTGGACAGGAACAGCTGGATCGCGCCGGTGGCGTCCTGCAGCGTGGCGAAGGAGGCCTTGCCCATGATGCGCTTGAGCATCATCCGGCCGGCCACCGTCACGGCGACGGCTTGCGGCTCGAGCGTCTCGTTGTCGAGCTCGCCGTACTGCGCCTGCAGCGGCTGCGCGCGGTGCTGGGGCTTGAAGTCGTTCGGGAAGGCCGCGACGCCCTTGGCCTGTGCCTTCTCGCGGATCGCGGCGAGTTTCTCGCGGCGTTCGGCGATCAGCTTGTTGTCGTCTTGCGCGGGCGCCGCTTGGTCGGCGCCGGTGTGGGGGGCTTGGGGCTGGCTCATCGTGGACCTGGAAAAAGCTGGGCGCGATTTTAGGCTCTTAAAATCGCGCGCCATGCCTCAGTTCCCCATCCTGGACCGTCCCGTCCGTGTCGCCCTCGTCGGTTGCGGCCGCATCTCGAAGAACCACGTCGAGGCGCTGACCCGCCACGCCGGTCGCGCCGAACTGGTCGCCGTCTGCGACACCCGCCCCGAGGCCGTCCAGGCCGCGCTGGTCCAGACCGGGCTGGCGCCGGAGCGCGGCTTCGCCTCCCTGGACGCGCTGCTGGCGGGCTCCGACGCCGACCTGGTCGTGCTGGCCACGCCCAGCGGGCTGCACGCCCAGCAGGCGATCGCCTGCGCCCAGGCCGGCCGCCACGTGCTCAGCGAAAAGCCGATGGCGACCAAGTTCGAGGAGGGCCAGGCGATGGTCCGGGCCTGCCGCGACGCCGGGGTGAAGCTGTTCGTCGTCAAGCAGAACCGCCTCAATGCGACGGTGCAGCTGGTCAAGCAGGCGCTGGACCAGGGCCGCTTCGGCCGGATCTTCATGAGCACGGTGAACGTGTTCTGGACCCGCCCGCAGAGCTACTACGACGCCGCCCGCTGGCGCGGCCGCTGGGACATGGACGGCGGCGCCTTCATGAACCAGGCCAGCCACTACGTCGACCTGCTGGACTGGCTGGTCGGCCCGGTGGACAACGTCCACGCCTACACCGCGACGCTGGACCGCGACATCGAGGCCGAGGACACCGGCGTGCTGGCGCTGCGCCTGCGCCACGGCGGCCTGGCCAGCATCAACGTGACGATGCTGACCTACCCGCAGAACCTGGAAGGCTCGATCACCATCCTGGGCGAGAAGGGCACCGTCAAGATCGGCGGCACCGCGGTCAACAAGATCGAGCACTGGGCCTTCGACACGCCGCATCCCGACGACGAGCGGGTGAAGAACGCCAGCTACGAGACCACCAGCGTCTACGGCTTCGGCCATGCCGCCTACTACGACAACGTCATCCAGACGCTGCGCGGCGAGGCGCAGGCGCAGGTCGACGGCTACGAGGGCCTGCGCTCGCTGGAGCTGCTGATCGCCGCCTACCGCAGCGCCCGCGACGGCCAGCGCGTCGGCCTGCCGCTGGTGTTCTGACATGGGCTGGTGGAAGCACGACAGCGCCATCGTCGACGACGGCGCGCAGCTGGGCGAGGGCACCAAGGTCTGGCACTTCAGCCATGTGTGCGCCGGCGCCCGCATCGGCGAGGGTTGCTCGCTGGGGCAGGGGGTCTACGTCGGCAACGAGGTGACCATCGGCCGCAACGTGAAGATCCAGAACAACGTGTCGGTCTATGACGCGGTGACGCTGGAGGACGACGTGTTCTGCGGCCCGTCCATGGTCTTCACCAATGTCTACAACCCGCGCTCGGCGGTGCCGCGCAAGAGCGAATACCGCCGCACGCAGGTGAAGCGCGGCGCGACGCTGGGCGCCAACTGCACCGTCGTTTGCGGCGCCACCATCGGCGAGTACGCCTTCGTCGGCGCCGGTGCCGTCGTCAAGGGTGACGTGACGCCGTTCGCGTTGATGGTCGGCGTGCCGGCGCGCCAGATCGGCTGGATGAGCCGCCACGGCGAGAAGCTGGACCTGCCCGTCGAAGGCCAGGGGCGCGCGGCCTGCCCGGCCAGCGGCGAACGCTATGAACTCACCGGCCGGACGCTGCGCCTGCTGGACGCCACGGAGCCCCAGGCATGAGCCTTCCCTTCATCGACCTCAAGGCGCAGTACGCCGCGCTGAAGACCAGCATCGACGCGCGCATCCAGCGCGTGCTCGATCACGGCCAGTACATCATGGGTCCGGAGGTCCAGGAGCTGGAGACGGCGCTGGCGGCCCGCGCGGGCACGAAGCACTGCATCACCGTGGCCAGCGGCACCGAGGCCCTGCTGATCGCGCTGATGACGCTGGACCTGCAACCCGGCGACGAGGTCATCACCACGCCCTTCACCTTCGCCGCGACGGTCGAGACCATCGTGCTGCTGGGCGGCGTGCCGGTGTTCGTCGACATCGAGCCCGACAGCTGCAACCTCGATGCCGCGCTGATCGAGGCGGCCATCACGCCGCGCACCAAGGCCATCATGCCGGTGAGCCTCTACGGCCAGGTCTGCGACATGGACGCGATCAACGCGATCGCGTCCAGGCATGGCGGCATCGCGGTGATGGAGGACGCGGCCCAGTCCTTCGGCGCCACCTACAAGGGCCGCCCGAGCTGCGGCCTGTCGACCTGGGGCGCGACCAGCTTCTTCCCGAGCAAGCCGCTGGGCTGTTACGGCGATGGCGGCGCGCTCTTCACCGATGACGACGCGCTGGCGCAGGCCGCGCGCGAGATCCGCGTCCACGGCCAGAGCCAGCGCTACACCCACACGCGGGTGGGCGTGGGCGGCCGCATGGACACGCTGCAATGCGCGGTGGTGCTGGGCAAGCTGGAACGCTTCGACTGGGAGATCGCCCGGCGCCTGGCCATCGGCGAGCGCTACCAGCAGCAGCTCGGCGCGCTGCCGCTGCAGCGCCTGGCGGTGCGCGAGGATCGCGACTGCGTCTGGGCCCAGTTCACCGTCCAGGTGGACGAGCGCGAGGCGGTGGTCCAGGCGCTCAAGCAGGCCGGCATCCCGACCGCGATCCACTACCCGCGACCCTTGCACCGCCAGCCCGCCTACGAGCAGCGCTGCCGCGTCGCGACGCCGCTGCCGCAGGCCGAGGCCGCGGCGCGGCGGGTGATGAGCCTGCCGATGAGCGCCGACCTCAGCGAGGCGCAGCAGGACGAGGTGGTCGCCGCGCTGCGCGCCGCCCTGGCCTGAGCGCCGACGCGCGACGGCCCGCACCGATTCCCCCCGATCAACCCCTGGACAAGGCCACCAACGCGATGCTGCTGGGCTACACGCTGGATGCGGTGCGCGCGCGGATGCGCGCCCGGGTCGCGGCGTGGCTGGGGCTGCGCGTCGGTACCCGCGCGCAGATCCATCCCGGCGCGCGCGTGCGCTGCGGCCGGGGCAGCGCGCTGGGCGCCGGCTCCATCCTGTACCGCGACGTCCAGCTGCTGGCCTCCGGCACCGGCAGCTTCCAGATCGGGGTACGCAGCCACATCGCGCCGGGCGGCTACCTGCTGATCGGCCAGCAGCGGCTCACCATCGGCGACGACGTCGCCATCGGCCCCGGGCTGATGCTGTTCTGCGAGTCCAACGCGGTCACCGCCACCGGCCTCTTCCGCGAGCACTACCAGCGCGCCGACATTCGCATCGGCAGCAACGTCTTCCTCGGCGCGCGGGTCACGGTGCTGCCGGGCAGCGTGATCGAGGACGGCGCGGTCGTCGCCGCGCATGCGGTGGTGCGCGGCCATCTCCCCGGCGGCTGGGTCTACGGCGGCGTGCCGGCCCGGCCGCTCCACCGGGTCGACGGCGCCCGCCCGCCGTCGTCGTCCTCATGAAGGGTCATGTCGCCGGCGCGCTGCGCTGGCGCGACCTGCCCGCGGCGCTGTGGCACTGGCTGCGGCGTGGCGCCGCCAGCCTCGAGGACTTCCGCGCTGCCTTCGCGCGCAGCCTGGACCTCGATCCGGCGGTCGCTGGCGAGGTGCGGCTGTTCGGCAGCGGCCGCGCGGCGCTGCATGCGTTCACCGCATCGCTGGACCTGCCGCCGGGCTCCGAAGTGCTGCTCCCGGGCTACACCTGCGTGGTCGTGCCCAATGTCTTCATGCACCTGGGCCTGGCGGTGCGCTACGTCGACATCGCGCGCGACGACTTCAACCCCACGCCGGACGCGATCTCGGAAGCCATCAGCGGCGCGACGCGGCTCGTGGTGGTGCCGCACAACTTCGGCCTGGTCACCGAGGGCCTGGACGAGCTGCGCATCCAGCATCCCGACGTCGTCTTCGTCGAGGACGCCGCCCATGCCTGGGGCAGTGCCGACGCGATCGGTCGCCGCGTTGGCACGCTGGGCCATGCGGCCTTCTTCAGCTTCGAATACTCCAAGCCCTTGACCACCGGCATCGGCGGCGCGCTGGTGATCCACGATGCCGCCACGCGCGAGCGCTTCGCGGCCCGCATGCCCGCGCTGCGGGCGCCGTCGACCGGCACCGTCCTGCGCCAGTTGCTGACGCTGTGCTGGCATCGGTTGACGATGAGCCTGCCGCGGCCGGCGCTGGCCGCGCTGACCACGCTGCTGCGCGCGCCGTCCCGGATGCTCGGCGTGGTGGCGAAGACGCCGGACAGCGAGGTCGCCGGCGACACCCAGCCCGACTACCGGGCCGGGCTGCATCCGCTGAGCGCCGCGATCGGCCTGATGCAGGCACGCCGCTTCGACGCGATCCATGCGCTGCGTCGCGCGCAGGCGGCCGACTTCGATGCGTTGCTGACCAATCTGCCGGGCTGGGAGTGGCCGGTCCGCGCCCCGGGCGCCGTGCTCCTGCGCTATCCGCTGCTGCTGCCCGATGCGGCGTCCCGCGATGCCGCGCTGGCGGCGCTCGAGGCGGAAGGCATCGTCGGCGGCACCTGGTTCGACGACGTCGTGCATCCGCGCGGCAGCCGCCGCTTCAGCTATACGGCCGGCGACTGTCCGCAGGGCGAGCGCGCGGCCCGCACCGTGCTCAACCTGCCGCTGGGGCTGCATGCGCGGCTGAGCGCCTCGCAGCGGGCCGCGGTGCGTGCGATCGCGGAGCGTCACGGAGGCCAGCTCCGATGACCGTCCGCCGCCGCTTCGCCCAGCTCGCTGGCGCCTCGATGCTGACGCAGGCGATCCCGATGCTGATCGCGCCGCTGCTGACGCGCTGGTATGGCGCCGAGGCGCTCGGGCACTGGGCGCTGTTCGTCGCGCTGGCCGCCAACCTCGCCACCATCGCCAACGCGCGCTACGAGTTCGCGATCGTCATGCCGCGCCGGGACGGCGAGGCCGCGCTGGTGCTGCAGCTGGCGCTCTGGATCGCGCTGGCCATGGGCCTGCTGACGGCGGCCGGCGCGGGCGCCTGGCACCTGCTGATGGCGCAGCATGCGCGGCTGGGGGGGCGCTGGGTCTCGCTCTCGCAGCTGGATCCGTGGCTGCTGATGCTGGCCCCGGTGGTGGCGCTGGCCGGCATGCAGCAGGCGCTGAGCCTGTGGAACAACCGCCAGGCGCGCATCGATGTGATCGCGCAGGCGCGGGTGCTGCAGCAGGGGGTGATGGCGGCGGCCCAGGCGCTGGCGGCGCTGGGCGGCTTCGCGAGCGTGGCCGCGCTGGTGCTGTCTCAAAGCCTGGCCGCGTTGCTGGCACCGCTGTGGCTGCTGCGCCGGGGCGCGCGCTGGCGGCGCGCGACGCGGCTGGATCAGGCGGGCAAGTCCTGGCATTGGCGCCACCTGCGGCGGCTGGCCTGGCGCTACAAGCAGTTCCCGCTGCTCAACAGCCCGCATGCCTTCGTCAACGCGGCCCAGGAGACGCTGGTGCTGGCGATGATCGCCGCCTGGGCCGACGCCGCGACGGCGGGCTACTACGCGCTGATGGTGCGGCTGGTGAAGGCGCCGGCGACGCTGGTCGGCGGCGCGCTGTCCGAGGCGCTGCTGGGCGAGCTCGCCCGCGACTGGCAGCGCGGCATCGACCTGCGCCCGCGCCTGCTGCGCGGCATCCGCCTGCTGGCGATGGTGGCGCTGCCCGGCATGGTGGTGCTGATCGCCGTCGGCCCGGCGCTGTTCGGCTGGCTGCTGGGCGAGGACTGGGCGACCGCCGGCGAGTACGGCCGCTGGATCGCGCCCTACGTCGCTGCGCACTTCATCGCCGCGCCGCTCACGGTCACGCCGATGGTCACCGGACGGCAGCGCGGCGCGCTGGCCTTCAGCCTGGTCGGCAACGCGCTGTATGTGCTGCCGGTCGCGCTGGTCCTGAGTTCCGGCGGCGCGCTGACGACGGCGCTCGGCGCCATCGCGGTGCTGCTGCCGATCTATTTCGCGATCTACCTGGCGTGGCTGCTGCGCGGCTCGGCGCCGCGGCCGGTCGCCCACGGAGTGCCTGCATGAGACTGGTCCTGATCGGGGACGGCGAGAGTCCCCACCTGCTGAAATGGGCGCGCGCGCTGTCGCAGCGCCGCGAGATCGAGCTGTGGGCCGCATCCACGCGCGGCTTCGCGCCCGAGTTCCATTTCCTGATCCCCGAGGACCGCCGCCTCGCGCTGAACACCGATCCCGCGCATGCCGGCGGCAACATCGCGGTGCTGAAGCAGCTGCCGGCGCTCGGCGCGTGGCTGAAGAAGGTCGATGCCGACTGGCTGCATGCCCACTACCTGACCTCGCACGGCACGCTGGCCTGGGCCGCGCGTCGCGGCTGGAAGCTGCGCGCGCGGATTGCCGGTTCCGCCTGGGGCAGCGACATCCTGGTCACGCCCGGCCAGGGCTGGGCCTACCGCTGGCTGACGACGCAGGTGCTCAAGGCCTGCGCGGTGACGACTTCGGATTCCGAGTTCATGAGCGCCCGCATGCGCGAGCTGGGCGCGACCGAGGTGATGACCTTCCCCTTCGGCCTTGAGCAGTTGCCCAAGCAGAACGTGCGCAAGCAGCCCTGGCTGTTCTACGCCAACCGCGGGTTGGAGCCGATCTACCGCCCGCATCGCGTGATCGAGGTCTTCGCCGCGATCGCGGCGAAGCAGCCCGAGGCCCGCCTGGTCGTCGCCAACGACGGCTCGCTGCGCGGCGCGCTGGAGGAGCAGGTGCGTGCGCTGGGCCTGGCGGAGCGGGTCGAGTTCACCGGACGCCTGGATGCCACCTCGCAAGGCCGCCGCTACGCGCCGGCGCGCTGGTTCCTGAGCCTGCCGGAGAGCGATTCGGTGTCGGTGTCGGTGCTGGAGGCGATGGCGCACGAGTGCCTGCCGCTCCTGTCCGACCTGCCAGCCAACCACGAGCTGCTGGGCACCGCCGGCAGCCTGGCGCTGGGGCAGCCCGACACGCTGCTCGGCCGCCACGGCCTGATCCTGAAGGACGACGAGGACCTGGGTGCGCTGCCGGACCGCCTCCGGATGCTGGTCGGCCAGGCCGAGGTCGCCGGCCAGGCGGTCGATGCCGACCGCCTCGGCGCGGCCAACCGCGCCTGGGTCGCCGCGCATGCGATGTTCGGCCCCGCCGTCGCCCGCTTCGTCGAACGCCTGCAACGCGCCTGAGGCGCCTGACCGCGAGAGTCTTTCCCTGACGTCCCCATGAAGCTGCTGCTGATCAACCACTACGCCGGCTCGCCGAAGCACGGCATGGAGTTCCGCCCGTTCTACCTGGCTCGCGAATGGGTCCGGGCCGGGCACCAGGCGCTGATCCTGGGCGCGTCCTACTCGCATGTCCGCACCACCCAGCCCGAGCCCGGCATGGCCGCGATGAGCGGCGTGAACTACCTCTTCTACGACACGCCCGAGTACCAGGGCAACGGCATGGGCCGGGTCAAGAACATCTGGTCCTTCTGCCGCCAGGTCTGGAAGGACGCCGACATCCTGGCGCGCGAATTCGCGCCGGACGTGGTCATCGCCTCCAGCACCTATCCGATGGACGTCTGGGTGGCACGCCGCGTGGCCAGGCTCGCGAAGGCCAAGCTGGTCTACGAGGTCCACGACCTGTGGCCGCTCTCGCCGATCGAGCTGTCGGGGATGTCGAAGTGGCATCCGTTCGCGATGCTGTGCCAGAAGGCCGAGAACGATGCCTACCGCGATGCCGACGTCGTCGTCTCGATGCTGCCCAAGGTCCACCAGCACATGGCGGCGCACGGGCTCGACCTGAAGAAGCTGCACATCGTGCCCAACGGCATCACGCTGGATGAATGGTCCGAGCATGGCGAGCCGCTCGAGCCCTCGATCCAGGCGCACCTGGACGCCGAGCGGGCCGCCGGTCGCACCGTCGTCGGTTATGCCGGCTCGATGGGCGAGCCCAACGCGCTGGACGTGCTGCTGGACGCGGCGAAGCTGCTGAAGGACAGTGCGCTGAGTTTCGTGCTGGTCGGCGGTGGCCATCTGCGCGAGCGGCTCGAGGCGCGCGTGCGCGACGAGGAACTGACGAACGTCGCGATGTTCCCGGCGATTCCCAAGGCGCAGATCCCGTCGCTGCTCAAGGGCTTCGACATCGCCTACATCGGCTGGCAGCGCACGCCGATCTACCGCTTCGGCATCGCGCCCAACAAGCTGATGGACTACCTGATGGCGCAGCGGCCGGTGCTGCACTCGGTGGAGGCCGGCAACGATCCGGTGGCCGAGGCCGGCGCCGGCCTGACGGTGCCGCCCCAGGACCCTCGGGCGGTCGCCGACGGCCTGTTGAAGCTGGCCGCCGTGCCGGCCGAGGCGCGCGCCGAGATGGGCCGTCGCGGTCGCGAGTTCGTGCTGGCGAATCACACCTACCCGGTGCTGGCGCAGCGCTTCATCGACGCGGTGTCCTGAGCGCGGCGCCGATCTGCACGCGTCCACCGTTCCGCAGGCCCACAGTCCCGATCCACGCAGTCCCGATCAACGCAGTCCTCACCACGGCTCCGACCGACGACGACATGACCCAGGACCGAGAACTCCAGGCCATCGCCCAGCGTTATGCCCGCCGCGACCAGCGGCTGGCCGGGCTGGAGCGCTACAGCCTGCTGCGCCCCGAGGTCTGGCAGATGCTGCACGAGCGCCAGGCCGCGATGTGGCGGCTGCTGTCGGCGCATCGCGCGACGCTGCCGGAGGCCGACGCGTCGGTGAGCGGCTGGCGCATGACCGAGGTGGGCTGCGGCGCCGGCGGCAACCTGATGGACATGCTGCGGCTGGGCCTGCTGCCGCAGCACCTGACCGGCATCGAGCTGCTGCCCGAGCGCCTGGAGGCGGCGCGCGCCGCGCTGCCGCAGCAGGTGCGGCTGCTGGCGGGCGATGCCTCGCAGGCCGAGGTGGAGTCGGGCAGCCAGGACCTGGTGCTGCAGTCGACGGTGTTCTCGTCGATCCTGGACGATGCGCTGCAGCAGCGCCTGGCGCAGGCGATGTGGCGCTGGCTGCGGCCGGGCGGGGCGGTGCTCTGGTACGACTTCATCGTCGACAATCCGCGCAATCCCGACGTCCGGGGCGTGCCGCTCAAGCGCGTGCGCGCGCTGTTCCCCGAGGGCCGGACGACGGTGCGCCGTGTCACCCTGGCCCCTCCGATCGCGCGCGCCGCCTGCCGGCTGCACCCTGGCGCCTACCGCGTCCTCAACACGATGCCCTTCCTGCGCAGCCATGTGCTGGCGCTGATCACCAAGACACCATGAGCCAGAACCCCGATCAGAAGCTCCCGTTCCTGCCGTTCGCCCTGCCCGAGCTGGGTGAGGAGGAGATCGCCGAGGTCGTCGACACGCTCAGGAGCGGCTGGATCACCACCGGCCCGAAGGCCAGGCGCTTCGAGCAGGCCTTCGCCGAGTTCCTCAACGAGCCGCAGATCGAGTGCATCGCGGTCAACTCCGCGACCGCCGGCCTGCACCTGGCGCTCGAGGCGCTGGGCATCGGCCCCGGCGACGAGGTCATCACCACGACGCACACCTTCACCGCCACCGCCGAGGTGGTGCGCTACATGGGCGCGGACGTGAAGCTGGTGGACATCGATCCGAAGACGATGAACATCGCGCTCGACCAGATCGAGGCCGCGATCACGCCGCGCACCAGGGCCATCATTCCGGTCCACTACGCCGGCCTGGCGGTGGACATGCTGACGCTGCTGGACATCGCGCGCCGGCATGGGTTGAAGGTCGTCGAGGATGCGGCGCATGCGCTGCCCACGACGCTGGAGAAGGAACTGATTGGCACGATGGGCAGCAATGCCACCGTGTTCAGCTTCTATGCCAACAAGACCATGACCACGGGCGAGGGCGGCATGCTGGTGACCCGCGACGCCGAGCTTGCCAAGCGGGCGCGCGTGATGCGCCTGCACGGCATCAACCGCGATGCCTTCGACCGCTTCACGGCCAAGGTGCCGAGCTGGTACTACGAGATCGTCGCGCCCGGCTTCAAGTACAACCTGACCGACATCGCGGCGGCGCTGGGGTTGCACCAGCTCAAGCGGTTGCCGGCCTTCCAGAAGCGCCGGGAGCAGATCGCGGCGCGCTACTTCGAGGCGCTGGCCGACCTGCCGCTGATCCTGCCGCCGCAGGCGCCGGAGGGCGACGTGCACAGCTGGCACCTGTACGTGCTGCGCCTGACCGAGGACGCGCCGATCGGCCGCGACGAATTCATCGAGCGCCTGTTCGAGCAAGGCATCGGCTGCAGCGTGCATTACGTGCCGCTGCACCAGCATCCCTACTGGAAGGAGCGCTACGGCCTGACGCCGGAGATGTTCCCCGAGTCGCAGAAGGCCTACGAGCGCACGGTGACGATCCCGCTGTACACGGCGATGACCGACGAGCAGGTCGAGCGCGTGATCGCCGCGGTGCGCCGCGCGCTGGGCGCCTGAGCGGGCCGGACGGGCACGGGAGCGGGGACGGCCGATGGCCAAGCGACTCTTCGACATCGTCTGCGCCGGCATCGGCCTGCTGCTGCTGAGCCCGCTGCTGCTGGCGGTGGCGGTATGGGTCAAGCTGGACTCGCCGGGGCCGGTGATGTTCCGGCAGGAGCGGGTGGGGCGCTTCGGCGCGCCGTTCCGCATCCACAAGTTCCGCACGATGCGGGTGGACGCGCCACGGCTCGGGCCGCAGATCACCATCGGCGACGACGCCCGCATCACCCGCAGCGGACGCTGGCTGCGCGCGAGCAAGGTCGACGAGCTGCCCCAGCTGTGGGACGTGCTGCGCGGCGCGATGAGCCTGGTCGGCCCGCGGCCCGAGGTGCCGCGCTACGTGGCGCTGTATCCGGCGGAGCTGCGCGAGCTGGTGCTGTCGGTGCGGCCGGGCATCACCGATCCGGCCTCGCTGAGCTTCCGCAACGAGAGCGAGCTGCTGGCGCGGGCGGAGGATCCGGAGCGCGAGTATGTCGAGGTGGTCATGCCGATGAAGCTGCGCCTGGCGGCGGACTACGTGCGCAATGCCAGCCTGGGCGGCGACATCCGGTTGATCCTGGCGACGCTGGGCGCGATCAAGGCCTGAGCACCAGGCACGGAACAAGAGAACACGATGAACTGGTTGTCCCTCGATGCCTTCCTGACGCGCATCCGGCCTTACCGCGAAGCGCTGGCGCTGGCGCTCGACATGGTGGCGGTGGCGCTGGCCTGGCAGGCGACCTATCTGTTCCGGTTGGGCTTC
This sequence comes from Roseateles chitinivorans, assembly GCF_002761755.1. Classification (GTDB taxonomy): domain Bacteria; phylum Pseudomonadota; class Gammaproteobacteria; order Burkholderiales; family Burkholderiaceae_C; genus Roseateles; species Roseateles chitinivorans. The sequence goes on from NZ_PEOG01000005.1 coordinate 125,694, forward strand.
GAGCGCTGGTTCGAAGCCAGGCCCGGCTACGACCACTGGGTGATGCTGGGCATCGTCGCGCTGTACGGGGTGCTGCTGCGGCTGTTCCACGTGCCCAAGGGCATGTGGCGCTTCAGCGGTTTCGGCGAGATCAAGCGGCTGGCAGCGGTGTGCATCGCCGCAGGCCTGATCGCCGCGGTGGCGGTCCTGATGGCGCAGCTGACGAAGGTGCCGCGGGCGGTGCTGGCGCTGCATCCGGTGTTCACGCTGATGGCGCTGGCGACGATGCGCATGGGCTACCGGATGCTCTACGAGCACATGCGCAGTCGCATCAGCGGCAGCGCGCTGGAGCAGCGCCGCGCGCTGGTGATGGGTGCGGGGGATGCCGGCCGGCTGCTGGTGGCCGGCATCCAGCACCAGCAGGGCTGGGTGGTGGTGGGCTACCTGGACGATGCGCCGGAGAAGCGTGGCGCGCGGGTGGCCGGGGTGCCGGTGATCGGCACGCTCGAGGATGCGGGGCGCCTGGCGGAGATGCATGGCATCACCCATGTGATCGTGGCGATGCCGGCCGCGACGACGGCGCAGCGCCGACGCGCGCTGGACCTGGCGGGCAAGACCGGGCTGGCGGTGCTGACGGTGCCGAGCAGCCAGGAACTGCTGGCGGGCCGCGCGGTGAACCAGGTGCGGGACATCGAACCCGAGGATCTGCTGGGCCGCGAGCCGGTGCAGCTCGACGAGGGCGGCATCAGCGAGTGCATCGGCGGCAAGGTGGTGCTGATCACCGGGGCCGGCGGGTCGATCGGGTCGGAGCTGTGCCGGCAGGTGGCGCGGTACGGGCCGTCGCGGATCGTGCTGTATGAGCTGAGCGAGTTCGCGCTGTATTCGATCGAGCAGGAACTGAGCGAGAAGTTCCCGCATATCCCGCTGGTGCGGCTGATCGGGGATGTGAAGGACCTGGAGCACCTGCGGTTCACCTTCGGGAAGTACCGGCCGCAGATCGTGTTCCATGCGGCGGCTTACAAGCATGTGCCGTTGATGGAGGAGGAGAACGCGTGGGCCGCGCTGAGGAACAACACGCTGGGGACGTATCACGCGTGCACGGCGGCGGCTGAATCAGGGGCCGAGCGCTTCGTGCTGATCTCGACCGACAAGGCGGTGAATCCGACGAATGTGATGGGGGCGACGAAGCGCGCCGCGGAGCTGGTGATCAGTCACATGGCGGGGCAGGGGCACGCGACGAAGTTCATGGCGGTGAGATTCGGGAATGTGCTGGGCTCGAGCGGGAGCGTGATTCCGAAGTTCAAGGAGCAGATCGCGAAGGGGGGGCCGGTGACGGTGACGCATCCGGACATCATTCGCTACTTCATGACGATTCCAGAAGCCGCGCGATTGGTGCTGCAGGCCGGCGCGATCGGGGAAAGCGGGCAGGTGCTGGTGCTCGACATGGGGGACCCGGTGAAGATCGTGGATCTGGCCAAGACGATGATCCGGATGGCGGGGAAGAGCGAGCAGGAGATCGGAATCCACTTCACGGGGTTGAGGCCGGGGGAGAAGCTTTACGAGGAATTGATTGCGGATTCGGACAAGACGGTGCCGACCCGCATCGCGCGGGTGAGGATCGCAAGGCTGAGTCAGGCGCATGTCGACGGCGAGTTGACTCAATGGCTGAGTGCTGTTCGAGACGACCGCCACGGAACAAGGGAGGCGACCGTGACTGCGTTGCGACGCTGGGTGGCCGAGTACGGAACGCCCGAGCGCCCGTCCGTGGGCGCCTCCGGTCCAGTGGCGGGGGCACCATGACGCGAGAACGCGCACGCGGGGGAGGGATGCGAACCTCGCGCTTGCCCCTGCTCTTGGCGGGCCTCTGTGGTGCTCTCGTGACGGGTGGCGCGCTTTTGGCCACAAGCTCCGGGCGGCAGTGGTTGCATCGGGTCGATTCAGCGGTGTTGGGCGAGCGCGGAACGGACGCGTGGGCACGTTGGCGTGCTTCGGAAGACTGGTCAAGCGTGGCCCCACTGCGCCCGGGTCAGGACTACGCCTGGTTGGCTGCAGCTGGCGTGCCGGTGCGTATCGCCCATGCGCTGGGGGAATCCGACCAACGGACCGCCAACACGTTGGGGGCCGCTCGGCGGGCCTACGCGGCGGGCCTGCGCGTGCTGGAAGTGGATCTGGTGTTGGAGGGGGGCGAACTACGTTGTCAACACGACCCCGGCCCCCAGGGGGATCTGCTTAAAGACGGCTGCAACATCAACACGCTGCTGTCCACCGTCCCACGTGACGCCTGGATCGTGCTCGACCTCAAGAGTGATATCGAGACCGCAGGCCAATACATCGTTGACCGCATCCAGGGCACGCCCGACGAGCGCCGTGTCGTGTTCCAGCTCTATCAGCCCAAGGACTTTTCCTTGTTCAACCGCTGGCAGTCCCGGGCAAATTTACCTGGCCCGATTCTCAGTACCTACCGGGTTCGACGGAGTGTGGATCATGTCGCACGGCACGCCGACCGGCTGGGCGTGGGCGCGTTCGCCGTCCCGCTCGATCGCCTACCGGCCCTGTCATTCCGTCCCGCTGGCGCGCGTATCCTTGCCCACCCGGTCCACGATTGTCTTTCGTGGGCGGAAGCGCTACGCCGCGTCGACGGCGTCTACACGCTGTCATCCCTCCAGTGCGCGAGCCTTTCTCCGGTCCGTTCTACATGAGCTCCAGTTCCCGGCCGTTCCGTCCGCCCTTTTCGAAGCAAGGTGCGCGCTTGGGCCTCCTATGGCAGTTCCCCGTCCGGTTCGTCGCGACCGTCTTGGCGTTGCATGCACCGTCGTGGCTGAGCGTCTGGATCTTCCAGGTGCCGCGCGCCGAGGAACGGCCGCTGTTCAATCTCGATCTGCTGCTTGGAGCCGCTGTCGCGTGCTTCTCGTCACTGGGGGGGGCGCTCGTATTGACTGCGGCGTGGGCGGCCGATGGTTTGCGCGCCGCCGCCAAGAACTATCACTTCATGTCGACGGTCGACTTCGTCGATGCGGCGCGATTCGTCGACATGCTGCACCTGCCGGCTCTCGTATCTCCCTCGATGCTGGGAGCCCTGGGCGGCGTCGCGATCTGCATGTGGTTGGTGCTGCGGCTCACCAGGCATGCCCGGCTGCTCGCGCTGCCACTGCTGATCGTTGCCGTGCTCGCGGCGGGCTGCGACATCGTCAACGGATCGTTCCACTGGTTTGGCATGGACAAGGACAAGCGTGCCGTCAGCCTGAACTTCGCGGGGAGTCCCGCGTGGAACGTCTGGGCCGCCGAGCGTCAGAGCTTTCCCGTGTCGGGTCCTGGAACGCGGATCGCGAACCCGGTCACATACCGGTCCTTGCAGTCCTGGCAGGCGGACCGTCCCGGGCAGTCCGCCGTCCTGATCCTGGTGGAGTCGATGGGACAGCCCCGGGCTCCCGCACTCAACCGCTGGCTTGAGAATCGGCTGATGACGCCCAGGTTGAAGGCACGGTGGGATACCCGGACCGCCGAAGAGCTCTTCAGCGGGTCGACGACCTTTGGCGAGCTTCGCACCCTGTGTGGCCTGCACGTTCACTACTCGAGGCTCGACGAAGCACTTGCCTCAGACTGTCTGCCTCGTCAATGGATGGCGAAGGGCGTGACGAGCATCGGCCTGCACGGTTTCGGACTGCGCATGTTCGACCGATCGGCCTGGTGGCCGCGGATCGGGCTGCAGCCCTGGAACTGGAGGGACAGCGCTCTCCCAAGGTCGATGAACTGCAACCCTGCCTTCCCGGGCGTTTGCGACGCCGACGTGCTTGCCCAGGCCGTGGGCCTCGCCCAGGAACCCGGTCGGTTCGTGTACGCCCTCACGCTGGACACGCATCTGCCCTTGGACTTCAAGCGGCTGCCGCCACTACCGGACGATCTGCGCGAGGCTTGCGCCGCCTCGGCGACACCGCTCGAAGCCTGCCAGTTGGTGCGTCAACTCGGGGATCTGCTGACCCGGCTGGAGGTGCTTCTGGCAGCGTCAGGGACCACGCCATTCCTGGTCGTCGTTGGCGATCACGCGCCACCGTTCAGCGAACGACTCAACCGTGACGCTTTCGCCCAGGACCGCGTGCCGCTGTTCATCATGAAGCCGCGGTGACGCTCGGGCGGGGCGTCGACGATGCGAGTCGATCGGTGATCGTGTCCACCATAGGTTGCAACATAGCTTCCCAGCTGTGATGCGACTCCACGTAGGCTCGCGCCGCCCGAGCCATCGCACCGGCTGCAACCCGGTCCTCGAGCAGATCAAGCACGCGCGCCGCGTAAGCGGCGGGATCGTCGGCGACCGCGATTTCGACACCGTCCTTCGCGTGAAAGCCTTCGAGGCCGATCGACGTGGAGACGGTGGGAAGGCCAAGCGCCATGTATTCGAGCACCTTGTTCTGCACCCCCGCCCCCAGGCGCATCGGGCAGACTCCGATGGCCCCGCCGTGCGCGGCGACTGCCACACTGTCGACCTGACCGGTGACGACGACTCCGTCGGCGCGCTCCAGTTGCGCACGTTCGTTCGGACCGATGCGACCGATGACGCGCAGGCGGACCTCGGGGCGCTGTCGGCGGACCAGCGGCAGGATCTCCAACGCCATGTATTGCACCGCGTCGAGGTTCTGTAGTGTGGTCATGTTCCCGATGAACACCAGATCTCCGGGGGTGTTCGAGAATGAAAAGGGCAGGCCGGACAGATCGACCCCGTTGGAGGCTACGGTGGCCCGCGCCAGCCGCGCCGGATCGTTGCCGAACAGGAATTCGCGATCCACCGAGGAGACAAGGAAGGAATGGTCGAAGTCGTCCACAACGGCTCGTTCATAGGCTTCCAAGCGTTCGCTTTCGATGCGGTAGACCTGGGAGCGCAGGTCTCGCGCATTTCGTCGCTCGCGTCCGACGCGAGCGTAGTTCAGCGAGATTGCATCGGTCATCTCAAGAAACTTGGGCGCCGGCAGGTCACGAATCGCGTCGCCGGTACGGATCAGATGGGCCAGGATCCCGTCGTGCTCGGGCATCAAGGCCCGGATACGCCGTCGAAATTCGGACGACCGGTAATAGGCGTTCTGCAGCGGCGTTTGCGTGGGCAGGGCCAACAGGCTGTTGAACCGGGACCGCCACTTGGGTAGGTAAACGCGCTCAATGCGCTCGAAGACACCATCCATCGGGAGCCTCGAAGTCATTTCCGCCTTGCTGTCGCACAAGCTGAGCAGGGTAAGTCGGAAGTGCGCGGAGAGCACCTTGCAGATGAAGTAGATGCGCAGCCGGTCACCGCCGATGACCGGGTAAGGGTAGCGAGGGGTGAGGATGAGCAAGCGGGGGCGCAACATTCAGGAGCCTGTCTTCAACCATTGACGAACATTCTCGGCCAGCAGCCTGTCTTCGGCTGGTTCCTGCGGCGGCAGCGCCGATCGATCGAGGTGCTCGAGAACAGTGACTGCGTCCTCGAAGCTCTTGCGGTCGCCGTAGAGTTGGACCGTGTGGTCCTTCTGGTCGCGGAATGGTGGAATGTTGGTGGCAATCGTGTACTTGGCGCAGCACTTGGCTTCCGCGATGGAGCGCCCGTAACCCTCGTTGCGCGAGTGGACCCAGACCCAGCGAGACCGCATGTAGGCCTCGACAACCTCTGTGTCGGTCAGCCGGGGCAGCACCCTGATCAGCGTCGGATCGATTTCGGGATGCTCCGCGAGCCAACGCTGGGTAATGCTCGCATCACCGGCCAGACCCAGTAGCGACACAGGAATGCGGCGCTGCGCCAGGGTCGACGCATACAGGTCGAGCGCGCCGCGCAGGTCCTTGTTCTGTCCGATGCCCGTGCAGAGTAGGACCTCGTCGCCTTGAGGGAAGGCCAAGCCGCGGATTGTGGCCCGGAAGGTCCAGAAGCCGTTGGGCAGAACCAATCGCCGTGATCTAGTAAACGCCTTCAGCTTGACGGCCACCCGGTAGGTGGCGGTGGAGACGCAGGCGACATCGCGGCCCAGGGCTGCATGCACCCACTGGGTCAGCCGGACATATCGCGCCACCAAGCTCTTGTCGGCTTTGCGGTTGGGGATGAAGTCGTGGACGATCAACAGTGCCCCGGGATGCAAGCTGCCCAGAACCGACGCGGTGTTGTAGGGGTAGACGGACTTCGAATGGAAGAGGGACAGCACGGGCATCAGCAACTGCTCGTACAACATGAACAGGACGTTCTGCACCGACTTCGGAACGCCGTGTGCCCACACCGGACAGCACAGTTCGACGACATGATGTCCTTCCATCTCCAGCGCCTCGCGCAGGTTCCTGCAGTAGATGGGGATTCCTCGCTCCATGACGCCGGAGAAGAAATTGAAGATCAGAATTCGCATCGGTTTCGGGATCTTGGTCCTGTAAGACGGCGGCGTGACGTTGATTCAATGCGGCAGCGAAGGGCGTGCCGGATCCCTCCTGGAGATTCGCTGCACCAGCAGGCCGATCAAGAGGATGTACGGAAGGCTCTTGAGGATGAACACTAGCGGCTGCACCAACTCCGCGCGCAGGGTGTAGAGGAAGGCCGGAGCCAGTGCACAGAGGATGGACAGGCTGATGACGGTCTTACGGCTTTCGAGCAGCCGCAACGCGCCATACAGCACCAGCAAGTAGAGGGCCGCAGCGAACGGCCAGAGGGGCCCACTCATCAGCAACACCTCGAAGATCAGCGAGGAACTGACGCTTGTCAGAGGATTCGGATTGCCAGTGAGGCAGTAGTTGAACTCGCCCGACAGTTGCGCACCGCTGCCGACTCCGATGAGCGTCCAGAACTGCGAGAACACCAGCGAGCCGTCCAGGCTTTTCAGGCACTGCGGCTGCGCGGCGACCGAGAGCAGTCCGTTCACGATGGAGGCCAGCGAGTCGAGCACGATCAGCAGGTACTCCGACAAAGGAATCTCGAACCCCTCGCGGATGAAGGACACCATGGAGAGTGCGAGGAAGGCCACCACGAGCCAGATCGGAGACGAGATCCTCTGAAACAGCCTCGCCGCCTTGTTGCGTTCGAACAGGGAAAGGATGTAGATGGCGGCGAGGACGCCAAAGAAGCCCTTGTTGCGGATTCCGATCACGATGTCGGAAACGATCAGGATCAGACACGCTAGCTGCATAAGCGGCCGATTGCGGAAGAGCGCGATGCCGATAATGCCGGTCAGCAGGCTTCCGCCGCTCAGGACCCGGATCCACGTGGGTACGGCACTAAGCAGCGCCTCACCATCGACCCAGATGGCCAGATGGCCGTACTCGCTTGCGCTCAGTACGCCAAAGTAGGCGCGAAGCTTGTAGGCTTGGGCAAGGGACACGGCGGCGAAGACGAAGACGAACGCTCTGTTGGGCTCGAATGTGAAAGGCCTCGTCTCCTTCTCCCTGTCATAGGTTTCGCAATGACTGAGAACCGTGAGCAGGTTGCCGATGCTCAGCAGTCCAAGCAGGAAATCGATCTGCGGGGCGTCATTGAGCGGATTGCTGAGCACCCACGCGACGCAGGGAATTCCAAAGAGCAGTCCGTAGCTGATGGCCATCAACAGGAAAAAACCGAAGCTCAGTCTGCGTCGTGCATACAGGTGAACGAAGCCCACGACATACCCTGCTGAAACCAGGCGGATCGCGATAGCGGTTTCTCCCACCGCAGCCAACGCGTAGCCGAGGCCGGTCAGGGCGGCGAGAGCGCAGAACCAGACAAGGATGTCGGTGCCGGTCGGCAAGACAGGCGGTGAGGGCAGCTTTATTGCATCAGAAGTCGACACGCGATCCTCCCGCGGGTTACACGCCAAACTTCTTGCTCAAGAATCGCCAGATCAGCATGGGCACTGCGTAGCGCAACCCGTTCACGCGAAGCGGACTCGATTGCAGCAAGGCCTTGGCGGTCACATCAACGACGTTCTTCGGCGAGAACGGCTGGATTCGCTTGAGCGATGCAGCCTCGACCTCCCGGTATTGCTCCGGCGACACGGCCAGCAACTGCGCGATCAGCGTGCTGATCGACTTTCGCGGATAGGGCAGATGCGGCTCGAAGAAGCTGGTTCCCGGAATCTCGTGGAGGAAGCCGTAAGTCTCCGCCGCCGTGGCGTATTCGATCGCGGCGATGCTGGGAACGCCACAGGCTGCGGCCTCCATCACCGCCGTACCGGAGCCGACGAAGACGAGCGCGTCGCTCACCGCTTCTTTGAATCGGGGGTAGTCAAGCGGTCCGTGGAGCACGACGACCTCCGACAGGCCTTGCTGCGCGATGACTGCGCGCAGGCGGGTCTCGTCGGGCCCATCGCCGTAGATGTGGTACGTGACCGGATGCCCCTGTGCTCGCAGTGACTTGACGACCTCCAGCATTGTGAAGTTGTAGGTCTTGAAGTCGCATAGCCGACCGACGGAGACGATCTTGTGCCTGTCCACCTGTGCCCGCGTGGGAGGAAGGTACTTGTCGATATCGACCATCAACGGAACGACGGGCGCCTGTGGGAATGCGCGGCCAAGCAGGCGTTCGTGGTGGGCCTTTGCAGCGTCGTTGCCGAACACCTTGTTCTGGTCGGGGAGGCCGTCCCGGAAGATCTGGCGAATCGCTTGATGGTGCCGGAATCCCGCCTCGACCGGGGCACAGAACAATTCCGTCTGATAGACCCCTGCCAGGAGGTGCGCCCTCCGGTATACGAACTGCTGCAGCAATGCCCCGAGGATCAGCGCGTAGTTGATCGTCACGAAGATGTAGTCGAAATCGGCGCCCAGTCGGCGACGCATCCGCGATGGTATCGGGGTGGCGACGTCCGAAAGAAAGACCACGGTGGCGTGCTGTTGCAACTCGGTGAGGAGCACCGGGTCGTAGGCCTTCCTCAGCAGCAGTACCGTCGCATCGAATCCCTTCGCCTTGAGCTCCCGTATGAGCCGGAGCAACAGGGTCTCCACGCCGCCCATCTCGAAATAGAGGTTGATGAACAGAATGCGCTTATTCATGGGGCAGACGTCGCCATGCGCTGTAGAAGAGGGCGCAGAGCACGGTGAAGTAGAGGAAGTAGCAGGCGGCATAGCCGATGGATGCTCCGAGGGCCTGATGGCGAGACGACAGGATCCATGCCAGCACGAAGAACAAGGTCGCCTGCGCTATGTCGCCCAGGACGCTCCACCGTAGCCAAGCGTTGGCAACCACGACGTAGCCCATGATGAAACTGCCGATCTTGAAGAAGTCCCCAATCAACTGGTAGGTCAGCAGTTCTCGCGCCGGCAGGAACTTGTCCGAGAACAATAACGAAATCAATGGCGCCCCGAACAGCCAGATGACTGCGATGCAGGTGGCGACCAGGGGAAGCAAGCGCTTCATTGCGTCCAGCATGTAACGCAACTGCTGTCGGCCGGGACCCAGTTCCGAAAGCCTGGGCATGTAGTAACCGGCAAGCACCATGTTCACGAACAGCAGATAAGCATCAGAAAGCCGGATCGTTGCCTGCCAATAGCCCACCTGCGTCCAGCCCGCTTGGTTCGCCAGATGGCTGCGTAGCAGCATCTGGGCGACAGGCATCGTCGTCGCGGACGCAGCTAGCATTAGCGAGAAGCGGAAGAGGTGGCGGGCGTCTGGCTTGTTGATTCTGAAACTTCGTCGAAGGATCTCCGGGTACTTCCTCCTGGTGATCCATAGCGAGATCAGCACTGGCAGGGCCGGCAGCGCCGCCAGACCGATGAGCATGCCGGTGTCGCCCCAAAGATAGATCAGGGGTGCTAGTGCCAGCAGACCCAGCAGCGTGCCGGTAGTATTGACGACGTTTGATGAGACGACGTCCTTGTAGCCGCCCATCACGGCCAAGGCGAAGGTGTTGAAGGCGATCCCCAACTGCGCAAAGCTCAGGATATAGACGATGTATGCATAACCTGGCTTCTTGAAGATCCACAGCGCAAGCGGTTGTGCCGCCGCGAGCCCGATGATCAGCAGGACGATGGAAGCGATCAGGGCGTAGCCACGCGCCGTCGAGAGGAACTCCAGCAGACGTGCGGGCGTCTCCTTGTACTCCGCCACATACTTGACGACGCCCGTCGCAATGCCACCTCCAGCCAGCAGCACCAGGATCGTCGTGAGGGACATGAACTGACCCATAAGACCTAGGCCGGTGGGACCAAGCAAGGTCGCGATGATCTTGATCAGCAGCAGGCCGAACAGCAGCTTGATGCCTGCACCGATCGCGGAAACGGCACTGGCTTTCAGGAGTGACATAGCGCTCGCGCCCGCAGGCGCTTTCGAAGACCGTGGTGTCGCTGATCAGGACGTGGCCAGATGGGCCAGCACTGCGCCGCACACGCGGTCGACATCGGCATCGTTCAGCTCGTAGAACATCGGCAGTCGCAAGAGGCAGTTGGAAAAGCGGTCGCTGTGGGGAAGTGGGCGGCCGTCGTGCTTCTCCTGGAAATACGGACTGTCGTGCAGCGAGAGGTAATGGAACACGGCATGAATGCCTTTGGCCTTCAGTGCCGCAATCAGCGCAGTGCGTTGTTCCAAGTCGCGACACACCAGATAGAACATGTGTGCGTTGTTGGTGGCGTAGTCCGGTATCGTAGGGAGCGCGATGCCGTACTCCGGCAGCGCCGAGGCCAACTGATCCCAGTAGCGTTGCCAGATCGCCCGACGCCGCTGCTGAATGGTGTCCAGGTTCTCGAGCTGTGCGAACAGGTAGGCCGAGATGATGTCCGACGGCAGGAAGGAAGAGCCGACGTCCACCCAGCCATACTTGTCGACTTCGCCGCGGAAGAACGCGCTGCGGTTCGTTCCTTTTTCGCGGATGATCTCCGCACGGCCGCCATAGGCGGGGTCATTGATGGCCAGAAGGCCTCCTTCACCCGCGATGACGTTCTTGGTCTCGTGGAACGAGAACGCAGCCAGCGCACCAAGGCTGCCCAGAGGCCGGCCCTTGTAGAACGCATCGATGGCCTGCGCGGCGTCCTCGATTACCGTCACGCCGTGCCGGCGTGCGATCTCGTCGATGCGGTCCATGTCGCAGGCGACCCCGGCGTAGTGCACCACCACGATGGCACGCGTGCGAGGCGTGATCAGCGCCTCCAGCTGACCAGCATCGATGTTCGGGTTGTCGGCCTCACTATCCGCGAAAACCAGCTTCGCTCCACGCAGGACGAAGGCGTTGGCGCTTGAAACGAAGGTGAACGACGGGACGATGACTTCGTCACCTTCCTTGATGTCAAGCAGCAGCGCGCACATCTCCAGTGCGTCCGTGCAAGATGTGGTCATCAACGCCTTCGAGAAACCATAGCGCTCCTCGAAGAACGAATGGCACTTCTTCGTGAACAACCCGTCGCCGGAAATCTTGCCGGAGGCCACCGCCTGGGCGATGTACACCAACTCGCGTCCATGGAGATAGGGCTTGTTGAAGGGGATCGTTGTCATATCAGTAGCGCTTGTGAAAGCCGAGAAGAAGCGCCTCGAACTGGAAATCGAAGCGGCGGTAGAGATTGAGGATCGGCACATTGGCGGCTGAGATCAGCGTGTGTGCCTCACGGATGCCTTGCAGTCGGTTGAGCCGTAGAGCCTCCGCCCACAGCGGCACCCCCAGCAGCGCGTGGCTGCGCTTGACGCCGGTCAATACAAGGTCTGCGACGGTGTCCATTGTGCGCTGCACATGCAGGCCGATCACTTCGCCCTTGAGGCGATAGGTCAAGACCTCGTGGCGCTGAGCAACCAAGTCGAGCAGCCAAAGCCGATAGCGTTGCGACGCGTCCTCGCGCGATACCCATGGATCCTCATGAATACGGCCATGCAGGAAATCCTCTGCCAGGATGTCCTGCAGCGCGGGATAGTCCTCCTCGCGCGCGGGCTCAAGTACCGGTCCGAGACGGATCAGGCGGTCGAAGGCCTCTGTCGATTGGATACGCGTGTGGCGGATCCGATAGCTGGCTTCGGCGAAATAGAAGCCGCTCTGATGCAGCGTCCGCTTTTCCTGCGTCGACGGCGTGAAGCGGCCATAGGCGAAGCGCACGCCTTCCTCGGCCGCCCAGGCGTCGAAGCGAGCGAGCAGCGACGTGACCGCCGTGTCGTCCGCGCCCGCCGCCACGTCCAGGCGCGTGATCTCTGCGCACGGATGGCCGAAGACGCGCTCGTCCCAGGGCGTGCGACGACATTCGAGCGTGGTGGTGTCAATGGTGAAGCAAGGCATGGCGGCTCTCTGTCGATCCGACGGATCAGTCAGCTGGTCGGCAGCAACACGTTCCGACTGAAGGTGGTGATCAAGTCCTGGCCATCCCAGACCGGAGCGAACGACAGGGCTTCGCCGAATTTGGCAAAGCGGTCGACCGCCCGCGGTGGCAGGACCAGCGCGAGGTCGACCAGTTCCTCACGCGTGAAACCATAGACCGCGAGCGTCTGCTCCTTGTCCGACAGCTGCGGTGCCAGTTCAACGAGGCGAGGGAACCGCGTTTCGAGAAACAGGCCGTTACCGCAATGCAACGCCTTGGCGGACTCGTCCAGCACGGCCTCCAGGCGCAGGCGCATTGGATGAGCGCTGCGGAATTCTCCCGACATGGCGGGCCGCGCCAGTTCTGCGGCGGCATATTCGAAGCTCGCGGCCACCCGGGCCATGTTCATGGCTTCCGAGTTCTCGGGTTGCCGACGAGCCAACTCGACGTGCAGGGCCGACCAGAAACGTTCGGCGGCAGTGTCGATGGTCGATTCATCGCCGATCCAGGCCACTAGTCGTGGCGACGAACAGGCCTGCTGCGCGAACCAGAACGCGTCGTTGTAGAACGCCGCAGCCATTTGACGAAGTGAGGCGTCGTCGGCCTCCAGCACCGCCGAGGCGCGAATCGCGCAGGCGGAAAAGCGGTCCGGAAAGCAGACTTCGATGGCCGTCGGTCGAAGCGGGATGGTGCGCAGCGCCCGTACCGTCGCATCGCCGCCCCAGACGACGCGGATGAGGCAGGACTCGGAGATGGTCCGCGTCAACTGCTCGTCATGAGGGTAGGTTAATAGCACGATGCGCGCGCGCACCGGCGCCCCCACGTCCTCGGCCAGCGTCTGAGCCAGAGCGTCAACCAGGAAGTCCAGCGGCGCACTCGACTTCTGCGAGACGCGCACCAGGTTCACGTTGCCCGAGAGCAGCGACAGTAGCCACGAATACATGAACACGGAGTCCACGTTGCTCGGTGCCAAATGGAAGGCCAGCCCGCGACCGAGCTTTAGCTGTTCCGGACTTTCGAGTACGTACCTGCTGATCAGCGTCTGCAGATTGGCTCCACGGAACCAGTGACCCAGCGCCGCAAGCTCAGGATGTCGACGGATGCCTGCTGAGGTCAATAGTTTCTGCGAGAAGCGGCGCACAAAGGCCACGGCCCGTTCGTCGAATGGACGCCAGGCCGGCTGCGACCGTAACACCGAGAGCACTTGTGCGATGGGAGCGCCGTCCGAGGCGCCAAGGATGTATCGGATGTTCATGCCATTACCCGCGTGTCGCTGCAGCCGCGCATCTCGACCTGCGGCAACCGGCCGCGCACCGAGAAATGGCTGCCGTGTCGGCCGCAGGGGCAGCCGTCTCGGCCATGCCGCGTGCCGACATCCTCGGTCAGCAACGAGTGACCGGGATAGCTCAAGGGGATAGCGCTGAGCACTTGGATGACGCCCGGTGTCCCGTCTGGAACCGGTTCTAGCGTGTATGGGTCGCGGATGATTACGTCAGCGTACGCGGGGCTATGCAGGTGCCCATGCTCGCATTCCATGAAGATCGATCCAACCTGTTCCACCATGCCGTAGTAGTTGTGCACGTGGTCGATGCCAAACTGCTCGTTGAGCCGGGCCTTGAATTCCTCGTTGTCCACCTGCTGGTCCAGCAGACGCTTCCAACCGCCGCCATGGATCAGGAGGCTGCCCTTGGGGAAGTGCAAGCGCACGCCTTGGCGAAGCGCGCTCTGGTAGAGCCCCTGCCAGACGACGAACGTGAAGCCGAACAACAGCACCGGCGTGTCGGCGTGGCGTTCCAGCCAGGCCTGTAGTCCTGCGACGTCCAAGGACAGCGCATCGTCGAGGCAATGGAAGTGATCCCGTCCGTAGGTGGAGAACCCCAGGATGCCCGCGGCTCGCGCATTGAACCGCTTGCGATCGTTGAGCAGCCCGCCGGAGTCCACGATCACCATCGGCCAGCGCTTCTTTCCGAGGAACGAAGCCATGATGGCACTAAGCACCCGGGTCTGGCGGATCGAGGTCTCGCGGTCCAGATAGATGCGGGAAACTGCCTGTCCGGTCGTGCCGCTCGATGTCAACGTCTTGATGACGTCCTGCTCGGGCACGCTGCGCAGTTCGGCCGTTTTGAACAGGCGCACTGGCAGATAGGGAACCCGATCCAGCGTGGCGGCGTCTCCGGCGGGGAACAGTCGGTCGACCATCGCGGCATAGCGGGCGCCACGTGCGTGATGCCAACGGGTGAGTTCGTTCATCGTGGACAGCAAGGCCGGCCCCTTCACCGACTCCGGGTAGTCGTAGGGGCGGGAGATGTCCAGATGAAGCGCGGGGCCCTGGACCGGAGCCGGGCCGGGTGCGGGCGTTTCGGAAGACGTCATTGACTGCTCAGCAACTGGCTGTAGTCCTTCTTGCCGGTCGGCAGAAGGGGAAGATGGTCCACGATCCTCAGCTTGACCATCGAGTGGTGGATCATGAACTGATCCCGAAGATAGGCCTGTGCAGCGTTGATCGTCTCGGTATCACCGGACTCAATCCAGACGACTAGGCAGTCGTCCTTGCCGCCGACCGAGACCGGCCTCTGCAGACGCGCCTGCAGGGCGTGCTCGACTTCGTCCAGCCCGATGCGGTTACCGCTGAGCTTGATGAAGCGCTTGAGGCGGCCGGTGATGTAAAAGAAGCCATCTTCGTCGACGCGACCCAGGTCGCCCGTAGCCAGACGGCCGCCGAGCTCGTCACCTAGCGACAGGTCGGCCGCACGCTCAGCGTAGCCAAGCATTACGTTCGGACCTTCATAGATCAGCTCGCCGGAACCCTGAGTGACACTGAGCGTGCCGCCCGGAATCGCGATGCCAATCGAACCGAGCTTCGCCGCAAGGCGCTCCGGCGGCACGTAGCTGATGCGTGCGCAGGCCTCCGTCTGGCCGTACATGACGAAGAAGCGCCAGCCGTTCGCTGCCGCAGTCTCGGCCACTAGCCGAGTCATCCGGTCGTCCAGCTTGCCGCCGGCCTGGGTGAGCGTGCGCAGCGTCGGGGGGGGGCGTTTGAAGAAGCCGGTCCGGACCAGCATCTGATAGAGGTAGGGCACGCCGGCTAGCGAGGTCGCGCGATGCTGCTGCAGCCGATGCAGAAATTCGCGGCTCATCACACCATCGCTGTTCAGGATTAGCGTGCCGCCGGCGCTGAGATGGCTGTTGACCACCGACAGACCGTACGAATAATTCATTGGCAGCGACATGATCGCGCGCTCATTGCGGGACAGCGACAGATAGTCGGCGATCGATACCGCGTTGGCCTGTACCGCTTCACGAGACAACCGTACCAGCCGCGGGCTACCGGTGCTGCCGGACGTACTGAGCAGTAGTCCCAGCGCCGGATGCAGTGCCGCGCGAGGCGTCGAGCGCTTCAAGGGCATCGGGCCGGTTTGTCCGTCGCGACCGGCGATCCAGTCTGGGCCGTAATGCGACACGAGCGCCTCGAGCTGGTCGGTCGGCATGTCTGCCGCCAGCAGCAGTGGCACATGCCGCATGCGCAGGCAGGCGAGCAGCAATGCGATGTCATCGACGCGGTTGGCGCACAGCAAAATCCCGAAGCTACGCTCCCCGTACGACGCGAGCTGCTCCTCGTGGCCGCGCACGCGCGCGAGCAGCGCCTTCCGGTCCACGCCTGTGCCGTCGGTGTCGACAAGCACGATGTCGTCCGGCGCATGGGCGGGCAACTCCCAGAAACTCATAGGCTCATTCCGCCATCGATGCCGATCACCTGCCCGGTGATGTAGGACGCGCGATCGGAGGCCAAAAAGCGAACGAGGTCTGCGACTTCGTCGGCCGTCCCCATGCGGCCCATCCGCACCCGAGCCAGGTTCTGACGATGGACGTCCTCTTGGTGCTGTCGGTTGAGGTCGGTGTCGATGTAGCCAGGGGCTACCGCATTGACTCGGATCTGATGGGCAGCGAGTTCCTTCGCCGCGGCAAGCGTGGCGCCGATCAGGCCGGCCTTAGCGGCGCTGTAGGGCACTTGGCCCTCGAAGCCGAAACGGCCGACGATCGACGACATGTTGACGATTGCGCCACGCCCCGCACGGCTCATGAGTTTCGCCGCGCCCTGCGTGTGCAGGATGGCCGCCGCGAGGTTGACGTCCAGCGTCCGAGACAAGGCTTGATGGGAGATCATTCCCAGCTTGGCTGGCTCCATCACGCCGGCATTATTGACAAGCACATCCAGGCGGCGGAACTGCTTGAACACCTCCTGAAAGGCCTTGCCGATGCTCTCTGTATCGGCCATGTCGTAAGCGATGACCAGGGCAGCGTCACCAATCTCCGGCGGCAGTGATGCCAGCAGGGTGTCGAGCGATTCACGGCGGCTGGCATGCAGCACGAGCCGATAGCCGTCCTGCGCCAGCGCGGTCGCGCAGGCCGCGCCGATGCCGCGGGAGGCTCCAGTGACGAATGCAACGCGTTCCTGCATGGTGCGGGTCAAAGATACTTGGTCACGATCTGCTTCGCCTTGGCGAAGCTGCTCATGTCGATTACGTCCTCGGCGTCAATCATGATGTCGAAGGCTTCCTCGATCGCGGCGATCAGTGCCATGTGCGCCACGGAATCCCAGTTCGGGAATTCCGAATAGCTGATGGCGTCGGTGATCAGGTCCGGTGTAGTGCCGAGGGCATCGGCGAAGGCGGAGCGGAGCTTTTCTTCCATGGAGCAGTCTGATGTGAAAGGTGGTAAACGTCCGGACAGGCCGAGGTGATTAGGTCGCGGCGCGCGATGCCTTGCGGCGCGCCGCAGCGACTACAAAGATCATTGCGGCGAAGAGCCCAGCAGCCGCGCCGCCGAGTGCCGTTACAGCGCGGCGCGGCTTGGATTTGTGATCGGGCACGAGCGCGGGATCGATGACCTGGATCAGGCTGCCTTCGCGGCTTTCGTCGCTCTTGGCCAGTTCGAACTGGCGCGCGAAGATCTCGAAGAGCGCCTCCTCATACTTAAAGTCACGGTACTTGGAGACGTAGCCGTCCTGCTGGCGAGAATCGCCGCTGCCGGCGGCCTCCGCCTTGGCGATCTGGCCCTCAAGCGCGGCCAGCGTAGCGCGTGCTCGCTGCACTTCAGCGGAAGTGTCGGAAAGCGTCGAGCGTAGTGTCCGCAAACGGACTTCGACAGCTGTTTGTTCGGCCCTGAGTCGTGCATATGCTTCGGCTGCAGCCTTAGGCTCAGACTTGAGGTCCCCAGCGCCGAATCCGCTGTTTTGCAAGGCTTGTTGCGCCTGCGTGAGGCGGTCGCGCGTCTGCTTGAGTTGGCCTTCGAAGAACACCCGGCGCTGCGCGGCTTCAGACAGTGCCAGACTGCTGGTCATGCGGCGCAGTTCCTCGATGTAGCGGTTCGCGATGGCGGCGGCGCGCTTCGGGTCGTGGTCGTCGACTTCGATGTAGATCAAGCCGTCCTTTTTGCCGGGCTGCATCCGGACGTTGTCATCTAGCCGCTGCCGAGCGACGGAGCGCAGCTTTGCGTCGTAGACGGCCATCAGCTGGAACTGATCAATGATGCGATCGCTCACCGTGGCGCTCTGCATGAGCGAAATGAACTGGTCGGTGGGGCTTTTGATCGCGCTACCGCTACCGGCCAGCGAGGCCAGCGCACCGAGCGACGCTAAAGCCGCGGATGCGCTGCTCTGCTGTTGCTGCGGCGGCAGGAAGCTTGCCTTCGCGGTAAAGGTAGGGGTGATCAGGTAGCTGACGCCAAGGGCCAAGCCACCTGCCAACACCGTGGCCGCAGCGAGCGTGCGCCATGAGCTGCCCAGGCGGGCGAGCAGGTCACGCAGGTCGTCGTCGCGCATCGTCATGGGACTGTTCAAGATGGGCACTCCGGAGTCAGTTCTTGATCGTTTGGAGTGCCGCAATCCCGAGGCCGAAGTTGGCCAGGATCTGTGTCCAGTCCTTCGCATCCTGGATGAATGTCGACTTGTTCATCTGTTCCGGAACAAAGACCGTGTCCCCTGGCAGCGCCTGTAGGTTCGCAAGATTTGAGCCGTAACCCAGCCAACCGCTGCCTGCCTGACGTGCGCTAACCACCGTTCCGTTGGCACGAATCACAAACGCGCCACTTGCATCGGCACCGCGCGTCGGACCTCCGGCGAGCTTCATGACGTCATCGACGGATGCGTCGTTCTGTAGCAGGAAACTACCCGCGTTGAACACGCTGCCAAACACGCCGACGGTCGTCGGTTTCGCTGGAATGAGCAGTCGATCGCCGTCCTCGACGGTGAGGGTGGGCAGTTGTCGAGCTTCGGGCTCGAGTTGCAGCACCACTCGACCGGTTGGGCGCACCGCTCTTAGTCGCGCCACGAGGCGCTCGGAACCAGCGGCACGTTGGGCGTTGCCTGCCGCCTCATCAGCGGTGGTGGCACGTTGCGTCGAGCTGTATTTGGTGAACTCCGTCTCCAGGTCCCGCAGCGCCCGGTCGTAGTTCTCCTGCTGCGACTGGCGCACGCTCTCTCGCGAGAAGTCCGTGCCGAAGACATAGGCCTGCGGCGTCAGGCCACCGGCGGCAGCGATCGCGTCCTGCAGCGTGCTCGTCGGCGGCAGCACATACTCGCCAGGACGGGCGACTTCGCCTTCCACCGTGACGCGCTTGTACTGCTTGGCCAGCGGCAGCGCCGTGTTGACGCTACTGAACACGCGTATCACGTCGCCGTTGGATGCAGCGACCTTCGCCTGCGCGGGCAACTGCAGCTCCCGCACGCGGCGGTCATTGCGATCGCTCAGCTGCTCGATCGAGATGCGCGAGCGGTCCGCCACCGCGCTGAAGCCACCGGCCATCGCGAGCACGTCGTCGATCGTCTCGCCGGGTTTCAGCTCGACGATGCTCTGCTTGTTCACGCTACCCAGCACCGCCACCTGCGGGCCGATCGGGCCGATGTGGATCACGTCCTCGGCCTGCAGCGCGCGGTCGCTGGCCTTGTCGCCCTTGAGCAGCAGGTCGTAGGCGTCGAAATTTGCGACGACCTGGCCGTTGCGGCGCAGTTCGATCTGGCGGAAGCTGCCGGCCGCCGACGGGCCGCCAGCGCGGATCAGGCCGTTGACGATCGTCGCCAGGCTGCTGACCGTATAGGCGCCGGGCTTCGCGGTGAAGCCGGTCACATAGACGCGGATCGTGCGCAGCTTGCCCAGCGAGGTGCTGACCTGGAAGTTCTTGAAGACCTGCGCGATGCGGGCGCGCACCACGTCGTTCAGGTCGCCGTAGCGCACGCCGGCGACCAGCACCGGACCGACGCGCGGGATCGTGACACGACCGGCGCGATCGACGGTGAGGCGCAGGTCGGCATCCACCGAGCCCCAGGCAGTGACCTGGATTTCGTCGCCGATGCCGATCAGGTAATCCGACGGCGCCTGGCGCGGCCCGTCGGTGTCCGAGCCCATGCGGGCGTCGAGCATCAGGTCGGCGCCAAGTCGACGCACGATGTTGTCGGTGGAAATCGTCGTGGACTTGCCCACCGCGCCGGTCTGCGTCTGCGTCACCATGCCGATTTCAGCAAGACCGGATTCGGAGCGGCGCAGTTGTTCCAGCGTCAGCGGATCCGTCAGGTCCAGGCCCAGCAGCTTGTTGACGTAGATCTCGAACTCGCCAGGCACGTACTTGGGCGCGCGCGCCACGGCCGACTGTGCCTGCTGCTGCTGTTGCTGCTGCTGCCCCGACGCGTCCTGCGTGCCGCGCGTCGCGGGGCTCAGCCGGACCGGGCCGCTGAGATCACTGCTGTTCTCGGAAGCAGTCTGGCCGCTTCCCATCGACTGCGCGATGGCGGGGCCCGCCATCAGACATGCCATCAACAGCGCCAGCGCGGGCTTCTGGAAAGTCTGGAGGGATCGAGTCATCGTCGACACCGGCGAAGAGGCGCGTTGGGCGCGAAGTTCCATGCGTGATCTCGTCTCTGAAATGGAGGGCCGCCCCGATGTGCCTTGTGACAAGGGGTGTCGGGGCGGCCAGCGCGGCATTCTATGGCAGCGCTGTTGCGCCAAAACCGCCCTTCGGGCTGAAGCCCCTCGTTACACTGCCGGCCATGTTGTATTTGCTCATCCCGTTCGCATTGGCGGCGGCGATCACGTTGTACGTCGTGCATTCGTCGACCGTGCACGGGCATCTGTCCGCCGATCACGACCTCTCCGGCCCCCAGAAATTCCATGCTCGCCCGGTGCCGCGCATTGGCGGCGTCGGCATCTTCGTCGGTCTGGTCGGCATGGTCGCCCTGGCCTGGTTCCTCAAGCATCCGCAGGCCAAGACCGGCGTGTTGCTTCTGCTGGCCGGCCTGCCCGCCTTCGGCGCGGGGCTGATCGAGGACTTCACCAAGAAGGTCTCCCCGCGCGAGCGTCTGATCGCCACGGCGATTTCCGCCGCGCTCGGCTGCTGGCTCCTGCAAGCCACGATCAACCGCACCGACATCCCCGGCCTGGACTTCATCGTTGGCACCACCGTGGGCGCGGTGCTGATCACCGTCTTCGTCGTCGCGGGCGTCGCCAACTCGGTCAACATCATCGACGGCTTCAACGGGCTGTCCTCGATGTGCGTCAGCCTGATGCTGCTGTCGCTGGCCTATGTCGCCTACCAGGTGGGCGATACCGAATTGGCGCTCTGGGCCCTCGCCGGCGTCGGCGCGATCCTCGGCTTCTTCGTCTGGAACTACCCCGCCGGTCTCATCTTCCTGGGCGACGGCGGCGCGTACTTCATGGGCTTCTATCTCGCGGAGATCGCCATCCTGCTGATCCACCGCCACCCGGAGGTCTCACCGCTGTTCGCGCTGATGGTGTGCATCTATCCGGTGTTCGAGACGGTCTTCTCCATTTACCGCCGCCGCTTCCTGCGCAACACCAGCCCCGGCGATCCCGATGGCATCCATCTGCACTCGCTGATCTATCGCCGCCTGATGCGCTGGGCGATTGGCGCACGCGATGCGCGCCTGATGACGCGCCGCAACTCGATGACCGCGCCTTACCTGTGGACGCTGTGCCTCTCCTCGCTGGCGCCGGCGCTGCTGTTCTGGGACTCCACCCCGGCGATCGCCGCCTGCATGGTGTTGTTCGGCGTCGCCTACGTCGCGCTGTACTGGCGCATCGTGCGTTTCCGCACCCCGAAGTGGATGGTGTTCCGGGGCGATCAGCGCAAGCTGACCGATCGCTCGGCGCCCTGATCCGGCAGGTCGATCCATCACGCGGCGACCCGCTTCATGCGGTGCTGCACGCGCCGGGATCGGTGGTTTCCCGGGGCTTTCGGGGGCTTGGAGGATAATCCGCGCCCATGACCGAATCCACCCCGACGCCAAGCCCCCGTTTCGACACGCTGCCGCTGGACCCCAAGCTGCTGCGTGCCGTGGCCGACCAGGGCTACGCGACGATGACGCCCATCCAGGCCAAGGCGATCCCGATCGTCCTGTCCGGCAAAGACGTGATGGGCGCCGCTCAGACCGGCACTGGCAAGACCGCCGCGTTCTCGATTCCGCTGCTGCAGCGCATGCTCAAGCACGAGAACGCCTCGATGTCGCCCGCCCGCCATCCGGTGCGCGCCCTGGTGCTGGCCCCGACCCGCGAGCTGGCCGACCAGGTCGCCAACAACGTCAAGGCCTACGCCAAGCACACGCAGCTGCGTGTGGCCTGCGTCTTCGGCGGCATCGACATGAAGCCCCAGACGCTGCAGCTCAAGGCCGGCGTCGAGGTGCTGATCGCCACGCCCGGCCGTCTGCTGGACCACATCGAAGCCAAGAACGCGGTGCTCAACCACGTCGAGTACGTGGTGCTCGACGAGGCGGACCGCATGCTGGACATCGGCTTCCTGCCCGATCTGCAGCGCATCCTGAGCTACCTGCCCAAGACGCGCCAGACGCTGCTGTTCTCGGCGACCTTCTCGCCCGAGATCAAGAAGCTCGCGCAAAGCTACCTGCAGGAGCCGGAGCTGGTCGAGGTCGCGCGGCCGAACGCCACGGCCTCCACCGTCGAGCAGCGCTTCTTCAGCGTCGACGACGACGACAAGCGCGCCGCGATCAAGCAGCTGCTGCGCCAGCGCGAGATCACGCAGTCGATCGTGTTCGTGAACTCCAAGTTGGGCGCGGCGCGCCTGGCTCGCGCCTTCGAGCGTGACGGCCTGAAGACCGCCGCGCTGCACGGCGACAAGTCGCAGGACGAGCGCCTGAAGTCGCTGGAAGCCTTCAAGCGGGGTGAGGTCGAGCTGCTGGTGGCCACCGACGTCGCCGCCCGCGGCCTGGACATCGCCGACCTGCCGGCCGTCTTCAACTTCGACGTGCCGTTCAACGCCGAGGACTATGTGCACCGCATTGGCCGCACCGGCCGCGCCGGCGCCTCCGGCCTGGCCTTCACGCTGGTCACCAAGGCCGACGCCCGCCTGGTTGGCGAGATCGAGAAGCTGATCAAGCGCAAGCTGGACCTGGAGCCGATCGAGCTGGAAGGCGAGCGCCGCCGTTTCGAGCGCAGCGACCGCGGCGATCGGGGCGAGCGTTCCGACCGGGGCGAGCGGGGTGGTGATCGCGAGGATCGTGGCGAGCGCCGCGACTATCGCCGCGAGCGCGAGGACCGCCGCGACGAGGCCTACGGCTCGCACGCCTCGGCGCCGCGCGCGCCGCAGCGGCAGGCCTACGATCCGCTGTTCGACAAGCCTTACGAGGTCAGCGAACGCGCCGAGGCGCCGTCCTGGGAGAAGGGTGGTGCGCAGGCGCCGCGCAGCGGTCTGTCGGCCAACATCAAGCCGAAGAAGAAGGTGGCGGCGCTGTTCGGCGCCAAGAAGCCGCCGGTCACCGCGGACAGCGAGTCCTGAGCGTCGAGCGGGCCGAGGCTGCGGCTGAGGTTCCGCTCCCCTGAATGAAGAAGGCCGGACCGCCGCGAGGCGTCCGGCCTTCGTTCATGGCGCTCGTAGTCAGCGCACGCCGAGGATCGAGAACACCGCCGGCACCTTGTCGGCCAGCGCCCTCGGCGTCTTGCGCCATTGCGCCACCGTGGCCGTGTGGGTCCAGGCGTCCTTCAGGCTCAGGCCGCAGCTGACCGAGAGCGCGGTCGTCGGCTTCAGCGTCGCCAGCAGCGCCTGCAGCAACGCGCCGTTGCGATAGGGCGTCTCGATCATCAACTGGGTCTGCTGGTCCCGGGCGGAGGCCGCCTCCAACGCCTTGATGCGGGTCGCGCGCTCCGCCGCGTCGACCGGCAGGTAACCGACGAAGGCGAAGCTCTGGCCATTCAGGCCGCTGGCCGCGACCGCCATCAGCAGCGAGCTGGGGCCTGTCAGCGGAACGACCTCCACGCCGGCGGCGTGTGCGGCCGCGACCAGGCGCGCGCCGGGATCCGCCACCGCCGGCATGCCGGCCTCGGAAATCAGTCCCAGGTCGTGGCCATCCAGCGCCGGTTGCAGCAGCGCCGCCCAGGCCTTGTCCTCGGCGGCGGCGCCGGCCGCGGCGGTCGCCGCCGGAGCACGACCCTTCGGCGGGCGGGGCAGTTCGTCGATCCGTTGCTCCTGCAGCGGCACCGAGAGCGGATGGATCGCGCCGACGCGCTTGAGGAAGGCCCGCGTGGTCTTGGCGTTCTCCGCCGCCCAGTGGGTGATGGCGGCGGCGCGGGCGAGCACCGCGTCGGGGAGGACTTCGCGCAGGTCGACCTCCTGGCCGTCCATGCCGAAATCGAGGGTGTTGGGAACGAGGAAGAGGCGGCCGCGGGTCATCGGATGTTGGCAGTCAAGGTCGGAGAAGCGGGCGGTTCAGGCCAGTTGGCCCAGCACGTCGAGGCCGCCCTGGCGGAGCAGCGCGGCGGTGCGGATCAGCGGCAGGCCGATCAGCGCGGTGGGGTCGTCGGATTCGATCGCCTCGAGCAGCGCGATCCCCAGCCCTTCGGCCTTGGCGCTGCCGGCGCAGTCATACGGCTGCTCGGCGCGGAGGTAGCGCTCGATGTCGGCGTCGCTCAGGTCGCGGAAGCGCACGCGCACCGCCGCGAGGTCCTCGCCGACGAAGCCGGTCGCCGCGCAGACCACCGCGAGCGCGGTCTGGAACACCACGGTGCGGCCGCGCATCGCGCGCAGCTGCTGGATCGCCCGTTCGTGGGTGCCGGGTTTGCCGATCGGCTGGCCGTCCAGGTCGGCGACCTGGTCGGAGCCGATCACCAGCGCCTGGGGGAAGCGGGCCGCCACGGCCTGCGCCTTGGCCAGCGCCAGCCGGCGCGCGAGCGCCTCGGGCGATTCGCCGGGGCGAGGCGTCTCGTCGACCTCCGGTGCCGCGGTCTCGAAGGGCAGTCGCAGGCGCTCCAGCAGCTCGCGCCGATAGCGGGAGGTGGAACCCAGGATCAGCGGGCGGGGAAGGGCAGTCATGGGGCGGGATTCTCCCACCCGGGCGAAGCCGGCTCGTACACTTGCGCCCCATGAAACCGCGTTCGTTCGATCCCCTGAAGCTCGATGTCGAGGCCTTCGCCCGGGAGGGCGCCTCGCTCGAGGGCGAGTGGCCCGCCACCAGTCTCCCGCGCCTGGCCGAGTCGGCCGCGCCCGAGTCCGATCCGGCCCACTGGCCGCCCGTCCGGTGGTCCACCCGGGGCGAAACCCGCACCCCGAAGGGCGGCGAGCCGCAGATCTGGCTCGAGCTCGGCGCCGAGGCGCAGGTCGCGCTGACCTGCCAGCGCTGCCTGAAGCCGGTGCGCGAGGACCTGGCGGTGTCGCGCTGGTTCCGCTTCGTCAAGGACGAGGACATGGCCGCGGAACTGGACATGGACTCGGACGACGACGTGCTCGCGCTGGCGCGCCACCTCAACCTGCGCGAGCTGGTCGAGGACGAGTTGCTGCTCGAGCTGCCGGTGGTGCCGCGTCACGACGAGTGCCCGGAGCCGCTGCCGCACGCCAATGTCGAGGAGGACGAGGCGCCTGAAGAGGAGCGTCCGAACCCGTTCGCCGCGCTGGCCGCGCTGAAGAAGGGCGGCGGCAAGGCTTGAGGTCGGCGGCGGGCCCATGGCGCCGGCCGGCGCCGCGACCTTGTGCCCGCGTGCGGTGCCGATCGTGCAAGGAGTTCACCGCGTGGATTGCCGTCCAGATGCCCGCTGTGCTATAGTTTCCGGCTTTCCCGGTTCGAAATGGCCGCTCATGTGGGCGGCCCGCCGGGACCGAGGCGTCGGTAGCGGAGCATCCTCGTGGGATCCGCGGCACAGCTCGAGTTCTCTCGAGAGCCCGAGCAAGCCTCGAACCACCGAAGCCAGCCGAAGCCTTTAGGAGAATCAATCATGGCCGTTCAGCAAAACAAGAAGTCCCCGTCGAAGCGTGGCATGCACCGCTCGCACAACGCCCTGGGCACCCCGGGCACCGCGATCGAGCCGACCACCGGTGAAGTGCATCTGCGCCACCACATCAGCCCCAACGGCTTCTATCGTGGCCGCAAGGTGCTGAAGACCAAGGCCGACGCCGCCTGATCGACGCGATCAGCCGGTCAGGAAGCCGCCGCACGGCGCCTTCCGCCTGGTCCTCACGACAAGAAGAAAGCCCGGTTCAGCGCCTCGCGTTGCCGGGCTTTCGCATTTTCGTTGATTCCCGTAGCTCTCCGTCGACTTCTGTCGACTTCCGTCGATCTCCGTCGTCTTTCCGTCCCCACCGCGCGTGCCTGGAATGCCCCGGGCGCGTGAGCCGGATGGGTCCGGCTGTCGCGCACGCTTCTTGCGAGGTCGCTACAGTCGCACCTTCGACCGGTGATTCTTCTCAGGTTTCGATGACCGCAATTCCCGCCACCCGCTCATCGCCCTCCGCCGAGCCGCTTCGTCTGGCGGTGGATTGCATGGGCGGCGATCACGGCCCCGCCGTGACGCTTCCCGCCTGCCGGGCCTTCCTCGCCGCGCATCCGCAAGCGGAGCTGCTGCTGGTCGGCCTGCCCGAGGCGCTCCAGGAAGCGGCCGCCTGGCCGCGCGTGCGCATCGTCCCCGCCAGCGAGGTCGTCAGCATGGAGGATCCGATCGAGGTCGCGCTGCGCCGCAAGAAGGACTCGTCGATGCGGGTGGCGATCTCGCAGCTCAAGCCGGGCAAGGACGGGACGCCGGCGCTCGCGCAGGCCTGTGTCTCCGCCGGCAACACCGGCGCGCTGATGGCGGTCGCCAAGTACCTGCTCAAGACGCTCGAAGGCATCGACCGGCCGGCGATCGCCACGGTGATGCCCAACCAGGTCGGCGGCTTCACCACCGTGCTGGACCTCGGCGCCAACGTCGACTGCGGCCCGGAGCACCTGCTGCAGTTCGCCGTCATGGGCAGCGCGCTGGTGTCGGCGGTGGACGGCAAGGAGAACCCGAGCGTCGGCCTGCTGAACATCGGCGAGGAAATGATCAAGGGCAACGAGACCATCAAGCGCGCCGGCGAACTGCTGCGCGAGGTCGCCGCCCATGACCAGCTCAACTTCCACGGCAATGTCGAGGGCAACGACATCTTCAAGGGCACGACCGATGTCGTCGTCTGCGACGGATTCGTCGGCAATGTCGCGCTCAAGACCGCCGAGGGGCTGGCCAGCATGATCTCCAGCTTCATCAAGGCGGAGTTCACCCGCAGCGCCTGGACCAAGCTGATCGCGCTGCTGGCGATGCCGGTGCTGCAGCGCTTCAAGAACCGCGTCGACCACCGCCGCTTCAACGGCGCGGCGCTGCTGGGCCTGCGCGGACTGGTCTTCAAGAGCCACGGCTCGGCCGATGCCTTCGCTTTCGAGCAGGCCTTGAACCGGGCGTATGATGCGGCCCGCAACCGGCTCCTAGACCGGGTTCACGATCGCATCGTCGCGACGCTGCAGGCGCTCCCCGCGCCGGCCAATGAGGAGGGCGTCGATGCTGGAGACAAGGCGGCCGCCGCCGCCCACGCTGCATGACCACTGCTTCCAAGCGCCATACCCGCATCCTCGGCACCGGCAGCTACCTGCCCGCCAACCGCGTCACCAACGCGGCCCTCGCGGAACGCCTCGCCCGCGACGGGATCGAGACCTCCCATGAATGGATCGTCGAGCGGACCGGCATCCACGCCCGTCACTTCGCCGACCCGCAAGTCACCGCCAGCGATCTCGCCCTGCCCGCGTCGCTCGCGGCGCTCGAATCGGCCGGCGTCCACGCCGACGAGATCGACCTGATCATCGTCGCCACGTCCACGCCGGACATGGTCTTCCCGTCCACCGCCTGCCTGCTGCAGCAGAAGCTCGGCATCCATGGCTGCGCCGCCTTCGACGTGCAGGCCGTGTGCTCCGGCTTCGTCTACGCGCTGACCGTTGCCGACGCGATGATCAAGAGCGGCGCCGCGACCAAGGCGCTGGTGGTCGGCGCGGAAGTGTTCTCGCGCATCCTCGACTTCAAGGACCGCACCACCTGCGTGCTGTTCGGCGACGGCGCCGGAGCGGTGGTCGTGGGCGCCAGCGACGAGCCCGGCATCCTCGCCAGCGAGCTCCATGCCGACGGCCGCCATGCCGACATCCTCTGCACCCCCGGCACCGTGTCCGGCGGCGAAGTGCTCGGCCATCCGCTGCTGAAGATGGACGGCCAGGCGGTGTTCAAGCTGGCGGTGGGCGTGCTCGAGAAGGTGGCCCGTTCGGTCCTGGACAAGGCCGGCCGCACCGATGCGGACATCGATTGGCTGATCCCCCATCAGGCCAACATCCGGATCATGCAGGGCACCGCCAAGAAGCTGAAGATGTCGCTGGACAAGCTGATCGTGACCGTCGACGAACACGGCAACACCTCGGCCGCCTCGATCCCGCTGGCTTTCGACGTCGCGGTGCGCGCCGGCAAGATCAAGCGCGGCGACACGGTGATGCTGGAAGGCGTCGGCGGCGGCTTCACCTGGGGTGCGGTGCTGCTGGATTACTGATGCCTGCTTGACGCCGGCTCGTCCGGCCTTTCGACGTGTCGCCTTGAACCAGGCGGCGCCCGCCGCCTCCGCGACTGCGTCGATGCGCGACGCATGCGGTGACGGTGCGGGTGTCGCCCTCCTCCGGGCCGTCGCCCGCGCCGCTCCCTCCCGATTCGTTAGCTTCAGATTCCAACCGCCATGAGCAAGAACTTCGCATTCGTCTTCCCCGGCCAGGGCTCGCAATCGGTGGGCATGCTGGACGCCTGGGGCGATCACCCGGAAGTCGTCCGCACGCTGGCCGAGGCCTCCGCCGCGCTGGGCGAGGACATCGGCGCGCTGATCAAGAACGGTCCCAAGGAACAACTGGACCTGACGACCAACACGCAGCCGGTGATGCTGACCGCCGGTGTCGCCAACTACCGCGCCTGGATCGCCGAGACCGGCCTGGTGCCGTCGGCGGCCGCCGGCCACTCGCTGGGCGAGTACACGGCGCTGGTCGCCGCCGGTGCGCTGAGTCTGTCCGACGCGCTGCCGCTGGTGCGCTTCCGCGCGCAGGCAATGCAGGAGGCGGTGCCGGTGGGCACCGGCGCGATGTCCGCCATCCTGGGCCTGGACGCAGCCACGGTGCGCCAGGTCTGCCAACAGGTCGCCGCAGAATCGAGCGAGGTCGTCGAGGCGGTCAACTTCAACGACCCGAAGCAGACGGTGATCGCCGGCTCGAAGGCGGGCGTGGAGAAGGCCAATGAGGCGCTCAAGGCCGCGGGCGCCAAGCGCGCGCTGCCGCTGCCGGTGTCCGCGCCCTTCCACTCCAGCCTGATGAAGCCGGCTGCCGACCGCCTGCGCGAGAAGCTGGCCGCGGTCGCCTTCCAGCCAGCCGCCTTCCCGGTGATCAACAACATCGACGTCGCCGTGACCGACGACGTCGAGGCGCTGCGCGACGCGCTCTTCCGCCAGGCCTTCGGTCCGGTGCGCTGGGTCGAGGTGGTGCAGGCGCTCAAGGCGCGTGGCCTGACCACCGTCATCGAATGCGGCCCCGGCAAGGTGCTGGCCGGCATGGCCAAGCGCATCGATGCCGAACTGGCCAGCGCCACGGTGCTCGACCCCGCCTCGCTGGCCGAAGCCAAGGCGCTGCTGGCCTGAAGCCTGAATTCCCCTCCCTGAATCCCTCCGAGGTTCCCCATGTCCGATAACAAGCAAGTGGCCCTGGTGACCGGTGCCAGCCGCGGCATCGGCCGCGCGATCGCGCTGACGCTGGCCCAGAAGGGCTACGTGGTGATCGGCACCGCGACCAGCGAGTCCGGCGCGCAGGCCATCACCGAGGCGCTGGCGCCGCACGGCGGCCGCGGCGCGGTGCTCAACGTCAATGACGGCGCGGCCGTCGATGCGCTGATCGACACGATCGTCAAGCAGGACGGCGGCATCCAGGTGCTGGTCAACAACGCCGGCATCACCAAGGACATGCTCGCCATGCGCCTCAAGGACGAGGACTGGGACGCCGTCCTGGACACCAACCTGAAGGCCGTCTTCCGGGCCAGTCGCGCGGTGATGCGGCCGATGATGAAGCAGCGCTACGGTCGCATCATCAACATCACCTCGGTGGTGGGCGCCTCCGGCAACGCCGGGCAGGCCAACTACGCGGCCGCCAAGGCCGGCGTGGCGGGCATGACGCGTGCCCTCGCACGGGAACTGGGCAGCCGCTCGATCACGGTGAACTGCGTCGCCCCCGGCTTCATCGCCACCGACATGACCGACGTGCTGCCGGAGGCGCAGAAGACCGCGCTGCTGGCGCAGATTCCCGCGGGCCGCCTGGGCGACCCGGCCGAGATCGCACATGCGGTGGCGTTCCTGGCGTCGCCCGAGGCGGGCTACATCACAGGCGTCGAGCTGCATGTCAACGGCGGCATGTACATGAATTGAGGTGGAAGCCGCCCCTCGCGGGCGGGCCACCCACCGGATTCACCCGGCCGGTGTGGGGCTGATAGAGTGCGAGCGCGCGCCGTATCCCTCGAGGAAGGCGCGCCTCGGGAGGTCCGAACTAGGGGCGCCACTCTAAGGCCTTAGAATCCCGGGTTGTTCTAGCAAACCCCTCCTGGAGGAGTCATGAGCGATATCGAAGCACGTGTCAAGAAAATCATCGCCGAGCAACTCGGCGTGCCCGAAGCCGATGTGACCAATGAAAAGGCCTTCGTCGCCGATCTGGGCGCTGATTCTCTGGACACCGTGGAACTGGTGATGGCCCTCGAAGACGAGTTCGGCATCGAGATCCCGGACGAAGAGGCCGAGAAGATCACCACCGTTCAACTGGCGATCGACTACGCGGTCAAGCACCAGAAGGCGTAAGCAAGCAGCATGAGCCGTCGTCGCGTCGTCGTCACCGGTCTCGGCCTGATCTCGCCCGTGGGCAACACGGTCGAGCAGGGCTGGGCCAACATCGTGGCCGGTCGGTCCGGCATCGACACCATCACCCGTTTCGATGCCAGCCCCCTGGCCTGCCATTTCGCTGGCGAGGTCAAGGACTTCAAGGTGGATGACTACATCCCCGCGAAGGAAGCCCGGCACATGGACACGTTCATCCATTACGGGCTGGCGGCCTCGCTGCAGGCGATCCAGGACTCGGGTCTGCCCACCGGCGACGCGTTGAGCCCCGAACTGGCTGAACGCATCGGCGTGCTGGTCGGCTCGGGCATCGGCGGCCTGCCGATGATCGAGGAAACCCACGCGGAACTGACCAATCGCGGCCCGCGCCGCATCAGTCCGTTCTTCGTGCCGGCCTCGATCATCAACATGATCTCCGGCCACGTCTCGATCAAGTGCGGGTTCAAGGGCCCGAACCTGGCGATCGTGACGGCGTGCACGACGGGGCTGCACAGCATCGGACAGGCCGGCCGAATGATCGAGGCGGGCGACGCCGACGTCATGGTCGCTGGCGGTTCGGAATCGACGGTGTCCCCGCTGGGCGTCGGCGGTTTCGCCGCGGCCCGTGCGCTGTCCACCCGCAATGACGACCCGAAGACCGCGTCCCGCCCCTGGGACAAGGACCGCGACGGCTTCGTGCTGGGCGAGGGCGCCGGCGTGCTGGTGCTCGAGGAATACGAGCACGCCAAGAAGCGCGGCGCCAAGATCTACGCGGAACTGGTCGGCTTCGGCATGAGCGCCGACGCGTACCACATGACCGCACCCGACGTGGATGGCCCGACGCGCTCGATGCGCAACGCGCTGCGCAACGCGGGCCTGAACGCGGACCAGATCCAGTACATGAACGCGCACGGCACGTCCACGCCGCTGGGCGATGCCAACGAAACCAACGCGATCAAGCAGGCCTTCGGCGCCTACGCGAAGAGCGGCCTGGTGGTGTCGTCGACGAAGTCGATGACCGGCCACCTGCTGGGCGGCGCTGGCGGCATCGAGTCGGTGTTCACCGTCAAGGCGATCCACGACCAGGTCGCTCCGCCGACGATCAACATCTTCAACCAGGACCCGGAGTGCGACCTGGACTACTGCGCCAATGAGGCGCGGAAGATGCCGATCGAGTACGCCGCGAAGAACAACTTCGGCTTCGGCGGCACGAACGGCACGCTGATCTTCAAGCGGGTCTGATCCAGGACCCACGACACGGACGGCGACCGATGACGCCGAACCGATCGACACCACGCCGGGCTGCCGCCCGGCGTTTTTCATTGCCGCGCGACCTGCGGTGGGAGCGCCTGCAGCGCGCCGTGCTGTCGGCCGGTGTCACCGCTGCCGTCGTCGCGGTGCTGCGGCAGGCGGGCCTCTTCGCGGAGGCTTCCGACCTCGGCATGCTGCTGGGTCCTGTGGGCGTCGCACTCGCGGCCGCCTCACTGCCGGTCCGCGCACGGCCTGTGGACGTCCTGCGCTGGGACGGCGCGCAATGGTGGTGGCAGCAGGCGGGCGAGCCGCTTGCCGTCACGCCGGACGTCTTCATCGACATCGAACGGTGGATGCTGCTGCGGCTGAACCCTGCAGTCGAGGTCGCCGGCGTCCCCCGCCGAGGCCGGCAGCCGGTGCGCTGGATTGCCGCCTCGCGCGGGGCGCTCGGCGGGCAATGGACGCCGCTGCGGCTTCACCTGTTCCTCGCTCGAGGCTGACGCCTGCCTGTTTTGAAATGCGGGCATGATGTGAGCCTTTCGACCCTGCATCGCCACCTGCGAGTGTTCATGCCCAATTCCGATCGTTCCCGCTCCCCTCGACGTCTTGTCTTGGCGATCGCCGGCGCCGCCCTGATGGGCGGGTCGCTGGGCGTCTGCGCACAGACCACGACGAAGCCCGCGCCCGCCGCTGCCGTGCCGGTCGCCGCGCCCGACCTGACGCGCGCGCTGCCCGACTTCAGCGCCCTGGTGGAGCAGGCGGGGCCGGCCGTCGTCAATATCCGGACGTCGGAGAAGGTCAAGGTCGCGAACGCGCAGGTCGATGAACAGATGCGCGAACTGCTGCGCCGCTTCGGCATTCCGGTGCCGCCGCAGCGCCGCGCGCCTCCCGGGGCCAACCCGCCGCCGGCTCCCGCGCCGGACGACGATGAGGACGACGACGCGCCGCAGCGTCGCGGCCTCGGGTCGGGCTTCGTGATCGGCGCCGACGGCTTCGTGATGACCAATGCGCATGTCGTCGATGACGCCGATGAGGTGATGGTCACGCTGACCGACAAGCGCGAGTTCAAGGCCAAGGTCGTGGGCCTGGACCGCCGCACCGACGTCGCCGTGCTGAAGATCGAGGCGAGCAACCTGCCGCTGCTGCGGATGGGGGATGTCGGCAAGCTCAAGGTCGGCGAATGGGTCATGGCCATCGGCTCGCCCTTCGGCTTCGACAACACGGTGACGGCCGGCATCGTCAGCGCCAAGGCGCGCGACACCGGCGATCTGCTGCCGCTGATCCAGACCGACGTCGCCATCAACCCGGGCAACTCCGGCGGTCCGCTGCTGAACCTGCGCGGCGAGGTGGTGGGCATCAACTCGCAGATCTATAGCCAGTCGGGCGGGTTCATGGGGATCTCGTTCGCGATCCCGATCGACGAGGCGATGCGCGTGGCCGATCAGCTGCGCGCCAGCGGGCGCGTGACGCGCGGCATGCTGGGCGTGTATCCGGACGACGTCAGCAAGGAAGTCGCCGAAGCCATTGGCTTGGGCAAGCCGCAGGGGGCGTTGATCAGCCGCATCACGCCTGCCGGCCCCGGCGAGAAGGCCGGCCTCCAACTGGGCGACGTGATCACCAAGTTCGACGGGAAGACGGTCGAGAAGGCGGTCGACCTGCGCCGGCTCGCCGCCGCGACCAAACCCGGCACCAAGGTGCCGCTGCAGGTGTTCCGCCGCGGCGCCTACAAGGACCTCGTCGCGACGCTTGACGCGCTGCCGGACGACCGCACGCCGGCCGCGCCGGATGCCGAAGCACCGGCTGCCACCGGCGCGCAAGCCTGGGGCCTGACCGTCAGCGAACTCAGCGAGGCGCAGCGCAAGGAACTGAAGGTGGACGGCGGCCTGCGCATCGACACGGCCGAGGGGCCGGCGGCACGCGCCGGGCTGAAGGCCGGCGACGTGATCCTCTCCGCCAACAATGCCGAGGTGAAGACCGTCAAGCAATTCCAGGCAGCGCTGGCGAAGGTAGAAAAGGGCAAGTCGCTGCAGATGCTCGTCCGCCGGGGCGAGGTCGCCACCTACGTGGTCCTCAAGCCGGGCAAGGGGTGAGCGCTGCATCGTCAACCCAGCGCCGGCCTGGGGCTTTCCGTAATACGGAATGCTCGGCCGGCGATTCGTGACCTGCGATACGCCTTGGCGTCGGTTGGTGCTTGCTCACCGCTGTGACCAAGACGAGGCATTGGTGCCTCGCTCCGCTACAATCCGGCCGCGTTCGGGCAGCTTTGTCGCTGTTCCGACGGTGAATCGGAAGGCTCCTTTTTGATGGGCTCAGCGATCCACAGGATGCCCCCAAGTTTTGTGGATAACCTGTGCACAAAATCGCTGTTGGCGACGGGCAACGCGCGAGAAGCTCGCATCCATGCGGTTTCCAGGGCGGGGCTTTTGGCTACAATGAAAGCCCAACAAGCAGTTGCCATACGTTTTGTTGGAAGGCGCGTCACCGTTTCGACGTGCCTTTTTTTTATGTCCCGTTCAGGTCCTGAGAAGGACCGTGCAACACCGCCCGACCGACCGTCCGCAGCGTCGTCTCAGCGTGCCCCGCTCGAGGGTCGCTGGCGTGGCGGGCGAGTTCGCGGTCTCCGTCCGAGTCCATGAACCACATCCGCAATTTCTCGATCATTGCCCACATCGACCACGGCAAGAGCACGCTGGCCGACCGGATCATCCAGCGCTGCGGAGGTCTGTCCGACCGGGAGATGGAAGCGCAGGTGCTGGACTCGATGGACATCGAGCGCGAGCGCGGCATCACCATCAAGGCCCAGACCGCCGCGCTGCAATACAAGGCGCGCGACGGGCAGGTCTACAACCTGAACCTGATCGACACCCCCGGGCACGTGGACTTCTCCTATGAGGTGAGCCGCTCGCTGTCCGCCTGCGAGGGTGCGCTGCTGGTGGTGGACGCGAGCCAGGGCGTCGAGGCCCAGACGGTGGCGAACTGCTACACCGCGCTGGAACTGGGCGTCGAGGTGATTCCGGTCCTGAACAAGATGGACCTGCCGCAGGCCAATCCGGACGGTGCCAAGGCGGAGATCGAGGACGTCATCGGCATCGACGCGACGGACGCGATCCCCTGCTCGGCCAAGACCGGGATGGGCATCGACGACATCCTCGAGGCCGTCATCGCCCGCATGCCGCCGCCCAAGGGCGTGGTCGAGGCGCCGCTGCGCGCCATGATCATCGACTCGTGGTTCGACAACTACGTCGGTGTCGTGATGCTGGTGCGGGTCGTCGACGGCACGCTGAAGAAGGGCGAGCGCATCCGGATGATGGCGACCAATGCCGTCTACCCGGCCGAGCACCTGGGCGTGTTCACACCGAAGTCGGAGAACCGGGACCAGCTCAGCGCCGGCCAGGTGGGCTTCATCATTGCCGGCATCAAGGAACTGGCCGCGGCGAAGGTGGGCGACACCATCACGCTGGAAAAGAAGCTGCCCAACAACCTCGGCCCCGCCGCCGAGGCGCTGCCCGGCTTCAAGGAGATCCAGCCGCAGGTCTTCGCCGGCCTGTATCCGACCGAGGCGAGCGAGTACGACCAGCTCCGCGACGCGCTGGAGAAGCTCAAGCTGAACGACGCCTCGCTGCGCTTCGAGCCGGAAGTCTCCCAGGCGCTGGGCTTCGGTTTCCGTTGCGGCTTCCTGGGACTGCTGCACATGGAGATCGTGCAGGAGCGGCTGGAGCGCGAATTCGACCAGGACCTGATCACCACCGCGCCGAGCGTGGTGTACGAGGTCCAGCTGGGCGACGGCGAGGTGATCGAGGTCGAGAACCCGTCCAAGATGCCCGAGCAGAGCAAGATCGGCGAGATCCGCGAGCCGATCGTGACGGTCCACCTGTACATGCCGCAGGAATACGTCGGCCCGGTGATGACGCTGGCCAACCAGAAGCGCGGCGTGCAGCTGAACATGGCCTATCACGGCCGCCAGGTCATGCTGACCTACGAGATCCCGCTGGCGGAGATCGTGCTGGACTTCTTCGACAAGCTGAAGTCGGTCTCGCGCGGCTATGCGTCGATGGACTACGAGTTCAAGGAGTACCGCGCCTCGGACGTGGTCAAGGTCGACATGCTGATCAACGGCGACCGCATCGATGCGCTGTCGCTGATCGTGCACCGCTCGCAGTCCCAGTTCCGCGGTCGCCAGGTCGCGGCCAAGATGCGCGAGATCATCCCGCGCCAGATGTACGACGTGGCGATCCAGGCGGCGATCGGCGCCAACATCATCTCGCGCGAGAACATCAAGGCGCTGCGCAAGAACGTGCTGGCAAAATGCTACGGCGGTGACATCACCCGCAAGCGCAAGCTGCTGGAGAAGCAGAAGGCCGGCAAGAAGCGCATGAAGCAAATCGGTTCGGTGGAGGTGCCGCAAGAAGCCTTCCTGGCCATCCTCCAAGTCGAAGAATGAAAGCCATGAGCGCACTGACCGGGCTGCTGTACGCCGCCCTGATCGCCTACCTGGGCGGCTGGTACACGGGCTACTGGAACGGC
Source organism: Roseateles chitinivorans (assembly GCF_002761755.1). Lineage (GTDB taxonomy): Bacteria > Pseudomonadota > Gammaproteobacteria > Burkholderiales > Burkholderiaceae_C > Roseateles > Roseateles chitinivorans. The sequence continues at coordinate 161,784 of NZ_PEOG01000005.1, forward strand.
AACTTCTCGCTGCTGCTGTTGATCCTGACGACGGTGACGCTGGCCTACTGGCTGGCCGAGCGCTTCCACTTCGAGCCGGCGCGCCGTCGCGCGGCGGTCCGTCTCGGCGAGAGCGACGCGGCGCGTCGCGCCTCACTGGCCGCGCAGGGCATCCAGCGCGTCGACGGCGACGTCGAAGGCGCCCGCGAGGAACTGCTGCGCCAGCCCTGGTGGCTGGACTGGACCGCCGGCCTGTTCCCGGTGATCCTGATCGTGTTCCTGCTGCGCTCGTTCATGTTCGAGCCGTTCAAGATCCCTTCGGGCTCGATGGTGCCGACGCTGCTGATCGGCGACCTGATCCTGGTGAACAAGTACCACTACGGCATCCGGCTGCCGGTGATCAACAAGAAGATCATCAGCAACAACGATGTCCAGCGTGGCGACGTGGTGGTGTTCCGCTTCCCGCAGAACCCGAGCGTCGACTACATCAAGCGCGCCGTCGGCCTGCCCGGCGACGAGATCGCCTACCTGAACCAGAAGCTGTACCTCAACGGCAAGCTGGTCGAGACCGTCTCGCAAGGCGAGTACTTCGACGAGGATCCGGGCTCGATGCGCTTCCGTCCGCGCTTCACCGAGAAGCTGGGCGCGGTCGAGCACCAGATCCTGGTCGCCCCGGTAGCGCCCGGCGTCATCCGGAAGCAGTACGACTTCCCGTACAGCGAGAACTGCACCTACACCGCCGAGGGGGTGACCTGCAAGGTGCCGGCCGGCCATTACTTCATGATGGGCGACAACCGCGACAACTCCCAGGATTCCCGCTTCTGGGGATTCGTGCCGGATGAGAACATCGTCGGCCGCGCCTTCGTGGTGTGGATGAACTTCGGCAACCTGAAGCGCATCGGCAGCATCCGCTGAGGCGGCGCCTGCGACGATCGACTACTCTGTACCAACGACTATTTGCGGAGCGACGCGTGATGAGGGCACGGAAGATTCAACGAGGCATCAGCCTGCTGGGACTGCTGTTCTGGGCGGTGATCATTGGCGGTGGGTCGGTGATCCTGCTGCGCGTGGTGCCGACCGTGATGGAGTACTACACGATCCAGCGCGCGATCGACAAGATCGCCAAGGATGGTCCGTCCACCGTGGCGGCGGCGCGTGACTCGTTCGAACGCACCAAGCAGATCGAATACTCGATCGTCAGCATCGAGCCCAAGGACCTGAACATCACCAAGGTCGACGACAAGGTGAAGATCACCTTCGCGTACGACAAGGAAGTGCCCCTGTTCGGCCCGGCCTTCCTGCTGATCAAGTACAAAGGCGAGTCGCACTGACCCGCCCGCAAGGCCTTTCGCCCATGACCCCGCAAGCGCTCGACGCCCTCCAGCAACGCCTCGGCTACCGCTTCACCCAAGCGGGATTGCTGCAGCGCGCGTTGACGCACCGCAGCTTCGGCCAGCAGCACAACGAGCGGCTGGAGTTCCTTGGCGACGCGGTGCTGAACCTGGCGGTGTCCGCGCTGCTGTACGAGCGTTTCGCCGGCTCGGACGAAGGTGACCTGACGCGCATCCGCGCGCACCTGGTGCGCGAGGACAGCCTGCATCGCCTCGCGCTGCAACTGCAGATGCCGGAAGCGCTGCGGATGAGCGAAGGCGAAGCCCGCGGCGGTGGCGGCCAGCGGCCGTCCATCCTGGCCGACGCGCTGGAAGCGGTCATTGGCGCCGCCTTCCAGGACGGCGGCTACGAGGCCGCGCGCGAGATCGTCCGACGCCTGCTGGGCGAGACGATCGCCGCCAGCGGCATCGACCAATGGGCCAAGGACGCCAAGACCGCGCTGCAGGAATGGCTGCAGGCGCGCAAGCTGGCGGTGCCGGCCTACCGCATCGTCGAGACGCGGGGCCAGGCGCATGCGCAGACCTTCACCGTCGAGTGCGAAGTGGCCGCGCTGACGCTGTCGCGTCGCGGCGAAGGCCGCTCGCGCCGGATCGCCGAGCAGGAGGCGGCCCGGCAGGTGCTCGATGAACTGCTCGCCGGCGACCGGCCGGGCACCGGCCTGCGCGACTGACGCGGAGCCCGCGATGAACGCACCGAGACCCCCGAGGACGCCGACGGCGGCGTCCTCGTCCGATGGCCTTCCGGATTCCGCTCCCGGCTCCGCTCCCGATTCCCCTCCGGACGCCCCGTCCGCATCGCTGCCGGCCGCCACGGCCGGCGCTCCAGTTCCCAAGGACCCCGCTCTGAACGCCCCGCACGCCCTCGACACCCCGCTGGACCCCAATGCCGACATCGCCCCCGAAGGCGGCGACGACCGGGACGAGGACCTCGACGAGGACGGGTTGCCCGAGGTGCAGGGCGGCATCGGGGCGCCGCCGTACGAAGGCGACCAGCGCTGCGGCCTGATCGCCATCGTCGGTCGGCCCAACGTCGGCAAGTCCACGCTGCTGAATGCGCTGGTCGGACAGAAGGTCTCGATCACCTCGAAGAAGGCGCAGACGACGCGCCATCGCATCACCGGCGTGCGCACCGTCGACGAGGCGCAGTTCGTCTTCGTCGACACGCCCGGCTTCCAGACCAAGCACAGCACCGCGCTGAACCGCAACCTGAACCGCACGGTGCAGGGTGTGCTGGCGGACGTGGACCTGGTGCTGTTCGTCGTCGAGGCGGGCCGCTTCGGCCTGGATGACGCCAAGGTGCTGTCGCTGCTGCCGCAGGACAAGCCGGTCGTGCTGATCGCCAACAAGCTGGACGCGGTGCATCGCCGCGCCGAGCTGATGCCTTGGCTCAAGAGCATGCAGGAGCGCCGCAACTTCAGCGAGTTCGTGCCGTTGTCGGCCAAGAAGGATGCCGATGTCCAGCGCCTGTTCCAGATCCTGAAGCCCTACCTCCCGAACCAGGAATGGTTCTACGAGGAGGACGCGCTGACCGACCGCAGCGAGAAGTTCCTGGCCGCCGAGATGATCCGCGAAAAGCTCTTCCGCCTGACCGGCGACGAGCTGCCCTATGAGGCGACGGTGATCATCGACCGCTGGGAGGAAGAGGGGAACCTGAGGCGCATCGCCGCGACCATCGTCGTCGAGCGCGACGCCCAGAAGGGCATGGTCATCGGGCAGGGCGGGGAGCGCCTGAAGCGCATCGGCTCCGAGGCCCGCCAGGAGCTCGAGACGCTGATGGACGCGCGCGTGTTCCTGGAGCTGTGGGTCAAGGTCCGGTCCGGCTGGGCCGACAGCGAAGAGCACCTCAGAAGCTACGGCTACGAGTGAGCCCATGGCCCCACGCGCCCCGAAGCCGCCCGCCACGCAGGCGGCTTTTGTCTTGCACCACTACGACTGGAGCGAGACCAGCCTGGTGCTGGACCTGTTCTCCCGCGAGCATGGCCGGCTGGCGGTCGTCGCGAAAGGCGCCAAGCGGCCGTATTCCCAGCTGAGATCGGTGCTGCTGCCCTTCCTGCGCCTGCAGGTGACACTGTCCCGGCCGTCGAAGATGAACGAGGACGGCGCGGCCGAGGTGCAATCGCTGCGCGGCGCGGAATGGGTGGGGGGGCAGACGCTGCCCAGTGGCGCGGCGCTGTTCAGCGGTTATTACGTCAACGAGCTGCTGCTGAAGTTCCTGCCGCGGCAGGACGCGCAGCCGGGCCTGTTCGATGCCTATGCGGCGCTGCTGCCCCGCCTGGCGTCGGTGGACGATGCGCAGGCGGCACTGCGCGCCTTCGAGTTGACGCTGCTGGCGACCTGCGGCCTGCTGCCCGACCTGAGCGTGCTGGCCACGACGCAGGCGCCGCTCGATCCGGAGCGGCCCTACATGCTGGCGCCGGAGTCCGGCGTGATCGTGCCGACGCACGACGCGCCGCAGCTCACCGGCATGGCCTTCATCCAACTCCAGGCGGCCCTGCTGCATGGCAGCCAGGCGGCACTGCAGCAGGCCTGCGAGGGTGCCGGGCCGGCCTTGAAGCCGCTGCTGCGCGCGTTGCTTCACTATCATCTGGGCCATCGTCCTCTGCGGACGCGGCAGGTGCTGCTCGACGTCCAGAAGCTGCTCACATGAATCCGTTGATCGCTCCCGAATCCGGTCGCCACGACGCGCGTTGCGCGCTCTCGGTCAATGTCAACAAGGTCGCGCTGCTGCGCAACACGCGGCACCTGGGCATCCCCAGCGTGACGCGCGCGGCGCAGCTGTGCCTGGAGGCCGGCGCGCAAGGCATCACGGTGCATCCGCGGCCCGACGAGCGCCACATCCGCGCGCACGATGTGCGCGAGCTCGCCGCGCTGATGAAGGCCTGGCCGCAAGCGGAATACAACATCGAGGGCAACCCGACGCAGAACCTGATGGACTTCATCCGCGAGGTCCGTCCCCACCAGGCGACCTTCGTTCCCGACAGCGAGGACCAGTTCACCTCCGACCATGGCTGGAACCTGCCGGCCGACACCGAGCGGCTGCGTCCGCTGATCGCCGAATGCCGGTCGCTCGGCGTGCGGGTGAGCCTGTTCATGGACCCGGTGCCCGAAGCGATGGCCCATGTGGCGGCGCTGGGCGCCGAACGCATCGAGCTCTACACCGAGACCTGGGCGAGCGCCTTCGGCACGCCGCGCGAGGCGGAGGTGGTGGCCGGCTTCGCCGCCGCGGCACGCGCGGCACTGGCGCAGGGGCTGGGCATCAACGCGGGCCACGACCTGAACCGCGACAACCTGACGCGCTTCCTGCGCGAGGTGCCGGGCGTGGCGGAGGTGTCGATCGGCCATGCGCTGATCGCGGACGCGCTGGAACTCGGCTATGCCGAGACCGTGCGCGACTACCAGCGCTGCATCCAGCGCGCCTACGTCTGATTGCATTTGCGCACGCAAGCACCACGCAGCGGGCACGAGACGCGCACCGGGCGCGCATGAAAGGGTCGCGATGATCTACGGCATCGGCACGGACGTCTGCGACATCCGGCGCATCCGGAGCACCTTCGCACGGCGCGGGGAGCGCTTCGCCGAGAAGGTGCTGGGCCCGCACGAGATCGAGGTGTTCCGCGAGCGGTATGCCAAGGTCGAGGCGCGGGGCATCGCCTACCTGGCGACGCGCTTCTCCGCCAAGGAGGCCTTCTCGAAGGCGATCGGCCTGGGCATGCGCATGCCGATGACCTGGCGCGCCTGTGAGATCGTCAAGGCCCGCAGCGGCAAGCCGGAGATCCGGCTGCACGACGACCTGGCCGACTGGTTCGAGGCCAAGGGCCTGAGAGCCCATGTCAGCGTCAGCGACGAGACGGACTACGCCACGGCGTTCGTCGTCGTCGAGACGCGGGACTGAGCCACGGGCCCGAGACGCGGGCGCCGATGGCCCGGCCCGCGATCTGAAACCACGCGGGCGCGACGACGCCCGTTCAACGAGAGAGACAAGTCAATGACCGATTCCCTGCATTCGCCGGTGATCCTCGACATCGCGGGCACGACGCTGACCGCCGACGATCGGCGCCGGCTGGCGCATCCGCTGACCGGCGGGATGATCCTGTTCGCGCGCCACTTCGAGAGCCGCGCGCAGCTGACTGCGCTGTGCGCCGAGGCCAAGTCGCTGCGGCCGGACCTGCTGATCGCCGTCGACCAGGAAGGCGGCCGGGTGCAGCGCTTCCGCACCGACGGCTTCACCGCGCTGCCGGCGATGCGCACGCTCGGCGAGCTGTGGATGGACGACGCGATGCGCGCGGTCCAGGCGGCGACCGCGACCGGCCTGGTGCTGGCGCTGGAGCTGCGGGCCTGCGGCGTCGACATGAGCTTCACGCCGGTGCTCGACCTGGACCACCAGGACGCCTCTCGGCAGTCGGTCAGCCCGGTGATCGGCTCGCGCAGCTTCCATGGCGATCCGCGGGTGGTGAGCCTGCTGGCGCAGAGCCTGATGCAGGGCCTGGCGCTGGCCGGCATGGGCAGCTGCGGCAAGCACTTCCCCGGACACGGCTTCGTGAGCGTCGATTCGCATGTGGGTGTGCCGGTGGACACCCGGTCGCTGAAGACCATCCTGGCGGAGGATGTGCGGCCCTTCGAATGGCTGAGCCTGAGCCTGTCGGCGGTGATGCCGGCGCACGTGATCTACCGCAAGGTGGACAGCCGGCCGGCGGGCTTCAGCCGGCGCTGGCTGCAGGACATCCTGCGCGACCGGCTGGGCTTCGCCGGCGCGGTGTTCAGCGACGACCTGGGCATGGCGGCGGCGCGCGTCATCGAGGGCCGGCCGGTGGGTTACACCGAGGCCGCGCTGGCGGCGCTGGGGGCCGGCTGCGACCTGGTGCTGCTGTGCAACCAGAGCCTGGAGCAGGGCGGCCGCGCGATCGATGAGCTGCTGGACGGCCTGACCGTGGCGCAGTCGACCGGCGCCTGGATGCCGGCGATCGACGGCGAGGCGCGCCGCGCGGCGCTGGTGCCGCAGTCGGCGCCGCTGACCTGGGATGAGTTGATGCTCGCGCCGAGGTACCTGGAGGCGCTGGCGCGACTGCCCTGAGGCTGTGAGGCTGTGAGGCCCCGGGCGGTGGGACGGCGACCGCCAGCTAGACTCCGCCCCAACTGACCGGACAACGATCAATCAGGGAGCGGGCCAGCATGACGCTGACCATGGAGGGAGTGCTGGCGCTGGCGCCGGACGAGGCTTCGGCGAAGGCTGCGCGTGGGCTCACCTCGCCGGCCAAGTGGCCCTTGCTCGGCGCCGATGACGCCGCCGTCTGGGGCGAGTGCCAGGGCAGCGGCTCCAAGCCGTACCAGACGCAGGTGGACCTGAGCGGTCCCGCGTTCCGCTGCTCCTGCCCCAGCCGCAAGTTCCCCTGCAAGCATGGCCTCGCGCTGCTGATGCTGCGGGCGCAGGAGGCGTCGAAGTTCAGCGGCGGCGAGCCGCCGGCCTGGGTGGCCGAATGGCTGGCGTCGCGTGGCGAGCGGGCGCAGAAGAAGGAAGAGCGCTACCAGAAGGCCGCCGACCGCGCCGCCGAGCGCGCGGCACAACTCGCCGACGGCGCCGATCCCGCGCAGGCCGCTGCCGCGCTCGCCGATCCGGATGGCGCGGCGAAGCGCGAATCGCAGCGCTGGCGCCGCATCGAGGACGCCGCCGGTGAACTGCAACGCTGGCTCGGCGATCAGATCGGCCGCGGCCTCGGGGCGCTCGACGACGCCGCGATCCGCGGCTGGCGAACCATGGCGGCCCGCATGGTCGACGCGCAGGCGCCCGGGCTCGGACAGCGGCTCACCGCGGCCGCCGATGGCTGGCGCGTCGGCGCCGACTGGCCCGAACGCATGCTCGCGCGTCTGGGCCTGCTCCAGCTGGCCTGCGACGCCATCGGCCGGCGCGAGACGCTGCCCGCCGCCGTCCAGGCGGACCTGCGCACCGTCTGCGGCTGGCCGCTCGACCAGGCCGAGGTGCTCGCCACCGGCGAGCGCCTGACCGATCGCTGGACCGTCATCGGCGTCATCGTCGAGGAACGCGACGCGCGCCTCAACGAACGCCGCGTCTGGCTGCATGGCGAGCGCTCCGGCCGCCGCGCCTGGCTGCTCGAACACACGCATGGCGGGCGCGGCTTCGATGGGCTGTGGCTGCCGGGTTCCGGCAAGGCGCTCACGCTGGTCTTCTATCCCGGCGGCGCGCCGCTGCGCGCGCTGGTCGCGGACGAGGCGCCCTCGACGGAGCCGGCCACCGCCGAAGGCGCCGCGGGCCTGGCGCCGCAGGCCTGGAGCGCCGAATGGCAGCGGGTCGCGCAGCGCATCGCTGCCCATCCGTTCGCGTCGCTGCATCCGGTGGTGCTCTCGAACGCGATCCCCGTCGCCTCCGATGCCGGTCCGTCCCTGACCGCCGAGGGCCGCGCCGTGCCGCTGCGCCTGGGCGATGAAGACTGGTGGTCGCTGATGGCGGTCTCGGGGGCGCACCCGCTCGACGTGATGGGCGAATGGGACGGCGTGCGCCTGAGCCCGTTGACCGCGTGGGCCGCCGGATCGCCGCGGCCCCTCTGGACCCGGAGCGCCGCATGAGCGCCTGGACCCCGCTGCTGCCGATCGCGATGGTCGGCACCGAACGGCAGCCCGGACCGCTGCCCGAATGGCCCGGCGAGATCGGCCAGCTTGCGGCGCAGGCCGCGCGGGCCGCGGACGGTCCGTCGAATCAGGTCCTGCGCGCGATGGCGGTCATCGCGGCCTGCGAGGCCGCTGGCCTGCAGGACCGCCCCTGGACCGTCGCACCACCGGAACCGGCCGCGGAGGACCGCCTGCCGGTGGTCCCCGACGGACAGGGCGGACAGCTGCGATCGCTGCTGCGCTGGGCGCTGAGCGAGGCGCCGGCCCGGCTCCAGTGGCAGGTCTTCGCGGACCTGGCCGCCGCCGGACTGCGCCTGCCCGACCCCTTGCTGCCGCAGGCGCTCGAACTCGGCCGCCGTTCAGTGGCGCTGCGGGCGCCGCTGCTGCCGGTGCTCGGCGAGCGCGGGCTGTGGCTCGCCCGCCAGCGCGAGGAGTGGCGCTACGCGGCCGGCGTCGGCGGCGATGCGCTCGATCATTCGCGATGGACCGAGGGCACGCTCGAGCAGCGCCGCGCCTTCCTGGCCCGCGAGCGCGCCGCGGATGCCGTCGCTGGCCGCGCCCGGCTTGAAGCCGCCTTGGCCGAACTGCCCGCGAAGGAGCGCGCCGATCTCGCGTCGCAGCTCGCCGTCGGTTTGTCCGTCGACGACGAAGCCGTGCTCGACCGCCTCCGGGCCGATCGCAGCCGCGAGGTGCGCGAGGTCGCGCTCGGCATGCTGCTGCGCCTGCCCGGCGCGGCGCATCCCCGTCGCGCGATCGGTCGCCTCGCGCCGCTGCTGCGCAGCGAGCGTGCGCTGCTGCGCCGGCACTGGGTCATCGACGCGCCGGCCGCCGCCGGCAGCGATTGGGCCGCCGATCAACTCGTCGCTGAGCGCCCTCAGACGGAGAAGCTCGGCGAGCGCGGCTGGTGGCTATTCCAGCTGGTGCGCCAGGTGCCGCTGGGCTGGTGGGTCGAAACGACCGGCATGACGCCCGCCGAGCTGCTCGGCTGGGCCGGCAAGACCGATTGGTTCGAGGCCCTGCAGCGTGGCTGGTTCGACGTGCTCGGCGCGACGCGCGAGACCGACTGGTGCGAGGCCTTCCTCGACCATGCGTTCGGCGACCTCGGCGCGGGCATCGAGTCGCACCGCGCCGCGCAGGTGCTGGGCTGGCTGCCGCAGGCCCGCCGGGAGCGCTACTGGCTGCGCCACCTGCAGCAGGGCACGCTGCCCCTGTCCGCGCTGATCGCCGCGGCGAGCGGCGGCGAGACGCTCGGCCCGCTGCTCTCGCAGGCGCTGACCGAGCAGCTGCTGACGCGGGCCCGCGCCGGCACGCTCAAGGACGACTACACCGTGCGCGCGATGCTGGCCGACTTCGGCGCCGTCGTGCATCCCGACTCCCTGTCCGCGTACGGCTCGATCGCCGACCAGCGCGCGGCCGGCGAGACCGCCGCCTATGCGGACCTGCTGCAGGCCGTCGCGCAGACGGTCGCGCTGCGCCGTGCCCTGATCGCTCTTCAACCGGATCCGACCCCGAGGACCCCATGACGACCATGCCCGACACCTCCGCCGCCTCGCAGGTCCTGCGCCGCCACGCGGAGCACCAGTACGCCGAGGAACTCGCCGAGCTCAAGCGCCAGGACACGCGTCCGCGTCCCGAGAACTGGGCGATGTCGCCGTGGGCGGTGCTGCGCTACCTGATGGGCGGCACGCTGGAGAACGGCTTCGACGTCAGCGCCAAGTACATCGGCGACGAGCGCCTGATGGAGATCGCCATCGCGACGCTCGCCACCGATCGCGCGCTGCTGCTCTATGGCGTGCCGGGCACGGCGAAGTCGTGGGTCTCCGAGCACCTGTCGGCGGCGGTCAGCGGCGACTCGACGCTGCTGATCCAGGGCACCGCGGGCACCGGGGAGGAACAGCTGCGCTACGGCTGGAACTACGCGCAGCTGCTGGCCAACGGCCCGAGCGAGGCCGCGCTGGTGCCCAGCCCGCTGATGAAGGCGATGCGGGCCGGCAAGATCGCGCGCATCGAGGAACTGACGCGCATCCCGGCCGACGTGCAGGACAGCCTCATCACGGTGCTGTCGGAGAAGACGCTGCCGATTCCGGAGCTCGGCGGCGAGGTGCAGGCCACGCGCGGCTTCAGCGTGATCGCCACGGCCAACAACCGCGACAAGGGCGTGAACGAGCTGTCGGCGGCGCTCAAGCGGCGCTTCAACACGGTGGTGCTGCCGGTGCCGGCGAGCGAGGATGCGGAGGTGTCCATCGTCGTCAAGCGGGTCGCGGAACTCGGCGCCGCGCTGCAGCTGCCGGCCGAGCCGCCCGCGTTGAAGGAGGTGCGCCGCATCGTGCAGATCTTCCGCGAGCTGCGCAACGGCCGCACCGAGGATGGCAGGACGCAGCTGAAGTCGCCCAGCGGCACGCTGTCGACGGCGGAGGCGATCTCGGTGATCAACAGCGGCATGGCGCTGGCGGGTCACTTCGGCGACGGTGTGATGGGCCCGCGCGACGTGGCCTCGGGCCTGCTCGGCGCGATCGTCAAGGACCCGGTCCAGGACCAGGTCGTGTGGACCGAATACCTCGAGACCGTCGTCAAGGAGCGCGCCGACTGGAAGGACCTGTATCGCGCCTGCCGCGAGCAGTCCTGAGCGCTGAACCGCGAGATCCCATGAGCGATCCGGTCCATTACTTCGGTGTCCGGCACCACGGGCCCGGCTGCGCGCGCAGCCTGCTGGCCGCGTTCGAGGCATTGAAGCCGGACTGCGTGCTGATCGAGGGGCCGCCCGAGGCGGACGGCCTCGTCGCGGCGGTGCTGGAGGCGGGCATGGCGCCGCCAGTGGCGCTGCTGACGCATGGTGTGGAGGACGCGAGCCGCGCGGTGTACCACCCGTTCGCGAGCTTCTCGCCGGAATGGCAGGCCCTGCGCTGGGCTGTCGGGGCCGGCGTGCCGGCGCGGTTCATCGACCTGCCGGTGGGGGTGTCGCTGGCGCTGGAGCAGGCGGGCCAAGAGGGCCGGGATGAAGACGGGCCGGAGGAAAAACAGGCGGGGATGAGCAGGCGGGGGATGAGCAGACGGGGGAAGAGCAGGCGGGGGAAGGGCGAGCGCAGCCCGTCTCCGCGGAGACGCCCGATGCCGCGCCATCGCGCCGTGGCGACCCGCTGGACTGGTTCGCGCGTGCGGCGGGCTACGCCGATGGCGAGGCGTGGTGGAACCACATGGTCGAGGAGCGCGGCGACGGCGAGGATCTCTTCGCCGCGATCGGCGAGGCGATGACCACGCTGCGCGCCGAATCCGGCGATGACGAGACGCTCGATCCGAAGACGCCGCGCGCCCGCCGCGAGGGGCTGCGCGAGGCCCACATGCGGCAGTGCATCCGCGCCGCGCGCAAGGAGGGCTTCGAGCGCATCGCGGTCGTCTGCGGCGCATGGCACCTCGGCGGCCTGCAGGCGGACGTCACGATGAAGGCCGACCAGGGGCTGCTCAAGGGACTGCCGAAGCTGAAGGTCACCAGCACCTGGGTGCCCTGGACCTATCGCCACCTGGCGCGCGAGAGCGGCTACGGCGCCGGCATCCATTCGCCGGGCTGGTACGAGCATCTGTGGCTGAGCGGGCTCGACGGCGAGCGGCGGCCGCGCGCGATCGGGTGGCTGGCGCGCGTCGCGCGGCTGATGCGGGAGCGCGACCTCGATTGCTCCTCCGCGCACCTGATCGAAGCGAGCCGCCTGGCCGACACGCTGGCCGCGCTGCGCCAGCGGCCGGCGCCGGGCCTGGACGAGCTGCACGAGGCGACGCGCACCGTGATGACGCTGGGCGACGAGGCCGTGCTCGATTTCATCCGCGACGAGCTGGTCATCGGCGATCGGCTCGGCCAGGTGCCGGCCGGCGTGCCGACGGTGCCGCTGCAACGCGACCTCGAGCAGATGCAGAAGTCGCTGCGGATGAAGCCCGAGGCGACGCAGAAGACGTTGGACCTCGACCTGCGACAGCCCAACGACCTGGCGCGCAGCCATCTGCTGCACCGGCTGCGGCTGATTGATCTGCCATGGGGCGAGATCGCGCGCACGGGCAAGTCCTCGCGTGGCACCTTCCACGAGGTGTGGTCGCTGCAATGGCAGCCGGAATTCGCGCTGCGCCTGATCGAGGCCAGCCGCTGGGGCCAGTCGGTCGCGCAGGCGGCGACGGCGGCGGTGGCCGAGCGCTGCGGCCGTGAGCGCACGCTGGGCGCGCTGGCCGAGCTGGTGGACCGTGTGCTGCTGGCGGACCTGCCGGAGGCGGTGATCGTGGCGTCGCGCGCGCTGCAGGATCACGCCGCGGTGACCGGGGATGCCGATCAACTGCTGGCCGCGCTGCCCCCGCTCGCCAATGTCTTCCGCTACGGCAATGTGCGGCAGACCGACGCGACGATGGTGGGCCATGTCTTCGACGGGCTGGTCACGCGGGCGGCGATCAGCCTGCCGCTGGCGGGCGATTCGCTGGACGACGCGGCCGCCTCGCAGTGCCGCGATCGCGTGCTGGGCGCGCAATCGGCGATCCGCCTGCGCGATCCGGGGCGGCAGACCGATCCCTCCACGCAATGGCGAGCCGCGATCGGGCAACTCGCGGCGCGTGACGGCGCGCATGCGTTGCTGCGGGGTCTGTGCACGCGGCTGCTGCTCGACGACGGCCTGATCACGGCGGAGGACGCCGGCACGGCGATCTCGCTGCATCTGTCGCGCGCGGCCGAGCCGGGCAAGGCGGCGGCGTGGCTGGATGGCTTCCTCAACCGCAACGCGGTGGTGCTGCTGCATCACGATGGCGTGTGGCCTTTGGTCGATGCCTGGCTGAGCGGGCTCGACGAGGAGCACTTCGTCCGCGTGCTGCCGTTGGTGCGGCGGACCTTCGCGCATTTCGACGCGGCCGAGCGCCGCGACCTGGGTCAGCGCGCGGCGCGCAAGGGCGGCGGCGGGGCGATGGCGCCGACCCCTGCGGAATGGGACGAGGCGCGCGCGGCATTGCCGCTGCCGCTGCTGCGCGCGATGTTGGGAGTGGACGCATGAGCGGCTCGGACGAGAAGAACGATGCGGATCGCCTGCGCCGCTGGCGGCTGGTGCTCGGCGGCGAGGCGGAAGACAGCTGCGGCGCATTGAATGGCGACGCGGCGGAGATGGACCAGGCGCTGAGCGCGCTCTACGACGATGGCGGCGGGCTGGGCGATGACCGGCGCGGTGGCCGGGGCAACTCCGCGCCGCGCGTGGCGCGCTGGCTGGGCGACATCCGCAAGTACTTCCCGAGCACGGTGGTGCAGGTGATGCAGAAGGACGCGCTGGAGCGTCTGAACCTGCGCGACATGCTGCTGCAGCCGGAGATGCTGCAGGGCGTGCAGCCGGACGTGCACCTGGTGGCCAACCTGATGGCGCTGTCGCGGGTGATTCCGGCGGGCACGAAGGAGACGGCGCGCCGCGTCGTGCGCCAGGTCGTCGATGAGCTGATGAAGCGGCTCGAGGAGCCGATGCGCGCGGCGGTGACGGGCGCGTTGGACCGCAGCCAGCGCAACCGCCGGCCGCGGCTGGCGGAGATCGACTGGCACCGCACGATCCGCGCCAACCTGCGGCATTGGCAGCCGACGCATCGCACGGTGATCCCGGAGACGCTGCACGGCTTCGGCCGCAAGGCGCGGCGGCCGCAGCGTGAGGTGGTGCTGTGCATCGACCAGAGCGGATCGATGGCGAACTCGGTCGTGTACTCGAGCATCTTCGGCGCGGTGCTGGCCTCGCTGCCGGCGGTGAGTACGAAGCTGGTGGTCTTCGACACGGCGGTCGTGGACATGACCGAGCAGCTGGACGATCCGGTGGATCTGCTGTTCGGCGTCCAGCTGGGCGGCGGCACCGACATCAATGGCGCGGTGGCCTATTGCCAGTCGCTGATCCGTGAGCCGCGCAACACGATCTTCGTGCTGATTTCCGATCTCTATGAGGGCGGCGTGGAGCCGCAGCTGCTGCGCCGCGCGGCGTCGCTGGTCGAGAGCGGCGTGCAGTGCGTGGCGCTGCTGGCGCTCAGCGACGAGGGCGCGCCGTCCTACGACCGCGCGCTCGCGGCGAAGCTGGCCGCGCTCGGCGTGCCGTCCTTCGCGTGCACGCCGGACGCTTTCCCGGGCCTGATGGCCGCGGCGATCCGCCGCGACGACATCGGCGCCTGGGCGGCCGGGCAGGGGATCGTGACGGCGGCGAAGGGCGGTTGAAACGCGTGGGAACGAGCGAGTGGGTTGCCGGCGCTCAGCGCCCGTCGCGCTGCGCCATCTTCGCGAACCAGGCCGACTGGCCGGTCTTGTTGAGCTGGTACCAGGCTTCGAGGGTGTCGGGCGTATAGATATCGAGCGTCTCGAAGATGACGCGCGCGAAGTCCAGCGCCGACATGCCGCCGGCCGTGATCAGCCCGCGGTCGACGACGACGGGCTCGTCGACATAGCGGTCGCTGCCGGCGTACTCCGGCACGCCCTTCAGATAGGCCAGCGCATTGCTGGTGTGCTGGCGGTCGTCGAGGACGCCCAGCCGCGCCAGCCCGGCGGTCGCGCCGCAGATCGCGGCGACGCGCTTGCCGGCGTCCAAGAACTCCTTGGCCTTCTTCGCCGCTTCCAGGTGCTCGCCCTTGTCCCAGCCGGCACCGCCGGGAAGGATCAGCAACTCGCTGTCATCCGGGAACAGCGTCGAGAGGCGGATGTCGGGCATCACCGACAGGCCGCCCATCGATCGCGCGAGGTTGGCGCCCGCGGCGGCGACGGTCTTCACCTGCCAGATGCCCGGCGACTTCTGGAACTCCGGCGTGTTGATGCCGGCGACCGCATAGGCGGCCTCCCAGTCGGCGAAGCCCTCGAAGAGGTAGAGATGGACGGTGCGGGATGGAGCGTTCATGCCGCAGGGGCGGCAAGGTGCGTGCCCGCGGCGCGGCGTCCAGGGGAGATCAGGCGCCGAGTTTCTTCACCATGAAGAACTTGGAGCCCGCCGCGCCATGGCCGGGGATCTCCAGTTGCATCGTGTAGCCGAGGCGCTCGTAGAAGGGTCGGGCCTGGAAGCTGAAGGTGCTCAGGTAGAAGGTGTCGCAGCCGCGCTCGATCGCGCGTTGCTCGAAGGCGCGCACGACCGCGCTGCCGACGCCCGTGTGGCGATGGGCGGCGTCGACCCAGAGCTGCTGGAGCTCACAGCAGCGCCCGAGGGTGCGGCCGACCGCGCCGCCAATGACGCGGCCGCCGCTGTCGTGGGCGGCACTGGAAATCGGCTGCTGGCCGTCGAAGGCGCCGCGGTCGCCGAGGGCATCGTTGTACTGGTCCAGACCGGCTCCGACCAGCGCCTCCAGGCCAGGCTTGGGAACGTCGAATGCGGTGACGGTGAAGAAGGGCGCGGTCATGCGCGGACCTCGATGGTGAGCGGCTTGGCGAGGCGGACCATGGGTGTCCGCGTCAACTCGTTGGGAGCCCGCTCGGCTTCCGTGAAGCCGTTGCGCGTGTAGAGCGCGATCAGCGGCGTATTGGTCGACGAGGTCCAGGTGCAGCACTGCAGCAGGCCGCGCGCCCTGAACCACGACTCGGCGCGCTCGAGCAACTGCTGCGCGATGCCGAGCCGCCGTGCTTCGGGTACGACGTAGGTCGTGGAGACCAAGCCGAAGGGCGTGTCGCCAGCGGTGGTTTCAATCCGATAGATCGTGTGCCCAGCGATCGCGCCAGCAGGATCCTCGGCGACGACGACTTCGGCGGCGCGCCCGTCCAGGTGCCATCGCACGCGATCGCGCAGCCAGTCCATCGAATACATGCTGCCGCCGGCTTGCTCGCCTTCGACCTCGACAAGAGTCGCCCGCATGCGCTGGGCGACGAGGTCGATGGCGGTGGTGTCGTCGAGCGTGATGGCGCGGAGTTGCATAGGGACGTACCAGATGAATGACCGGACGATGCTACGCAGGGACGCGACGAGGCCCCGGGGCACGCGCGGGAGGCATCCAATGAGTTGGGCCCGATACTCGCGGCCATGGATCTCACAGCCTCCTTGCGCAGCGGCAAATCGCCGGGTGACCGCCTCCTGAAGGCAGCCCTGCTGGCGAGCATGGCGACGAGCCGGTCCGAGTGCTGCAAGCCCCACCTCGGCTAGCGGCGTGAATTTGAAAGCGTCGATGAACCGCTTCCCGTTGTTGCTTGCGCCTTCCCTGCGTCTCGAACCCGTCTCCGTCGGTCACGCCGAAGAGATGCACGCCGTGCTCGCCGATCCATCGATCTACGAGTTCCTCGCGCCGGAAGGACCACCGACGCTCGACTGGTTGAAGGCCGCCTTCGAGCGGCGATCCAAGGGGGCTTCGCCCGACGGCAGCGAACTCTGGTTCAACTGGATGGTCCGACGCGTCGACGGCAGGCTGATCGGCTATGTGCAAGCCACGATCGAAGCACGCGACCGGTGCTGGATCGCCTATGTCATGAATGCGGAAGCGCGCGGACATGGGCACGCGACGCGCGCCGCCACGGCGATGCTTGACTACCTGCTCGCCACCCACGGCGTGACCCGGTTCCTGGCCTCGACGGAGACGCGCAATGCGCGCTCGATCGCGTTGCTGTCGCGATTGGGGTTCGAACCCGCACCGATCGAACTCGCAGGGACCGTCGACATCGAAACGACCGATCGTCTCTACCAGCGTCTGCACGCCTCAGCGTAGCCGGGTCAACATCGCTTGAAGGGCCGGCTCAGAAAGTTCGCCGGTCCGCTTCGCCACCAGGTGGCCCGAAGCGTCGAAGAGCAGCGTCGTCGGGTAACCGGCCTGCTTGAAGGCCGCGCTTGCCTGGCGCCGTTCATCGATGGCGACGTTGTCCATCATGAGGCGCTGAGCGCTCAGCCACTTCGCGACGTGGTCCGCGTCTTCGCCCTGATTGATGAAGACGAAGCGCACCTCGGGGCGATCGCGCTGCGCCTGCGCGAGCATCGGCATCTCGCGGACGCAAGGCCCGCACCAGGTCGCCCACAGGTTGACCAGCACCGGTTTGCCGTCGGGCGCGGCAAGATCCAATCGATCGCCGTTCAATCGCGTGAATTGGAGGGGAGGAAGCGGCACGGACGCGGGCTGCAGCGCGAGCTGGAGCTGTCCCGCGACGATCAGCGTCGTCCCGATCGCCAGCGGCACCGATGCCGGCACGCGCAGGCCCGGCGCGTTCCTCAACCGGAACGTCGCGTACATCCACATCGCGATGATCCCGATCTCTGGCGACCAGCCGCCGTCTCGAAGGTTGAGGATGCTGAGCGGATGCTCGACGTAGAGCTCCTTGTATTGATAGAGGAAGCCCAGCCGCGCGAACAGCAGTGCGACGAGCAGGCAGCGCCAGAGCAGCGGACCGGCATCCTGCCGGCGTCGGCGCGCGAGCAGCGTCGCCACGGCGCTCGACATCGCGACCGCGATGCAGAGGTGGACGAAGGTCCAGGGCAGGACCAAGGGGCCGATCGCGACGGCGTCGCTCATGGCGTCCTTCCGGAGCGTCCCTTTCCGCGCATCGATCAGGTGGCGAAGATGCCGTCCGTCGACGCGAAGCCCTTGATCTCGATCGGATTGCCCGACGGATCGAGGAAGAACATCGTCGCCTGCTCGCCCGGCTGGCCGGCGAAGCGGATGCTCGGCTTGAGCACGAACTCGATGCCCTGTGCCTCCAATCGGTCCGCGAGCGCGCGCCACTCGGGCATGCGCAGGATCACGCCCAGGTGGGGCATCGGGACCAGGTGATCGCCGACCTTGCCGGTGTTGCCGGTCTTGAACGGCTCGCCCAGGTGCAGCGAGATCTGATGACCGAAGAAGTCGAAGTCGACCCAGGTGTCGGTGCTGCGGCCTTCTTCGCAGCCGAGCACGCCGCCGTAGAAGGCGCGGGCATCGTCCAGGTCGCGCACGTGATAGGCCAGGTGGAACAGCGATCGCATGGGGCACTCCCGCTCGAGGGTCAATCGATCCGGCGATCCTAGCCTCGGCAGTGCCGCCGGTAACATCGCCGCTTCCTGTGTCGTGCGCTGGGAGTTCGTCGTGGATGTGGCTGCTTGGTTGGGCTTTGTCAGCGTGGCGCTGTTCGTCACCTTCACGCCGGGACCGGCCGTGCTGATGGCCGTCTCGAACTCGCTCAGCGTCGGGCCCCGGCGAGCGATGGTCGGCTCGCTCGGCAACGCGATCGGGCTGCTGGCGGTGTCGGCGGCCACGACGGCCGGGCTGGGCGTGCTGCTGACCACCTCGGCGAAGGCGTTTCTCGTCGTCAAGTTGCTCGGCGCCTACTACCTGATCTGGCTCGGCATCAAGCAGTGGCGCCAGGGCGCGCGCATGGCCTGGACCGCGGACGGCGACGCGCCCGCGACGGAAACCGCGGGGCTCTCGCGCCGGGCCCTGTTCCTGCGCGGCATCCTGGTCGCGCTCACCAATCCGAAGGCGATCCTGTTCTTCACCGCGCTGTTTCCGCAGTTCATGAACCATCCGGAGACGGCGCTGCGCGACTTCGTCGTGCTGACGGTGACCTTCTCGCTCTGCGCCGTGCTGGCCCATGGCTTCTACGTCGTGCTGGCTCGCGGGCTGCGCCGCGGACTGGCCTCGCCTCGCCGCGTGAAGGTCATGAACCGCGGCTTCGGCGCGTGCTTCGTGGCGCTTGGCGTCAGCCTCATCGGCTGGCGCGGGCGGACGCAGTAAGGGCGACAGCACCATGTTCTCGCATGTGTTCATTGGCGTCGGAGACTTCGACCGGGCGCTCGCGTTCTATGCGCCGCTGATGGCAGCGCTCGAGTTGCCCCAGCGCTTCTGCGATCCTTCGCGGCCCTGGGCCGGCTGGCAGTCGGTGCCGGGACCGCGGCCGCTGTTCCTGATCGGACGGCCCTTCGACGACATGGCGCACGCCGCCGGCAATGGGCAGATGACAGCCTTCCTGGCCGGCTCGCGCGCGATGGTCGATGCGGCCCATGCGGCGGCGCTCGCGCATGGCGGTCGCTGCGAAGGCCCGCCGGGCCTGCGACCCCACTACCACGAGCATTACTACGGCGCCTACTTCCGCGATCCCGACGGGAACAAGCTGTGCGTGGCCTGCCATTCGCCGGCAGCGCCTTCGACGGACTGACCCGAGCGGCTCTCGCACGTCGTTTGCCCACGCAGGGACAGGAGCCGACATGTTTCCCATTCCCCGCATCGTCTGCTGGATCCCGAACTGGGGCGCTTCGCATCCGGAGGTCGGCATCGAACATCTGCGCCTCTCGGAGGGGCAGGCCGACGGGCTTGTCATTGCGATCGACGACGAACGGGGACCGTTCCGCCTCCATTACCGCTTGAGCTGGGACCCGCAGTGGTGCCTGCGCGATGCGGAGCTGTCGCTGATCAGCGAGGAGGGCGTCGCTGCGCGCACGATGCGTCTCGCCACCGATGGGCAAGGGCACTGGACCGATGACCGCGGCGCGGCGCTCCCCGCGCTGGAGGGCTGCCTCGACATCGACATCTGGCCCACCCCGTTCACCAACAGCTTTCCGATTCGGCGTGTGCCCCTGGCGGTCGGCGAGCGGCGCCAGTTCCGCATGGCGTGGGTCGATGGCACCGCGTTGACCGTGCGACCTCAGGCGCAGGCCTATACCCGGCTCGACGAGCGGCGCTATCGCTTCGAGTCGCTGGACGGGTCCGGCTTCACCGCGGACCTGGAGGTCGACGAGCACGGCCTGGTGGTGGATTACCCGGGACTGTTCCGCCGCGTGTGAGCCAGCCGCTTCGCGCCACAATGCGCCGCGATCCGGGCCGGCCCTGGCGCCAGCCTTCCTTGCCTTCCGTCCGACACCACCCCATGAGCCTGCAAGCCATCTTCATCGACTACCTGCGCCGCTACGAAGCGAAGGACCTGGACGGCATCGCCGCGATGCTCGCGCCCGAGGTGACGCTGCGCGACTGGAACCTTTCGGTGAAGGGTCGCGACGCCGCGATCGTCGAGACGCGCAAGAACTTCGAATCGGCGGCGTCGATCCGCATTGAGGTATTGCGCGTGCTCGAAGGCGAGCGCTCCGTCGCTGGCGAGCTGCGCATCGTCGTCGACGGGCACATCGAGCTGTTCGTGGTCGACGTGCTGGACTTTGACGACGAAGGCCGCATCAGCGCGATCCGGGCGTATCTCGGTCGGCGGGACTGATCGGTGCCTGCGAGAAGCGGTATTGGCGAAGCGCGGGCACGCGTGATAAGGTCGCGGCGCGGCTATGGGGGTTCTTCCTTCTCTTCCACTGATCTAGAGCCTCCGCTTTCCGCCCTTCGCCTGCCGCCCGGCAGGCGTTGTTGTTTCCGGAGCGCCCGGGGAAGGGACGACCTTGCACGCCATCTTTGTCCGCCGTCGATCGAAGCTGCATGTGGCCGCTGGCGAAGGGACGGCGACGCCCACGCAGGTCGCCACGCTTCAGAAGGAGTTGACGGGACTGGGCTACGTCATGTCCCAAGCGCTGTCCGCGCGCCTTGCCACGCTCGACGCGTTGCGGCTCGCGTCGGTGTCGCGCGATCTCCTTCGCGAGCTTCACCAGCTCACCGGCGCGCATCAGGCGCACCGGCCGTTCTATCCCGGCTTTCCTGACCAGGTGATGGCGGCGTCGGACGCGGAGCTGTTCCTCAACGCGATCCATCACTACCTCACGCACAGCCGCTTGCCGGATGACGAGCCGCGCCGTGAAGCGGCCCTCGAAGGCCAGCGGCCGCGCGTGCTCGATCTGGGCAGTCCGGAGGAGTTCGAACGGATCTTCACCCAGCTGGCGGGCGCGCCCACTTCGCTGTCGCAGCAGGATCGCGAGGATGTGACCTGGTTCATCCGCCAGTATCGCGAGGGCATCTTCCGCCTCTTGCCCGCGAAGTTTCCCTTCAAGGAAAACCTCGCGCTGGTGGCCGCCACGCTGCTGCGGGAGGTGCCGGGTGAGCGCGCCAACGCCTTCCTGCTGACGCATTGCGGGACTGCCACCGACCTGCTGCGCGTCGCGGTCTCGCTCTTCGAAGGCGATGCGTCGCTGGCGGCGCCAACGCGCTTTGGCCGCATGGGGCGCGCCTGGCGCAAGCTGATCCTCCAGGCCCTGGAGGGCATGCACCGTCCGATCGAGGACATGATGCGCTGGCGCGAGCCCTGGAAGCGATTGGGCGAGCGGCTGCATCCCGGCGAGTTCGCCGAGCGCTTTCCGCAGGCGCACGAGGCCTTCCAGCAATTGCGCAACGACACGGCGCCTCCGAACTGGGCCAGCGGCGTTGAACGCGCGCTCGCGACGGGCGATGTCGCCGCCGCCGCGGCCCGGTTGGCGGAGCGCCCCGGCGAGTACGCGCGCAAGCTCGACGTCCTGCTGCGCTCGCCTGCGGCCACGCCGGAACTGGCGGCGCGCTTCGCGGCCCTCGCGCCGCGCGTGTCTACGCCCGTGCTGCTTCAGGTCATGACGCATTTCCGGCATCGAGCGGCACCGCCGGCGATCCGCGCGTTCACGCCCAAAGGCGAGGTGTCGAAGATCTTCTCGATCGCGGACCGGAGGCCTGCCGTGCCGCAGGCGCTGGCCGCCACCATCGTCGACGCTTGCGAGCAAGCCCTGCTGGCGCGGTTCGCCGAGCTCGCGCCACTCGGCCCGAGCTACATCGATCCGGCGCTGCGCACCTACATGATCCCGTTGGCGCAGCGCAGCGCCTCCAAGTCGCTGCGGACGCTCGCGCGTGGGAGCCGCGTGCCCTTGCCCATGGGGGAAACCTTGCGCTTCTTCCTGTGGTGGAAGAACGGCCGGGGCCGCACCGACATCGACCTGTCCGCGGCCATGTTCGACAGCGAATACCGGCTCGTCGAGGCCCTGGGCTTCTACAACCTGCGCGGGACGGGGGGCTACGGCGTGCACAGCGGTGACATCGTCGACGCGCCACAGGGCGCGGCGGAGTTCATCGACCTGGATCTCCCGAAGGTGCATCAGCGGCGCGCGCGCTTCATCGTGATGTGCATCAACAGCTACACGGCCCAGGCCTATTGCGACCTGCCGGAATGCTTCGCCGGCTGGATGTCGCGGCGTCATCCCGGTTCGGGCGAGGCCTTCGATGCCCGGACGGTGGTCGACAAGATCGACATCAGCGCCAACACGAGGATCTGCCTGCCACTGATCCTGGATCTCGAACGCCACGAGATGCTCTGGGCGGATCTGGCGCTGACCGAGCATCCCCATTGGCACAACGCGGTGCCGGGCAACCACAGCCGCATCTCGCAGATGCTGCGCGCGATGCACGAGACCATCCGACCGGATCTGTACACGCTGTTCGACCTGCACGTCCGGGCTCGCGGAGAACGGGTGCAGCAGCGCGAACAGGCCCGGACGATCTTCAGCGTCGATGAGGGCATCGTGCCGCTGGCCCTCGACGAGATCCGCGCCGCCTTCCTCTGACGAGAGACGCGGGGTGCTTGCCCCGCCAGGCGCCTCACTCGTCAGCCGTGAGCCGCACGACCAGCGCCGCGGCGCTCGCGACGGTCGCCAGGCCGGTCACGCCCAGCCAGCCCCAGTGCGCCAGCAGCAGGCTGCCCAGCGCTGCGCCGGTCGCCATGCCGATGAACATGCCGGTGAACAGCAGCGCGTTCAACCGGCTGCGCGCGGCCGGGTCCAGGCTGTAGACGATGGTCTGGTGCGCCACCAGCGCTGCCTGCACGCCGAAGTCGAAGACGATCGCCAGCACCACCAGCACGGCGATCGCCGCACCGCGGTCCAGCCAGGCGGTGACCGACATGGCCGCGAACGACAGCACCACCAGCAAGGCGCCGAGCCGGGTCACCACGCCCGGGCCGCGCCGGTCGGC
>NZ_PEOG01000189.1 GCF_002761755.1 Roseateles chitinivorans
CAGGTCGCTGACGGCCTGCGCCCGCGCGAGCTGCGCGGCCTCCAGGTCCTTGCGCGCGGCGATGTCGGCGTCGAAGAGCAGTTGCTGGCGGTCGAGCTCGCGGCCGGCCTGGGCGGCCGCGTCGCGGGCCTTGGCGGCGTCGCCGCGGGCGGCGCTCAGGTCGGACGAGTCCAGCGTGAAGAGCAGGTCGCCCGCGCGCACCGGATCGCCCAGCGCGCGATGCAGCGTCACCACTCGTCCGGCGACCGGCGGCGTGATGCGGGCGAGGTGGTCCGGCAGCGCCTCGATCGTGCCGGGAGCGGCGAGCGGCTGCTAGACGGCCTTGCTCCGCCCCGCCGCGACCAGGAGGCGCTAGCGCAGCGGCTAGTCGGCCGGCACGACCATGTCCGCGCCAGACCGGAAGAACGTCGTGTAGG
>NZ_PEOG01000190.1 GCF_002761755.1 Roseateles chitinivorans
ACGTAACGAGAAGCTTGCGAACGTGAGCAATCCCACGGCGGCAATGCCGGCAAGAACACGTCCGGGCGGGTCTGTGATCACCGTCACAGCGGCGATAGCCATCATAAGTCCGGCTATGCCACAACCTGCGATTCCTGCTGTCGACGGGCTCCACTGAGTTTGCTGCACGGGTTATTCACACCCTCTTACCCGTACCGATGGAGTTATCCACAGGTGCTATCCCCAATGGGGATGAATCACATCGGTGTGATTGAGAGCGGCAGACGTTGCTGGATCGGCGAAGCCAAGAACATAAAATGAATTCATTATTGCCTTGTGTCAGGTCAGCGCCAGCGCATGGTGAGCAACAGACCGGTGATCATGAAAGCAAAGGCGATCGCGTAGTTCCACGGACCGAGATCCGCCATCCACTGGAGGAACGACGGGGTGTCGATCGGGTTGGTTGCCGCCAGCTGGAACACCAGTAGCCAGATGAGACCGAAC
>NZ_PEOG01000191.1 GCF_002761755.1 Roseateles chitinivorans
CGCCAGCGCGAACACCGTATCGCCATCGAGCGGGGTGTGACACGGCCGGAGGGTGCGCGCGAGACCGTCGTGCGACGCGACCGCGACGCGTTTGCACGCGGCCGGGCTCAGTTCGGCGTCGGTCGCGACGACCGCGATGGTGGTGTTGAGCGGGCTGAGTTCGGTGCGCAGATCGGCGTAGCCGGTCAGCCGGTCGGCCGGCGGCGGGATCAGGCCGAACTCCTCGACGTACTCGGCCATCCACGGCAGGCCCGTGGCCGGGTCGACCGCGTCGCCAGCGGCGTTGACCACCACCACCGCGCCCACGGTGACGCCGTTCTCCAACGTCATCGACGCGGTTCCGACACCGCCCTTGAGCACCCCGACACGCGCGCCGACGCCCGCGCCGACGGTGCCGAGCGCGAACTCGGTGCCCGCCGAGGCGGCGGCCTCGTAACCGAACTGGGCGGTCGGGCGGGCACCCCACGCGCCGACCGGCAGGTC
>NZ_PEOG01000192.1 GCF_002761755.1 Roseateles chitinivorans
GGTCCGCGGGGATGTCCTCGACCTCGTACTTCTCACCGAGGGCGGTCTCGCCGCGCCACACCTTGGCCTTCATCTCGACCAGGTCGATGATGCCGATGAAGTCGTTCTCGGCACCGATCGGCAGCTGGATCACCAGCGGCTTGGCACCGAGGCGCTCCTCGATGGTGCGCACGGTGAAGTAGAAGTCCGCGCCGAGCTTGTCCATCTTGTTGACGAAGCAGATACGCGGCACGTCGTACTTGTCGGCCTGCCGCCACACCTGCTCGGACTGCGGCTCCACGCCTTCTTTGCCGTCGAACACGGCGACCGCACCGTCGAGCACGCGCAGCGAGCGCTCCACCTCGACGGTGAAGTCGACGTGCCCGGGGGTGTCGATGATGTTGATCTGGTTGTTGTTCCAGAAGCAAGTCACAGCCGCGGAGGTGATGGTGATACCACGCTCCTGCTCCTGCTCCATCCAGTCGGTCGTGGAGGCACCGTC
>NZ_PEOG01000193.1 GCF_002761755.1 Roseateles chitinivorans
GGCCGATTCCTGGAGCACGGGCCGGCTGACCCGGGTCGCCCCCACCGCGCTCGACGAGGACCCCCCGGGCATCAACCCGCATTTCGGACTGCCCCTGCGCGGAACCGTGCACGACCCGACGGCACGCCGCATGGGCGGGGTGGCCGGAAGCGCGGGCGTGTTCACGACGGTTCACGACCTGGGCCTGTTCGCGCAGGCGTTGCTCGACCGACGGGCCAACCGCCCCAGCACTTTTCCGCTGCAGCAGGCGCCGGTCGCACTGATCCGCACCCCACCGCCGCCCGGCGCCGGACCAGATCTGCGTGGTCTTGCCTGGGACATCGCCACGCAGCCCTCGCCACCCCCCGCCCCGGATTTCCCGGTCGGCAGCTCGCGCCACACCGTGTTCACCTGGCTCTCCATGTTGATCGACCCTGGCTCGCACCACTACCCGCACGTCCTCGCTCCCCGCCTGGAAGCGCATCGGTGCGGTAAGC
>NZ_PEOG01000194.1 GCF_002761755.1 Roseateles chitinivorans
AACCATGCTGTAGAAATATTCTTCTCAAATCGAAAGAGCAGGCCTTCGGTAAGTGGTAAATTTGCACTTGTAATCTTCAACGCCACAAAACTGAATATGGAAAAAGTGAATTGGAAAGTGGAAGGTATGACCTGTACCAACTGTGCATTAACGGTAAACAAATACCTGCAATCACAAGGAATGCAAAATGTAAAAGTGAATTTCATCGGTGGCGATGTGAGTTTTTAGTTACCTGAAAACAGTTCCCCGAAGGAAATAGCCAAGGGTATCAATGGACTCGGATATACTGTAAAGAATGATGGCAGCAATGATTCTGCAAAACAACCTAAACGTTTATTCTCAAATCATTTACAACGTTTTTGGTTTTGCTTTGTCTTCACCGCCCCTTTGATGTTACACATGATTCCGGGTGTACATATTCATTTCTTAATGAACCCTTATGTACAACTGGGATTGACTATTCCTGTTTTTATT
>NZ_PEOG01000195.1 GCF_002761755.1 Roseateles chitinivorans
GCCATCGGCGAGACCGAGGTCGCTTTCGGCACCTTGCTGATGCTGGCGCTGTACGCGCTCACCTGGTTCGTGCTGCGCGAAACCGCGGCCGGCCGGCACATCTATGCGGTGGGCAACAACGCCGAGGCCACGCGGCTGGTGGGCATCGCCACGGAGCGCGTGCTGCTGACGGTGTACGTGGCGGCCGGCGCGTTCTACGGCATCGCGTCGCTGCCCGCGGGGGCGCGCACCGGCGTGGGCGACCCCAACGCCGGGCAGACCGAGAATCGCGAGGCGGTCACCGCGGTCGTGCTCGGCGGCACCAGCCTGTTCGGCGGGCGCGGCATCGTGCTCGGCTCGCTGGTGGGTGCGCTGATCGTCGGCGTGTTCCGCAACGGCCTCACGCTGATGGGCGTGTCGTCGATCTATCAGGTGCTGGTCACGGGCATCCTGGTGATCCTGGCGGTGGCCACGGATCAGCTGTCACGAAGAG
>NZ_PEOG01000196.1 GCF_002761755.1 Roseateles chitinivorans
ACGGACCGAATCCGGGTGGATCGGCGGTGCCGATCCACGCCGGGAGGGACTCGTGATGGGTGACCCGGGATGACGGGTACTCCGGTGACCGTGGATGTGATGCGGTTGACGCCCGCCGACTGGCGGCTGTTCTCGACGATCCGGCTGCGCGCGCTGGCCGACTCGCTGGGCGCCGACGACCCGCACTACCGCCAGGAGGCCAGGTTCACCGCGAGCCAGTGGCGCAGGCGACTGTGCGAACACGCGCAGTGCGAGGCCGGGATCGACGGGCGGGTGGCCGGCCTGATCGGCGCGCAGTACCAGAACCCCGACGCCATCTACCTGTATTCGCTGTGGGTCGATCCTTCGGCACGCAACTGCGGACTCGGCCACCGCCTGATCAGCGCCGCGGTGGCCTGGGCCCGGGACTGCCGCGTGCACACGATCCGCCTGCGCGTGGCCGCCGACAACACCGTGGCACGCAGCATCTAC
>NZ_PEOG01000197.1 GCF_002761755.1 Roseateles chitinivorans
GGGTTGCCCAGCAGCGAGGCGAGCGTGGCGGTGGCCACCACCTGCACCGCCGCCGTCCGGATGCCGGTCATCACCAGCGGAAGGGCCAGCGGCAGCTCGGCCCGGAACACCACCTGCCGGCCGCTCATGCCCATCGCGCGGGCGGCCTCGACGACGTCCCGGTCGACCTCCCGGAAGCCCACGTAGGTGTTGGCCAGCACCGGCGGGACGGCGAACACCGCCAGCGCGATCACCGGCGCCCAGATGGTGAAGCCGATCGAGGTGACCGCGAAGATCGTCAGGATCGCCAGGGTGGGCACGGCCCGGGAGACGTTGGACAGCCCGAGCAGGAAGGCACCCCCGCGACCCCGGTGGCCCAGCCAGATCGCGGGCGGCAGCGCGACGACCAGCCCGATCAGCATCGCCAGCCCGGCGATCTGCAGGTGCTGCCCGGCGAGGTAGAGGATGCCGCGCGGGCCGGTCCAGTTGAA
>NZ_PEOG01000024.1 GCF_002761755.1 Roseateles chitinivorans
CCCCTTGAAGCGAATGCCGAGCGTGCGGAGGCGATTGAGCGGAAAGGGGGCACCGGCCTGGGCCCCGTCGCTCGGTCCCGATCAGGCCGGACGCCCGTCGGCGAAGTGGTCTTCGAGCTCGTCTTCCGGCGGCGTCCACCCTGGCTTCTTGTGCGGATCGAGTTCGTCCGGCACTGCCGGATTCGGCGCGGCCTGCGGCGCCATGCCCTGCCCCTTCAGCGCGGCCTTGAGCTGGTAGACGTAGGCCAGCACCTGCGCCACCGCGCCGAACAGCGCGCCGGGGATTTCACGGTCCAGTTCGGCATGGGCGTACAGGGCGCGGGCCAGCGCTGGCGCCTGCAGCACCGGCACCTTGCTCTCCTTGGCGATGTCGCGGATCTTGAAGGCCAGCAGGTCCAGGCCCTTGGCCACCACTCGCGGCGCGCCGAACTTGGTTTCGTCGTAGGCGATCGCGACCGCATAGTGGGTGGGGTTCATCACCACCAGGTCCGCCTTGGGCACTGCCGCCAGCATGCGGCGCTTCACGAGTTCGCGGGCCTTGTGGCGCATTTTGTGCTTCATCTCGAGGTTGCCTTCGGCTTCCTTGAGTTCGTTCTTGGCCTCCTCGCGGGACATTTTGAGCCGCTTCAGGTAGAGGTGGCGCTGCAGCGGCACGTCGATGACGGCGAACAGCGCCAGGCAGAGGCCCAGCATCATCAGCCCGCCCATCAGTTGCTTGCCCGCGAAGGCGAGCGCGGATGGCAGCGGCACGGACATGATTCCGACGAAGCCTGCGATGCGGTCCTTCAGCGCGATCGCGCCGACGATGCCCAGCACCAGCGACAGCAGCACGGCCTTCAGCGCGGTGGTCAGGTTCTGCCACTGGAACAGCCGGCCGAAGCCGGTCACCGGGTTCAGGTGGGTGAACTTCGGGGTCAGCGGCTTCATCGTGAAGTTCCAGCCGCCCGAGGCGATGTGGGCCGCGATCGCGGCCATCGCCAGGATGAGCATCGCCGGCAGGCCCAGCAGGAAGCCTTGCCAGGTCAGCGAGGACAGCCGCTCGGTCATCATGCCGGCGGCGCGCAGTTGTTCGGCATCGAAACGCAGCGCCCCTTCGAGCATGTGCTGCAGCGTGTCGACCGCATACGGCGTCGATGTGGCGAACAAGGCGGCCCCCGTGGCCATGACCGCGAAATGCGGCAGGTCCCGGGAACGCGGCAGCTGGCCCTCCTTGCGCGATCGTTCGATCTTTTTCTGCGAGGCGGGTAAGTTGCGGTCTTGTGCGTCTGAATCGGCCATGTGCGCAATGAGGAAGCCACGGCCCCATGCCGCAGCGTCGCCATTGTTCGGCCGCGAGCCGCCTGGCCTTGGCCCGATAAGCGGCGGAAATCAGCCGGTCTTCTCGGCCGCGCAGAAAGCAGAAACCCGCGCCAGGGCGCGGGTTTCGTGGGGGCGGCGCCGGCTCTCGGCCGGCCCGGGCGGTCAGAAGCCCAGCGAAGCCAGCAGATCGTCCACTTCGGACTGGTTGGCCACCACGTCGGTGCGGCCTTCGTGGCTGACGACCGGACCCTGCAGGATGCTCGGGTCGACCTTCTCGCGCTGCTCCGGCGGCACCACCGAGACCAGCAGCTTCACCAGCGAATCTTCCAGGTCGTTGGCCAGGGTCACGACCTTGGCGACCACCTGACCGGTCAGGTCATGGAAGTCCTGCGACAGCATGATGTCGGTCAGGTGGGTGTCGATCTTGGAGGTCGAGGACTCGACCTCCTTGACGAAGTTCAACACCGCGCCCGAGGCCACCGCGCGGACCGGGTCCGCTGTGATCGCCTGGGCCATCGCATTGGCGGCCTCGGTGATCTTGGCGTGTTCGGCCTTCGCCTGGTCGACCGAGTTCAGCACCTTGTTGGCGGCGTCGGCGGTCTTGTTGGCGATGTAGGTCAGGCGGCTGCGCGCGTCGGGCAGGCCGTCGGTGGCGACCTGCAGCTTGGGCATCACGCCCAGCTGCTGCATCGTGTCGTGCAGCACCCGGGTGATCGTGCCGATCTGCTGGAACACCTCGGGAGAGACGATCAGCGGTTCGTTGCTCTGCGACAGTTTGGCCAGTTCTTCCATCTGCATGGTGGACTCCCCAGCATCAGGCCGCAGCGGCCAGCTTCTGCATGATCTTCTGGACCTTTTCCTCCAGCGTGGCCTTCGTGAACGGCTTCACGATGTAGCCCGCCGCGCCGCTCTGGGCGGCCAGGACGATGTCTTCCTTGCGGGCCTCCGCCGTCACCATCAGCACCGGCAGGTGCTTCAGCGAGGCATCTTCCTTGATGGCCTTGAGCAGCTCGAAGCCATTCATGTTGGGCATGTTGATGTCGCTGA
Source organism: Roseateles chitinivorans (assembly GCF_002761755.1). Classification (GTDB taxonomy): domain Bacteria; phylum Pseudomonadota; class Gammaproteobacteria; order Burkholderiales; family Burkholderiaceae_C; genus Roseateles; species Roseateles chitinivorans. Next base: position 2,347 of record NZ_PEOG01000024.1, read on the forward strand.
CGACGAAATCGTATTTCGCCTGTTTCAGCATGCTCAGGGCCTCGACGCCATCTTCCGCCTCTTCGGCGTTGTTGTAGCCGATCTCCTTCAGCAGACCGCGCACGATCCGGCGCATGGTCGAGAAGTCGTCGACGATCAAGAATTTCATGTCAGTGCTCATGGCGTTCCTCTGAGGGGACTGGAGGGCTTTGTTCGGGCTTGTTCGAATTCGGACCGTTATCGGCCGGAGGGCGCGGAACTTGAGGCCTGCGGCGCGCTCGCCGCGGGATTCGCAGTGTCCTCGTCCTCATCGGGCAGGTTCTTCAGCACCGCATCTTCGGCATCGCGATTCATCACGATGATGCTGATGCGGCGATTGACCTGGGCATTGGGGTCTTTCGTGTCCAGCAGCTTGCTCGACGCCAACCCCTGCACGCGAAGGACCCGGGCATCCGGCAAACCGCCTGCCACCAGCTCGCGCCGCGAGGCATTGGCCCGGTCCGCCGACAGTTCCCAGTTGCTGTATCCGCGCTCGCCCGCAGAAAACGGCTGTGCATCCGTATGACCCTCCAGCGTGAGCCGGTTGGGCACCTCGGACAACACATTGCCGAGTTCCTGCAGCAATTCGCGCATATACGGCTTCACCACCGCGCTGCCGCTGTCAAACATCGGACGATTATTCTCGTCCACGATTTGGATCCGCAAGCCCTCGCGGGTCATGTCGAGCCGGATTTGCCCACCTAATGCCGCAATTCGGGGGTTGTCCGCGATGATTTTCTCGACCTTGTCCTTCAATTGCTGCAGGCGCACCCGCTCGGCGCGGCGCTGCTCTTCCTTGAGGGCCTTCAGGTTGATGGTTTTCCGAGGGGATTCGACGTCGCCGGCCTTGACCTGGCCGGTCTGGCGGGTCAGGTCCTGACCGCCGCCCTTGATGATGTGCGAGGCGTCGCCCGAGCCCGAGCCGCCGAACATCGCCACCTTCAGCGGCGAAGCGAAATAGTCCGCGATGCCCTTCTTGTCGCCCTCGGTCGTGGAGCCGAGCAGCCACATCAGCAGGAAGAACGCCATCATCGCCGTCACGAAGTCCGCGTACGCGATCTTCCACGCGCCGCCGTGGGCGGCATGGCCGCCCTTCTTGACGCGCTTGATGATGATGGGCTGGAGTTTCTTGGCGTCACCGGCCATGGCGAATCACTCCGATCACTTCTTCTTCACGTGGCCTTCGAGCTCCGCGAAGGTCGGGCGCTCGGTCGAGTACAGCACCTTGCGGCCGAATTCGATCGCCACCTGCGGCGCGTAGCCCTGCATCGAGGCCAGCAGCGTGGTCTTGATGCACTGCAGTTCCTTGCCAGCTTCGTCGACCTTGGCTTCCAGCGCACCGGCCAGCGGCTCGGCGAACGCGTACGCCAGCAGGATGCCCAGGAAGGTGCCGACCAGCGCCGAGCCGATCATTCCGCCCAGCACCGCCGGCGGCTGGCCGACCGAGCCCATCGTGTTCACCACGCCGAGCACCGCCGCGACGATGCCGAAGGCCGGCAGGCCGCCCGCCAGGCGCTGCAGCGCGATCACCGCAAGGAAGGCCTCGTGGTGGTGGGTGTCGATCTCGGCGTCCATCAGGGACTCGATCTCGTGCGCGTTCAGGTTGCCGGAGACCATCATCCGAAGATAGTCGGTGATGAACTCGGCCACATGGTGGTCGTTGCCCACCGTCGGGTATTTCTGGAACAGCGGCGAGCTGTGCGGATCCTCGACGTCCTTTTCGATCGACATCAGGCCTTCCTTGCGGGCCTTCTGCAGGATGTCGTAGAGCAGCGCCAGCAGCTCCATGTAGCGGGCCTTGGTGTACTTGCTGCCCTTGAAGCAGTCGCCCAGGCCCTTGAGCGTGGCTTTCATGACCTTGGGCGGATTGGTGGCCAGCATGCCGCCGATCGCCGCGCCGAAGATGGTCGTCATCTCGAAGGGCAACGCATGCAGCACCACGCCGATGTTGCCCCCGTGCGCGATGAACACGCCGAAGATGCAAGCCAGGGCCAGCAGCCAACCGATGATGACAAACATGGAATTCGTTCCGTCCTGAAGTAACCGCCGCGTCCCCTCGCGGTCCGGGCCATCTCATCCCTTATCGACCGGCTCCCCGTCCGCTTGAGCCCCGGCCTGTGACGACCGGTGTGCCGCGCGGACGCCGGTCGGGCGTCGCTGACTGATTGCGTTCGATGTGGGCGGCGTGTTCCGGGCGCTCAGGCCTGGAGTTCACGCACCCGGTAGACATACAGCCGGTGGCGGGTGCCGGTGTCCAGCTGGGCGAAGACCGGCTGGCCCGGCAGCGGGAAGTCCAGGCTCGCCAGCCAGGCGCCCGGCCGCATCTCGGTGCGCGCCTTGTCGAGCGCGCGCGGCATCGATTCGGGTCGCTGGAACAGGTAGACCAGGTCCATCTCGCGCCACGACTGGGCCCACAGGTCGCCCCGGGTGATCTCGGCCCAGGGGCAGCGCAGGCGGGCCAGCAGCCACAGGACGCCACTGTATTCAATGCCCGAGAAGCGCAGGCCCGGATAAGCGCGGCGAAGAGCCACCAATCCATCGCCCAGTCCGCAGCCGGCGTCCAGGACGCGCGCGCCTTCGTGCAGCTTCACACGCTCGGGGAGCGCACGCAGCGCGTCGTGGGGCGTCGGGTACAGCGGCGCATCGTTCCAGCCGCGCCGCGGATAGGCCAGCACCAGCACGGCCAGCGGTATGAGCCAGATCCAGGCCGGCAGGTCGGTCCCGGTGAACAGCAGCGCCAGTGGAAAACCGGACGCCACGATCAGCCGGCGCCAGGCCTGGCGGTGGAGTCCGGCGAGGATCAGGCCCAGGCCCGAGGCGACGATCGCCGCCGGCCAGTCCGGGCCGAACAGACGCCAGACGGCGAAGCAGGCCGCCCAGCTCAGCAGCGCCAGCGCCGGCCAGCGCAGGCCGCCTGGGGCGGCGTCGCCGGAGGCGGCATGAGGAAGTCGCGCGCCCATGGTGGCGACCTCAATGCATCTGGATGCCGCCGGCCGCCTTGCCCTTGCCGGCACGCGCCGGCGGGTTGCACAGGCCGCAGACGTAATGCTTGGCCACTTCATGCGGATGGGTCACGAAATGGCCGCCGCACTTGCTGCACTTGGTCATCGTCAGCATGCCGTTGTCGACGAACTTCACCAGGCGCCAGGCGCGGGTGACCGACAGCAACTGCTCCAGGTTCTGGGCTGCGGTCTGCTCCTGGTACAGCTGGTAGGCCTTGATGACGACATCGATCTCGTCCATCTCGGCGACCTTGTTCAGGTACTCGTGGATGTTGAGGAACAGGCTGGCGTGGATGTTGGGCTGCCAGGTCATGAACCAGTCGGTCGAGAACGGCAGCTGGCCCTTGCTGGGGCTCTTGCCCGAGACTTCCTTGTACAGGCGCAGCAAACGCTCGTAGCTCAGGTCCGTCTCCGATTCCAGCACCTGCAGGCGGGCGCCCAGGTGGATCAGCGTCACGGCGCGCTCGATCTGCTTGGCTTCGGTCAGGATGGACTTGGTGCGCATGGCGGTGTCTCCGGGCTTCAGTTCTGCGGTCTGGCGTCGATATCGAACTCAGGCGGCTTCCTGATGGCGGCCGGCCAGCAGGATGGAAGCATGCAGGCGGGACACGCTGTCGTTCGCGGCCGGCTTGCCGTGCGAGGTCAGCAGGCCCCACACCAGATCGTCGTCCATGCGGAAGCGGCACAGCAGCGTGTTGCCCGAGGCAATCTTCAGCATCTGCGCGGCGCTCAGCGTGTTCAGCAGCGTCGCGGTCTCTTCCGAGATGCCCAGACGATACAGCGCCTGTTCACGGTCCGCGCGGATCAGGCTCTGAGCCAGCATCAGGTACGACAGGTTGGCTTCGCGGATCTCGGCGAGGATTTGGTCGGCGTTCATCGTTCGGCTCCTGGGGTGTGGGGTGCTGATGTCGTTTCGTTTCAGCGTGAGACGAACTGTAGAGATCCCGACACGCAACCAACATCAGGTCGCTTCCATGTAAAGGTTAGGGAGCGCGCCGACGCGTTTGTCAGATCAATTCCTACAAGATGCCGGATCAGCGCCATGGCTCGGGCGCTTTTTCCTTGTTTGCTGGGGACTTCTGCCCTCCGACGCTCTTCTCTACCGAGGACTTGGCGGGAAGGCGGCGCGGAGCAACTCAAGGTTGTAGGCGGCAAGGTGGCTGCCTCGCCCAGCGACGGCGCCCGGCTGGTCCGGACGCTCGCCAATTTCAAGGCATCGCGTCCAAGCGTCGTCGATCATCGGAACCAGGACCTCCGCCTGCTCCGGCTGGTCCGCCGCCCAATCCAGCAGCAGATCGCCCAGCGCGAAGAAGAAGTCCGGCGACTCTGCACATAGCTGCAGTTGCGTTTCGGCGAAAACCATGCCGTCGGCATGGCGCTTGAGGGATTTCAAGCCGAACAGTCGGCGGGCCACCAAATCGGGCCACCACGCCGGCATCAGGGGCATGTCCGCAAGACGATCCGAAGCGGTGGCGAAGGCGGTTTCGGCATCGGCGAAGCGCGCGTAGACCGACAAGTCCTTGCCCAGCTGATACCAGAGATAAGGGTTGCTCGGCGCCTCGTCGATCGCCGCTCGGAGCAGTTCCTCGTTGCGGCCCTGCTTCACCTGAAGCCGTTCCGGCAGATAGCCGTCGTGCGCGACCTGGAGTTCCAGCGGCCGTACCGGCAGCGCATGCGCCGGCTGCTCGTGAATTCGTCCGGTGTAGCGGACGGTCCCGGGCAGCACGCGGCTCAAGCGCGATCGGGCGGTGCCGCCGTCGAAGTGGTCCTGCAGGACGATCGTGCCGACGAACTCCGGCGGCGTGGCGCGCAGCGCCTCGAGCGCCGCGCCACTGCCCTCCCCGATCAGCCATTCGTCGGCGTCCAGCACCAGGTGCCAGTCCGCGCCCGCGGCATCGAGCGCCGCATTGCGCGCGGCGGAGAAGTCGTCGATCCAGGGGAAATGCGCGACGCGCGCCCCGGCGGCCTGCGCCAGGCGGACGGTGTCGTCGGTGGAGCCGGTGTCCAGCACCAGCGCGTCGTCCACGAAGGGACGGACGCTGTCGAGCAGGCGGCCGATGGTCGCCGCTTCATCGCGGGCGATGACGACCAGGCAGGTGCGCCAGCGCGAGGCCATGCCGCGCCGCTCAGTGCATCTGGATGCCGCCGGCCGCCTTGCCCTTGCCGGCACGCGCCGGCGGGTTGCACAGGCCGCAGACGTAATGCTTGGCCACCTCATGCGGATGGGTCACGAAGTGACCGCCGCACTTGCTGCACCGGGTCATCGTCAGCATGCCGTTGTCCACGAACTTCACCAGGCGCCAGGCGCGGGTGACCGACAGCAGCTGCTCCAGGTTCTGGGCCGCGGTCTGCTCCTGGTACAGCTGGTAGGCCTTGATGACGACATCGATCTCGTCCATCTCGGCGACCTTGTTCAGGTACTCGTGGATGTTGAGGAACAGGCTGGCGTGGATGTTGGGCTGCCAGGTCATGAACCAGTCGGTCGAGAACGGCAGCTGGCCCTTGCTGGGACTCTTGCCCGAGACTTCCTTGTACAGGCGCAGCAAACGCTCGTAGCTCAGGTCGGTTTCCGATTCCAGCACCTGCAGGCGCGCGCCCAGCTTGATCAGCGTCACCGCGCGTTCGATCTGCTTGGCTTCGGTCAGGATGGACTTGGTGCGCATGGGGGCTCCGGAAAGCGTGTCGGATGGTCTCGGGCGGCAATCGCGTTGCCTGGATCCTGGGATCAGGCGGCTTCCTGGTGGCGGCCGGCCATCAGGATGGAGGCGTGCAGGCGGGAGACGCTGTCGTTGGCGGCCGGCTTGCCGTGCGAGGTCAGCAGGCCCCACACCAGGTCGTCGTCCATGCGGAAGCGGCACAGCAGCGTGTTGCCGGAGGCCATCTTCATCATCTGGGCCGGGCTCAGCGTGTTCAGCAGCGTCGCGGTCTCTTCCGAGATGCCCAGGCGGTACAGGGCCTGCTCGCGGTCGGCGCGGATGAGGCTCTGGGCCAGCATCAGGTACGACAGGTTGGCTTCACGGATCTCGGCAAGGATCTGGTCGCTGTTCATCTCTGGGCTCCTGGGCGGTTGCGTTGCTGCGATGGAATGAATTCTGAAGAAACCCCTTTTTTCGCGACATCAGGTTGCTGGCATACATGAGCTACGAAGGCCGCCGACCGTCTTGTCAGACAGATTCCTACACGCTGACAGGCTCCCAAAGGAAAACCGCCGGACGAGGTCCCGTGAACACGGGCTCGGCGGCGGTTTCTGGCGGAGACAGCCTGTCAGGCCGCCCCCGCGAGCGGGATGTCGGGACGCCTCAGGCGGCTCGCAGGCGCAGCAGCTCGGACTCGACGATCGCCATCAGTTCCGGCGAATCGCGGCGCAGCATTTCCAGCGCCTGACCTTCATTGAGGATGGACAACACCTCGATGGCGGCCTTGACCTCGCCCAGTCCGGACAGTGCGAAGCCCAGCGTGTAGAGCGACGGCGCATGCTGCGGCGACAGCTCGACGGCGCGATGCGCATACAGGGCCGCCTCGCGCAACTGACCCGAGGCCAGCAGCAGCGCGCCGACGTCGGACAGCAGGTCCACGCTCATCGGCGCCATCTCCAGCGCATTGCACAGCAGCGCGACGCCGTCGCCGATGCGCCCCTGCGCGGCCTGCGCATACGCGGCGTTGCGCGCCTGGGCCAGCAGCAGGCGAGCCTCGCCCGAGCCCGGACGGATGCGTCCGTGAATTTGTTCCTCGATCGACGCGTCGATCATCGACACGGCGGACCGTGCCTCGGTTTGCGATTGCAGCGGCATAGATCTCTCCATGGTCGTTGGGACTCGTCGATCGAGTCCGATCTCGATGCCGAGACCGGTCCCGGCGAAGGTGGCGGATGCGGCGCCGCGCCTTGTCGGCCGCGCCGGAAGGCACTTTAGGGCGGCACCCCCGTGATCGAGCGCACGAAAAGCGCCGCCATTCCCCCTCAATCCCGCCGTGGAGCGGCCGTTAACCCCTTCATGTCCGTCGCCAGACCGACACCCGGGCACGAGTCCGGGTCGAAGTCAAACGACAAACAACGCGTTGCAAGACCTGCTTATCTCCGGATCGAAAGTCTTGACAAATTGCCCTTAAGTTCTAAGGCGCGGGGGCCGATAACCAAAACAACGGGGCTGCTGAACGCAGCGACAAGCCAGCAAGGACCAGGAGTCCAACGGCAAGTCGAAGCAGGCAGGCGGCACGTGGTCCGGTTAGAAGGCCTGACGTTCTTGGCAACCCGATGAGGGGGTGGGACGGCAACGGTTGACTAGCGTCGGACTGGGACCGAACCGGGAAATGGCCCGGCAGGTTCAGCAGGAGCATCCGAGATCCTCGGCCGGTTCGCCTCACGGCGGGCTGGAGGATCGGAGGACTCAGGCGCTCATGTGTGGTTCGGCGCTTTTGCCGGTATTTACGTATAGCTGTTAGGAGCAATCATGGCCCAAGTCATCAACACCAACCTGCTGTCGCTCAACGCCCAGCGCAACACCAGCACGAGCGCCAGCTCGCTGGCCGTCTCCATGCAGCGCCTGTCCTCGGGCCTGCGTGTCAACTCCGCCAAGGACGACGCCGCCGGCCTGGCGATCGCCGACCGCATGAACGCGCAAGTCCGCGGCATGAACGTGGCCCAGCGCAACGCCAACGACGGCATCTCGCTGTCGCAGACGGCCGAAGGCGCGCTGTCCAAGGTGGGCGACTCGCTGCAGCGCATGCGTGAACTGGCGGTGCAGGCCCGCAACGCGACCAACACGACGTCCGACCTGGACTCGATCGGTCAGGAATATGCGCAGCTGGGCTCGGAAATCCAGCGCGTGCTGGGCGGCACGACCTTCAACGGCCGCGCCATCCTGGCCGGCGATTCGGGCACGCAGACCTTCCAGATCGGCGCCAACACGACGGCCAACGACTCGGTCGACGTCACGACGACCAACATGACCACGGACACGACCATCACCGGCGTGACCGGCGGCGCGATCACCAACGCGTCGACGACGGCCGACCTGGCCACCGTGATCGACAACATCGACGCGGCGATCAAGACGGTGTCCGGCGAGCGTTCGAAGCTGGGTGCCTCGCAGAACCGCTTCGACGCGATCGTGTCGAACCTGCAGATCTCGGTCGAGAACCAGACCGCGGCCCGCAGCCGGATCATGGACGCCGACTTCGCCTCGGAAACCGCCAACCTGAGCCGCGCGCAGATCCTGCAGCAGGCCGGCAACGCGATGATCGCCCAGGCCAACCAGGCGCCCCAGCAAGTGCTGGCCCTGCTGCGCTGATCCTCGTCAGCCAGACGCCCGCGAGGGGGACTGCGGTCCCCCTTCTCTTTCCCCATCCCGCGCGGGTGGTGAAAGAGAAGTGCTCGCCCGCCATGGCACAACTTCACGCCCGGGACGGGCGGTTACACGCTTTCTTTTCAAGAAGGCCTCAAGTCCATTCCCTGCCGGCCCGATAACTGCATCAACGGGTCCGCAAATCAACAGCAAGGGCCACGTGGTCCGGCTCAGTCGGACAGTTTTTCAAACGTCCGACCGAGACCGCGAAGGTCTTTGAATTCGAAAGGAATGGATCATGGCTCAGATCATCAACACCAACCTGCAATCGCTGAACGCCCAGCGCAACCTGTCGTCCTCGCAGTCCTCGCTGTCGGTGTCGATGCAGCGCCTGTCTTCCGGCCTGCGCGTCAACTCCGCCAAGGACGACGCCGCTGGCCTGGCGATCGCCGAACGCATGAACGCGCAAGTGCGCGGCATGAACGTGGCGGTGCGCAATGCCAACGACGGCATCTCGCTGGCGCAGACGGCCGAAGGCGCGCTGTCCAAGGTGGGCGACTCGCTGCAGCGCATGCGTGAACTGGCGGTGCAGGCCCGCAACGCGACCAACACCACCTCCGACCTGGACTCGATCGGCAAGGAATACGCCCAGCTGGGCCAGGAAATCGGCCGCGTCATCGGCGGCACGACCTTCAACGGCAAGGCCATCCTGGGCGCCGATGCCGGCACGCAGACCTTCCAGATCGGCGCCAACACCAGCGCGAACGACTCGGTGGACGTGGTCACGAACAACATGACCAACGACGCGACGATCACCGCCGTCACCGCTGGCGTGATCGACAACGCCTCGACGCCGGACTCGCTCAAGACGGTGATCGACAACATCGACGCGGCCATCACCACCGTCAGCGGCCAGCGCGCGATCCTGGGCGCCTCCCAGAACCGCTTCGACGCGATCATCTCCAACCTGCAGGTCTCGGTGGAGAACCAGACCGCCGCCCGCAGCCGGATCATGGACGCCGACTTCGCCGCGGAAACCGCCAACCTGAGCCGCTCGCAGATCCTGCAGCAGGCCGGCAACACGATGGTGGCGCAGGCCAACCAGCTCCCGCAGCAGGTGCTGTCGCTGCTGCGCAGCTGATCCCGGCGCCGGCCACCGCTGGCCGGCCCCTCCCCGGTTGACTCCTCAAGCGCCGGTCCTCGAGGCCGGCCTTCCCAAGGCTCCGCAACCGTCCCCCGGGACGGCTGCGGGGCCTTCTTTCATTGGCTTCGTAATGGACGGTTTTCCGCCCGTTAATCGGCCAATCGGCGTTGCAGCACCTTTCGCACAATGGCACCCATCGAGCATGAAGTACCGCTCGACCACCGGTCCAACCGGCAGATCCGAACAATGACTGCGATGGCGCAGCGAGGATCGGCAGGCGAGGTCGGGAACCGACCCACCTAACCGGGATCGCAGCCAGGACAGGATCTCCGCAGGAGTGCATCAATGCCACAGACCATCAACACCAACATTGCTTCGCTGAACGCGCAACGCAATCTGAATTCGTCGCAGTCGTCGCTGGCGACCTCGATGCAGCGCCTGTCGTCAGGCCTGCGGGTGAACTCCGCCAAGGACGACGCGGCCGGCCTGGCCATCGCCGAACGGATGAACGCGCAAGCCCGCGGCATGTCGGTCGCGATGCGCAATGCCAACGACGGCATCTCGCTGGCGCAGACCGCCGAAGGCGCGCTGGGCAAGGTGGCCGATTCGCTGCAGCGGATGCGCGAACTGGCGATCCAGGCCCGCAACGCGACCAACGCGGACAGCGACAAGGATTCGCTGGACAAGGAATTCGGCGAGCTGGCCAAGGAAATCCAGCGGGTCACCGCCGGCACGACCTTCAACGGCAAGTACATCCTGGGCCAGGACGCGGCGCTGCCGCAGACCTTCCAGGTCGGGCCGAACACGACGTCCAACGACGAGATCACCGTCACGACGCCCAACATGTCGGCCGACGCCACGATCACCCAGGTCTCCGGCTCGGACACCAGCGGCGCCGGCCGCGCGGTGATCGACCGCACCGCGGACGCGGCGGCGATCGCCACCGTGGTGGCCAACATCGACACGGCGCTGGATACCGTCAACAGCCAGCGCGCAACGCTGGGCGCGACGCAGAACCGCTTCGACGCGGTGATCTCCAACCTGCAGGTGGCCTATGAGAACCAGACCGCCGCCCGCAGCCGGATCATGGACGCCGACTTCGCGGTCGAGACCTCCAACCTGAGCCGGGCGCAGATCCTGCAGCAGGCCGGCAACGCGATGGTCGCGCAAGCCAACCAGCTGCCGCAGCAAGTGCTGTCGCTGCTCAAGGGTTGATAGAAAAACGCAATCAGGGCGCCAGGCCTCCGTCCTAAAGTCGGATCGCCTGACGCCGATATGCAAGACAGGGCCTCACGCAAGTCACGCGAGGCCCTGTCGCGCATGGGGCTTCCGGCCAGGGAGCCGGAACACGGTCACAGGGAGTTCGAACGATGGCAAGCATCACCTCCGCCGGTCTGGGCAGCGGTCTGGACGTCGAGAGCATCGTCACGAAGCTGGTGTCGCTGGAAAAGCAGCCGATCACCGACCTCCAGGCGCGCACCGACACCATCAAGACGCAGATCTCCGAGTACGGCAAGATCAAGAGCGCCTTCAGCGCGATGCGCGACGCGGCCGCCAAGCTGGCCAATCCGACGACCTGGTCCGCGCTGACCGCCACCTCCTCCGACACGACGATGGCCACCGTCATCGCCGGGGCCGGCTCGGGCGCCGGCTCCTACGCGCTGGACGTGGCCAACCTCGCCTCGGCGCAGTCGCTCTCGAGCAAGGGCTTCGCCAACAACGCGACGGTGGGCTCCGGCTCGATGACCATCGAGCTCGGCCAGTGGAGCGGCACCAACAACTCGACCTTCACCAGCAAGAACGGCGCGACCCCGGTCAGCATCTCGATCGCGTCGACCGACACGCTGGCCAACATCCGCGACAAGATCAATGCCTCGGGCGCCGGCGTGCTGGCCTCGGTCGTCACCGACGCGACCGGCTCGCGCCTGGTGATCCGCTCCCGCGACACCGGCGAGGCCAACGGCTTCCGCATCACCACCGCCGATGACGACGGCAACGGCTCCGACGCCGACGGCCTGTCCGCGCTGGCCTACGACCCGACCGCCTCGATCTCGTCGATGACGCAGAACACCGCGGCCAGGAACGCCAATCTGACGATCAACGGCCTGGCGATCAGCTCCGCCTCCAACAACATCGAGGGCGCCGTCGACGGCCTGACGATCAACCTGCTCAAGACCGGGCAGTCCACCGTCACCGTCGGCCAGGACAAGGACAGCGTCAAGAAGGCGATCAACGACTTCGTCACGTCGTACAACAGCCTGATGACGCTGATGCGCAACGACACCAAGTACGACGACGCCAACAAGACCGCCGGCGCGCTGCAGGGCGACAGCACCGCGGTCGGCCTGCAGAGCCAGCTGCGCAACATCACCGCCGCGGGCAGCACGCTGGGCGGCAAGTTCGGCCGCCTGTCCGACCTGGGTCTGGACATCGGCGCCGACGGCACCATCAAGGTCAACGACACCAAGCTGACCAGCGCGCTGGGCAGCATGAGCGACCTGAAGAACCTGTTCATGGGCGTCGACACCGCCAACCCGAACAACAACGGCATCGCCACCCGCTGGCGCGCCTTCGCCGACCAGGTCACCGGCTTCGACGGCTCGATCACCACCCGCACCACCGGCCTGCAGTCGCGGGTGACGGCCAACAACAAGCGGGTGGACGAGCTCAACGACCGCGCCGCGGCCTACGAGAAGCGGGTACGCGCCCAGTACACGGCACTGGACACGCAGATGGCCAAGCTCAACGACATGCAGAGCTACGTCAACAAGATCACCAGCATGCTGGGCAGCAGCTGAGGCCGGGGGGGCGCGGTGTCCCGGGGAGCGTCGCCCTCGGAACTGGACCGTCGCCGCCGCCCTTCTCCGGCGCTTCGAAAAGACCGCCGACAAGCCTCCTCACGGAGGCTTTTGTTTTTCTTCATCCGGGCAGAATTTCGAGACAAATTCGACACGGGGGAGGCTCAAGTTGGGCCGGCGGGGGCCGAAAACTGATTCAAGCACTACAGCACACCCCAGCAGCACATCATGTACGGCAACTCCTCCCCCTTCGCTTCCCACGGTCAGCGCGCCAGCAGCATGTACAACCGCGTCGGCGTGGAAACGGACGTGATGACCGCGTCGCCGCACCGCCTGGTCACCCTGCTGCTGGACGGCGCCTTCGATTCGATGACGCAAGCCATCGGCGCGATCCGCACCGGCAATGTCGACGCCAAGAACCGCAGCCTGAGCCGCGCGGTCCGCATCCTGGACGAGGGCCTGAAGGCGGCCCTGAACCTGGAGTCGGGCGAGCTGGCCATGGACCTGCGCGACCTGTATGCCTACATCTGCATGCGGCTGACCCATGCCAACCTGCGCAGCGACGATGTCGCCGTCGAGGAATGCGTGAAGCTGCTGCAACCGATCCGCGAAGCCTGGGCCAGCATCGCCCCGGCCGCTGCCGAACAACGCGTCGCGGCCTGATCCCGGCCCCGCCCCCACCCGCCTGACGACTTGAGAAGTTCCATGTCCAAGTACACCGCCAAGCCCCAATCCCCCGCCGCCCACGCCGCCCCGACGACCCCGGACCGCATCATGAGCACCCAACTGTTGAGCTACTACGAAGCCATCGAGCAAGCCAGCGCCGACATGCTGAGCGCCGCCCGCTCGGGCAACTGGGACGAGGTGGTCAAGCTCGAAGGCGCCTGCGTGCTGCTGATCTCGCAACTCAAGCACGCCGCCGGCAGCCAGCAACTGGGCCCGGACGAGGCGCAGCTGAAGACGCGCATCATGCAGCGCATCCTGGTCAACGACGCGGAGATCCGCCACCTGGCCGAGCCGTGGCTGGAGGACCTGGACCAGCTGATGAAGGGCAAGTCGAAGACGGTGCACTGACCGGCCCGACGATCGACCCGCGATCGACCGCCCCGGCGATTCGAGACTTCGGTCACGCGACCGGCACCGGATCGTCCGCCAGCGCCGCGATCGGCCCCTCGAACGGATGGGGTCGGCGCGGCGTTTGCCTTGGGGATGCGGGAGAATTTTTTCGAACGATTGCAGCCGGAAGCTGGCCTTGAGCGACCTGAAAGTCCCTGCCCCTCCCGCCGATGCCGCCGACGCCGATTACCGGCTGGACGCGCCCGGCGAGATCATGAACTGGCTGCGCGAGCTGCTGCAGTCGCAGGCGCGCCTGCAGCTGTCCACCCCGGCGGGCGAGGCGATCCACACGGTGCTGCGCGCGCTCGATACGCCACGGGGCATGCTGACGATGGAGGCGCCGCAGTCCGGCGACACCCTGGCGCCGGTGCTGGCGAGCGATGAACTGGTGGCCACCGCCTACCTGGACCGGATCAAGCTGCAGTTCGATCTCTCCGGGCTGGTGGCGATCCGCGGCGACGGCGCCGAGGTGCTGCGCGCACCGGTGCCGCTGCGGCTCTACCGATTCCAGCGGCGTCAGGCCTACCGGGTGGCCTCGGCCGGGCAGCTCTATCCGGCGCTGAAGCTGGCCAATGCCGACCTGCCCCGGATCCGCGTGGTGAACGTGAGCGCCGGCGGCGTCGCGCTGCATTGGCCGGCCAACGTGGTCCCGGTGCCACGGGCGGGCGAGGAGATCGCCGGCACGCTGGAACTGGAGCGCGAGGTCAGCTTCGCGACGCTGCTGCGGGTCCAGCATCTGACGGAAGGCGAACAAGGCGGCCCGCACCAGGCGGGCTGCGCCTTCGTCTCGCTGGCCCCGACCGCCGCCCGCGCGCTGCAGGTCTTCATCGACCAGGCGCAGAAACGCGAACGGCTGATGCGACGCAGCAGCTGAGGGCGGCCGCAAGAACCGGACCTTGATGACGCCGTTGGGTCGGCAGATCCGGCCCGGCGGAATGACAAAAGCCGCCCTTGGGCGGCTTTTTTCGTCCGATCGGCGCTGATGCGCGCCGTCAGGGCGTCAGACCTGCATGTTCATGATTTCCGAGTACGCCGACACCAGCCGGTTGCGGACCTGCAGCGTCGCCTGGAAGCCGATCTGGGCCTTCTGCATGGCGACCATGGTTTCCTCCAGGCTGACGGTGGGGTTGTCCAGCTGGACCTCCCGCTGCAGTCGCGACGCCTCGTTCTGCTGCGTGCTGACCGACTTCAACGCCGAACTCATCGCGTCGGCGAAGCTCGTGCCGCCCGGCGCGGCCTTGGCCACCGGCTGACCCTGGGGGGTCAATCCGGCACGGGCCACCGCGCTGGCGAAGTCGAAGGGTTTGAGTTTCAGGTCCACGGCATGCATCGTACGGAAGCCGCCGCCGGCCATAGCTCCGAACTGGGGGGGCTTCTTCGGCCTGTTCCGAACATTCTTGAGGGCACCGATCGAAATAATCCTGACCTGTGCCGAGGCGTCCGCCTGGGCGCGCCCCGCCGATCGTTCGACCCCAGCCGTACACCGCCCCATGGACAACGCCCTGAGCAGCCCCGCCGCCGCACTTCCCGAGGTGCAGCAGACCGCCAAGCCGGCCGGCCTGCCCCAGCGCCTGGCCGCGATGCCCACCAAGAGCAAGCTGATGCTGGGCGGCGGCGTCGCCGCGCTGCTCGCGGTGATCGTGGCGATGTCGATGATGACGGCCAAGCCCGACTTCCGCCCGCTGTTCTCCGGCCTGTCCGACAAGGACGGCGGCGCCGTCATCGCGCAGCTGGCGCAGATGAATGTGCCCTACCGCAACGAGCCGGGCGGCACCATCATGGTCCCCGCCAACCAGGTCTACGACCTGCGGATGAAGCTGGCCTCGGCTGGCCTGCCCAAGGGCGGCATTGTCGGCTTCGAGCTGATGGACAAGCAGTCCATCGGCCAGACCGCGTTCAACGAACGCCTGAACTTCCAGCGCGCCCTCGAGGGCGAGCTGACCCGCACCATCACCGCCATGGCCGACGTCGCCGATGCGCGCGTCCACTTGGCCATGCCGCAGCAGAACGGCTTCTTCCGCGAACAGCAGAAGCCCAGCGCCTCGGTCATGCTGACCCTGCGCGGCGGTCGCACCCTGGACCGCGCCCAGATCGCCGGCATCGTCCACCTGGTGTCGTCGTCGGTGCCGGAACTGAATCCCAAGGCGGTCAGCGTGCTGGACAGCACCGGCGCCCTGCTCTCGCAGAACCCGGACGGCAATGCCACCGGCCTGGACAGCCAGCAGCTGCAGTACAAGCAACAGGTCGAAGCCAACCTGAACAAGCGGATCGCCGAGCTGCTGGAGCCGGTGGTCGGCCGTGACAACCTGCGCTCGACGGTCACCGCCGACGTCGACTTCAACCAGGTCGAGTCCACTGCCGAGGAGTACCGCCCCAACCAGGGCCCGAACACCCAGAGCGCGGTGCGCCGCCTGACCTCGGAAGAACAGTCCGGCGGCACCGCCGGCGTGCCCACCGGCGTGCCGGGCGCCACCACCAACCAGGTGCCGCCGCAGGCCGCCGCGCCGATCAACGGCCAGGCCCAGCCGCTGCAGCCGGCCGGTCAATCCGGCGGCACGCAGAACATGCGCCGCAACAACGACACCCAGTTCGAGCTGGACCGCACCGTGCGCGTCACCCGCAATGCGATCGGTCAGGTCCGCCGGCTGAACGCGGCCGTCGTCGTCAACCAGAAGACGGTCACCGACAAGAACGGCAAGACCTCCAGCCAGCCGCTGTCCGAGAACGAGATCCAGAAGCTGGATTCGCTGGTCAAGGAAGCGCTGGGCTTCTCGCAGGAGCGCGGTGACTCGGTCAAGGTGATCAGCGCCCCGTTCGTGTCGGACAAGGTCGAGCCCGCCGACGTGCCGCTGTGGCAGCAGCCCTGGCTGCGCGACATGGCCCGCGACGCCACCGTCCCCGCCGCCCTGGTGCTGATCGCGCTGATCGCCGTGTTCGGACTGGTTCGCCCTGCTCTCAAGGCGGCTTTCCCGCCGCCCGCCGAACAGAAGGACGACACTGCCGGGAACAACGCGCTCAACGTGGTCGAGAACGAGCAACTGGCGCTGGGCGGTCCCGGCGGCCTGCCGGCCCTGGAGGCGCCGATCTCCAACGACAAGCTGGAGCGGGCCCGCCTGCTGGCCAAGGAAAACCCGGTCGCGGTGGCCAACATCATGCGCGCCTGGGTCAACGGCGAAGAGCTGGAAACCTCCCCGGCCGGCGGCCGCCGCTGAGCGGCTTCGCCGGGAACCCCGCCTCAGGATCGATAGAGAGACATCACCATGGACGACAAAGGCGTCGAAGACGCGGCCATCCTGCTCATGTCCCTCGGCGAGGAGGAGGCCTCCGAGGTCTTCAAGCACCTGTCGCCGAAGGAAGTCCAGAAGCTCGGCGAGACCATCGCCAAGATGAAGGTCGTGCCGCGCGACCGCGTCGAGAAGGTGCTGGACAAGTTCGACCTGGTCGCCGAGTCGCAGAGCACCCTGGTCAGCGACACCGACGAGTACGTCCGCGCCGTCCTTCGCAAGGCGCTGGGCGACGACAAGGCCAACCTGCTGCTGGACCGGATCCTGCAGGGCTCGGACGTCTCCTCGATCGAGTCGCTGAAGTGGATGGACCCGGGCTCGGTCGCCGAACTGCTGCGCAACGAGCATCCGCAGATCGTCGCGGCCATCCTGTCGCACCTGGACTTCGACCAGAGCAGCTCGGTGCTGCGTGTCTTCACCGAGCGCCAGCGCAACGAGGTGCTGATCCGCATCGCCACGCTGGACGGCATCCAGCCGATGGCACTGAAGGACCTCAACGAGGTCATGGGCCAGATCCTGGCCGGCGGCGAGCGCATGAAGAAGTCCAACCTGGGCGGCGTCAAGACCGCGGCCGAGATCATCAACATGATGGGCACCAGCGTCGAGGCCTCGGTGCTGGACTACATCCGCGAAGCCGACTCCGACCTCGCCCAGAAGATCATGGACAACATGTTCACCTTCGACGACGTGGAGAAGATCGACGACCGCGGCATCCAGGCGGTGCTCAAGGAAGTGCAGTCGGAATCCCTCATCGTCGCGCTCAAGGGCGCCGGCCCGGAACTGCGCGAGAAGATCTTCCGCAACATGTCCTCCCGCGCCGCCGAGACGCTGCGCGAGGACCTGGAATCGCGCGGCCCGGTGCGCCTGTCCGAGGTCGAGGCCGAGCAGAAGGAAATCCTCAAGGTGGTCCGCCGCCTCGTCGACGAAGGCCAGATCGTGCTGGCCGGCGGCGGCGACGACCAGTTCCTGTGATCCCGGCGCCCCGTCCCCCACGCCCTCGATAGCGACCGACACCCGAACCGATGGTCACCCGCCCGCCCCGCCAGGTCCCGCCGCCGCCCCGCCCCGAGGGCGACGCGCCGCGTGGCAACACCTACAGCCGCATCATTCCGCGCGAGGAGCTGTCCGGCTTCGCCGCCTGGAACCCGGGCACGCTGGACGGCGCCGCGCCGCCGCGCAAGCCGTCCGTCAGCGCGCCCGCGCCGGTCGAGCCGCCGCCGCCCCCGCCGCCGCCCGGTCCGAGCGTCGAGGAACTGATGCAGCAGGCCCGCCAGGCCGGCTACCAGGATGGCTACCGCGACGGCATGGCCGCGCTGGACGCGTTCAAGCAGAGCTTCGCCAAGCAGATCAGCGCGCAGGTCGGGCAGCTGGTGGCCAGCTTCGACCAGGACCTGACCGCGATCGAGCAGGACATGGCCGAGGCGCTGGCCCGCACCGCCGTCGAGCTGGCCCGCCAGGTCGTGCGCAGCGAGCTGTCGACCGCGCCGGAACTCGTGTCCAAGGTCGCGCACGACGCCGTCGAGGCGCTGCTGATCAATGCGCGCCATGTCCGCGTGCGCGTGCATCCGGACGACCTGCCGCTGGTGCTGGACGGCGCCGGCCAGGAACTGCGCGCCCGCGAGGCGCAGGTCATTCCCGATCCCTCCATCGCCCGGGGCGGCGTCAAGGTCGATGCCGACATCTGCAGCGTCGACGCCTCGCTGCCGGCGCGCTGGCAGGCCGCCGTCGGCGCGCTGGGCCAGGCCTCCGTCTGGGAGGACCGCCGCAGCGCCGCCGAGGTGGCCCAGGAATCGCGCCTGGACTTCCGGACCGACCCGACCCCCAGCCAGTACGGCGGCCTGCCGCACGGCTACCAGAACAGCGGGGACCGCGAGCCATGAGCAGCCGCACCGACCGCTGGGCCCAGTATTTCGACGACCTGCAGGCCTTCGCCGGCAACGCCCCCGCGCTGGAGCCGCAGGGCAAGCTGGTGCGCGTGGCCGGCTTGGTGCTGGAGGCCACCGGCGTGAAGGTGCCCGTCGGATCGGTGTGCGAGATCCACATGCCCTCCACCGCCGCGGCGCCGCGCCGGGGCCAGCGACCGGTCACCGCCGAGGTGGTCGGTTTCTCCGGCGACCGGGCCTACCTGATGCCCACCGACGAGATCCAGGGTCTGGCCAGCGGCGCCATGGTGCTGCCGCGCCCCGCCGCCCTTCATGGGCCGGTGCTCGGCGAGGAACGTCATCCCTGGCGCCGCGACGAGGATCGCGGACTGCACTTGCCGATGGGCGACGGGTTGCTGGGACGCGTCGTCGACCCGCAAGGGCACCCGCTGGACCGCGGCGGCCCGCTGGTCGACGTCCGCGATGAACCGATGGTGCGTCGCCCGATCAACGCGATGGACCGGGACCCGGTCCGCCGCCCGCTGGACACCGGCGTGCGCGCGATCAACTCGCTGCTGACCGTCGGCCGTGGCCAGCGCCTGGGCCTGTTCGCCGGCACCGGCGTCGGCAAGTCGGTGCTGCTCGGGATGATGGCCCGCTACACGCAGGCGGACGTCATCGTCGTCGGCCTGATCGGCGAGCGCGGCCGCGAAGTGAAGGAATTCATCGAGGACATCCTGGGCGAGGAAGGCCTGCGCCGCAGCGTCGTCGTCGCCGCGCCGGCCGACGCGCCGCCGCTGCTGCGGATGCAGGGCGCGACCTATGCGACCGCGGTCGCCGAGCATTTCCGCGACCGCGGCCAGCATGTGCTGCTGCTGATGGATTCGCTGACCCGCTACGCGATGGCGCAGCGGGAAATCGCGCTCGCCATCGGCGAACCGCCGGCAACCAAGGGCTATCCGCCCTCTTGTTTCGCCAAATTGCCGCAACTGGTCGAACGCAGCGGCAACGGCCTGGCGGGCGAGGGGTCGATCACCGCCTTCTACACGGTGCTGTCGGAGGGCGATGACCAGCAGGACCCGATCGCCGACGCCGCCCGCGGCATCCTGGACGGCCACATCGTGCTGAGCCGCGAGCTGGCCGAGAGTGGGCACTACCCCGCGATCGACGTCGAACGCTCGATCTCCCGCGTCATGACCAGCGTCGCCGACAAGCGGCATGTCGAACTGGCACGCCGATTCCGGCAATTGCTCGCGAAATACAACAAGGCGCGCGACCTGATCCAGCTCGGCGCCTATCAGCCGGGGCACGATCCGGAACTCGACCTGGCGGTGCGCCTGCATGGCGACATGGACCGATTGCTCCAACAAGACATGCATTCCCCCGCTTCTTTGAACGATTGCCTCAACCAGTTGACCGCCACACTCAACTTTGCGTGATAGCTGCCGACATCCGTGAAGCGAGGTCATCGACATGAGTAGTTCCAACTTGCAGGCCCTGACCGTTCTCCTCGAACGCGCGGAGGCCGAGCGCGATGAAGCGTTGCGTCATCTGCAGGAGGCGCAGGCGCGTGCCAACGCCGCCCGCAACCAGCATGACCAGTTGGCGCAATACCGCACGGACTACCGCAGCCGCTGGTCGCAGGAATTCGCACAGCGGACTACGGTCCAGTTGCTGGGCTGCTATCAGAACTTCGGCCAACGGCTGGATCAGGCGATCGGCCAGCAGAGCGGCATCGCCGACTACGCCGACCAGCGCCTGACCGCCGCCCGCGACACGCTGCGCGAGCGCGAACTGCGGGTCGCCTCGGTCCGCAAGCTGATCGAGCGCCGTCGCGCCGAGACGCTGCGCACCCAGCTGCGCCAGGAACAACGCGCCACCGACGAACAGGCCGCCCGTGCGGCCTCGCGCGGCGGCAACCCGATGTCGCGCCTGGTCGCCTGAGCGCGATCCGGTCGCCGGAACTCCTTTCCCCGTCATGACGCAGATCCAGAACACCCCCGCGATGCCGGGCGGGCTCGGCGCGATGCCGTCCGCCCCCGCCGGCCGCAAGGATGGCGGCTCGGCCGACTTCTCGCGCCTGCTGAACCAGAGCAACCAGCAGTTGCAGCAGCAGTCCGCGCAATCCGCCCGGTCGACCATGGCCCAGTTGCAATCGCAGCAACTGGCAACCCAGCAGGCCCAGTCGCAGCAGCAGGCCCGCCAGCTGGAAGCCCAGCAGCTCGACGCCCGCCAGCAGGCGCAGCGTCAGGACGCGGCGCCCGCACCGAAGCCGGCCGGCCCGCCCGCCCGCTCGCCGGAGAACACGGCGGCGAAGGAAGAGAACAAGCTGGCGGCCCGCAATGCCGCCGCCCGCCAAAGCGCGAACAAGGCCGAGGACGCGAAGGCGCCGGCCCGCGCGAATGCGGCGAATCGCGCCGATGCGTCGGCCGCCGCGGATCAGGCCGATGCGGCCGATGCCAGCGACGCGACGGACGCCACGGCGACCCACGCCGCCGACGCCCCGCGCTCGGAGCGCGTGGAGGGCCAGGACGCCGAAGGCCAGGACCGGAAGGTCGCCAAGGACACCAAGGACAGCGGCGCCGCTTCCGCCGAGCAGATCCTGGCGATGCTGCGCGGCGACGCGCCGGCCGAACCGAAGGCGGCGCGCGGCGTCGCCTCCGGCGACGAGGCCGGCAGCGAGGCCCTGACGGGCGGCGCGCATGGCCACGGCAAGCCGCTCACCACCGGCGACGCGCTGCGCGAGCGCCAGCAGCTCCAGCGCGAGCTGAGCCAGGCCGCGGCCGGCCAGGCGGGCACCGGCGACGGCAAGGACGCGTCGACCCGCACCGAGGCCCTGCAGGCCGCCGCCGGCGGCGCTCATGAGATCGCGATGGCCGATGGCGCCGCCAAGGGCCCGACCCCGAGCTTCGAGGCCTTGCTCGCGGCGGCGCAGCAGGCCGCGCCGGCCGCCGGCACCGCGGGTGCCGACGCTGCGGCGGCGGCCCCGGCCCCCAGCGTGCCGCTGAGCCAGCCGATGGACAGCCCCGACTTCGCGCCGGAACTCTCCGCCAGCGTCAGCCTGCTGATCCAGGACGGCATCCACGAGGCCCAGCTCCAGCTGAACCCGGTCGAGATGGGCCCGGTGTCGATCAACATCCAGCTGGACGGCCAGCAGGCGCAGGTGAATTTCCATGCGCAGCAGGCAGCCACCCGGGAGGTCCTGGAACGCAGCCTGCCCGATCTGGCGGCCGCGCTGCAGGCCCAGGGACTGACCCTGAGCGGTGGCGGGGTGTTCGCCCAGACCTCCTCCCAGGGCGGACAGAATCGCGGTGACGGCAGCCCGGACGGCGCGTCGAACGGCAACGGTCGCCGCGGCGGCCGCGGTGAGGACGACGGCGCCCTCGCCGCCGCCGGCCGGAGCGAACGGCGCACCGCGCCGCGCGGGCTGGTCGACCTGTACGCCTGACGGTCCGCGAGTCTGACCGGAATCCGCCGCCTTTTCGCGCGTTGAGCGCGGGGGCGGCGCTTCACAATGGGAGCCATTGCCGGATCGTCAGGTCCGGTTCCCCGCCAGATCCATTTTTTTCATCATCGGAGCGCCCATGGCCACAGCCGCCGCAGGCAACGACGCCGCCGTCAAGGGTGGCGGCAAGAAGAAGCTGATCATCATCATCGCCATCGTCCTGGTGGTGGTGCTGGTGGGCGTCGCCGCGTTGCTGATGATGAAGAAGAAGTCCCATGCCGAGGACGAGGAAGGCGCCGCCGAGGAAAAGCCCGCGGCCACCGCCCACGTCAAGCCCGGCACGCCGCCGACCTTCGTCCCGCTGGACCCGTTCACCGTGAACCTGGCCGACAAGGAAGTCGACCGCTTCGCGCAGATCGGCATCACGCTGGAGGTGGCCGATCCCAAGTTCGCCGACCAGCTCAAGGCCTACATGCCGGCGATCCGCAACAACGTGCTGATCGTGCTGTCCCACAAGACCTCGGCCGAGCTGCTCAGCGGCGAAGGCAAGGAGAAGCTGGCCCGCGAGATCCGCCGCGAGTCGGTGCGTCCGATGGGCATCGAGCTCGACGACGAGGAAGAGGACGAAGACGCCGCGCCGAAGAAAAAGAAGAAAAAGAAGCGCCCGGTCGAGAGCCCGGTGACGCAGGTGCTTTTCTCCACCTTCATCGTGCAGTGAGCGGACCTCCCGAAGGGATCAGGCGATGAATCAGCAAATCCTGTCGCAAGACGAAGTCGATGCCCTGCTCCAGGGCATCACCGGCGAGAGCCAGAAGCTCGAGGCCGAGGAGGTCCAGACCGGCGGCATCCGCGAGTACAACCTCGCCAGCCAGGAACGGATCGTCCGTGGGCGCATGCCCACGATGGAGATCATCAACGAGCGCTTCGCGCGCAACATCCGCATCGGGCTGTTCAACTTCATCCGCAAGAGCCCGGAAGTCGCCATCGGCGGCATCAAGGTGCAGAAGTACAGCGCCTTCCTGCGCGAGATCGTGGTGCCGACCAACTTCAACATCGTGTCGGTCAAGCCGCTGCGCGGCAGCGGCCTGATCGTCTGCGACCCGACGCTGGTGTTCGCGGTGATCGACTCGCTGTTCGGCGGCATCGGCAAGTTCCACACCCGCATCGAGGGCCGCGACTTCTCCGCCACCGAGCAGCGGGTGATCCTGCGCCTGGTGGAAGTGATCATCCAGGAGTACCTCAAGGCCTGGAAGGGCATCTACCCGCTGGAGCTGGAGTACCAGCGCTCGGAGATGCAGCCGCAGTTCGCCAACATCGCCACGCCCAGCGAGATCGTCGTGTCGACCTCGTTCACGCTGGAGATCGGCGAGACCAGCGGCACGGTGTACTTCTGCATTCCGTACTCGACGCTGGAGCCGATCCGCGACGTGCTGTACAGCACCACGCAGGGCGACTCGAGCGAACCCGACCGCCGCTGGGTCAACCTGCTCAAGCACCAGATCCAGTCGGCCGAGGTCGAACTGGTGGCGGAGCTGGCCAAGGCGCCCGCGACGGTGGAACAGCTGCTGGCCTTCAAGCCGGGCGACTTCATCGAGCTGGACCTGGAGCAGATCATCCAGGCCAAGGTGGACGGCGTGCCGGTGTTCGACTGCCATTACGGCACCTCGAACGGCAAGTATTCGATCAAGATTGAAAAGATGCTGACCGGCCCGGACGCCGGCTGGCTGGGAGCCCGCAATGGCTGACAACACCCCGATGGACGAACAGGACGCGATGGCCGCCGAATGGGCGGCGGCGCTGGCGGAAGCCGGCGGTGGCGGCGGCAGCGAGGTCGCGGCGGAAGTGCAGCCGGTGGCCGAGCAGGTCGCGCCGGCGGCCTTCACCAACTTCGCGCCGACCCCGGGCAACCTGCCGGGCAGCGACATCAACATGATCCTGGACATTCCCGTCCAGCTGACCGTGGAACTGGGCCGCACCCGCATCCCGATCAAGAACATCCTGCAGCTGGCGCAGGGCTCGGTGGTCGAGCTCGACGCGCTGGCCGGCGAGCCGATGGACGTGCTGGTCAACGGCTACCTGATCGCGCAGGGCGAGGTCGTGGTCGTCAACGACAAGTTCGGCATCCGCCTGACCGACATCGTGACGCCTTCGGAACGGATGCGCCGCCTCAGCAAGGCCTGACCCTCCGAAGCTGCTCAAACGAAAGGGCTCGGCGAGCGAGCAGACGGTGTGCTGGCTAGGCGCCGCGCGGAGCCGGACTTCCTGTCCGGCGAGCAGCGGCAACAACGCCAGCGCGCCGTCTGCGACGCTCGCCGGGTCCTTTCGTCGTCATAATTCGCGACCATGAACAATAGCCTCGTCCCGTTGCTCTGGTTCCTGGCCATCCTGGCCTTGATTCCAGTCGTGCTGTGGCTGCTCAAGCGCACGCCGCTGGGCGGTGCCGCATTGGGCGGGCAGTTGCGCACCGTGGCGCAGCTGGTGATCGCGCCGAGCCAGCGCATCGTGATCGTCGAGGTCGGCCAGGACGAGGACCGCCAGTGGCTGGTCCTGGGCATCACCGGCCAGCAGATCCGCACGCTGCATGTGATGCCGCCGCAGGCGGACGCTGGCGCCGCGCTGCAGGCGGCGCAGCCGTCGTTCTCCTCGCTGCTGAAGCGCAACCTCGGCGGCAGGCACGCCGATGGCCCCGGCCCTCACACCTCGACCTGATCGGGCACGGCGCATGACGGTCTCGAACTCCCCTTCCCCGGCACGGCGCAAGTTGCGCGCGCTGGCGCTGCTCGCCGCGCTCGGCGGCCTGGGCGCCGCCGCATGGGCGCAGCAAGGCGGCGGCGCGCCGGCCAGCGTGCCGCTGATCATTGGCCAGGGCGCAGGCGGCAACAGCTACTCGGTGCCGATCCAGACGCTGCTGTTCTTCACCGCGCTGGGCTTCCTGCCCGCGGTGCTGCTGATGATGACCGGCTTCACCCGGATCGTGATCGTGCTGTCGCTGCTGCGCCAGGCCCTGGGCACCCAGGCAGCGCCGCCGAACCAGGTGATCGTCGGGCTGTCGCTGTTCCTGACCTTCTTCGTGATGAGCCCGACGCTGGACCGCGTCTATGCCGAAGCCTGGCAGCCCTATCAGAGCGGCCAGATCGGCTTCGAGGTGGCGCTGGACCGCGCGCAGGTGCCGATGCGGTCCTTCATGCTGAAGCAGACGCGCCAGTCCGATGTCGCGCTGTTCGCGCGGCTCGCCAAGCTCGAGCCGAATATCGCCCCCGAGAACGTGCCCTTCCGCGTGCTGGTCCCCGCCTTCGTCACCAGCGAGTTGAAGTCGGCGTTCCAGATCGCGTTCCTGATCTTCATCCCCTTCCTGGTGATCGACATGATCGTCTCCAGCGTGCTGATGAGCCTGGGGATGATGATGCTGTCGCCGGTGCTGGTGTCGCTGCCCTTCAAGCTGATGCTGTTCGTGCTGGCGGACGGCTGGAACCTGCTGCTGGGCTCGCTGGCGGCCTCGTTCGCGCAATAGCGGCGATCCGAGATCCGGAGGACAAGGACATGGATGCTCAACAGGTCTTCACCATCGGCCAGCAGGGCCTATATGTGCTGCTGATGGTGGCGGCGCCGATCCTGCTGACGGTGCTGGCCGTCGGCGTGCTGGTGTCGGTGTTCCAGGCGGCGACGCAGATCAATGAATCGACGCTGTCCTTCGTGCCGAAGATCGTCGCCGCGGTGCTGGTGCTGGCGATCGCCGGGCCCTGGATGATCACGACGCTGGTCGAATACATCCAGCGCACGCTGCAGAGCATCCCGCAGGCGCTGGGCTGAGGCGCTCGCCGACGCGCGTACTTCGCCGTTCCCGATGATCTCCTTCAGCGAAGCGCAGCTGCTGGCCTGGATCAATCCGATCCTGTGGCCCTTCATTCGCACGCTGGCGCTGTTCGCCGGCATGCCGGTCTTCAGCCAGCGCCAGGTGCCGACGCGGGTGCGCATCGGCCTGGCGCTGTTCATCGCGGTGGCGGCGCAGCCGTCGCTGCCGGCCATGCCGGTGATCCCGCTCGACTCGCTGCCGCAGCTGCTGACGGTGGTGGCGCAGCAGTTGCTGATCGGCCTGGCGATGGGCTTCGCGGTGCGGGTGGTCTTCGCCGCGCTGGAATTCGCCGGGGAGCTGATCGGGCTGCAGATGGGGCTGAACTTCGCCGGCTTCTTCGACCCCTCGACCGGCTCGCAGGGCACGTCCTCGTCGCGATTCCTGGGCTCGATGGTCGCGTTCCTGTTCGTGGCGATCAACGGGCACCTGATGCTGATCAATTCGCTGGTGGAGAGCTTCCAGGCGTTCCCGGTCGGCGAGGAACCGTTCCGCTTCCTGCGCGTGGCGCAGCCCCAGGTATGGGGCGCGGAGATCTTCCGCATGGGCCTGTGGATCGCGCTGCCGCTGATCACGATGCTGATGTTCGTGAACCTGGTGCTGGGCATCATCTCGCGGGTGGCACCGCAGCTGAACGTGTTCTCGGTGGGTTTCCCGCTGACGGTCAGCATCGGCCTGGTCGGGCTGGTGGCGACGCTGCCGCTGATGCATCAGCCGTTCATGGTCGCGCTGGAGCGGATGCTGGCGGCGTTCAATTGATCCGCCCTTCCGGGGCGCCTCCTTCGAGGGCCCCACTTCTTGCTTGTCATCCCCCCGTTTTCGACTTGTCCGAGTCATGACGCACGCCGGGCGTGTTTCGAGAATGGCCGCCTTCTCAACGACTGGCGGATCGATCCGCCCAAGGAAGGCTCATGTTGACCATGCAAGAGCGACCCGTGCCCGCTGAGGCCGGGCCCACCCTGAAGGTGCCGGAAGGTTGCTGGGTGTACGAGGACGACTGGACCCGATGGCCCAGCTCGATCTATGAATGCAATCCCAACGAGTGGCCGTACAACCTCGAGGCGCCGAAGGGCACCCCGACGTTTCACGAGATCATCGGATGGTTCCTCGGACGGCGTCCGCAGATCTCGCCACCGGACCTCTCCGCGCTCCTGTCCGGCATCGAGCAGTGCGCGGCCGACAAGACGCTCACCGCTCAGGTGGAGATGGATCCAGAGTCCGGCGACTATCAGCTGCGACTCGCGCTCTACGCATGCCCGCGGCGCAAAGGTCACCTGCTTGCCCCCATGCTGGAGCAGATCTGGTCCGTCGACGGACTGGGGCCGGTGCGCGACGCGCTCTTTCCCTACGTTCGGCTGGTCGCGGAGGACGGCAACTTTCCACCCCTGCCGGACTCCGAGGAAGGAGCGCCCGATGATCTTTCAGCCTGAAGCCCTTCTGAAGCTCGCCGACGAACTCGCGCTGCGCCCCGACGAGGCCAGTCTGCGGAGCGCAGCGTCTCGCGCCTACTACGCCGTGTTCCTGATCGGCCGGGCCATTGCCAACATTCACTCCCGATCGCCGGATGTGCATGCGAAGACACAGGATCACTTTCACCAGATCGGCTGCAAGTCGATCGCCGATCTGCTGGGAGAACTTCGACAACGGCGCAATGCGGCGGACTATCGCGTCCACCGCCGGTTCACGCGAGAACAGGCGTTCGTCGCATTGGCGGACGCGCATGAAGCACATCGGGCCCTGCAGTCGCTTCCAGCCACCCGGCGACCAGCCCGCCCCTGATGCCCGCCGGGCCAAGCCGGCCGATGCTTCCCAGCACCGACCGGCGCGTCAGGTCACAGCTCGCGCAGCGCCGTCGTCACCGGCACGCTCGCGGCGCGCACCGCCGGGAACAGCCCGCCGATGAAACCGATGGCCAAGGCCCACTTCAGGCCTTCCCACAACAGCTGCCCCGATACCCGCAGCTCGAAGCTCAGCTTCCCGACTGAACCCGCCGCCATCGTCGACGCCGCATGGCCGTTGAACAGCAGGTAGGCAATCCCGCCGCCGATCAATCCGCCCAGCGCCGCCAGCAGCATCGTCTCCAGCATCACCGCCACCACCACCGGCAAGCCGGGGAAGCCGATCGCGCGCAGCGTGGCGATCTCGCGGGCGCGCGTGGCGACCGCCGCGAACATGGTGTTCAGCGCACCAAACACCGCGCCCACCGCCATGATGCTGCCCACCACGATGCCGATGATCCGCAGGATCTTCGTCATCTGCTCCGACTGCTTGGCGAAGAAGGCCAGCGTCGTCGTCGCATCCACCTTCAGCTGCGGATTGGCCTCCAGCGCGGCCTTGAAGTCCTTGAACGCCGCCGCATCGGTCAGCTTCACCGTCACCGAATTGCGGCTCGCGCCGCGGCGGTAGGTCTCGGCCACCACCGGCGCATCGGCCCACAGTTCCGACTCCATCGAGTCGCCCGACGCGAACACGCCGGTCACCGTCCACATCTGGCTGCCCAGCCGCAGTTGCTTGCCCGGTTCCAGGCCCTCGAACTGCCGCGCCGCGCCCTGCCCGACGATCAACTCCTTGAGTCCGGGCTGGAACTTGCGCCCGCTGATGATCTTGACCTGCGGCCGCACCGCGAAGGCTTCGTCGCCCACGCCGCGCATCTGCACGCTGCCTTCTTCGTCCGTCTTGGTGCCCTTGACCGGCAGGTTGGCCGCGACCACCGTCTCGGCCGACACCAGCGGCTCGCCCTTGGCGCTCTTGGCCACGCCCGGCGCCTGCGCGATCTGCGTGATGTCGTCGCGCGACATCACCGACGCCACCTCGGCCGCCGAGGCGCCGCGCAGCACGATCGCCGTGTCCTCGCTGCCGGACTTGCGCAAGGTCTCGGCATAGCCTTCGGCCATCGCCAGCAGCGCCACCAGCACGCCGACGACGCCGGCGATGCCCACGACGATCACCGCCGACGAGCCCAGCCGCTGCGGCAGCGTGCTCACGCCGACGCTGGTCACCGATCGCGCCTGCGCGCCCCGCCGCGTCAGCAGCATCCACAGCGCCAGCAGCACGGCCAGCGCCAGGGCGCCGAACCACGGCAGCATCACCCACGCGGCCAGCACCAAGGCCAGCAGCAGCACCAGTCCCAGGTTCTTCAGGAATTTCATGCTCAGGCCCTCCTCGCCAGCGCGTCGGTGATGTTCAGCCGCATCGCGTTGAGCGCCGGCAACGCGCCGACGATCACCCCGAACAGCACCATGAAGCCCACGCCCATGGCCCAGCTGTTCAGCCCGGCCGCCGGCAGGTTCAAGGAACCGCCGCTGCCCGCGCTGATGATCGGCCCCAGCACGCTGGCCAGTCCCAGGCCGATCACACCGCCGATGACCAGCAGCAGGATGGACTCCGCCAGCACCATCGCCAGCACGCTGTGCCCCGAGAAGCCGATCGTCTTGAGCACCGCGATCTCGCTGGTGCGCTCGCGCACCGCCTGCATCATCGTGTTGCCCGACAGCAGCAGCAGCGTGAAGAACACCGCGCCCATGATCGAGCTGACGATGAGCCCGATGTCGGCGACCTGCTTCATCCACGAGGCCATCGCCGCCTGCTCGGTCTGGGTGCGGGTCTCATGGTCCGAGTTGGCCGAGATCGCGTCGATCGCCTTGGCCACCCGATCCGCCTGATTCGCGTCGGCGACCCGCGTCACATACCAGCCGACCGATCCCTGGTTGTAGGGTGTCGTGTCGTCGAAGTACTTCCAGTTCAGCAGGAACATCTGGTCGTACCAGCCGCCGGACTTCTTGTCCGCCGCGTGGATCAGGCCGACGATCTCGAACTGCCAGTTCTTGCTGCCGTTGCGGTCCGGAAAGATCGTCGACTGCAGCGGGATCTTGTCCCCGACCTTCCAGTTGAAGCGCCTGGCCAGGCCCTCGCCGACCAGCGCGCCGATGCGGGTCGAGGCGAAGGCCTGCTTGGCCTGATCGGTGACGACCATCTCCGGATAGGCGTCCAGGTAATTGGGCGCCACCGCGAAGCTGAAGACCTGGTTGTGCGGGTCCTGGTAGGCGCCGCCGAACCAGTTCGCGTAGGTGACCATCTTGACGCCGTCCACCGCCTGGATGCGCTGGGTCAGCGCCATCGGCAGCGTCTGGATGAAGGACAGCCGCGAGCCGGTCTGCAGCCGCGACGCGCCATTGGCCGACTGGCCGGCCTGGTCGAACGAGGTGCGGACCGCGTCCAGCAGCCCGAACAGCAGGAACGCGGTGATGATGGACACCAGCGTCAGCACCGTCCGCAGCTTGCGCCGGAACAGCGCCGCCCAGATGAGATGAAGGTATTTCATGACGACCCCTTGTCGTTGCCGTGCCGCGGCGGGCTCAGGCCACCGCGTGGGCGACCTGCTCGACCAGCGTGCCCTTGTCCAGGTGCAGCGTCTGGCGCGCACGCTCGGCGGCCTTCGGGTCGTGGGTGACCATCACGATGGTCTTGCCGTGGTCGCGGTTGAGCGCCTGGAGCAGCGCCAGCACGTCCTCGGCGGACTGGCGGTCCAGGTCGCCGGTCGGTTCGTCGCAGACCAGCAGCGTCGGGTCGGACACGATCGCCCGGGCGATCGACACCCGCTGCTGCTGGCCGCCCGACAGCTCGGTCGGCTTGTGGCTGGCGCGGTCCGACAGGCCCACCAGCGCCAGCGCGATCGCGGCGCGCTTCTTGCGCTCCGCCGCCGACAGCTTGGTCAGCAGCAGCGGCAGCTCGACGTTGCGCTGGGCGGACAGGGTGGGCATCAGGTTGTAGAACTGGAACACGAAGCCGACCTTGGCCGCGCGCCACTTGGACAGCTTGGCGGCGCTGAGCTGGTCGATGCGCTCGCCGCCGATGGCGATGCTGCCGCCGCTGGGCTGGTCCAGGCCACCGATCAGGTTCAGCAGCGTCGTCTTGCCGGAGCCCGACGGGCCCATCAACGCCAGGAAGTCGCCCTGGGCGACGTCCAGGTCGATGTGGTGCAGCACCTCCACCTTCTGCTTGCCGCGGGTGTAGACCTTGGACAGGTCACGGATCTCGATCAGGTTGCTCACGGTGACTCCTCGCTTCAACGGTTCATGCACTTCGTTCACTTGGCGGCGGTCAGCTTGATCGCGCCACCATCCCGCAACTGCTCCGGCGGATTCAGCACCAGGGGCTCGCCGGCCTTCAGGCCCTCGAGCACCACCGCCTGATCGCCCACCGGCGTTCCCTGCTTCACCTTGCGCGCCGCGGCCTTCTGGCCGACGACGACGAACACCACGTCCGCGCCGTCCCGCGTCACGACCGCGGACCGCGGCACCAGCACGCCCGGCGGCGGTGCGGCCTGCGCCTGGGTCTTGCCGGCGAGGAAGGAGACCCGCACGCCCATGTCGGGCACGACGCGCTGGTCCTTCTTCTCCAGCGCCACCCGCACCTTGACGGTCGCCTTGCCGCGATCCGCCGACGGCACCACCGCGATCACATGCGCGGGGATGCGCCAGTCGGGATAGGCATCCAGCACCGCCTCGGCCGGCATGTCGGACTTGACCTGGCCGATGTAGGCCTCGTTGACGTCGACGTCGACCTCCAGCGAATCCATGTCGACGATGGTGCCGACCCCGGTGCGGGTGAAGCCGCCGCCGGCGGACAGCGGCGAGACGATCTCGCCCACCTGCGCCGCCTTGGCGGTGATGACGCCGGAGAACGGCGCCTTGACCACCGTGTAGTCGAAGTTGACCTGCGCCTGCGCCGCCTGCGCGGCGGCGGCGTCGGCCTCGCGGCGGCGCGCCTCCAGCTGCGCCGCGGTCGCGGTCACCGCGGTGCGCGCCTGCTCGGCCAGTTGCCGGGTCGTCATGCCGCTCAGGGCCAGCTCGTCCTGGCGCCTGAGGTCGGACTGCGCCTGGACCAGCTGCGCCCGCGTCGCCTCGATGTTGGCCTGGGCGCTCTTGACGTTCGCCCGCGCCATGTCCAGCGCCGCGCGCAGCGCATGGTCCTCGAGCCGGGCCAGCACCTGGCCCTTCTGGACCTTGTCGCCCTCCTCGAACAGCACCTCGGTCAGCGTGCCGGTGATCTGCGTCGAGACGGTGGCCGCGCGCCGCGCCGTCACATAGCCGGTGGCCTGCAGCACCGCGTTGCCCCCCGCCCCGCCGCGCGCCTGCGCGTTCGCGGTCTGGACCTCGGGCACCTGGGACTGCGTCCACCACCACCAGCCGCCAGCGCCCAGCAGCGCCAGCACGATCAGCACCGCCCCCAGGATCCAGACCCAGCGCGGCGGCCCGCCGTCATGGTCCTCTCGCTCGTTGCCCTGGATGCGCAGCTCTTTCAACAATGCGGTATCGATGACGGCCCCCTGTGTTCAATCCGGGGCGCATTCTCCGAGGCGCCCCCGCCTCGTCAAGACTCGCTTGCGATGAATGGCGGCTGGCGGGCGCGAATGTCCCCTGAAGACGACGAACGGGACGCGCCGGTTTCGACGGGTGCGTCCGTCTTGGACTTCGGATCGCCAGGCGCGGGCTCTCCACGGGGCATGGGGGATCCCTCCTGGACCCCCAAGCCCCATGCCGGCCCCACGCTCGCTCGTTGACTTCCCCCTATTTGGGCCACCGGGCGATGCGGGGGGATCAGCTCTCGACCAGTCCGTTGCGGATGGCGTAGACGGTCAGCTCCGAGTTGTTGGACAGCGCCAGCTTCTCCAGGACCCGGGCACGGTAGACGCTGACGGTCTTGGGGCTGAGCATCAGCTCCTCGGCGATGTCGGACAGGCGCTTGCCCGAGGCGATCATCACCAGCGTCTGCAACTCGCGGTCCGACAGCTTCTGGTGGGCCTGCTCCGGCGCCGGCGCCGTCAGGCTCTCGACCAGCATCTGCGCGATCTCCGGCGTCACATACTTGCGACCCTGCGCCACCGTGCGCACCGCCTGCACCAGCAGCTGCGGGTCGCCGCCCTTGTTCACATAGCCGAAGGCGCCCGCGCGCAGCGCGCGGATCGCGTACTGGTCCTCGGGATACATCGACACGATCAGCACCCGCGTCGTGGTGCCCTCGTCCTTGAGCACATGCAGCACGTCCAGGCCGCTGCGGCCCGGCATGTTGATGTCCAGCACCAGCACGTCGCACTGCTTGTCGGCCGGCAGGGTGCGCATCAGGCTTCGCAGCTCGCCGTAGTCGCCGGCCTCGCCGACGACCTCGATGTCGGGCGCGTCGGACAGCGTGTCGCGGATGCCGCGGCGGATCAGCGCGTGGTCGTCGCAGAGGATGACTTTGATCATAGGGCGCCCCAGGAGGAGGGGTCATGGCCGGTACCGACGGAGAGCGGCTCGCCGTCCTCGTCGAACTCGAAGTCGCCGATGACGCCGCGCAGCGGCACCGACAGGATCAGGGCCGTGCCATGGAGGCCGCTGCTGAGGTCGACCCAGCCACCCACCGTGGCGGCGCGCTCGCGCAGGCCGCGGATGCCGAAGCTGCGGGCCTTGCTCAGGTCACCCGGCGCGATCCCGTGGCCGTTGTCCTTGATCTCCAGCGTCAGCACGCCGCCCTCCATGCTCAACTCCACCTCGACCCGGGTCGCGCCGGCATGCTTGGACACATTGGTCAGGGCCTCCTGCGCGCAGCGGTAGGCCACCAGCGGCACGCCGGCCGGCAGCTGGAACTGGTCGCCCACATGCCGCACCGAGGTCGCGATGCCGGTGCGGCGCTCGAAGCGGGCCGCCAGCCACTGCACCGCTGCCAGCAATCCTTGTTCCAGGATCGCCGGACGCAAGTTGTGCATGATGCGCTGGCTCGATTCGATGGCGCTGGTGACCGTCTCCAGCGCCGACTGCACCCGCTGCTGCACGTCCTCGTCCTTGCTGTGGCGGGCGATCCACGCCAGGTCGAACTTCAGCGCCGTCAGCGAGCCCCCCACGTCGTCGTGGATTTCGCGCGCGATCGCCGCCCGCTCCATCTCGACGCTGGTCTGCAGGTGCCCCGCCAGCTCGTGCAACTGCTGCTTGGACTTGAGCAGCTCGCGGTCGGCCTCCTGGCGGGCGAGTTGCGCCTCGCAGGACTCGATCGCATGCAGCAGCGCCGGCGCCAGCCGCGCCAGGTTGTTCTTGAGCAGGTAGTCCGACGCCCCGGTCCGCATCGCCGCAACGGCAGTGTCCTCGCCGATCTCGCCGGACACCAGCACGAACGGGAGCACCAGTTGCCGCTGCTTGATCATGTCCAGCACGACGAGCCCCGAAAACCCCGGCAGGTTGTAATCGGAAATCACCGCATCCCAGGTCCGGTCGAGGGCGGCCTCGATATCAGGCAGCGTGTCCAGCCGCGTGACTTCGAAGCGCAATCCGGCCCGTTGCAACTGGGCCAGGATCAGCTGGTGATCCAGGTCGGAATCCTCGATATGCAGCAGGCGCAGACAGCGCTCGGCCAGGGGGAGAGTCGGCATGGGCGCGAGTATGCCAAGTTTGTCGCGCATCCCTCATCTGCGCAGGAGACCCCTAGGTTTTATTCATCTGGAAACCGTAGAGTCTTGGGTTTACCCTTATCGAGATTTGTCAGCGTCCAGTCGATCAGAGCTAATGGGGCTACTTTGCACGGTTAGTCCCGTCGACAGATGCGTGGCAAAAGCCGAAGATTCTTGCCAGCCGACAAGTCCGGGCGCATGTTTGAGTTGGGCAGACATGACGACGCACCAGGACGCCCTATGTGGAGCCAAGATGCATATCGATGAGACGTCGGTCGAGCCGGAAGGCAGCGGACTGATGCCGCTGCTGGCCGCTGCCGAGCTGCAGGACCATCTGATGACGGTCAACAACGATCTGGAGCGCCTGCAGCGTCTGCTGGACGATGCCTGCGAAGCCCTGTCGACGCATTTCTTCGGCGCGTCGGGCCTGGTCGACCAGATGCGCGAGCGTCTGCCCGACGCCCGGGACCAGGACGCGCTGCAGCAGCTGATGCTGCATCTGGCCGGCGCGATCACCGCGCTGCAGTTCCAGGACATGTCGACCCAGCTGATCGCGCACACCAGCCAGCGGCTGCGCAATTGCTCGGACCAGTTGGCCCGCGACACCTTCGGGGAGGACGAGGACGGCATGGCCGTCGTCGAGACCGCCCCGCTGCGTCCCAATCCCGTCACCCAGGACGAGATGGACGCGGGATCGATCGAGTTGTTCTGACGATGTTCCGTCGTTCCGTCCGTTAGGTCACGAAAACACCGGCCGCTGTCGGCAGACCGCCGTCAAGGTCCTCAAGAATCTTCAGGTCCACCCGAAAACCGCTTGTCATCCGGAGAACCAAAAATGCCCTCGATCCTCGCCGTAGACGATTCGGCCTCCATGCGCCAGATGGTCTCGTTCACCCTCAAGAATGCGGGTTTCAACGTCGTGGAGGCGGTGGACGGGCAGGACGCCTGGGAGAAGTCGTCGCAACGCGATTTCGACCTGGTGCTGACCGACCAGAACATGCCCCGGATGGACGGGATCAGCCTCACCAAGAAGCTGCGCGACAACCCCAAGTTCAAGACCACGCCGATCCTGATCCTGACCACCGAGTCCAGCGACCAGATGAAGCAGGCCGGCCGCGCCGCCGGTGCCACCGGCTGGCTGGTCAAGCCTTTCGACCCGGCCAAGCTGATCGAGGTGATCGGCAAGGTGATCCGCTGAAGGCGAGCTGGAGAGATTCATGGGAGATATGACCTCCGAAGGCGCAAATCTCGGCGCGGGCATCGACCTGAGCCAGTTCTACCAGGTCTTCTTCGAGGAGGCCGGCGAGAACCTCGACAACATGGAACAGCTGCTGCTGAACCTGGACATCGAGAACCCGGACGATGAGCAGATGAATGCCATCTTCCGCTGCGCCCACTCGATCAAGGGGGGCGCGGCGACGTTCGGCTTCAACGACGTGGCCGAGCTGACGCACCAGATGGAGACGCTGCTGGACAAGCTGCGGCGTCATGAACTGGCCCCGACCTCGCAGATGGTGGACGTGCTGCTGCAGTCGGGCGACGCGCTCAAGGCGCAGCTGGCCCGTCATCAGGGCTCGGGCGCCGACGCGGTGGACACCTCGGACCTGCTGAGCAGCATCCGCACGCTGGTCGAAGGCGGCACGCTGGACGGCTCCCGCGCGCCCGCGGCCGCGCCGGCCCCGGTGGCCGCGCCCGCCCCGGCCCCCGCCGCGGCGGCCCCCGCGCCGCTGAAGTCCACCGTGCGCCAGCTCGAGCTGCTGGTCGGCCCGCTGAACAACACGGCGCAGGCCGACAACCTGGTCGAACTGTTCAAGGAAATCACCGACCTGGGCACGATCGAGCCGCTGGACGGCGGCATTCCGGCCGACGGCATGCGCCGCTTCAAGGTCCTGACCAGCAGCACCGACAACGACCTGCTGGACCTGTTCACCTTCCACGTCTCGCGCGAGCAGGTCAAGCTGATGCCGCTGACCGAGGGCTTCGGCTTCCACGAAGGCGCGCCCGGCGCGCCGGTGGAGACCAAGAAGGACGAGGACCCCGGCTACGGCTTCTTCGACGACGCCCCCGGCGTGCCCGAGGCCACCGCCGCCGAGTCCAAGGCCGCCGAAGCCGCCAAGGCCAACGTGCCGGTCCCGGCCGCCAAGCCGGCGGCCCCGGCCCGCACCGACGTCGCCCCGCGCGCCGGCGGCGGCGCCAGCCCGGACCAGTCCACGCTGCGCGTGTCGGTCGAGAAGGTCGACCAGCTGATCAACCTGGTCGGCGAGCTGGTGATCACCCAGGCGATGCTGGCGCAGAACAGCCGCAACCTGGACCCCGGCCTGTACCAGCAGCTGGCCTCCGGCCTGGCCGACCTGGAGCGCAACACCCGCGACCTCCAGGAATCGGTCATGTCGATCCGCATGATCCCGATGTCGGTCGTGTTCAACCGCTTCCCGCGCATGCTGCGCGACCTGGCGGCCAAGCTCGGCAAGAAGGTCGAGCTGGTCACCCAGGGTGAGGCCACCGAGCTGGACAAGGGCCTGGTCGAGAAGATCACCGACCCGCTGACCCACCTGGTGCGCAACAGCTGCGACCACGGCATCGAGTCGCCGGCCGACCGGCTGGCCAAGGGCAAGCCCGAGCAGGGCACGATCACGCTGGTCGCCTCGCACCAGGGCGGCTCGATCGTGATCGAGGTCCGCGACGACGGCCGCGGCCTGAATCGCGAGAAGCTCATCAAGAAGGCCCGCGAGAAAGGCATCGACGCGCCCGACACCATGACCGACCAGGAAGTGTGGGGCCTGATCTTCGCGCCGGGCTTCTCGACCGCGGACCAGGTCACCGATGTCTCGGGCCGCGGTGTCGGCATGGACGTGGTGAAGAAGAACATCACCTCGCTGGGCGGCACGGTGGAGATTGACTCCGCCGAGGGCTACGGGATGAAGGTCTCGGTGCGGCTGCCGCTGACGCTGGCCATCATGGACGGCATGAGCGTCGGTGTCGGCGAAGAGGTCTACATCCTGCCGCTGTCGTCGGTGGTCGAGTCCTTCCAGGTGCAGGCCGACACGATCAAGACCGTCGGCGGCTCCGGCCGCGTGGTCGAGGTCCGCGACGAGTACATGCCGGTGGTCGAGCTGGAGCAGGTGTTCAACGTGCCGCGCTTCGACTTCGAGCATGTGAGTTCGATCATGGTCGTCGTGGAAGCCGAAGGCGGCCGCGTCGCGCTGCTGGTGGACGAGCTGCTCGGCCAGCAGCAGGTGGTGGTCAAGAACCTGGAGGCGAACTACCGCAAGGTCACCGACGTCTCCGGCGCGACCATCATGGGCGACGGCCGCGTCGCGCTGATCCTGGACGTGGGCAGCCTGGTGCGCCGCTCGCGCCATTGAGCGCCATTGAAAGAACGTGGGCGTCGGCCAGGCGGCCGATGCCGAACGCATAAGAGGTAGACATGAATTTCAGCGCGTTGATGCGTCAATTCAGCATCCGGACCCGCATGATCGGCGCGATCGGCATCGTGCTGGCGCTGCTGATGGTGGTCGGCAGCGTCGGCCTTTTCGGCATGCAGTCGATGCGGGGCCAGACCCAGGAGTTCCTGGAGAAATCCGCGACCCGCGGCCAGCGCGTGGGCGCCCTTCACGGCGCGATGGGAGAAATCCGTCGCTACGAGAAGGACATGATCATCAACTACGAGAAGCCCGAGGTGGTGAAGCAGGCTCACGCGGCCTGGGACAAGTCGCGCAAGGCCGCGGCCGAGCACCTCGATGCCATCGCCGCGCTCAGCCCGGAAGACGACAAGGCGGTGCTGCTGCAGATCAAGGCCTCGCTGGAGACCTACGCGCAGAAGGCGGCCAACGTGGTGTCGCAGCTGGAAGCCGGCGCCTATGACCACGCTGCGGTGGCGGACCGGCTGCTCGGCCCCGCCAAGGACCAGGTCGCGCAGGCCGAGAAGCAACTCGAGGATGTCGAGAAGCGCATGCAGGCGCAGGCCGAGGACATGCGCGCCGGCATCGAGAAGACCCAGGGCGGCGTGCTCTGGACCTTCGGCCTGGTGCTGGTGTTCGCCGCGATCGTCGTGGTGCCGCTGACGCTGCTGAACATGCAGACCATCTGCACGCCGCTCGCCGAGGCCGAGGCCCTGGCCGAAGCCATCGCCGAGGGCGACCTGTCCCGCGCGATGAAGCCGGTCGAGGGCGTGGACGAGGCCTCCAAGCTGATGCGCTCGCTGCACCACATGCAGGAAGCGCTGCAGGCGATGGTCGGCCAGCTGCGCACCGCGGCCGATTCGATCCGCACCGCCTCGGTGGAGATCGCCTCCGGCAACCAGGACCTTTCCAGCCGCACCGAGCAGACCGCGTCCAACCTGCAGGAAGCTGCGTCCTCGCTGGTGCAGCTGACCGGCACCGTGAAGCAGACCGCCGACTCGGCGCGCACCGCCAACCAGCTGGCCTCCTCCGCCTCGGGCGCGGCGGCCAAGGGCGGCGAGGTGGTGAGCCAGGTGGTCTCGACGATGGACGAGATCAACGCCAGCTCCAAGCGCATCAGCGACATCATCGGCACGATCGACGGCATCGCCTTCCAGACCAACATCCTGGCGCTGAACGCGGCGGTGGAAGCCGCCCGCGCCGGCGAGCAGGGTCGCGGCTTCGCGGTGGTGGCGGGCGAGGTCCGCTCGCTGGCCCAGCGCAGCGCCGAGGCCGCGCGCGAGATCAAGACCCTGATCGGCGCCAGCGTCGAGCGCGTCGAGACCGGCTCGCGCCTGGTCCAGGAAGCGGGCTCGACGATGAGCGACATCGTCTCCAGCGTGCAGCGGGTGACGGACATCATCGGCGAGATCACCGCCGCGTCCAGCGAGCAGAGCGACGGCATCAGCCAGGTCAACCAGGGCGTGAGCAACCTGGACCAGATGACGCAGCAGAACGCCGCGCTGGTGGAGCAGTCCGCCGCTGCCGCCGAGAGCCTGAAGGACCAGGCCGAGCGCCTGGGCGCCGTGGTGGACCGCTTCCGCGTGTCGGGCAGCACCGGCGCGCTGTCGGCGATCGCCTTCACCGCGAAGTCGTCGCCCTCTTCGTCGTCTTCGT
The DNA here is from genome assembly GCF_002761755.1 of Roseateles chitinivorans. Classification (GTDB taxonomy): domain Bacteria; phylum Pseudomonadota; class Gammaproteobacteria; order Burkholderiales; family Burkholderiaceae_C; genus Roseateles; species Roseateles chitinivorans. The sequence continues at coordinate 41,627 of NZ_PEOG01000024.1, forward strand.
CGACGTCCTCGTCTTCGGGCGCCACGGCCCCGTCGACGACGTTCACCGCCAAGCCGGCCCCGTCGTTCAGCGCCGCTCCGGTGCCGGCCGTCAAGCCGGCGGCGGCCGCGAAGCCGCTGTCCTCGCCGGTCAAGGCCGCCGCCAAGCCGGCCCGGGCCGCGCTCAAGCCCGCCGCTCCGAAGCCCGTGGCGCCGAAGTCGGCGCCCGCCCCGTTCACTCCGCCGCCGGCTGTGCCGGCCACCACCGCCGCCGACGGCGACTGGGAAACCTTCTAATCCGCTGCACGAGGTCAACACATGGAAATCGTCCAACAAACCGGCACGCAAGTCGTGCAAGCGAACTCCGGCGCGCTGGTCCCGCAAGGCGCCAGCGCCGCGCCCGCCAGCGGCGAGTACCTGACCTTCCGCCTGGGTCAGGAGGAGTACGGCATCGACATCCTGAAGGTGCAGGAAATCCGCTCCTACGAGCAGCCGACCCGCATCGCCAACGCGCCCGACTTCATCAAGGGCGTGGTGAACCTGCGCGGCGTGATCGTGCCGATCGTCGACCTGCGCCTGAAGCTGGGCTGCGCCACGGCCGAGTACAACAGCTTCACCGTCGTCATCGTGCTGAACGTCAAGAACCGCGTCGTCGGCGCGGTGGTCGACTCGGTGTCTGACGTGCTGGAACTGAACCGCGACGTGATCCGTCCGGCGCCCGAGCTGAGCTCCAGCGCCGTCAACACCAGCTTCATCATGGGCATCGGCGCGGTCGCCGAGCGCATGCTGATCCTGATCGACATCGAGGGCCTGATGTCCAGCGCGGACATGGGCCTGATGGATGCGATGACCACCGCCTGATCGAACGAACGCCCGGCACCGACCGGGCGTTTTTCCAGGTCGGCACGCGTCCTGCCCTTGCAGGGCAAGCGACGCGCGAGAGAGCGAATCGTGGAGGCACGCGCCAGAGAGCGGGACACGCCCGGCGCCGACGAGCCAAGGAGCCCGTTCATGTTCGACTCGATCAAGACCCGACTGATCTCGCTGGGCGTGGGCATCGTCGCCCTGACGCTGCTGGCGATCACCGTCGCCAACTACCTGACCGTGCGCGGCCACACCCGCCAGCAGGTGTCCCAGGCCCTGGATGAGCTGGCCGCGGCGCGCGGCGACGCGATCCGGCAATGGGTGCGGGCCCAGCGCGACATCGTGGCCTCGCTGCAGCCGGCGGTCGGCGCCGCCGACCCGGTGCCGTTGCTGCAGCAGGCGGCCCGGTCCGGACGGCTGGAGGCGGCCTACGTCGGCTTCGCCGACAAGAAGATCGTCTTCAACACGCCGCAGAACCTCCCCGCGGACTACGACCCCACCGGCCGCCCCTGGTACACCGGCGCCGCCTCCGCCTCGGGCACCATCCTGACGGCACCCTACATGGACGCGTCCAAGGGGCGGCTGGTGGTGACCTTCGCGGCCGCGGACAAGACCGGCGGCAGCCCCCGGGCGGTCGTCGCCACCGATGTGTTCCTCGACGATGTCGTCGCCACGGTCCAGGCGATCAAGCCGACGCCGGGCGGCTTCGCCTTCCTGATGTCCAAGGACGGGAAGATCGTCGCGCACCCGGATGCCCAGCTGGCGCTGAAGCCGGCCACGGCGATCTCCGAGCAGTTGACGCCGCAAGCGCTGGCGACCGCGCTGGACCCGCAGGCCGGCTGGGCCGAGGCGCGGGTCGCCGGGGACGCCTTCCTGATCAGCGGCACGCCGATCGCGGACACCGACTGGCAGCTCTTCGTCGCGGCGAAGGAGGACGAGGCGCTGGCCTCGCTGGGCGCGCTGCTGCGCACCGCGGTGATCACGGCGCTGGTCATGATGGCGATCGCCGCGCTGGCGATGACCGGCACGATCAGCGCGATGCTGCGCGGCGTGGACCGCGTGCGCGCCGCGCTGGACGACATCAGCGCCGGCGACGGCGATCTGACCCAGCGCCTGCCCGCGGGCGGCCGGGACGAGGTCGGCCGCATCGCCTCGTCCTTCAACCTGTTCGCCGAGAAGATCCAGCGCATCCTGCTGGACGTGCGGGCGGCCAGCAACTCGATCACCACCGCGTCCAGCGAGATCGCGATCGGCTCGCAGGACCTGTCGCAGCGCACCGAGGAAACCGCCTCCAACCTGCAGCAGGCGGCTTCGTCGATGGAGGAGCTGACCGCGACGGTGCGCCAGACCGCCGACGCGGCGCAGACGGCCAATCAGCTGGCGTCCAGCGCCTCGAGCGCGGCGGCCCGCGGCGGCGAGGTGGTCGGCCAGGTCGTCTCGACGATGGACGAGATCAACGCCAGCTCCAAGAAGATCAACGACATCATCGGCGTCATCGACGGCATCGCCTTCCAGACCAACATCCTGGCCCTGAACGCGGCGGTCGAGGCCGCGCGTGCGGGCGAGCAGGGACGCGGCTTCGCGGTCGTGGCCAGCGAGGTGCGCTCGCTGGCGCAGCGCAGCGCCGAGGCCGCCAAGGAGATCAAGGCGCTGATCGGCGCGAGCGTGACCAGCGTCGAAGCCGGGTCGCGGCTGGTGCAGGCGGCGGGCGCGTCGATGAACGACATCGTGCACAGCGTGCAGCGGGTGACGGACATCATCGGCGAGATCACCGCGGCGTCGACCGAGCAGAGCGCCGGCATCGCGCAGGTCAATGACGCGGTCGTGCAGCTGGACCGGATGACGCAGCAGAACGCGGCGCTGGTGGAGGAATCGGCAGCGGCGGCCGAGAGCCTCAAGGACCAGGCGCACCGGCTGACCGAGATCGTGTCGGTGTTCCGGCTGGGGCAGGAGACGATGGAGGGGGTGAAGCGGGCGGCGCCGGCTCAGGCGGCGGCGCGCGCTCCGGCGGCGAGACCGGCCCCATCGGTCACGTCGCTCCCCTCGGCATCGACCGTGCCGGGCGCGGTGGCGAAGACGGCCTCGCCGCAGCCCGCGCCGATGAAGACGGTCCGGCCTGGGGCGAATGGTGCCGCACATGGCGCCGTCAAGCCGCCGGCGTCGAAGCCGACGGCTGCGGCTCCGGCGGTCGCGACGCCCGCGCCGCGTCCGGCGCCAGCCGCCGACGACGGCGACTGGGAAACCTTCTGACCGCGGACGACAATCCCGCCTCGTGATGGGGAAGCCCCGGACTTGATAGTCCGGGCCCTGTCCCCACGATAGAAAGCTCCCGCGCTCACGCGCGCGAAAGGCTGAGACACTGTCCCGGACTTTCGCCAGATTCACGAGGCCTGCATGACCGACACCTCCGCCGCAGCGAACCCGCTGCTCTCCCAAGCGTCGCTGCCCGACTTCGCCGCGATCGACCCGTCCCACATCCAGCCGGCCATCACCGAACTGCTCGCCCAGGCCCAGCAGGCGCTCGAGCAGGTCACGGCGCCCGGCGCGCCGGCCGACTACGAACGCCTGTCCCGTACCCTGAACGTCGCCACCGAGCGGCTGGGCACCGCCTGGGGCGCCGTCGGCCACTTGAACGCGGTCGCCAACACGCCGGCGCTGCGCGAGGCCTACAACGCGATGCTGCCGGCGGTCACCGAATTCCACACCGCGCTGGGCGCCAACGAGGCGCTGTACGCCCTCTACAAGGCGATCGCCGCCCAGCCCGGCCTGACGCCCGAGCGCGCCCAGCTGCTCAAGCACGCGATGCGCGACTTCGTGCTCTCCGGCGCCGAGCTGCAGGGCGAGGCCAAGGAGCGTTTCGCCAAGATCCAGGAACGCAGCGCCGAACTGGGCCAGGCCTTCTCCGAGCACGTCATGGACGCCACCGACGGCTGGAGCTACCTGGCCACCGCCGCGGAGCTCAAGGGCGTGCCGGCCGACGTCGTCGCCAATGCGCGCGCCGCGGCCGAGAAGGACGGCAACACCGATCCCGACGCGCACAAGCTGACGCTGCACTTCCCGGTCTACATGCCGGTGATGCAGTACGCCGAGGACCGCGCGCTGCGCGAGCGCCTGTACCGGGCCTACGTGACGCGCGCCAGCGAGCTCGGCGACAAGTGCGACTGGGACAACGGCCCGCTGATGCAGGAACTGCTGATGCTGCGCCAGGAGGAGGCGAAGCTGCTGGGCTTCGCCAACTTCGCCGAGGCCTCGCTGGTGCCCAAGATGGCGACGTCGCCGGCGCAGGTGATGAGCTTCCTGCGCGACCTGGCGAGCCGCGCCCGCCCCTACGCGCAGCGCGACCTGGACGAACTGCGCGACTTCGCCAAGGCCGCGCTGCGCCTGGACGATCCTCAGGCCTGGGACCTGCCCTATGTCTCCGAGAAGCTGAAGGAGGCGCGCTACGCCTTCTCCGACCAGGAGGTGCGTCAATACCTGACCCTCCCGCGGGTGCTGGACGGGCTGTTCCGCATCGTCGACCGGCTCTTCGGCGTGCAGCTGGTGCCGGCCAAGGCCTCGGTCTGGCACGAGTCGGTGCAGTTCTGCGAGCTGCGCCGCGATGGCCAGTTGATCGGCCAGGTCTACCTGGACCTGTATGCGCGCCAGGGCAAGCGGCCCGGCGCCTGGATGGACGAAGTGCGCAGCCGCTGGGCGCGGCCGGACCTGGCCGGCACCGGCGCCGAGCAGATCCCGGTGGCGCACCTGGTCTGCAACTTCCCCCAGGGCGCGGACGGCAAGCCGGCGCTGCTCACCCACGATGACGTGACGACGCTGTTCCATGAATGCGGCCACGGACTGCACCACCTGCTCACCCGCGTGGCGGAACTGGGCGTGTCGGGCATCTCCGGCGTCGAGTGGGACGCGGTGGAGCTCCCCAGCCAGTTCATGGAGAACTTCTGCTGGGAGTGGGAAGTGATCCAGCAGCTGTCGGCGCATGTGGACACCGGCGAGCCGCTGCCGCGCGCGCTGTTCGACAAGATGCTGGCGGCCAAGAACTTCCAGGCCGGCCTGCAGACGCTGCGCCAGATCGAGTTCGCGCTCTTCGACATGCGCCTGCATGCGGAGCCCGGCGCCGAGACCCGGGTGCAGGAAGTGCTGGACGAGGTGCGGGCCGAAGTGGCGGTGCTGCCGCCGCCGGCGTTCAACCGCTTCCAGCACAGCTTCTCGCACATCTTCGCGGGCGGCTACGCGGCGGGGTACTACAGCTACAAGTGGGCCGAGGTGCTGTCGGCCGATTGCTGGAGCGCGTTCGAGGAGGAAGGCGTGTTCAACCCGGCGACAGGCCGGCGCTATCTGGACGAGATCCTGTCCATGGGCAGCGTCCGCGACGCGATGGACAACTTCAAGGCCTTCCGCGGCCGGGAGCCGCAGATCGACGCGCTGCTGCGGCATCAAGGCATGGCCTGAGGTCGCGGCCGGCCGCGCCGCCACGCCTTCCGGCACGGCAACGGCTTCCGCGAGGGGCCGTTGTCGCGGTGCGCTCGCGATCTATGCCGGCCGGGTCGTCGGCTTTTTCCAAGGCACGGTCTGGATGAGGCGCTTCGCCCCCTCCGCCGGCAGCGCCTGCGCGAACAGCCAGCCCTGCGCCATCTGCACGCCGAGCGATGCCAGCAGGGCGGCCTGGGCCTCGTCCTCGACGCCTTCGGCCAGCGTCTGGCGGCCCAGTGCGCCGGCCAGGCCGACGATGGTGCGCACCACCTCGCGCGCCTCGCCGCCCTCGCCCAGCCGCAGAACGAAGCTTCGGTCGATCTTCAGCGTGTCGGCGGGGAAGCGGTGCAGATGGGCCAGCGAGGACTGCCCGGTCCCGACGTCGTCGATCGATAGCCGCAAGCCCAGGCGCGCCAGCGCCTGCAGCACCTCGCCATGGCGCTGCGGCCACGCCATCGCGACGCGCTCGGGGACCTCCAGGCGAAGTTGCGCCGGTGGTCCGTCGCCAAGCGCCTTGAGCGCCTCACGTGCATCGGCGAGGAGTTCGTCGCCCCGCGCGAGCTGCACGCCCGACAGATTGACCGCGACTTCGCCCTTGAAGCCGATCTCGCGCCAGCGACGCAGTTGCAGCGCCGCCTCGATCAGCGTCCAGCGGCCGATGTCCATGAGGTGGCCGCTCTCCTCCGCCGCAGGGATGAAGTCGTCGGGCAGGATCCGGCCGCGCGTCGGATGACGCCATCGGATCAGCGCCTCGAAGCCGAGCAGCGCGCGATCCGACAGCCTGACGATGGGCTGATAGTCCAACTGGAACTCGCCCGCCTGCAGGCCCCGCGCCAGGTCCTCGCGCAGGGCGCGCCTCGACGCCTCGGCCCGGGGCTGCGACGGATCGAACAGGCGCGCCTGGCCCGTGCCGGCCGCCTTGGCGCGAGCCAACGCGCTTTCAGCCGCGGCGAGCAGGTCGTCCGGGCTGAAGTTGCCCTGCCCGGTGAACGCCCAGCCCGCGCAGGCGGTGAGGCGGTGCGCGCCCCGGCCCTCCTCGATCGTGTCGGGCAGGAACGGCTCCTCGATGCGTGCCAGCGCCCATTCAGGCACGCGGTCGACCAGCGCGCCGGCCTCGATGCGGGCCTCGAAGAGCACGCCGAACCGGTCCGCACCGAGTCGCGCGACCACGCGGCCCGAGCGCGTCGCCCGACCCGTGCCGCCGGCCAGGCGCCGTGCGCACTCGACCAGCACCGCGTCGCCGGCGACCGACCCGTGCCGCTCGTTGAAGGTGCGGAAATCGTCCAGGCCCAGCAGCACCAGGCCGATCGGCACGCCGGGCGTCGGATGCGCCAGGCGCTGGGCGATCAGCTCCATGAACAGCGCGCGGTTCGGCAAGCCAGTCAACCGGTCGTGCAGCGCGTCGTGCGCGGTCTGCTCGTGCAGCCGCTCCTGCTCGCTGAGGTCGGTGAGCGCGCCCGCCATGCGCACCGGCTTGCCGTCGCGTCGCACCGCCACGCCACGCGCCAGCAACGCGCGCCGCTGGCCGCCCTGCTCGAAGCGCAGCACATGGTGGAACTGGAGGCTGCGGCCCTGCAGGTGCGCGTCGAGCTCGGCGCGGAACAGACCGGCCGCCGCCGGATCCAAGGGACGCGTGAACCGGGCGATGCCATCCGCCCCCTCGTCCGGCCGATCGCCTGATCGAACGCCTGACCGGTCACCTGCATCGGCCCTCGCGCCCTTGCCCTTGCCCTTGCCCTTGCCCTTGCCCTTGCCCTCGCCCTCGCCCTCGCCGGCATCGATCTCCGCATCGCCCATCAGCGCCCGCCAGCGGGCCGAGACCTCCAGGCGGTCCTCCGCGATGTCCCAGTCCCAGAGGCCATCGTTGGCGCCTTGCGCGGCCAGCACATGGCGCTCCTCGCTGACCACCAGGCGGCGGAACGCCGCGCGGCGTCGGACCCAGGCCGCGAGTGCACGCAGGGCCAGCGCCCCCGCGCTCGCCGCGGCGACCGCCAGCAGCGGATGACCGAGCGAAAGCACCAGCAGGTGTTCCTCGAATGCCCACTGCGCTGCCGCCAGCCCGCCGCCGACCAGCAGGGCGACGACGAGCATCCCGCGCCACAAGGCGCCACGCGCCAGCAGCGCCGCGCACAGCAGGGGCAGCGTCAGCAGCGCGGTCAGTTCCGCGATCGAGGCCCAGGCGGGCCGCGTCAGGGTCCGGCCGGTCAGGATGTTGTCGACGACGGTCGCGAGGCGCTCGGCGCCGGGCACCCTGGCGTCGAAGGCGTTGGCGACCGGGCCGTCGGCCGCGCGCGCCGACACGCCCAGGATCACGATGCGATTGCGCAGCGCCTCGTCCGGCACCTTGCCGTCGACGAGGTCGGCCAGCGTCACCGAGGGGAAGGTACCGGCCGGGCCATAGTCGTTCACGCCCTGGCGTGACAACAGGTCCAGCGGCACGCGCAGCGAGCCCCAGCGCAGGTCGCGGCTCCAGCGCAGCGTGGCCTCGGACCAGGGCTGGCGCATCGCGTCGCCGGCGATGCGCAGCGCCAGCGAGGGATAGACCGCGCCTTCCAGTGGCAACGCCGGCAGCGCATGGCGCACCGCACCGTCGGCCTCGCGGGTCTCCTGCACATGCCCCAGCGACTTCGCCGCCGACAGCAGGGGTTCCGGCGGCGCGACCGCGCGCTCCGGACGCAGCGCGCTGCGGGGCTCGCCCTCCACGTTGAGGAAGGCCTGCGCGCGCAGCGCCGGCGGCACGCCCGCGGCCGGACCGGGCACGGGCACGGGCGCGGCAGCCGGCGACGCGGTGGAGAGGGACGTCACGGAGGCGGTGGGAGACGACGTCGAGTCCGGGGACGACGTCGATTTCGGGGTCGAGGTCGAGGTCGAGGTCGAGGTCGCGGTCGCGGCTGAAGTCGCGGTCGCGGTCGCAATCGGCGTCAAGGTCGAGCCCTGCACGGCGCCGGCCAAGGCGCCATCGCTGGGCGGCAGGCCGAACGGCAGCAGCACCGGCGCGCCACCGCGCATGGCGCCCGCGAGCGCCGCGTCGCCCTCCGGTCGCGGGTCGATCATCAGCTGGTCGATCGCGATGAGGCGCGGCTGCGCGGCTTGCAGTCGCGTGATCGCCTCGGCAAGCAGCGGCCGCCCCGGCGTCATGCTGCCGAAGCGCGCGGCGCTGGCGTCGTCGAACTGCACCAGGGTGATCGGATAGGTGGTGCCGGGCGCGAGTCGGCCGCGCCATCGGGCTTGCGCGTCCTGCGCGAGGCCATCGAGCCGCGCCAGCGGTCCCGCCTGCGGGCGTGCGAACCACATCAGCGCGACGGTGGCCGTCACCGCCAGCGCCAGCACCAGGTGGGCCCAGTCCCAGCCCGAGGGCCATCGCAGCGCCCCGCGCTGCCGGGCCGGCGTGCCTCGCGGTCCGTTCGATCCCCCTCTCGTCTCGCGTGTCATCGTCCCTCGCTTCATGGCGTGCCCGTGGGCGGCTTCGTGGTGCCGGCCCCATCATCGCCGCGCCGCATCCTAGGCGAAGGACCCCCGGCTTCCCAACACCGCGTGCGCGGGGCGGGCAGGCGGGTCCAGGACGCTGTCGCGCACCTGGAGGCCCCAACCCCGCGCGCGCGGGGCGGGCCGCGAAGTGGCTCGGGATCTCGCCGCTCAGCACGGCCCTCCCCCGCGCGCGGGGCGGGCCCGGACCGGCCCGACGACGCGACGCGGCCTTGTCCGACAGACCGCCCCCCGCCCCGCCCTTAAGGTGGACTCACGACCCTTCAGTCGAGCGATGGAGTTCGCCATGCGTCCCCTTCCGTCCCTCTTCCATGCCGGACGTCCGCGACACGGTCGCCACGGCCCCAGCCATCACGGCGCGCTGTTCTGGCTCTCCCATGCGGCGGTGCTGCTGGCGCTGCTGCTACTTGCCACCGAAGTCTCCGCGCAGCAGGGCGCGGGCCTGCGCGCGCAGTACGAGCAGCTCGCGCCGCAGCTGGCGCGCAGCCCCTTCCAGCGGCCGATCGTCCTGAGCTCGGTGAACGACACCGAACGACCCACCGGCGAGATGCATGCCGTCGTCCAGCACGGCTTCGCGACGCTGGCCGGCGCGCTGCGAGACGCCGAGGCCTGGTGCGATGTGCTGACCCTGCCGGCCAACGTCAAGCGCTGCGCGGTCGAGGACGACGCCGCGCCGGGCGCGACGCTGCACATGGCGATCGGCCGCAAGTTCGACCAGCCGATCGAGGATGCTTACGCGCTCGACTTCCGCTTCCAGGTGCTGGCGGCGCAGCCGCAGTACCTGCTCGTCGAGATGAGCGCGAACAAGGGGCCGATGGGCACCAGCCACTACCGGCTGACGCTGGAGGCGGTGCCGCTGGACGCACGGCGCAGCTTCGTGCGGCTGCGCTATGCCTACATGAACAACTTCGCCGCGCGGGTCGCGACCAACGCCTACCTGGCGACCTCGGGCCGGGACAAGGTCGGCTTCACCGTGATCGGCCGTGACGATGACGGTCGGCCGCGCTATGTCGGCGGGATCCAGGGCATCGCGGAACGCAACACGATGCGCTACTTCCTCGCGATCGAGTCCTACCTCGACACGCTGGCCACGCCCGCCGATCAACGGCTGGATCGGCGGCTGCGCGACTGGTTCGCGGCGACCGAGCGCTATGCACGTCAGCTGCATGAGCAGTCGCTGGAAGAGTACGTGGCGATGAAGCACAAGGAGGCGCGCCGCCACGTCGCCATGGCCCCCGGGGAGTGAGCCGGCACGGCATCGAGCCTGCGCCGCTGACGGTCGGCAGCGCGGCGATCAGCGCGACGAGGTCCCCATCTGCCGGGCCGCGAACTGCGCCCCGACCAGCACCGACGCCATCAGCCACAGCGGCGCCGCCGCGACGCTGATCGCGGCCAGCGCGCCGAAGCCCAGCGGCATCGCCACCGTGGCCCCGTTCGAAGCCAGCATCCGCAGCCCCAGCGCCTGACCATGACGGTCCGGCGGCGTGACCTGGTGCATCGTGGCCAGCACCATCGGCTGCACCGCGCCGAGCGCCAGCCCCAGCACCGCCGAGCCCGCCATCAGCCCGAGCGTGCCCGGCAGCCAGGCATAGACGATCAAGGTCAGGGTCGCGACGGCCATCGCCGCGCGCAGCGCCTTGACCTCGTCGATGTGATGGGCCCAGCGCACGATGGCCAGCCGCACCAGCGTCGCCGCGGCGGCGAAGCTGCCCAGCACCAGGCCGATGCTCGAGGCCGACAGGCCCTTCGCATGGCCGACGACCGGGACGACGAAGCTGTGGGCGTCCCAGCAGGAGGACATCGCGACGTTCACGATCAGCAGGTTGCGCAGGCCGCGGTCCTTCAGCAGGTCCCAGGCGGGTCGCGGCTTGGCCCCTGCGGCCAGGGGCACCGGCGCCTGCCGTGGCACGCGCAGCGCGACCGCCCAGGCGGCCAGCGGCAGCAGCGTCGACAGCACCAGCGCGGCGCTGAAGCCGGCCAGGTCGATGACGATGCCGGTGATCACCGGCGCCAGCGCGTTGGACAGCGCCGGCCCGAGCGCCACCCAGCTGAACACGCGCTTGAGCTGCGAGGGATCGCGGGCCATCAGGCCGGCCTCGCGCTGGATCGCGACCGCGGACACGGCCACCGCGCCCCCGCACAGCAGGCAACCGAGCGCGAGCAGCCACAACCAGCCCAGCCATTGGGCGGCCAATGCGAGCACCGCGCCGGCGAAGGCCATCGTCACGCCGATGCCCACCGGTCGGTGAAAGCCATGTCGATCGGCCAGCCGGCCGGCCCACATCGACAGGCCCAGCGGCGCCACCGCGAACAGGCTCAGCAGCACGCCGACGAATCCGCCGCCGTAACCCTGGTGCAGGACCCACAGCGTCGCAGCGACCCGTGTGGTGGCCATGCAGGCATGCACCGCCACCAGCGATGCGATCACCGCCACGAAGCCGACGCTCAGGCCGGTGTAGCCCGCGTCGGGCGCTGACGCCGTCCCGGGCCCCTCGCTCATCCGGCGGTGCCTTCCTCGTCCTGCGCGTCCGCGGCGCCGAGCTGCAGCACGCGGGACATCTGATCCTCGGGCAGCGCCTCGACGGTCTTGAGCCGGCGCGTCATCGCCCGGGTGCGGACTTCGGCGGCATCGATGGTGTTGCTCGCTTCCTCGAGCTTCTTCTTCGTCTTGGCCAGCACATCGCCGAACTTGCCGAACTCGGTCTTCACCGCCGACAGCACCTCCCACACCTCGGCCGAGCGCTTCTCCAGCGCCAGCGTGCGGAAGCCCATCTGCAGGCTGGACAGGGTCGCCAGCAGCGTCGTCGGGCCGACCAGCATGACCTTGTGCTCGCGCTGCAGTGCCTCGCTCAGGCCGGGGCGACGCAGGGCCTCGGCATACAGGCCCTCGGTGGGCAGGAACAGCAGGGCGAAGTCGGTGGTGTGCGGCGGGCCGAGGTACTTCTCGCGGATGGTCTTGGCCTCCAGCCGCAACCGCGTCTCGATCGCCCGACCGGCCAGTTCCGCCGCCGGCGCGTCGGCGCGCTCCTGCGCCTCGAGCAGGCGCTCGTAGTCCTCGCGCGGGAACTTGGCGTCGATCGGCAGCCAGATCGGCTTGCCGTCGTCGCGCTGGCCGGGCAGCTTCAGCGCGAACTCGACACGCCCACCGCTGCCCGGCACCGTCTCTACGTTGGCCGCGTACTGCTCCGGCGTGAACACCTGCTCCAGCAGCGCCGCGAGCTGCACCTCGCCGAAGATGCCGCGTGTCTTGACGTTGGTCAGCACCCGGTTCAGCGAGCCGACATCGCGCGCCAGTGTCTGCATCTCGCCCAGGCCGCGATAGACCTGCTCGAGCCGCTCCGCGACCTGCTTGAAGCTCTCGCCCAGTCGCTGCTCCAGCGTGGCGTGCAGCTTCTCGTCGACGGTCGCCCGCATCTGCTCGAGCTTCTTCTCGTTGTCCTGCTGGATCGACTGCAACCGGGCCTCGACGGTGCGGCGGGTCTCCGCCAGGCCGGCCTCGTTGCGCTGGGCCAGCGCCTGGAGTTGCTCGGTCAGCACCGTGGTCATGCGCGCGGCGGCGGCATCCTGCGCCTCGCGCGCGGTCGCGGCCTGCTGCGCCAGCGACTGCTGCAGCTGCGCGAGCTGCACGCGGAAGGCGTCGATCTGCTCGTTCTGCGAGCGCGCCGTGTCGCCGCCCTGGGTCAGCAGCGCCTGCTGGAACTGGGTCAGCGTCGTCAGCGTCTCCTGGCGCAGGCCGGCGTTGCCGCGGCCGACCTCCTCCCGCAGGCCGGTGTTCACCCGACCCAGCTCGTCACGCAGCGCGCGTTCCAGGCGCTCGATGCGCTCGCCGGACTGCTGCAGCAGCGGGGCCATCGCCGCCGCCGGATCTCCGCCGGACTGCCGTCGCAGCGTGAGCCAGACAGCGATGAGGAGGATCACGATCACCCCGGAAAGGGCGAGATGCAGCAGGTCAGCGAAAGTCATCGAGTCATTCTCTCAGCGCCGGGCGTCGCCGGTGGGCGGTCTCACTTCCGCAGCACTTCCGGATTCAATGCCGTCGTCGGCGCCCCACCGGTCAACGCGGCGATCAGGTTGTCGACCGCCAGGTTGCTCATCGCCCGGCGAGTGGCGATGGTGGCGCTGGCGATATGGGGGGTGAGCACGACGTTCTCGCAGGCCAGCAGGTCCGGATGCACGGTCGGTTCGCCTTCGAACACGTCCAGGCCTGCCGCGGCGATCGTGCCGACCTTGAGTTCGGCCGCCAATGCGGCGTCGTCGACGACGCCGCCGCGCGCGATGTTGGTCAGCGTCGCCGTCTTCTTCATCAGCCGCAACTCGCGCTGTCCGATCAGGTGGTGCGACGACGCGCTGTAGGGCACGACGATGATCAGGTGGTCGGCGCGGCGCAGCAGCTCGTCCTTCTCCACCCATTGCGCGCCCAGCGGCGCTTCCTGATCGGCCGGCAGGCGCGAGCGGTTGTGATACAGCACCGGCATGCCGAAGCCCAGGTGGCCGCGCCGCGCGATCGCCGCGCCGATGCGCCCCATGCCCAGCACGCCCAGCGTCGCGCCATGCACATCGGCGCCGGCGAACATGGTCACCGACCACTGCTTCCACTCGCCGCGGCGCAGGAAGTGTTCGCTCTCGGTGATGCGGCGCGCGGTCGCCATCATCAGCGCGAAGCCGAAGTCGGCGGTCGTCTCGGTCAGCACGTCGGGCGCGTTGGTCACGACGACGCCACGCGCGGTGCAGGCCGCCACATCGATGTTGTTGTAGCCGACGGCCATCGTGCAGACGGCTTTCAGTTCGGGGCAGGCGTCGAGCAGCTTCGCGTCGATCCGGTCGCCGCCGGCGATGTATGCGCCGGCCTTGCCCTGCAGGCGGCGGATCAGCTCGTCCTGGGACCAGCCCGTGTCGCTGTCGTTGGCCTCGACCTCGAAATGCGGACGCAGCCGGTCGACGATGTCGTCGAAGGTCTTGCGGGCCACCAGGACGCTGGGCTTGCTCATGGACGCATCTCCGTGCAGGGAAGCGCCAACTGTAGGGCGCCCGCCCCGGGGCGCTGCACGCGGATCGCCCACGCCAGCGCCCACGTGTCCCTGCATCGCGGCGCGTCAGGTCGACGCGCCGTGCCGGTGGCCGCGCGATGCGTCCGCTCGGCCGCTCACTCCAGGAATCGGGTGAAGGTGGCCACCGGGTCGCGCTCGGTGACCAGCGTGTTCTCGATTGCCGCCGGATCCGCATACCCCAGCGACATCCCGCAGACCAGCTGCTGGTGGGGCGCCAGTTGCAGCTCCTCGGCGATCACGCGGTGGAACTGGGTGAAGGCGGCCTGCGGGCAGGTGTGCAGGCCGCGGCCGCGCGCCGCCACCATCAGGTTCTGCAGGAACATGCCGTAGTCCAGCCAGCTGCCCTGCTGCATCACCCGGTCGATGGTGAACATCAGGCCCACCGGCGCGTCGAAGAAGCGGTAGTTGCGGCCGTGCTGTTCATGCATCCGCAGCTTGTCGCCCTTGGTGATGCCCAGCAGCCCGTACAGGTCCCAGCCGACCTTGCGGCGGCGATCGATGTAGGGGGAGACCCACTCGCGCGGGTAGTAGGCGTACTCCTCGCTGTGGGTGGCCAGCTCCTCCGGATCGTCGTAGACCGCCTGGATGCGCGCCACCAGCCGGTCCTTGGCCGCGCCGGTGAGCACATGGACCTGCCATGGCTGGGTGTTGGTGCCCGAGGGCGCCCGCGCGGCGACGGCGAGCAGGTCCTCGATCAGCGCGCGCGGCACCGGCGTGGGCAGGAAGGCCCGCATCGAATGGCGGGTGACGATGGCGGCGTCGACCGCCGCGGACTGCTCCGGCGTGGGCGGGGTGAACGGATTCGGCAGCGGATCAGGGAGGGTCATGGCATCTCCAGCGCTCGCAGCGCTTGCTGGTAGGTCTCGGGCAGCGCGGCCACCGGGCGGCGCGTCTCGCGGTCGACATAGACGTGGACGAAGTGCCCCCGCGCGGCGCACAGCGGCTCGCCCTCGGCGAACAGGCCGATCTCGTAGCGGACGCTGGAGCGGCCGCGCTTCGTCACCCGCAGGCCGGCCTCCACCCATTGCGGAAAGGCCAGCGAGGCGAAGAAGTTGCAATGGGTCTCGATGACCAGGCCGATGACCTCGCCGTGATGCAGGTCCAGCGCGCCCTGCTCGATCAGGTAGCGGTTCACCGCGGTGTCGAACAGGCTGTAGTAGACGACGTTGTTCAGATGGCCGTAGACGTCGTTGTCCATCCAGCGGGTTTGTAGAGTTACAAACACCGGAAAGTCATTACGATTCAACGGCTTAGGGCGGTTTTCCGTTTCCTGAGTCATGGGCTTGTCTGCGAGCTAAGTAATTGATTTTGCTAGATTTCCTTTTTGGACAAACTTGAGAATCTGTCCAACAACCTGTGCAAGCGGCGGCTGTCCAAGCCAAGACTTGTCCAAGGCCATGCCCCGCAAGCCCCTCTTCAATGCCCCCGCTCGCGACCTCGCCTTGTAGAGAACGGAGGCGAAGAATTATTCTTGAGGGTCTAGTAGAAGAGCAAAGAATGGAAGGAACAGAACGGCGCCTAGAAAGGATGGCAAAGTTCAGATTTCTTAGAAAGCTTCACGAGGTCGACGACTTTCTAGACTCGTCGCTCAAGCTGGAAGCCCTGCCGCCCGCCCCCAAGACATTAAGCTTTTAGAAATCAACGCCCATTCAACCCAAAAGAGCATGATTGACTATTGATCCCCGTTGCCCAGCAAATGGCCCCCTTGAGGTAGCTTTGTTTATTCCGGCCTATTTTTCAGGCGGCTTCAGCTACCTCCACCATCTCGTCAAAGTGCTTTTTGTCTACCTCTTCAATCCATTGAAAGATGTTGTTCACAACACTATGACTCTCACCCGCAAGGTTCTCGGCAGACTCCTCGGTGATTTCAATCACATCGCTGTGAGA
Organism: Roseateles chitinivorans; assembly: GCF_002761755.1. Classification (GTDB taxonomy): domain Bacteria; phylum Pseudomonadota; class Gammaproteobacteria; order Burkholderiales; family Burkholderiaceae_C; genus Roseateles; species Roseateles chitinivorans. The sequence goes on from NZ_PEOG01000024.1 coordinate 57,357, forward strand.
GTATTTGTTGATGAACCGGTAAATCTTTTCTTTGAGTTCCGCAGTGGTCACGCTGCAGCCCGCTAGTCCAGCATCCATGAGAGCACTTACATCGTTTCTCCCCTTGGGAAACTTGAAGGTAAAGAATGACTTCAGCAGCTTTCTAGCGAGGTTCGCGGTCAAGAATGCCTCATCGCGGTCCAAGGTCGTTTTAGCCTTGTAGGCATAGAGCTTCTTGAAGATGTAGTGATACTCGGAGCCATAATTCTTAAGCGACTCGTCTGCATCAACCAGCAAAGAATGACGGGGAGAGCCTGGCTGGGCATCCAGCCTGTAGAAGAATGCGACAGGTGTTTTATTCTTCTTTGCCCTATTTTTGTTCGTCGTCGTGAACCAGTCCCTCACCAACTTGAAATAGGTGAAGTTGTGGGTGAGAACGAACAGTTGCTTGGAATCAATGCACTGAGTTTTGAGGAACGAATAGGCATGAAAAAGGTGATTAGAGTCAAAGCTTGAAACAGGGTCGTCCACGACAACAATCGTGTCTGCGATGTTGTTTCCGTTCTCCCTAAGCTTGGTGATGAAGTAGACAAAGGCAATCGCTGTCTTCTCGCCTTCGCTCAGATTTCCGTCATGCTCGCCTACCCCATTGCGAATGATCTCGTAGCCCTTCTTCTCCTGATTGAAGCTCAGGCACAGTTCCGAACGACCAATGAAGCGATGCAGGACATCATTGAACTCCTTGGCTCCGACCGTTTCATTGGATAACAGAGCTTCAAGGTCGTTGACCTTCACTTGCAGCTCGTCAATCGCCTTCTTGTCAGTGTCGGCGGAAGTCTGCAAATCCTTGCACTGCTTTTCATTGCCCGCATAGTCAAACTCTTGAATCTCTGCCGCTGCGAAATGAAGCTCAAGTGCCTTCTTGGCTTTTGAGGTCTCCGCACTGAAGTTGTCGGTTTTGTTATTGTGCTTCTGCACGAGAGCCACAACGGAGGACAACACGGCATTGAAAGCCGTCACATCACCCTCAACCACATCAGTAATCTGAATGTCGGTTTTTGCCGGATCGGTGATTTTGGCTTGGAGGGCTTCTCGCCATCCTTCAATCTGCTGGTTGATTTTGGCGGCGACGGCTTTGTACTCGCCTTCCAGCCTGGTTGCATCGGCTGCAAACTCCTTATAGAAGCTTGTCGCTACGGGCAGTTCATTGGCGGGTGCCCCTTGGGATTGCATCCAAGTCGCGGCATCATTCAATCTCGTTTGGAAGGCAGTAAATTCTTTGCTGAAATGAGCCGCCAAGGCTTCAGCACGAGCAGTTGTGAACGGCTCGCCGCAGAATTCGCACTTTTGCGAACGATGATGCTCATGAACCTCCAAGCCCTTTTGCACCCAATCACGGATATCAGGATTGTCGGTGAGTCGCTCAATCGCCTGATTAACGGCGGTCGTGGCAATCAGGTCACGAATACGACCAGCCGCCTTCTTAAAGTAGTCTTCGGGAATGACCGTCGCAAGAAAAGTGACGGTGGGCAGATGGTCGGGCTTGGCTGCATTGGTCAACTCAATGACCTTCTCTTCGCTAAGCACTGAATCTTTGTTTGCGACCGCTTCTCCATTCCCCTCAATAAACTTTGACAGCTTGCGGCGGTCATAGTTGAGGTAGTAGCTATCGCTGGTGTCAATCGCCTGAAGACCAATCTTCATCTTCTTTGCGGCACCGGTCAGGAATTTCTCCTGGGCATCAGTCTTGGTCTTTATGTCGTTTAGCTTGGTGCTGTGAGCAGCTCGCTTCCCGCCAAGGTCAAGCTTCATCTTCTCCAAGGCTTGTAAGTCGTCAATCTTCTCCTTCGCAATAAGGAGGATGCTCTTGACCGACTTGTCCCAATCAATATTGTCACGGATGAAGCTCTGGTTGAAGACGTGAATATTCAACTGAGAAGCCGCCAAGTTGGCTTCAGTGACTGAAGAGCCGCCTTCAAGCGTGATGTTGAATTGCGCCCCTGAGAAGCGGGGAATCAGGGAGCGGCTCTCAAGGCAAGAGAAAACATGCGACAGGGTTGATTTGCCTGTGCCGTTCCAACCATAGATAAGGTTGAACTTGCCAAATTGCTGAATGTCTGAACCGTTGTAGTCGGCAAAGATGCCGAATTGCCGAAGGCGATTGATGCGATGAATCACTTTTAGAGGCTCCCTCAACCGTGTGCCCGTCAAGTGCGGGCATCGCGAAGTCGTGCCCTCTATATGTAAGCGAGTGCAATGAGTTTGTGGCGACAAGCGGGACTAGCGCAAACCCTAGTTTTCGCTTCCATCGCCCGCAGCTCCAACACCGAGCGAACAGGACAACTTGCCCACCCTCTTTGGGCTCCTAGTACTGCCCCCGAGCATGGACAAGTTGCCGTGCGGCATCAAGATTCTGTCCAAGGGATTTTTCCAAGCCCTCGCAAGCTGTTGTTTTATAAAGATATCAACGCTTGTCCATCCAGCGGAAGGGCATCGGTAGGAAACGGGCGAAGGCCTCGCGCGGCTCGGGGGCCAGACGGCTTTCCGGCACGGGCGCGGAGGCAATGGGGCGGTCGGCGGACATGGCGGCGATTCTTCCACCGCCGCGCGGGGTCAGGTGTCGCGCGGGCTACTGTCGCGCCAGCGCGCCCAGGCCTGCGCCGCGGCGCCCAGCGTGCGCATCTGCACCTCGACGGTCACGGCCAGGTCCTCGCCGTAGCCGCCAGCCATGCTCAGCGCGACCGGGATGCGGCGCTCGACCAGCGCGTCCAGCACCATCCGGTCGCGGCGCAGCAGCCCGTCGGCGCTCAGCTTGAGGCGCCCGAGCCGGTCGCCCTCGTGCGGATCGGCGCCGGCCAGGTAGAAGGCCAGCCCCGGCGGCCGGTCGGCCAGGCGTCGCCAGACCTCGGCGAGCGCGGTCTCCAGCGCATCCAGGTAGACCGCGTCGCCGCAGGCGTCCGGCAGACCCACGTCCAGGTCGCTCGCCTCCTTGCGGAAGGGGAAATTCTTCTCGCCGTGGACCGAGAAGGTGAACACGCTGTCGTCGCCCTGGAAGATGCTCGCCGTGCCGTTGCCCTGGTGGACGTCCAGGTCCACCACCAGGACCCGCAGGCCGGGGCGCTCGCGATGACGACGGTGCCATTCCGCCTGCATCAGGCGCGCGGCCACCGCCACATCGTTGAAGACGCAGAAGCCGCTGCCCTTGTCCGCATACGCATGGTGCGTGCCGCCCGCCAGACTGGCGGCCACGCCCTCCTCCAGGGCGGCGCGCGCCGCCGCGATCGTCGCCCCGACCGAGCACAGCGAGCGCCGCGGCAGCGCCGGCCCCCACGGGAAGCCGATCTCGCGCTGGGCGGCGGCGCTCAGGGTGCCGTGCATCACGGCGTCGATGTAGTCGGGCGTGTGCACCAGCGCCAGCGCGTCGATCCCGGCCGGCTCGGCCACGCGGGGCCGCATCACGCCGGGTTCGCGCTCCACCCGCTCGCGCAGCATCTGGTACTTCGACTGCGGGAAGCGATGCCCGGGCGGCAGGGCCAGCGTCAAATGGTCGTAATGGAAGGCAAGCATGGTCGGGACGCTAGCAGAGCCGGCCGGACCCCGCTCCAGTTGCCACCGGCAGCGACCGGCGGCAGCCGCCCCTCGGACCGATGCGCGGATTTTGCTGCGATGCACAAAAAGTGCTTGCAATCGTCGTCGACAGTCCTATACTGACCTCATGCTGCACTGCAACAAAGGTGTGGCACCGGCGCTCAGCCTGCCGCGTTTCCCCTGGCTGACATCACTCTCAAAGGAGATCTCGCATGCTGACCGCTGACCAAGTGCTCGACCAACAAAAGAACCTGCAAGCTTCCCTGTTCGGCCTGACGGCCAAGGCCTTCGAAGGCTACGAGAAGCTGGTCGAGCTGAACCTGCAGGTCGCCAAGACCGCGCTCGGCGAAGCCGCCGAAACCGCCCAGCAGGCCATCACGGTCAAGGATCCGCAGGAACTGTGGGCGCTGCAGGCCTCCCTGCTGCAGCCGACCGCCGAAAAGGCCGTCGCCTACAGCCGCCACCTGTACGACATCGCCTCGTCGACCTCCTCGGAGTTCGTCAAGCTGGCCGAGTCGCAGGTCGCCGACGCGCAGGTCAAGTTCGGCGCCGTCGTCGACAACGCCACCAAGAACGCGCCGGCTGGCACGGAAAATGCTGTAGCTCTGGTGAAGTCGGCGGTCGCCGCGGCCAACAACGCTTACGAAAGCCTGCACAAGGCCGCGAAGCAGGCCTCCGAGATCGCTGAAACGAATTTCAACGCCGTGACCAACACGGCGGTGAAGGCCACCCAGAACGCCACCCGTACCGCCAAGCGCGCCACGGCCTGAGCGTTCCGAGAGTTGCCACAACGGTTGTCTCCTCGGTACCCAAGGAAGCTCGGCTTCCCAAGTGCCCTTCAAGCCCAGCTTCATGCTGGGCTTTTTTTTGGCCTTTCGGACCCGGATCCCGATGCGTCGCTGCCAGGCCGCGGATGCGGAGGCCCGAGGCGAACCGAAGCGGCGGAACCGGCCGCCCCAACCAGCGTCATCGGCACCGCCGCGGTGCTCCGGCAATCGCCCCGACGCCCGGACGCCGGGCACTCGCGCCGAAGGTCGGAGGGCCCAGGCGCCTGATCAGTCGCCCGAGGACACCATCGGCGTCGCCGCATTGGCGCCGGATGCGAAGCGGGCAAACTGGTCCGTCACGTCACGCAGCACGCCCTGCACGGTGAATTCGCGCAGCGCCTCCCGGTCGTACAGCGGATAGCGCGGCAGGCCGATCACCATCATCAGGTAGCCCATGGTGCGGACCGACATCTGGTCGCAGATCAGCCGGATCGCGGTCTCGTCGGGCTCGAAGCCCTCCGGCGCGCAAGCGGCCACCCGCTCCCGCATCAGCCCCAGCAGCCGGTTGTAGACCGGCTGCTGGGATTGGCCGATCTCCTCGAGCGTGCCGGTCTGGGTCAGCGACATGTAGATCATCCGGAACTGCTCCGGGTGCCGCTCCCAGAAGTCCAGCAGGCAGCGTGTGTGCGCTTCCAGGACCTTGCGCGGGCCGCGCTGGTCCTTGGACGCGTCCAGCAGTTCGTCGGTCAGCGCCTCGAAGACCTCGATCCACAGGCCGTCGAGCAGGGCCTTCTTGCTCTCGAAGTAGCTGTAGATCGCCATCGTCGAGATCCCCAGCTCCTGCGCCAGGCGCCGCATGCTCAGCGCCTCCACGCCTTCGTCGCGGTAGATCTTGCGGGCGCGCTCCAGCATCTCGCGCTTGAGCGCGGCCATCTCGGCGGGGCCGCGGCGCAGCCGGGGCCGCTCGCGGTCGGGTTGCTGATCGGTGTGTGCCACGGCGTTCCTGCATCCAAAGGTTATTGTCGGCGTACGTTATCTCACGCCAACGATCACATCCAATACGCTTGAACCCGCGCCATGTCGGACTTCATCCATCGCGTACATGTACGCAGGTGCCGACCACCTCGCTCTCGCCGCATCGCGACGGCGACCCTGCGGGAGGGAACGGGCACGAGCGCCCGCGGCGACCGGGTCTTCCTGTCCGAGGGCAATGCGCGCGCCAACGCTCCGAACGCCGCCGGCCCGCGCACTCGCGTCATGGAACACCGGCGCTGCTGCCAGGACGCGCCCGGCACCGGGGCATACTCGCGGCCCATGGCCACCCGCACCCCGATCTTCTTCGCCAGCGCCGCGGAGTTCCGCGACTGGCTCGACCAGCATGCCGCCACGGCCACCGAGGTCGTGGTCGGTTTCCACAAGCGCGCCACCGGCGAGCCCAGCCTGGCCTGGCCGGAGTCGGTCGACGAGGCGCTCTGCCACGGCTGGATCGACGGCGTGCGCACCCGCATCGACGACAAGCGCTACAAGATCCGCTTCACGCCGCGCAAGGCGGTGTCGGTCTGGAGCGCGGTCAACATCGGCCGTGCCCAGGCGCTGATCGAGGAAGGCCGGATGAAGCCCGCCGGGCTGGCCGCCTTCGAACGTCGCCAGGAGGAGCGCTCACGGGTCTACGCCTTCGAGCAGCCGAAGGAACTCGTCGAGCTGGCGCCGGCCCACGAGGTCGTCTTCATGCGGCATCCGGCCGCCTGGGCCTTCTTCCAGCAGCAGCCCGACGGCTACCGCCGCACCAGCATCTGGCACATCCTCAGCGCGAAGAAGCCCGAGACCCAGCTGGCCCGGCTGAACAAGCTGATCGAGGCCAGCGCGCGCGGCGAGCGCCTCTAGGCGAGCCGGCCGCCGATCCCCGAATCAGCGGGTCTTCGCGGCGATCTTGCGGCGGATCTCCGGCAGCATCGCCGTCGCCACCTCGCGCCCGAGCGCGATCGCGCGCCGCCGGGTGCTGAAATCCGAGCCGCTGAAGCCGTCCAGCTTGGGCCGCAGCACCACGTCGGCGCCCTGCAGCTCGTACTGGTTGATCGACTTGCCCATGATCGAGAAGGTCTGCAGCAGCATCCGCATCGCATCGCCGGGGATCTTCGGATCGGGCGGCTCGCCGATGTCGACGGCGATGACCAGCTCCGCGCCCATCTGGCGGGCGAAGCGCACCGGCACCGGCGCCACCAGGCCGCCGTCGACGTACTCGCGGTTGCCGATCTTCACCGGCTGGAACACCGCCGGCACCGCGCTGGAGGCCCGCACCGCGGTGCCCACATCGCCCTGGCGGAACAGGATCGGCGAGCCATCGCCCAGATCGGTCGCGACGATGCCCAGCGGCAGCGGCAGCTGTTCCAAGCCGCGGTTGCCGGTCATCTGCCGGACGTAGCGCGCCAGCGCCTCGCCGCGGATCAGGCCGCGCATCGGGAAGGTCCAGTCGGTGATCGCGCCCTCGTCCATCGACTCGGCGACCGTCTGCAGCTCCTTCCCGCCGCGCCCGGCCGCGTAGAGCGCGCCCACCAGGCTGCCCGCGGACGTGCCGCAGACCAGGTCGACCTTGACGCCGTTCTCCTCCAGCACCTGGATCACGCCGATGTGGGCGAAGCCGCGGGCCGCGCCGCCGCCCAGCGCCAGGCCCAGGCGGGGCGGCTTGGGCACCGGCTTGGGCGTGACCGGCGTCGGCAGCTCGGGGTCGGGCGTGGTCACGACCGGCGTCGGCGGACTCGAGGGCGACAGCGTCGCGCAGCCGCCCAGCGCGCCCAGGCCGGCGGCACCGGCGGCGATCAGCCAGCGGCGACGGGCCGGTGCGGGCAGCAGGCCGGCGGATTTGGTAGGGTCGCGGTCGTCTCGGAACATGGCGCGGGATTCTAGGGAAACGCTGTAGCGATCCTGTTGCCAGGCGCACGCACAATCCCGGCCCGCAAGCGGAGAGCCCATCGATGAATGACAAGAGCGCCAAGGACAGCCACCGCCGACCGGGCGCCCCCCGACGCTGGCTGGTGCGAAGCCTGGTCGGCCTGCCGCTGCTGCTGATCGCGCTGGCGCTCGGCATCTGGACCAGCGTGCGCGCCAGCCTGCCGCAGCTCGACGGCGACGCCGCGATCCCCGGCCTGAGCGCGCCGGTGAGCCTGGGCCGCGACGCGCTGGGCACGCTGGTCGTCGAGGGCCGCACCCGGCTGGACGTGGCGCGCGGATTGGGCTTCGCCCATGCGCAGGAGCGCTTCTTCGAGATGGACCTGACGCGCCGCTCGGCCGCTGGCGAACTGTCCGCGCTGTTCGGGGACAAGGCGCTGGAGCGCGACCGCTCGCGCCGTGTGCATCGATTGCGCGCGCGGCTCACCGACCGCTTCGAGCAGCTCTCCGGCGAGGACCGGCTGCTGCTGCTGGCCTACACCGAGGGCGTCAACGCCGGGCTGCATGCGCTGCCGATGCGGCCCTGGCAATACCTGCTGCTGCGCGCCCGGCCGCAGGACTGGACGCCGGTGGACTCGCTGCTGGTGATCGCGGAGATGTACTTCATGCTGCAGAGGACCAGCTTCGAGACCGGCTTCGAGCGCGCGGTGCTGCGCGAGCGCGCTGGCGATGCCGTCTTCGACTGGCTCAGCCCGCGCGGCGGCCGCTGGGATGCGGCGCTCGACGGCAGCCAGCTGGCGCCCCCGCCGATGCCGACGCCGGAGCAGCTCGACGTGCGCCAGGTCCGCATGCCCGACGCGCCGGCCAGCGGCCCCGCGGTCTCCGTCGCCGAGCCGCCGGTGCTGGGCAGCAACAACTGGGCGGTCGCCGGCACGCGCTCGACGCACGGTGGCGCCATCCTGGCCGACGACATGCACCTGGGCCTGGGCGTGCCGGCCATCTGGTACCGCGCGCAGTTCCAGATCGGCAGCGGCGCGAACGGCCTGCGCGCCGCCGGCGTCACCCTGCCGGGCCTGCCGGCGCTGGTCGTCGGCAGCAACGGCGCGGTGGCCTGGGGCTTCACGAATGCCTACGGCCAGTGGTTCGACTGGGTCGAGCTACCGCCCGACGCCAAGCCCTCGACCCACACCGAAACCCTGGAGGTCCACGGCGGTCCCGCGGTGACGATGACGGTCAGCGAGATCGACGGCGCACCGATCGTGGCCACCGACGGCCAGCGCCGCTTCGCGCTGCACTGGATCGCGCATCAGGGCGCGGCCTACAACCTCGAGCTGGACCGCATGCTGCAGATGCGCCATGTCAGCGACGCGCTGTCGCTGGCGCAGCGGGCCGGCATGCCGCACCAGAACCTGCTCGCGGCCGATCGCGACGGCCAGATCGGCTGGACCATCGCCGGCCGGCTGTGGGCGCAGCCGGGGCTGCCGGACGGTTTCGGCCGCTTCGTCGCGCCGACCGCGATGCGTCGCGAGTGGCTCGATCCGGACCGGGCGCCGCAGGTGCTCTCACCGGCGCAGGGTCAGCTCTGGACCGCCAACAATCGCCAGCTCGACGGCGCACCGGGCGAGCTGCTCGGCGACGGCGGCTTCGACCTCGGCGCCCGCGCGCAGCAGATCCGCGACCGGCTCTCGGCGCGCGACAAGCATGACGAAGCCTCGATCGGCGCGATCCATCACGACGACGAGGCGCGTTTCATGAAGACCTGGGCCGCACGGCTGCTGGCCGTCGCGCGCGGCGACGCCGCGACCCATCCGACCCACCGCGCGTTCGTGCAGCTGCTCGAGAACTGGAACGGGCGCGCCGACGCCGATTCGGCCGCCTACCGCCTGGTGCGGCAGGCGCGGCTGCGCGTGCTCGACACCCTGTGGGACGCCTGGACGCTGCCGGCGCTCGGCGACCGGCAGCTCGACCCGAAGCGCCGCATCCGCTGGCGCAACCAGTTCGAATACAGCGCCGCGCGCGCCCTCGACGAGCGGCCCGCCCACCTGCTGCCGGCGGCCTATGCGAGCTGGGACGCGCTGCTGCTGGCGCAGCTCGACGCCGCAGCCCGGGAGATCGCGCCGGACGGCAACCTCGGCGGCGCCACCTGGGGCGCGCAGAACGCCAGCCGCATCCAGCATCCACTGGCCAAGGCGATCCCGGCGCTGTCGCGCTGGCTGGACATGCCGTCCGCGCCGCAGTCGGGCGACAGCAACCTGCCGCATGTGGCCGGGCCGGCCTTCGGACAGTCGGAGCGGCTGGTCGTCTCGCCGGGCCGGGAGGAGCAGGGCTGGCTGTCGATGCCGGGCGGCCAGAGCGGCCATCCGATGTCGCCGTTCTACGGTGCGGGGCACCAGGACTGGGTGGAGGGCAAACCGACGCCGCTGCTCGCGGGTCCGGTGATCCACCGCATCACCGCGCATCGGGATTGAAGAATCCCTCGCCCGCGAAGCGGGAGAGGGCGCCGGCAGTCCTCACGCCACTTCTTCCGCGCCTATTCAGCGCGGAGTCGGCACATTGAAGACCTGACGCAGGTAGGCCAGGAAAGTCTGGTCCTCGCACATGGTCTTGCCGGGACTGTCGGACAGCTTGGCCACCGGCTGGCCGTTGACGTGGGTGAGCTTGATGACGATGTTCAGCGTCGGCAGCCCCATGTCGTTGCTGAGCTGGGTGCCAATGCCGAAGCCAAGCTGGACGCGGTCCGCGAAATGGCGGTACAACGCCAGCGCCTTGGGCACGTCCAGCGCGTCGGAGAACACCAGTCGCTTGGTGTTGGCGTCGATGCGCAACTGCTCGTAGTGCGCCAGCGCCTTCTCGCCCCATTCGACCGGATCGCCCGAGTCGTGGCGCAGGCCGTCGAAGAGCTTGGCGAAATAGAGGTCGAAGTCGGCCAGGAACGCATCCATGCCGATCACGTCGGTGAGCGCGATGCCCAGGTCGCCGCGGTACTCCTGCACCCAGTCCTCGAGCGCCGCCTTCTGGTGGTCCCGCAAGCGCACGCCGGTGGCCTGGTAGGCCTGCAGGTACTCGTGCGCCATCGTGCCGATCGGCACCAGCCCCAGCTCCTTGGCCAGCAGCACGTTGGAGGTGCCGCGGAAGGTCTCCGGCAGTTCGTCGCGCAGCGTGCGCAGCACCTCCTCGTGCCAGGCGCCGGAGAAGCGGCGGCGCAGGCCGAAGTCGAAGAACTGGAACGGGTGGCGGCGCGGCGCCTCGTCGCGGGTGAAGGCGCGGAGGGTCTCGACCTTGCGCGCCAGCCGGCGCCGGCCCTCCTCGATCGCTGGCGCTGCGTCGAAGCGCCGGAAGTACAGCTCGTTGACCATCGCCAGCACGAAGATCTCGAAGCCCATCACATGCACCTGCGGGCCGCGCACGATGATCTCGAGCCGCTCGCCGTCCGCGCGCACCGAGATGAAGTCGCGCTGGAAACGGAAGATCCGCAGCAGGTCGATGAAGTCCGGCTTCATGAAGCGCAGGCCGCGCAGGTAGTCGAGCTCGTCCGGCCGGAAGGTCAGCGCGCACAGATGGTCCAGTTCCCGCTCCAGGTCGGCCACCAGCGCGGCGAGTGGGTACTGCGGCGTGTTGCGGCACGCGAAGCGGTACTCGGCCTGAGCCTGCGGATGCCGGTGCAGCATCGCCTGCCACATCGTGAACTTGTAGAGGTCGGTCTCCAGCAGGCTGCGGATCACCGGGGGCGAGGTGTCGGAACGGCTCATGGGCGGCGACTGTACCGCCGCCCTCCCATCCTCGTTCCCGAGGGGTCGGTCGCGGCGCCCGCGATCGCCCGCATGAGGCCTTCGCCGAGCCGACCGCTCCAAACTCCCACCCCGCTTGCGAGCGCGGGCAGGGCGAGAGCCCGCACTCGGCGATGATCGCGACCTGGTGCATCCGATTCGCCGCCAACGTGTTCCAACGCCCCGCCTTCTCTCCCGTCTTCTCTGCCGCCTTCGCGCTTCGTGCCGCCGCGCCGCTGCTGCTCGCCGCGAGCGCGCAGGCGCAGGTCCCGGTGGCCATCGAGCAGCCGCCCAAGCCCGAGGTCGCGATGAAGATGGTCTACGGTGGCAACACCTGGCGCGACGCCCGGGTCGCCGCGTTCTTCGGCGGCCGTTCGCCGACCTTGCGGGCCGAGGTGCGGGAAGTCTTCCGCGCGCGCTATGTCGAGCAGGACGTCGACAAGCTGATGCTGGTCTACCAGCTGACGCCCGGACCGCGCGAGCAGTTCCGCTGCCCGGCCTGCGTGCCGGCGCTCGGCGCGGCGGTGCTGGCCGCCGATGCGCAGGGCCGCTGGCGCCTGCATGCCAAGGGCCCGCTGCTGATGGCCGGCGCGCCGGGCTCGGGCGACGAGGACCTGCAGCTCTTGCAGATCGACGAGCAGCGCTGGGTCCTGCGCAGCCGGCGCCATGACCAGGACCGCGGTCGCGAAAGCCGCAGCGAGCGCCTGGTGCTGGAGCGCGACGGCGAGCTGCAACTCGGCGCCGAACTCGGTTTCGACGACAAGCCCGGCCCGCAGGCCTGCGGCGCGGGCGCGGCGCCGCAGACTTCGGGCGTCAGCGTACTGAGCCCCGGCCGTGGCCCGCGCGTGGAGATCGTGCTGCGTTTCAACGAGGGCGCATGCCCGTCGCCGCGCCCGGTGGTCCAGCGCACGCGGCTGGAACTGCGCGACGGCACCTTCCACCTCGCCCCCGACGCGCCAGATCCGGACGACGACGCGCCCGCGAGCCCACCGACGCCCAAGCGCTGACCACCGCTGCCGGCCCTCACCCCGGCCCTCTCGCCTGCCCTCTCCTGCAAGCGGGAGAGGGAGAGCAGCAGGGCGAGACGAGGTCAGGCCAGCTTGTAGGTCTGCAGGTGGATGCTGGTCTCGGTCGCGCCGATGCCCTTGATCAGGCGCACCCGTTCGAGGATCTCGGCCAGGTCGTTGAGGTTGTCCGCTCGCAGTTCGGCGAGCAGGTCCCAGCGGCCGTTGGTGTCGAACAGGCCGGCCACGCCCGGTTCGCCGAGCAGGATGCCGACGACTTCGCGGGTGCGGTTGCCCTCGACGGCGATGCTCATCCAGGCGGTGATGTGCGGCTGGGCGACGTCGGCGCGCAGCCTGACGGTGTAGCCGACGATCTGGCCGCTGTCCTCCAGCCGCGTCAGCCGGTTGGTCACCGTGCCCCGCGACACCTTCAGCTTGTGCGCCAGCGTCGCGATGCTGGCGCGGGCATCTTGGCGAAGCAGCGCGATCAGTTGGTGATCCAGTGTGTCCATGGGGAGCTCCGGAGTCTCGATTCGGGCCGCACCACCTTGGCGCAACCCCTCGCCCGCTGCGCGCACAGCGCCCAGGGTTAACCCGAATTTCACGGCATTTCGACAGCCGTCGCTGACGAAATGATCGAGAGACTTCAATTATTGATCAGTTGTTTGGCTTCCTGCTGACACGCGGATCCGAAGAATGGAGGCATTCCCACTGCCATGAGACGGCCGATGACGACCCGATTGCTACTCACCCCCGACGTCGCCCGCGTGGTCCGCCACGACGGCCTCGCCCAGAGCTTCCAGACCCTGGCCCGCTACATCGCCGACGACTATGTCCGCTGGAGCCAGTTCGACAAGAGCGCGCGTGTCGCCAACCATTCCGAGGACGGCGTGATCGAACTGATGCCGATCTCCGATGCCTCGCTCTACACCTTCAAGTACGTCAACGGTCACCCCAAAAACCACCTCGTGGGCCTGCCTACGGTGATGGCTTTCGGCGTGCTCGCCGATGTCGCGACCGGCACGCCGCAGGTGCTGTCGGAACTGACCCTCAGCACCGCGCTGCGCACCGCCGCCACCTCGGCGCTGGCGGCGCAACACCTGGCCCGCCGCGACTCGCGCACGATGGCGCTGATCGGCAACGGCGCCCAGGCGGAGTTCCAGGCCCTGGCCTTCCACCACCTGCTGGGCATCGAGGAGATCCGCCTGTTCGACGTCGACCCGGCGGCGACCGACAAGCTGGTCCGGCACCTGTCGCGCATCGACGGCCTGACGGTGATCCGCTGCCGCGACACCGCCGAAGCGGTCCGCGGCGCCGACATCGTCACGACGGTCACCGCCGACAAGCGCAACGCGACCATCCTGACCCCGGAGATGGTCGAGCCGGGCATGCACATCAACGGTGTCGGCGGCGACTGCCCCGGCAAGACCGAGTTGCACCGCGGCGTGCTGGAACGCGCCAGTGTCTTCGTCGAATACGAGCCGCAGTCGCGCATCGAGGGCGACGTGCAGCAGATGCCGGCCGACTTCCCGGTCACCGAGTTCTGGCGCGTGCTGCGCGGCGAAGCCGCCGGCCGACGCTCGGCGGACGAGATCACCGTGTTCGACTCGGTCGGCTTCGCGCTGGAGGACTTCGCCACCTTGCGCTGGCTGCGCGACCGCGCCCTGGCGCTGGATCTGGGTCGCGACCTGGCGCTGGTGCCGGACATGGCCGACCCGAAGGACCTCTTCGGCGAACTGGGCCTGCCAGCGCAGCCGCAGGCGGCGGGCGTCGTCCCCATGGCGGCGGCGCCTTCCGCCGTGGTCACGCCGCTGGCGGCCTGAGCGGCGACCGCTCACCGGTTGACTCCTGTGCGCTCAGTTGAGCCGGCCCTCGGGCCGGCTTTTTTTACTGGCCCTCCTGCCCCGATCACTGGAAGCACTGACCTCCCGGAGCCAGTCGCGACAGAACGCTGGCTCATCGAAGCGATGTCCGCCGCGGGCCGCCCTTTTGAGAATCGCGCTTCGCCAGCTCGCCGCTGGCGTTTCTCTTTCCGATTCAACGAAGCAACGAAGGCGACCTCGAATGAAATTCTCTCCCTCCCTTTCCCTGCTGGCGACCGCGTTCGCGCTGGCTGCCGGCGCGGCGCAGGCCCAGGTCTACATGGAAGCGACGCTCGGTGCCGGCAAGGTCAACGGCCAGTGCCGCGGCCTGTCCAACTGCGAGTCCTCCGACCTGGACTCCCGCCTCAGCCTGGGCTACCTCATCAGCCCCAATGCGGGCATGGAGTTCAGCTGGCTGGACTACCCCACCGTCAAGGCCGGCGATGCGGTCAACGGTGCGCGCGTCAAGCTGAGCGGCCCGGCCTTCGGCGGCGTCTATCGCCATCCGTTGACGGACTCGGTCAGCCTGAACCTGCGCGGCGGCCTGGCGTGGAACCAGGGCAAGGCCAGCGTCTGGGAAAACCAGCGCGAGGTCCTGAAATCCCGTCAACGCTCGGCACAGCCGTATTTCGGCCTCAACGCCACCTATGCGTTCAACGAGACCTATGCGGTGGGCCTGGGCGTGGACTTCACCCGCGCCAAGCTTGAGAACGAGCGCGCCAACATCCGCTCCTTCAACCTGGTGGGGCGCTCGACCTTCTGACCGCGAGCGCCGGCGGCCGACCACGGCTGCCTCCTGTCGCAACGGCCCGCTCGCGGGCCGTTCTGCCGTCAGCGTGACGCTGGCGTGGCTGATTAAGATGCGGCGCTTGTTTCGCCCCTGGCCTCAGCGCCGACCTGCCGTGGACTCCGCTCCCTACGCCCCGCTCATCAAGGAAATCGGCCGAGGCGCCCGCGGCGCGCGGGATCTGACGCGGGAGCAGGCCCGGACGCTCTTCGGGCAGCTGCTCGACGGCACGGTGCCCGACCTCGAACGCGGCGCCATCCTGATCGCGATGCGCATCAAGGGCGAGAGCCTCGATGAACTGCTGGGCTTCGTCGAAGCGATGCAGGCGGGCGCGGCGCGTGTGGCCGCGCCGGCGGGTCCGCGCACCGTCGTGCTGCCCACGTTCAACGGGGCCCGCAAGCAGGCCAACCTGATGCCCCTGGTGGCCATGCTGCTGGCGCGCGAAGGCATCCCGGTGCTCATCCACGGCCGGCACGATTTCGATAGCCGCATCAGCCCGTTCGAGCTGTTCGAGGCGCTCGGCTTGCCCGTCGCTGCCGATGTGGAGGGAGCGGGTCGGCAGCTCGCCAGCGATCGGTTGGCGATCCTGCCCACCGCCGCGCTGCATGCGGGGCTGGACGCCATGATGGCGCTCCGACCGCGGCTGGGGCTGCGCAACAGCAGCCACAGCGTCGCCAAGCTGCTGGACCCACTGCCGGGTCGCAGCGTGCGCGTGGTGGCGGTGACCCATCCGGAATATGTCGACAGCATGGGCCAGGCGCTGCCGCTGCTCAGCGCTGGCGACGGCCGGGCGCTGCTGATGCGGGCCAGCGAGGGCGAGGCGTATCTCCACCTGCGGCGCAAGGCGCATCTGCAAGGCTTCGCCAACGGGCAAGCTGTCGATCTCAATCCGCAAAGCAACGACGACCTGGACTGGCCGCTTTCCCCGGCGTGCGAGCCGGGCGCGAACGCGGATTTCATCCGCGCGATCCTCGCCGGCACGGCACCGATGCCGGCTCGGATCGGCGACCAGCTCGCTGCCCTCCGGCGCTTGGCGGTGGACTGAGGCGGCCTTCGGCGCGCGAGGGCCTTTTGCAGCGCCATTCATATGCTTATCTCACCATAAGCAATCTACGAATTTGTAGTTCTCATATATATAAAGCGTTCATAGAGTCCGGACTCCCGGCCAGCCCAGGGCCAGCCGCGGTGTCAGATGACGCGGCGGGGCCCCCAGGTCCACCTCAACCCGGCCGGAGTCCGCTGACGCCATGTACGCCTATACCGATTTCGACCGCCAGTTCGTCCACGCCCGCGCGGCCCAGTTCCGCGACCAGCTGGAACGCCACCTGGCCGGTCAACTCCCCGACGACGACTTCCGCGCGCTGCGCCTGCAGAACGGCTGGTACATCCAGCGCCATGCCCCGATGCTGCGCATCGCCGTGCCCTATGGCGTGCTGTCGTCCCGGCAACTGCGGCAGCTCGCCCGCATCGCGCGCGAGTACGACCGCGGCTACGGTCACTTCACCACCCGCCAGAACCTGCAGTTCAACTGGATCCCGCTGCCGCAGTCGGCCGACGTGATGGACCTGCTGGCCGATGTCGACATGCACGGCATCCAGACCAGCGGCAACTGCATCCGCAACATCACCAGCGACGTGACCGCCGGCGTGGCCGCCGACGAATTGATCGACCCCCGTCCCTACGCCGAAGTGCTGCGCCAGTGGTCGACGCTGCACCCCGAATTCGCGTTCCTGCCGCGCAAATTCAAGATCGCCATCTCCGGCGCCAAGGAAGACCGCGCCGCCATCGGCTGGCACGACATCGGGCTCCAGTTGCGTCGCAACGAGGCCGGCGAGGTCGGCTTCCAGGTCTTCGTCGGCGGCGGCATGGGCCGCACCCCGATCGTCGGCCAGGAGATCAATCCCTTCGTCCCCTGGCAGCACATCCTGCTGTACCTGGAAGCGATCGTCCGCACGTACAACCGCTTCGGCCGCCGCGACAACATGTACAAGGCGCGCATCAAGATCCTGGTGAAGGCCGAAGGCCAGGCCTACTTCGACGCGGTCAACGCCGAGTACCAGGCCATCCTCAACGACGACGCCGGCAGCCACGAGCAGATCATTCCGGAAGCCGAGCTCGCGCGCGTTGCCGCCAGCTTCGTCGAACCGCAAGGCGTGACCCCGGTGCCGGGCGCCGACATCTTCGAAGGCGCATCGCCGGCCTACCGCCGCTGGCTGGAGCGCAACGTCCACGCGCACCGCGTCAGCGGCTACCGCTCGGTGACGCTGTCGCTCAAGCGCCTGGGCCTGCCGCCGGGCGACATCACCGACGCGCAGATGGACGCGGCCGCCGACCTCTCGGACCGCTACAGCCATGGCGAGCTCCGGGTCTCGCACGACCAGAACCTGCTGCTCCCCTGGGTCCGCGAAAGCGACCTGCCCGCGCTGTACGAAGCCGCCAAGGCCGCCACCTTCGCCACGCCCAACATCGGCCTGCTGACCGACATGATCGTGTGCCCGGGCGGCGATTTCTGCGCGCTGGCCAACGCGCGCTCGATCCCGGTCGCGGCCGAGATCACCGAGCGCTTCCAGGACCTGGACGAGCTCTGGGACATCGGCGACATCGACCTGCACATCAGCGGCTGCATCAACAGCTGCGGTCATCACCACAGCGGCCACATCGGCGTGCTGGGCGTCGACAAGGACGGCAGCGAGTGGTACCAGATCACGCTGGGCGGCTCGGACGGCTCCACGCTGTCCGGCGCCGCGGTGCCGGGCAAGGTGATCGGACCGTCGTTCGCGGCGGACGAGGCGGCCGATGCCGTCGAGGCCGTGATCGCGACCTACCGCCGCGAGCGCCAGGCCGGCGAGCGCTTCCTCCAGACGGTCCGCCGCATCGGGCTGGACGCCTTCAAGCAGGCGACCAACGCGATCCGCCGCACCACCGCTGCCCAACACTGAACGCCGCCGCACCATGAAGTTCGTTTCCAAGGCCCAAGACCCCTGGCACACCTGCGCCGGCGAGGACGGTCCGCAACCGCACCCCGCTGCCGCCGACCACAAGCTGCTGACGCTGGAGCAATGGCACGCCGTGCGCGACACCTGGCCCGAGGGCCTGGCCACCGGCGTGATCCTGCCCAACGACGTCGACGTGATGGACCTGAAGGCCGACCTGCCGCGCCTGTCGCTGGTGGTGCTGCAGTTCCCGAAGTGGGTGGATGGCCGCGCGTACAGCCAGGCGCATGTGCTGCGCTCGCGGCTGCGTTATGCCGGCGAGGTGCGCGCGATCGGCGAGGTGCTCGTCGACATGCTGCCGCTGCTGCAACGCTGCGGCGTCGACGCGGTGCAGCTGCGCGGCGACCAGAACCTGGACGCCGCCGAGCGCGCGCTGCGCTTCTTCCCCGGCCATTACCAGGCGGACGTCAACGAGACGCGCCCGCTGTTCGCCCGCCAGGCGGAGGCGTGAGATGAGCGCCATCGGCCTCTACGCCCGCAAGACCGCCGGCTTCGACGAGCGCCTCGCGCGCACGGTCGAGGTGCTGCGGCAGGCCGCGGCCGACTTCGGCCCCGGCGCGCTGCAGTCGACCTCGCTGGGCGTCGAGGACATGGTCATCACCGACCTGATCGCGCGCCACGGCCTGCCGATCGCGCTGGCGACGCTGGACACCGGCAGGCTGCACGCCGAAACGCTGGCGCTGATCCCGCGCATCCAGCAGCGCTACGGCCTGGCCGTCGAGGTCTTCGCGCCGGTGAACGAGCAGGTCGTCCACTTCGTCCGCGCCAACGGCGACGACGCGATGTACCGCAGCGTCGAGCTGCGCAAGGCCTGCTGCGGCGTGCGCAAGCTGGAGCCGCTGGCCCGCATGCTGCAAGGCCGCACCGCCTGGATCACCGGCCTGCGCCGCGAGCAGAGCGCCAATCGCGCCGAGGTGCCGTTCCGCGAGGACGACGGCCAGGGCCGCGTGAAGGTCAACCCGCTGGCCGAATGGAGCTGGGCCGACGTCTGGCACTACGTGCAGGCGAACGAGGTGCCCTACAACCCGCTGCACGACGAGTTCATGCCCAGCATCGGCTGCGCGCCCTGCACCCGCGCGATCGCCGTCGGCGAGGACTTCCGCGCCGGCCGCTGGTGGTGGGAGGACTCGTCCAAGGAATGCGGCCTGCACGCCACCCACGCCGAGCCCGGCACCGCAGAATCTGAATCCCAAGCGTCTCCCCTGACGTTCAACGCGACCACCGGAGCCCCGGCATGAACGCCCCCGTGAACCTCGAACAACTGCTGCCGCTGGCGGACCACCGCCACCTGGACCACCTCGAAGAGGAAGCGATCTTCATCCTGCGCGAGGTCGCCGCGGCCTTCGAGCGCCCCGCCCTGCTGTTCTCCGGCGGCAAGGATTCGTGCGTGGTGCTGCGCCTGGCCGAGAAGGCCTTCAAGCAACGCGTGGCCGGCAACGAGTTCAAGGGCAAGCTGCCCTTCCCGCTGGTGCATGTGGACACCGGCCACAACTTCCCCGAGGTGATCGAGTTCCGCGACCGCCGCGTCGAGGAGATGGGCGAGCGCCTGGTCGTCGGCCATCTCGAGGACTCGATCCGCAAGGGCACGATCCGCCTGTCCCATCCGCTGGAGTCGCGCAACGGCCACCAGACGGTGACGCTGCTGGAAACGATCGAGGAGCACCGTTTCGACGTACTGATCGGCGGCGCCCGTCGCGACGAGGAGAAGGCCCGCGCCAAGGAGCGCATCTTCAGCCACCGCGACAGCTTCGGCCAATGGCAGCCGAAGGAGCAGCGGCCCGAGTTGTGGAACCTCTTCAACACCCGCATCCGTCCGGGCGAGCACTTCCGCGCCTTCCCGATCAGCAACTGGACCGAGCTGGACGTGTGGCTCTACATCGCGCGCGAGAACATCCCGCTGCCGTCGCTGTACTTCGCGCATGACCGCCAGGTGATCCGCCGCAAGGGGCTGCTGGTCCCGCTGACCGAGGTGACGCCGCCCGAGGCCGGCGAGCAGGTCGAGACAGCGCAGGTCCGCTTCCGCACCGTCGGCGACATGACCTGCACCTGCCCGGTGGAGAGCCCGGCCGCCAATGCCGCCGACATCGTCGCCGAGACGCTGACCGTCACCGTCAGCGAGCGCGGCGCCACCCGCATGGACGACCGCACCTCCGACGCCTCGATGGAGCGTCGCAAGAAGGAGGGCTACTTCTGATGTCCGCCGTCCTGAACTCCCCGAGCGTCCCCGCGACCGCACCGAGCGCCGTGAACACCGTGAACAAGATCCATCAGTCCGACGTCGACACGACGCACCGCGCGCTGCGCTTCCTGACCGCCGGCAGCGTCGACGACGGCAAGAGCACTCTGATCGGACGCCTGCTCTTCGACAGCCGCGCGATCCTCGCCGACCAGCTCGACACGCTGGCCAAGCGCGCCGCCGGCCAGCCGATCGACCTGAGCCTGCTGACCGACGGCCTGGAGGCCGAGCGCGAGCAAGGCATCACGATTGACGTCGCCTACCGCTACTTCGCGACCAAGCAGCGCAAGTTCATCATCGCGGACGCCCCGGGCCACGAGCAGTACACCCGCAACATGGTGACCGCCGCCGCCGGCAGCGATGCCGCGGTGGTGCTGGTCGACGTGACGAAGCTGGACCTCTCGGCCGACGACGTGCCGCTGCTGCCGCAGACGCGCCGCCACAGCCTGCTGGCGCACCTGCTGCGCGTGCCGAGCATCGTCTTCGCGATCAACAAGATCGACGCGGCCGCCGATCCGGGCGTCGCCTTCCGCAAGGTCTCGGCGGCGCTGGAGAAATTCGCCTCGGCCGCCGGCATCGCCGTGACCGCGGTGGTCCCGGTGTCCGCGCTGCGCGGCGACAACGTCACCCAGCCGCTCGAGGCCGACTGGTACGACGGCCCCTCGCTGCTGCAGGTGCTGGAATCGCTGCCGACGGTGCAGGAAACCGTGGAGGCCCCGCTGGCGTTGCCGGTCCAGTACGTCGCCAAGGACGGCGACGGCACCGGCAACAACCCGCGCGTGCTGTGGGGCCGCATCGCGCAGGGCCAGGTGCAGGTCGGCGACGAGGTGCAGATCCTGCCGAGCGGCCAGACCGCCGTGGTGGCCGAACTGCGCCGCGCCGGCGAACCGGTGGCCGCCTCGGTGGCCGGCGAGTCCGCCGGGCTGCTGCTGGACCGGCAGGTCGACGTGTCGCGCGGCGACTGGATCGTGGCGCCGGGCGCCGCGACGCCACGCCGCAGCTTCGAGGCCACGCTGGCCTGGCTGGACACCGAGCCGGCGGTGATCGGCCGCAAGTACTGGGTCCGTCACGGCAACCGCTGGGTCCAGGCCCGCATCGCCGCGATCGACCACCGCCTGGACATCCAGACGCTGGCCGAAACCGACGCGCACGAGCTGTCGGTCAACGAGATCGGCCATGTGACCGTCGAGCTGCAGGCCGAGCTGCCGCTGCAGCCCTACGCGGACAACCGCGTCGGCGGCGCGCTGATCGTCGTGGATCCCGCCAGCAACCGCACCAGCGGCGCGCTGCTGGTGCGCTGAACACCGGGAGACCGCCATGGGACGCGTCCTCTTCGTCAGCGCCGGCCCCGGCGCGGCCGACCTGATCACGCTGCGCGGCGCGCGTGCGCTGGCGCAGGCGGACGTCGTGCTGTTCGATGCCCTGACCGACCCGGCGCTGCGCGAACTCGCGCCCCGGGCGCAGTGGCTGGACGTGGGCAAGCGCGGTTTCTGCCACTCGACCCAGCAGACCGCGATCAATGCGGCGCTGGTGCGGGAAGCTCAGGCCCACGCGCTCGTCGTGCGTCTCAAGGGCGGCGATGCGAGCGTGTTCGGCCGGCTGGAAGAGGAACTGCAGGCGCTGGTCGAGGCCGGCATCGCCTACGAGATCGTGCCCGGAGTGACCGCTGCGATCGCCGCGGCCGCGCAGACCGGCCGTCCGCTGACGCGCCGCGGCGCCGGCCGCAGCGTCGCGCTGACCACGGCGATGACGCGCGAGGGCGAGCTCCAGGCCGCCAAGTCCGCCGACACCGAAGTGTTCTACATGGCCGGGCAGCAG